>CAMZBI010000014.1 GCA_947304585.1 uncultured Clostridia bacterium | reverse complement strand
ATGCTCCACCACAAAAAAGGACTCCAAAGCGGGGTCCTTTTTTGTGGTGGTTTTTAAGAAAGAAGGGGCCCCCGAAAGCGCTTGCGCTTTTGGGGAAGAGGAGCCGGGGCGGCGGAAATGAAGTCTTTCAAGGAATTAAGCTAAAGAATCTTGGAAGACGGAATCGTCGGCGTTCGCGGCGACGAGAACCCGAGAGGTTTTTCCGTAGAAAACGCGGAGAGCTATGCTCCACCGGTTCTTTTATCTATGGGTGCGTTTTGCCCGTTGGAAAATACATCATGCCACGATATAATGATAATGCCCGGGCAAGGCAGTAGATTTTGAAGGAGTTATTTTTCGTGGACATAGGGAAAAACATTCTCGAACTGAGAAAGAAATCGAATATGTCGCAGGCGGAATTGGCGGAACTCCTTTTCGTATCCTCTGACCTTGTTTCAAATTGGGAGACGGGAAAAAGACGTCCGGATTGGCCAATAATCGAGGCGTTGGCGTCTGTCCTTGGCGTCGAAAAGAAGGAAATAGCCGACAAAAACGAACTTGTGATCGACGAGCTAGAAAACTGTCTTCCGGATGACTGCAAAATTGCAGAAAATGATCTTGTGGATGTTCTAAATGATTTTTTGAGCAGGTTAAAAAGCGATGAGGCCAATATCTTCATGCGGAGGTACTATTTTCTTCGTTCAACTTGGCAGATCGCAGATGAGTACGGGCTGAAGGAAAACCATGTGAGGAGCATCCTGTCCAAGACCAGAAAGAAGCTGAGAAGATTTCTCGGGCAGGTGAAAAAATGAACAGAACGTGTATGTTTGACGCCTTGGCAAAGGTCGATGAAAAATATGTTGATAATTGTTTGGAAAGCTTGTCGGAAGGCGCTGCAAAACAGGTCACGCCAAGCCATAAAAATGTGTTACGTCCTGTTTTGATTGGCAGCATTGTAACCCTGGTTGTAATTGCTGTTGTCTTGGGACTGGTGTTCGGACTTCCTGCGCTCAAAGGAGACACCGGTGAGCATATGGAGCCGGATAAGATCTCAGCAACAGAGGGCCCGGAGGAAAATGATAACGAGGATAAGCTGATCGAACTTGAGAATATTACGCTGAAACGCACTGACGGACAATGGTACATGACGTTGAACGACGAGAGCAGTGTTTTGGGCGATTCGAATCTTCTTGTGAAACCGATACGATTTGATTCTGTTGAGGAAATTGTCGCAAAGATCAGAACCGGCGATTTCTCAAAAGCCGAATTGCGCTATATGTATGAAACATTCAGAAGAGACGAAAACGGGTTCATAGTGTTTGATATCGATGATCCGCCTTTGCCTGTGTTTCCGGAACTGTACTCGATGAGCTCCGTGATCTGGGCTGGCGAAGCCTACACCGTCGTAGTAACCGATGGTGAGGGAAATACCGTTCAGATAGCTTTCGGGTCCGGCCTCGCAGACTTTGAGTTTGACCCAGACAGCTATTTTGAGGAGTTGGATGAGAACGATGGTTTAAATTATTTGGATCCGGAACTTATTGATGGAAAAACAGTGAGATACGGTTCCAACAAGGACGGGGCAGTGATCAGAAAGTTCGTAATATCTGAGTGTTATCCGGGCGTGTTTTTAGTGGAAATTTACAGTAAATCCCCATCTGATGCGTCCTTCCGGGTAGTCCCCAATCACATCAGAATGTTTCAAACCGCAGCAGAAATAAAATGCGTTATCAACATTAGCAGACCCGCCAAGCTTTTTGAACCGGATGAACTTCTTGAATTCGGGTTTGTAAGAAAAGCGAAAAACGAAATGATCGAACAAAGTTGAATGATGCCGGCAAAAAACCGCAAAAAACTGACAGACCGTTCGGGGTTGAATCTGAGTTAAAAATGAAGTATCATTTTAGTGGATATTGTATACGATAACGATTTGTGAAAACGCCAATGATTACCCATAACAGCCGAGTGTAAACATTAGTTTAAAGTGTTTTTTTAGGCGACACACGACTTTTGGATTCGCGCGTCTGTATCAATAACGGTTGAAGGATTAAATGTCATTGGGAATATGAAGCGACACCCTGAAACTCTGGAGACAGGCATGAAAAACAAGTGGAACAGTAAGCTGAATATTGGGCTGATAGCTCTCGGCGCATTTTTTGTTCTTTGCGTATTGTTTGTTATCGTTTCTTCAATTTACGTCAAAAACATGCCTGACAAGATGATCTCTCTTGCGGGGGATTATTATGAAACACTTGACGACGATGCAGGAATTCCGGGCAGAGTATACCTAAAAGCGGAGGTTTGCCGCTGGGACGGTCTTACTCACGCAGTGGTGCGTGTGTTCGGAAACCTGACCGACAAAGAGCCTGATCTGCCTTTTTCCGAATGCACGGATTATGATCTTTATGACCAGTTTTACGTGGAATTTTCCGGCGGAAAGTGGCATGTAAAGAGCGCTTCCTACAGTTTTCAGGGAAGACGCGAAGCCTTTGACGAGCTTTACGGCAGTGATTTTTCATGAGGTTGGCAATGGACCGTGTGACCGCTGATAATAACGGAACAAGAGAAACAGTTCTCGAGGTAAGAAACCTTGAGAAGTCCTTCGGCCGCAGGAGGATCATCTGCGGAGCGAGTTTTGACGTGTACGCCGGCGAGATCTTCGGCTTTCTGGGACCAAACGGAGCGGGCAAGACTACTACCATAAAAATGATCCTGGGCTTCCTTTATCCGGATTCCGGCGACATCCGCATCATGGGGTACGACCTCCGAAAAGATTACGAAAAGGCAATGTCCTTCGTTGGCGGCATCGTGGAAAATCCCGATATGTTCAAGGATTTCAGCGGCCTCGACAACCTTAAAATGTACGCTGCACTGCACGACGGAGTCACAAAGGATCGTATTGACGAGGTGGTTCATCTGGTTGGGCTGGAAAAGCGTATCCGCGACAGGGTTGGCAAATACTCCCTGGGCATGAAGCAGCGCCTTGGCGTGGCACAAAGCATTCTTCACAGGCCAAAACTTCTTATTTTGGACGAACCCACCAACGGCCTCGACCCCGCAGGCGTAAAGGAGTTCCGCACGATGCTGAGACACCTGGCGGACGAGGAGAACGTGGCTGTGTTTGTTTCGAGCCACATGCTGGCAGAAATGGATCTTCTCTGCGACAGAGTATGCATAATCGACAAGGGCGTCATAAAAGGCAACCTTTCGGTGGAGGAATTGAGGCACGTTGGCGGAAACGATAACGGATTTATATATACTGTAAGCGACACGGAAAGGGCTGCTGAAATAATGCGCAGCCTCGGACTCAATCCCACCGTCCTTAAAGACGGGTCATCTCCGCAACCGGATTCCGGCGGGAGCATATCCGTAACCATGGACCGCAGCCGTCTTGCAGAGGTCAACGGGGCCATAATAAACGAAGGCGTGGGGATCCTCACCGTTTCGGAAACGGAACGTTCCATTGAGGACGTTTTCATGGCAATAACGGGAGGAGGCAGCGTCGTTGAATAAGTTTTTCAGCCTCTACAAAAACGAAATGAAGCGAGTGATCAAAAGACCTGCCATGTGGATCGGTCTTGTCATAGCTTTTGCGCTTACGGCGGCAATGGCGCTCATGTCAAGTAACGGGATTCTGGAGAACCGTATCCAGGAGTCTGACAAGGAATATTTCGGAAGTCTGGCAGGCAGAGTTTCACTGGAAAAGGCACGGGAAAAAAGCGAAATACAGGCGCTGACAGCAGCCGAAGATCAACTCCCCGCTGCCGAAGCGGATTACCTTGCAGCGCTCAAAACCTCCGAAACAGACTCATCCCGGGAAGCTTCCGAAAAGCTGGAAATCGCTAGAATCGCTTACGTAAAACTGCTTAACGATGCCGCCGACTCATTGGAAAACATTTCCCGTTCCCGGGCCGCGGTTGCAGTCATCAACTTCAAAGTCGAATATAAACTTCTGATGAACGATTACAGATCCGCATATCTGGATTCAATGCTCAGCGCATTCGAGATCGAGCATCAGCTCATTCGCCAAATGGATTCCGAAGGGGCAAAAGTCCGCTACGATTCCGCCAAAGAGGGCAGCGCGTCTTCATTAGAGGCGTTTAAGACCACTCTTGCGTCGCTGGAACCTGCTGTGAAAGAAAACGATTTTGAATATTTTCTTCGCGAGCTGATGCGCATTGAGGAGGAAAATGACCCGTCTGACCTCCGTGATGCCAGGCTTGCAGGTTACGCATTGGCGTTGCCTGCCTGTCCTGAAAAGATCGATCCTGCCGCAGGGGGCGAAATACTCCGCAAGGTCAGAGAATACGCCAGTTTCAAGGTCGAACTGGACCGGCATACAGGTCAAAACTACCGAGGCATCGACTCATACACGGTCCCGGGCCTTACCGCATCGGTGAACCTCCTGACTGCCGACCTGACCAATAATATTTCCGCGGAACGGGCAGCGAGGACGGTCCGCTTCGACAAGGACCTTTCCGCTGAATTCGAGGAGAACGACCCAAACAAAGTCATTTCCGTATCCATCTGCATTGGCGGCATGGTAACCGTTCTGCTTACTGTCCTTGTGACCGCAGGAGGCTCCGTGGCTTCCGAAATTAAAAACGGGTCCATAAAATCCATCATCATTGCGCCGGTAAGCCGGAACAAAATATTCTTTTCAAAGGTTCTGATGCTGCTCACCGTCACGCTGTTCATGAGCCTTGCCGTGTCGTGCTTCGGGCTTCTGTTCGGCTCCGCGCTTACCCGCATCTGGGACCACGGCAACGTGATCTTCAACGCAGCCGACGGGACCGCTGTCATCATGCCATTTACGGTTGCCGCGCTGCTGTCGGCTCTTATCGATGCCTACGGCATATTCTTCTTTGCAATGCTTGCGTTACTTCTGTCGGCTCTTACCCGCAACGCCATTGTTTCGGTGATAGCCCCGGCAGGATATTTTATCGCCAAACTTATCACCGATTTAATGGGCGGTATCACCTCCGATCGCCTTGTGAGGGCAGTTCTCCCTCTTGGCAATTTCTGCAACCTGTATTTCTCCAAAGACGCTCCCGCGCTAATTAACCTCATCAAAACGATCGTCGGGGAAGCAGATTTCCTGATGGGCAGTTACTGCACCCGGTATGTGGAACATCCTTTTTCGATATTGTATTCGGTCATTTTTACTGCAATACTTACGGTGCTGATCGTCTGGGCCGCGAGGGACGCTTTCTGCAGGAGAGATATTAAGTAAGTTGAAATTGAGCGCCTTTGCGCTGAAGGTGGGCCTGTATTCGTTACCAAAAACGGATACGGCAGGCTTGTTGTGATGGACATTGAGTTCTTCGAGAAAACAATGGGCAAGTTTTATGAAGCCAAACTTGTGAACGACGGACTTGCCGATCTTGAAAACGGCAAAACGGTTGACGGTGATTATGTAAGATCAAGGGTGACGGAAAAATAGCATAAACTGCCGAAAAATACAAAATAAAACTGCCGAAAAACATAAAACAAAACTGCCGAAAAACATAAAACAAAACTGCCGAAAAATATAAAACAGGGGTTGCACAGCTCAATAAACGGATTCAAAAAATACAATTGCGAAAGCAGATATAAGCCTAAATTTCCAAAAATACTGACGATATTACTCTCACACAAAAGTCCTGACGTTCAAATAACCGCTCAGGAATATGTTTTTATGATCTCTTCTGCGATCTGACGCTTTCCGACGCATCGGTCCATTGCCTGCTTTTCAATATATCTGTGGGCATCCGGCTCAGTCATCTTGAGCTCGCTGATGAGAAGCCACTTGGCCCTGTTCACCAGACGTATCTCGTTCATCTTTTCTTCTATTGAAAGAGTCTTTTTCTCCGTTTTCCTTAAACGTTCCCTTGCGCTGATGAGCCAGCCCGAGGCGGTCTGAAATGCTGCCTTTGAGGCCGGTTTTTGCATGAGAAACACCCCGTGCTCCGCAAGCTTTCCGTATAGGTCGTCGTACTGTTCGGCCCTGACCAGGAACAACACCACCGTGTTTGAGCCGCTTACTGTGTCGATGGCAAAAAGCACGCCCGAATCGTCGGGCAGGGGAGAGTTTACGACAAGAAAATCATAATCATGCTCCGTGATCGCCCGTTTTGCGGCGCTGACGTTTGAAACTATGCTGACAGGAGAAAATGAGGGGACGGAAAAAATCTCCGGAAGCACCTGGTTAAACTTTTCCGAAGCCGACACCACGAGGACGCTGTAGACCTGCTCTTTAAACTTCAAACATCATCACCACCTTTCCGGCAAGTTCTTTCCCTTTTATTCTCCGCAATAGGATTCAAGAATCGGCGCAGGAACGTTAGCCTTGATAAACTCGCTGGAAATTGCGGCGGCTTTGGCGGTTTTCAGCGTTTCAGGAAGCTTTTTAAGCGACGCCAATGCGCTTTCGTCAGCCTTGTAGAGGTTGACGTCGGTGGGCTTTTCGAGGGGTGATTTGTTTTTAATTCCTTCAAGGCTCGCCCGGATGAGGAGGGCGAAGGCGATATAGGGATTGGCGGAGGGGTCGGCGGACCGGAGCTCGATCCGCTTGTATTCATTGGCGGCTGCGGGGATTCTGATCAGCTGGGACCTGTTTTCCGGGGACCAGGAGACGTATTTCGGCGCTTTCATCTTTCCGAGACGCCTGTAGGAGCTTTCAACGGGGTTGAGGAAGGCGGTCATGGGGATGATCTTGTCGAGGATTCCCGCCGTCATATGGCTTAGGGTCTCGCCGGAGTCGGGCTTTACGGACATGTTGATGTGGAAGCCGTTGCCGGGTGTGTCGCCAAGGGGTTTCGGCGAAAAATCCGCATAAAGGCCGTTGCGCCTTGCCGCCGTCTTTACCACGGTCCGGAAAGTCATTACGTTGTCTGCGGCCTCAAGAGCCTCTGTGTAGCGGAAAGCTATCTCGTTCTGGCCGGGACCCTCTTCGTGGTGTGAACTCTCGGGAAGGATGCCCATCTGCTCCAGGGTCAGACAGATCTCCCGGCGGATGTTTTCCCCTCTGTCCTCCGGAGCGATGTCCATGTAACCTGCGTGGTCGTAGGGCTTTCTTGTGGGTTCGTTGTTCTCGTCAAGCTCAAAAAGGTAAAACTCCTGCTCGCCGCCGAAGAAAAAAGTGTAGCCGGCGGCCTTTGCGTCTTCCACGGCCTTTATGAGAAGAGCCCTTGTGTCGCATACGAAAGGCGAACCGTCGGGATTGGTGATGCTGCAGAACATCCTCACCACTTTTCCGTGCTCAGGCCTCCAGGGAAGCCAGGTCAGTGTCTCGGGAGCGGGGTGGAGGAAAAGGTCCGACCGGGCCTCGTCGCCAAAACCTCTTATTGCGGAAGCGTCAATGGCGATCCCGTGGCTGAATGCCCGCGGAAGTTCATCCGGCATGATGGAGATGTTTTTCTGCTTCCCGAAAACGTCGCAAAAGGCGAGCCTGATGAATTTTACGTCTTCTTCAAGAACATACTGGCTGACTTCTTCTTTTGAGTATTTCATATAGACCTCCAAAAAAATTCCGAACCGGGTCGTGCAAAAGATTCAGTTCGGAACGTAAAGCTGCTTGTAGGGATTTTTGCTGTCCGGCGTCACAACGGTGAAGGGGGAGTCCAAAACTAAAGACTTGTCAACACCGAAAAGGTCGCAGAATTCCGCGATATAGCCGTCGATCTCCGCAAGGTCACTTGGCGTTGCGGGTTTTGCGTCTGCCTGGGGCGGGAACTTAATGTCTCTGCAGTCGGACCTTAAATACATCTTTCCGCCGTGCATTCCGGTACAGGGGAAATTGCCGACGATCTTCCTGCCTTTGATATCAAGGCCGAGAACGATTATGATACCTCCTGCCTGGTATTCCCCGAGGAAGCTTCCGGTGCGCCCGCCGATGACCATGACCGGGATCTTGTCCCTGTAGGCCTTCATGTGGATACCTGCCCGGTAGCCTGCGTCGCCTTTGACGTAAATGCTGCCGCCTCTCATGGCGTAGCCCGCAGCGTCGCCAATGTTACCGTGGACAACGATCCTTCCGTCGTTCATTGTATCGCCGGTGGCGTCCTGGGCATTGCCGTAGACTGTGATGTCCGCACCGTTCAGGTATGCGCCGAGAGCATTGCCGGGAATGCCTTCCACGGTGATCGAAACCTCCGCCATTCCTGCTCCTATAAAACGCTGTCCGAGGCAGCCCTTTATAACGCTTTCTTTCCCTGAATTTCGGATAAAATCGTTGATCTCCCGATAAGAAAGATCTCTTGCCTGAACCTCCATATTATACTACGCCTCCGAATTTTTTTCTACGCGCTTCCCTTGAGAAGATCATGTTTGAAGCGACTCCCTCTGCAAGATCAAAATCAACCGAGGAGAGGGGCGTCTGCTCCCTGACAAGGGCCGTCAGAATGCCCGCCCGGCCTGTATCGCCTATCATTATGTAGCCTTTCAGACAGCCGTCCTTGACGAAAAAGCGCTTCAGCGAATTCTCCGACCTTATCTCCTTCATCTCGCCAACGTAAGCTCCCGCCGTCATCATGTGGAGCCCGAAAAAGCCAATGGAATTCATTGGAATGCTTGTCGTGAGTTCAATGGATCCGCCTGCCATGTTGACGCCTGCGGTGTGCCCCTGCATATATGCATTGGGGAGTATCGCAAGAACCCTGTTCGTACCGGTTGAGGAATCAAAGCCTTCCGCACAGTCCCCTGCGGCAAGAACATCCTTAAGGGTCGTCTCCATTTTACTGTTCACGACAATACCCCGGTTTACAAGACCGCCGGCATCTTTCACAAGCCCGGTGTTTGCCCTTACGCCAACTGTAAGAATTAAAACGTCGAAGGGAACCGTCCTGCCGCTTTTCATCACAGCTTTGTTCCCTTCAAAACGGACAGCGGTGTCGGAGAGCAGGAATGAAAGCCCCTCCTTTTCAAGATGGTTCATGACAACTGCTGCGCAGTCAGCATCGAGGATGCTTGAGAGGACTCTGTCCGCAAGGTCGCAAACGGTAATGCTTCCCACCCGGTCTCTGATGCCTTCCGCACACTTAAGCCCGATAAGTCCGGCCCCGACGATCATCACCTTGGCGTCTTTTGACAGAACTTTTTCCAGCGCCAATGCGTCGGACAGGGTCATAAACCCGAATTTCTTTTCAACGGTGTCAAGACCTTCAAAAGGCGGAACGAAGGGCCCGGAGCCTGCGGCAACGCAAAGAACGTCATAGGGGATGGTCTGTCCGTTGCTTGTCGATACGGTTTTGGCGACAGGGTCGATGGACATGGCTTCAGTACCGAACAGGACCTCGCATCGGTTGTCCGTATAGAAAGAATCGGGCCTGTATTTGATCCTTTCAAGATCGGTCTTGCCCTCAAGGTAGTAGGAAATCAGGGGTCTGCTGTAGACGTGCCGGTCCTCCCGGGAGATGACCGTTATACTGCCTTCACTGTCTATTGAGCGAATGCCCTCGATTGTTCCCACGGCCGCAGTGCCGTTGCCGATGATCACGTATTTCTTCACTTCTCATCACCGGACCTTTCCTCGTAAACTATGGCTTTGTTGGGACAGCCGGTAACGCAGGCGGGTGCGCCGCAGCTGTTTTCAAGACAAAGCTCGCATTTCTGCATTATTCCGTCCTCACCCGGCGCCAATGCCCCGTAGGGACATACCAGCACGCAGGTGAGACAGCCCACGCATTTGTTTCTGTCGATCTTAACGACTCCGTTTTGCTTTGAGATGGCTCCCGCAATGCAGCTTTTTACGCATATCGGGTCCTCGCAGTGCCTGCAGGAAACCGCAAAGGTGATCCTGTCGGATCCCTCCACGTGGATCCGGGGGAATATCTTTTTATTCTTTAAGGCGAAGGACATGTCCTTTAGACCTGAATTGGCGAAGGCACAGTTGTATTCGCAAAGGTGACATCCGAGGCACCATTCCTCATTAACGTATATTCTTTTCATGGCTTTATTCCCCCGCGTGGGAGATGCCAAGGATCTCCAGTTCTTTTTCGGTAAGGCCGACGCCCCGGAGCATGAGCCTGTTGCCCCGGAGAGCCTCAATGGAATTGATGCCCATGCCTCCCATTATCTCCATTATCTCGTGACGCCAGGCGGTGATGAGGTTCACAAGCCTTGCGGAGCCTATGTCCGGGTTGAGCCTGTTCACAAGATCAGGCCTTTGTGTGGCGATGCCCCAGTTGCATTTGCCTGTCTGGCATGTCCTGCAGAGATGGCAGCCAAGGGCGAGAAGAGCGGCGGTGGCGATATAACAGGCGTCTGCACCAAGAGCGACTGCTTTTACCACGTCTGCGGCGCTTCTTATCGAGCCTCCGGCCACCAGGGAAACTTTGCCCCTTATGCCTTCGTCCCTCAGCCTCTGATCAACAGCGGCAAGGGCCAGCTCGATGGGTATGCCTACGTTGTCCCTGATCCTCGTTGGCGCCGCGCCTGTGCCTCCTCTGAAACCGTCGATGGCAATAATGTCCGCACCGCTTCTTGCGATACCGCTGGCTATGGCGGCAATGTTGTGGACCGCCGCTACTTTTACGATCACAGGCTTTTTGTATTCCGTTGCCTCCTTAAGAGAGAACACCAGCTGTCTCAGATCCTCAATTGAATAAATGTCGTGGTGGGGGGCTGGGGAGATTGCGTCCGAGCCTTCCGGTATCATTCTGGTCCTTGAAACGTCGCCAACGATCTTGGCCCCCGGAAGGTGCCCGCCGATACCGGGCTTTGCGCCCTGGCCCATTTTGATCTCAATTGCAGCTCCGGCGTTCAGGTAATCTGCGTGGACGCCGAAACGGCCGGAAGCCACCTGAACAACGGTGTTTTTCCCGTATTTATAGAAATCTTCGTGGAGACCGCCTTCACCTGTATTGTAGAGTATGCCAAGCTCTTCAGCAGCTCTTGCAAGGGATGCATGGGCGTTGTAGCTTATGGATCCGTAGCTCATTGCCGAGAACATGACAGGAAGGGCCAGCTCTATCTGGGGCTCAAGGTCGCAGCTGATCTTACCGTCAGGGGTTCTTTTGATCCCGGAGGGTTTTTTGCCGAGGAATACCCTTGTCTCCATTGGCTCCCGGAGAGGGTCGATGGGCGGGTTGGTGACCTGGGAGGCATTGATAAGGATCTTATCCCAGTAGACGGGAAGGGGTCTCGGGTTGCCCATGGACGACAGGAGCACGCCTCCGTTGTTTGCCTGTTTGTATATCTCTTTGATCGCGTCGTTCTGCCAGTTGGCGTTTTCCCGGAGAACGCAGTCGCTTTTGACGATTTTCAGAGCTCTTGTGGGGCAGAGGGATACGCAGCGCTGGCAGTTGACGCATTTTGTCTCGTCGGAGACCATGAGGCCCCGCTCTTCGCTGTAGGAGTGGACTTCATTGGCGCACTGTCTTTCGCAGACTCTGCAGGCGATGCAGCGGTCCTGATTTCTTATAACTTCAAATTCGGGATAGATAAACTCAACGCCCATCAGTATTTTCCCTCCTTCACTCTTACTACCACCGGTTCGCCGCCGGAGGGAGCCCAGATGTTTTCCGCGTCGGGCTCAAGGACACGTATCGCAGCCTCTTCGCTGGCTATAAACACCTTGTCGCCTTTCTCGCCAACCACCATGGACCGGAGCTTTAGCCGGTCGTTCAGGGCCATCAGCCCGCCTTCAAAGCCAAGAATTATGGAGAAAGGGCCGGTGATGAGAAAATTGGGAAACACCGTGCGAAGATACTTTAGTTTTTCTCTTTCGTATCCCTCCGGCATTGCCTCGATGGTGCTCCAGAAGGGGGATGCGATGACGCCGGCTGCTTCTTCGGGGGTGAGCCCCTGTTTTCTTATCAAATAATCGAGAATGTAGGTGATGACTTCCGTATCGGTTTTAAGGGTGCACTTGTAGCCGAACATCTCGATGTACCTGCGGTTGGCGTCGTAGGAGGATATCTCGCCGTTGTGGACCACGGAACAGTCAAGAAGAGTGAAGGGATGGGCGCCTCCCCACCAGCCCGGCGTGTTTGTGGGATACCGGCCGTGGGCAGTCCAGGCGTACCCTTCATACTGTTCCAGCATATAAAACACGCCAACGTCCTCCGGAAAACCGACTGCTTTGAAAGTTCCCATGTTTTTTCCGCTGGAGAAAACGTAGGCGCCTGCCATGTCGGTGTTGATCTTGATGACGGTGCGGGCCACGAATTCTTTTTCATCCAGATGAAGACCCGACAGGACGGACTGAAGAGGTGCAACGAAATAGCGCCAGATGATGGGCTTGTCCTTGATCTCAGCCATTTTTCTCGTGGGGATGGGCTCGCTCTTTACGATCTCATAGGATTCCCTTAGAAACGCCTCGCAGGCCTTCCTCGTGTCCCTGCAGTCGAAGAACATGTGAAGGGCGTAAAAGTCCCTGTACTCGGGGTAAATACCGTACCCTGCAAAGCCGCCGCCAAGGCCGTTGGAGCGGTCGTGCATCGGCTTCATGCATTCGATTATCTTTTCCCCGGTCATGGGTATGCCTTCTTTTGAGATGACGCCGGCAATGGCGCAGCCTGAAGGTATCCTGACCTGACCTTCTTTGAGCATTAGAATCACCTGACTTTCACCGGTCGATTTTGGCGGATGAGTCCAAAAAATAAGAAAAAGCGCCGTTTTCCCGCAGAGTTACTGCAGAAAAATGAACGCCTTTGCTCATCCGGTGACTTTATACAACCGGAGGGACTTTTTGTCAACAGAAAAATTGAAATGCGTGTCAAAATAAACTAATTAAGGGAGCCTGCAGACTCTGCTGCGGGCCGTCATAATTGTTTTTTGAAACGATCGATATTTTTGCAAAAAAAGGTCTTGACAGGTCTCTTTTCCGGGATTATAATCCCCTCCGTTGAGGGCAAAGGCGTCTTCGGGCTTGTAAAGTTCGGAGGCGTTTTCTCTTTTCAACAGGCAATTTTAATACTTTGAAGGCAAGGGCGTCTTCGGACTTGTTGGGTTCGGAGGCGCCTTCTCTTTATTTCAAACCGGAAGGAGAATCATTATGAAAACGGTATCTGATTATTTCGGCAGTATGGTATTTGACGACAGGGTAATGAAAGCCACCCTTTCCGCCAAGGTCTACGCATCTTTGAAACATACGATCGACGAGGGAAAGGCTCTCGACCCCTCCGTCGCCAATGCGGTGGCAAGCGCTATGAAAGACTGGGCGATCTCAAAGGGTGCCACCCACTTTACCCACTGGTTCCAGCCTCTTACGGGCATCACAGCCGAAAAACACGACGGCTTCATATCTCCTTCACCCGACGGGGGAGTTATAATGGACTTTTCCGGCAAGGAACTTATAAAAGGCGAACCGGATGCCTCGTCCTTCCCCTCGGGAGGTCTCAGAGCCACCTTTGAGGCCAGAGGATACACCGCCTGGGACCCCACGTCTTATGCCTTTATAAAGGGGAAAACCCTTTGCATTCCGACTGCCTTCTGTTCCTACGGCGGTCATGCACTTGACAAGAAAACACCTCTGCTCCGCTCCATGGAGGCTCTCAGCAAACAGGCGATAAGAGTCCTTAAACTCTTTGGCAACGACACCGTTAAGAGAGTGGTTTCTTCCGTTGGCCCCGAGCAGGAATACTTCCTCATCACAAAAGAGATGTACGACGCGAGACCGGATCTCAGATTCTGCGGCAGGACTCTTTTCGGAGCAAAACCGCCCAAGGGTCAGGAGATGGACGACCACTATTTCGGAGCCATCAAACCGAAGGTTGCGGAGTATATGGAGGACCTGAACGAAGAACTGTGGAAGCTTGGCATCATGGCCAAGACCGAGCACAACGAGGTGGCTCCGGCCCAGCACGAACTGGCGCCGATCTACACCACCACAAACGTGGCCACAGACCACAACCAGCTCACTATGGAGATAATGCAGAAGGTGGCCTCCAAGCACGGTCTCGTCTGCCTGCTCCACGAAAAGCCCTTTGCAGGGGTCAACGGTTCCGGGAAACACAACAACTGGTCCATTTCAACTGACGAGGGCCAGAACCTGCTCTCACCCGGCGACACTCCCTACGAGAACGCCCAGTTCCTGCTGTTCCTCTGCGCTGTAATAAAAGCGGTTGACGATTATCAGGATCTTCTGAGGCTTTCAGTTGCCACCGCCGGCAACGACCACCGCCTTGGCGCCAATGAGGCACCTCCCGCCGTCATTTCCATGTTCCTTGGCGATGAGCTGAACGCAGTACTGGAGGCCATTGAAAATGACGCTCCATATAAGGGTGCCGAGAAGACTCAGATGAAGCTTGGCGTTGACGTGCTGCCGAAGTTCAACAGGGACACCACCGACAGAAACCGCACCTCGCCTTTTGCCTTTACCGGCAACAAGTTCGAGTTCCGTATGCTGGGCTCCTCCAACAGTATCGCCTGCGCCAATATCATGCTCAACGCGGCGGTTGCCGAGAGCCTGAAGGTGTTTGCCGACAGACTGGAGAAATCCAAAAACTTTGAGGCCGATCTCCACGACATGATCAAGGAGACCATCAAGGCCCACAAGCGTATTATATTCAACGGCAACGGCTACGACGACGCCTGGATCAAAGAGGCCACCGAGGTGAGAGGCCTTCTCAACTACCGCACCACCGCCGACTGCATGCCCCACCTCCTTGACAAGAAGAACGTGGACATGCTGACAGGCCACAAGGTATTCACTTTGGACGAGCTCAAGTCCCGCTGCGATATCATGCTTGAGAACTACTGCAAGACAGTGACCATTGAAGCTAACACCATGGCGGAGATGGCCAAGAGACTGATCGCTCCCGCAATCGAGAGTTTTGCCGCAGATCTGGCGAAAAACGCCAATGCGAAAAAATCTCTTGACCCCTCGATCCCCTGCACATACGAGACGGGCATCATCAAGAAACTTTCGGAACTCACGGATACCATTGCCGTGAAGGTTGACGAACTGCAGAAAGAGGAGATCGCCCTTGGCGACGCTGCGGACATCATCGCAGAGTCTGTGATGGTGAGAGACAAAGTGCTTCCCAAGATGTGCGAGCTGAGACTGGCCTGCGACGAGGCGGAGACTTTGACGGCAAAATCCTACTGGCCTTTCCCGACTTACGCCGACATACTGTTCAGCGTGAGATAACAGAAGCGCAATTCAAAATTAAATGCAAAAGGTGGTGAGCACCGTGTTGACTGAAGGAATTAATGAACTTGTACAATCTGTAGCGTCAAAAGAGGTGTTTGGCGTTTGGTTTTTAATCGGAGCAGCGCTTGTTTTCTTTATGCAGGCAGGCTTTGCAATGGTCGAAACAGGCTTTACGAGGGCCAAAAACGCCGGCAATATCATAATGAAGAATTTGATGGATTTCTGCATCGGCACCGTGGTCTTCGTGTTGCTGGGTTTCAGTCTGATGATGGCGGAGGACTACGTTCTCGGTTTCATCGGTGTTCCCAACCTTGAGATACTGACGGACTTCGGTGGTTTTCTGAGAGACGGAAACGCGCCGTCCTTCGTTTTCAACCTTGTCTTCTGCGCCACTGCGGCGACTATAGTGTCCGGAGCAATGGCCGAAAGGACCAAGTTCTTGTCCTATTGCATTTATTCCGGTATTATTTCGCTGTTCGTGTACCCCATCGAGGCAGGCTGGATATGGAACAGCGGCGGCTGGCTGGTGAAACTTGGATTCCATGATTTTGCGGGGTCTGCGGCAATACACTCTGTGGGAGGCATTACGGCTCTCATCGGCGCAATTATGGTTGGGCCACGTCTCGGGAAATACATAAAGGATAATGCCGGCAAGGTCAAAAAGGTCAACGCGATCCCGGGCCATTCCATAACGCTGGGAGCTCTCGGATGCTTCATCCTTTGGTTCGGCTGGTACGGCTTTAACGGCGCGGCGGCCTGGAATCAGGAGTCGTTGGCGTCGATCTTTGTAACCACCACCATTGCCCCGGCTGTGGCGACCTGCGTAACAATGATCTTCACATGGATCAAGAACGGAAAGCCCGACGTGTCAATGTGCATCAACGCATCACTTGCGGGTCTTGTGGGCGTGACTGCGGGCTGCGATGCGGTAAACGGTGTTGGTGCTGCGGTGATCGGTGCTGTTTCCGGATTTCTCGTGGTCGGGGTCGTGGAATTTCTTGACATAAAACTTCACATAGATGACCCGGTGGGAGCTGTCGGCGTTCACCTGGCCAACGGCGTCTGGGGGACGATCGCAGTGGGACTGCTGGCAGATCCGGATGCGCCTGCTCATCTCAACGGACTGTTTTACACGGGCAGTTTCAAGCTTCTCGGGGTGCAGGCTCTCGGTATACTTGCGGTGCTTGGCTGGACCGCGGCAATGATGACGCTGACGTTCTTTATACTGAAGAAGACGGTGGGCCTCAGAGTTTCAACGGAGGAAGAGGTCAGAGGCCTTGACAAGACCGAGCACGGTCTTCCCAGTGCCTACGCAGACTTTGTCCCTGCCGTCGAAAGTCTGGATTACGGGTATGAAGGGGCTGCTTTAGTTGCCGGCGATATCCCGGTGAGTGATGCCATCCCTGTGAAAAAGGTTCCCGCATTTGATGAGTCTTTGCCCAAGTTCACAAAGGTGGAGATCATATGCAAGGAGCCCAGATTCGAGGCTCTTAAGAATGCCATGATGGATATCGGCATTACCGGAATGACCGTGTCCCACGTGCTTGGCTGCGGTGTACAAAAGGGCAAGCCTGAGTATTACCGCGGAGTTCAGGTTGAGGCCAACCTCCTTCCCAAGATACAGGTAGATATAGTCGTAAGCAAGGTGCCGGTTCGCAGCGTTATCGAAACAGCCAAAAAAGTGCTTTATACGGGCCATATTGGCGACGGAAAGATATTTGTTTACGACGTGGAGAACGTTGTGAAGGTACGAACAGGTGAAGAAGGG
The DNA here is from genome assembly GCA_947304585.1 of uncultured Clostridia bacterium. Classification (GTDB taxonomy): domain Bacteria; phylum Bacillota; class Clostridia; order UBA1212; family UBA1212; genus UBA1212. Next base: position 37,925 of record CAMZBI010000014.1, on the reverse strand, counting down.
TACGACGCCCTGCAGGACGTTGAATAGGGTAATAGTTTATGTGTTCCATTTTCGGTTACTGCGGGGAGGTTGCCGACCGGGCCGCATTTGAAAAAGGCTTTGGAGAGACCGTATCCAGGGGACCTGACGATACGAGGGTTACAGATACAAAAAAAGGGTTGCTCGGTTTTCACAGACTGGCTATAATGGGACTGACCCCTTCGGGCATGCAGCCGTTTGAACTTGGCGGCTGCTTTGCCGTGTGCAACGGGGAACTCTACGGCTTCCGGCGGGAACGGGAAAAGCTGAAAAACAAGGGTTATTCCTTCAAGAGCGACAGCGACTGCGAGATCATATTGCCAATGTACCTTGAGTACGGGACGGATATGTTCGGGATGCTGGACGCGGAGTTTGCCTGCATCATTTATGACGGAAGGACCGGGGAATACGTTGCCGCAAGGGACCCCATCGGAATAAGGCCTCTTTATTACGGATGGGACCGGAACGGCGTGATGCTCTTTGCCAGCGAGCCCAAGAACCTTGTGGGCCTTGCGGATAAGATAATGCCTTTTCCTCCGGGACACTATTACAAAGGGGGAGAGTTTGTCTGCTACTGCGACATTGCCAAACCCTTGACAATCTGCAGGGACGGACTTGAGACCGCCTGCGGAAAGATCCGGGAAAAACTGATCGAGGGCGTTGAAAAACGTCTTGTGGCGGACGCAAATGTGGGCTTCCTTCTCTCGGGTGGACTGGATTCGTCTCTCGTCTGTGCCATAGCCGCAAAGAAGAGCGAAAAGCCCATCAGGACTTTTGCCATTGGCATGAGCGGGGACGCCATAGACCTCAAGTATGCCAGGCAGGCGGCGGACTACATTGGCGCTGACCACACAGAGGTCTACATGACGCCGGAGGAGGTCATTTCCTCACTTGAAGAGGTGATCCGCATCCTGGGGACCTACGACATCACCACGGTGCGGGCCAGCATGGGAATGTACCTTGTGTGCAAGGCCATCCACCGGCAAACGGACATAAGAGTTCTTTTGACCGGGGAGATATCCGATGAACTTTTTGGCTATAAGTACACGGATTTTGCGCCTGACGCCAATGCCTTCCAGCAGGAGGCAGAAAAGCGTATAAGAGAACTTCACATGTACGACGTGCTCCGGGCGGACCGCTGCATCTCGGTCAATTCCCTTGAGGCCAGGGTGCCCTTCGGTGATCTGGAATTCGTGAAGTACGTGATGTGCCTGGATCCGGAGATGAAGCTCAACAAATACGGAAAGGGCAAATATCTTTTGAGGCACGCTTTTGAGGGCCTCGGGTATCTTCCGGACGAAATACTCTGGAGGGAAAAGGCGGCTTTTTCGGATGCGGTTGGCCACTCGATGGTGGACTATCTCAAGGAACATGCGGAGAAAAAATATACAGACAGAGAATTTTCGGAGCTGAAACATAAATACACTTACGCTGAGCCTTTCACCAAGGAGTCGCTTCTCTACCGGGAGATATTCGAACAGTATTACCCCGGCCAGGCCGAAATGATCGCGGGATTCTGGATGCCCAACAAAAACTGGAAGGGTTGCGACGTCAACGATCCCTCGGCCAGAGTCCTTTCAAACTACGGCGACAGCGGCAAGTGAATCAAAGGAGGAAAAACTGTGGGCAACTGTGCAGTGGTTGGAATCAACTGGGGCGATGAAGGCAAGGGCAGAATGGTAGACCTTCTGACCGAGAGCTACGACGTTGTGGTCCGCTATCAGGGTGGCGGCAATGCGGGGCATACCGTCATCAACGGGAGGGGCAAATTTGCGCTTCACCTGCTCCCTTCGGGGGTTTTCAGAGAGGGCGTTCTGAACGTTCTCGGCAACGGTGTTGCTTTCGACCCTGAAAATCTTTGGCGTGAGATAGAGGACGTAAGGGCAAAAGGAGTAAGCATAACGCCGGAAAACCTGGCGATCAGCGACCGGGCCTCGGTTCTGATGCCCTGGCACAGGAAACAGGACGAGCTTGAAGAGATGCGGCTTGCGGACAAAAAATACGGTTCCACAAAACAGGGCATCGCTCCCTTTTATTCCGACAAATACCAGAAAAAGACGGTCCTGGCCGGCGAACTTCCGGACGAAGAAAAGCTTTTTGAAAGGGTAAAGGACATTGCCGACTGGAAAAACTTGATGCTTGAGGGTGTCTACGGGGCCAAGCCTTATTCCTTTGAAGAGATCAAAACATGGCTCTCCGATTTTGGCGCCAAACTGAAACCGTTTATCAGGGACACATCAAGCCTTCTCGAAGACGCGTCAACCAGCGGCAAAAGCATCCTTTTCGAGGCCCAGCTGGGAACTCTCAGGGACATCGATTTCGGTATATACCCTTACACCACTTCATCGAACACCCTTGCGGCCTATGCGCCAATAGGATCAGGCATACCTTTCGTGCACATGGACGAGGTCATCGGCGTTGTCAAGGCCTATTCCACCTGCGTCGGTGAAGGACCCTTTGTCTGCGAGATGTCGGGGGAAGAGGCGGACAGGCTGAGAGAGGCCGGGGCCGAGTACGGGGCCAAGACCGGAAGACCGAGAAGAGTAGGACCGATCGATATAGTTGCCACGAGATACGGAGTTAAGATGCAGGGAACAACGGCCATAGCACTGACGAAGCTTGACGTTTTGAGCTACATGGACAGGATACCTGTTTGCGTTAAGTATATTGTCGATGGCAAAGAAGAGGATAAATTCCCGTTCCCGACAAAACTGGACGGTGCAGATCCTGTAATATCTTATATGCCCGGCTGGAAGTGTGATATCTCAAAGGCCAGAAGATTTGAAGATCTGCCGCAGGAGGCAAGGGATTACGTTGAATTCGTGGAGCGTTCCATTAGCTGCTTTATCAAGTACATTTCCGTGGGAGCAGAGCGGGAAAGCATTATCGTGAGGGAGAAATGATATGACAGACCGGTACGAATCACCTTTTTCCACAAGATACTCCTCGGAGTACATGAAAAAACTGTTTTCCCAGGACAACCGCTATACGACCTGGAGAAAACTCTGGGTTTCTCTCGCAAGGGCGGAGATGAAACTGGGGCTTCCGATAACCGAAGAACAGGTCAAGGAACTTGAGGCCCACATCGAGGACATCGATTACGAGGTTGTGGCAAAGTGGGAAAAAGAGACCCGCCACGACGTCATGGCTCACATTTATGCTTACGGCCTTGCAGCTCCCTCCGCTGCAGGCATAATCCACCTTGGCGCCACCAGCTGCTACGTCACCGACAACGGGGACCTGATCATCTACCGGGACGCCTTGAGATACATCAGGGGCGAGGTTGCAAACGTTGTACGGACACTGTGCGATTTTGCCGAAAAATACAAGAACTTGCCTACACCCGGCTACACCCACTACCAGCCGGCGCAGCTGGTCACTGTCGGCAAGAGGGCGACCCTCTGGATCTCTGATTTCGTTTCGGACCTTGAGGAGATCGACTACGTTCTTGGCTGCATTAAGTTCCTTGGCTCAAGAGGTACCACCGGCACCGAGGCAAGCTTCCTGGATCTTTTCGGAGGCGACAGCGCCAAGATCGACGAGATGAACAGGCTTATCGCAGGTGATTTCGGTTTTTCGGAGTGCTTCGACGTCTCCGGCCAGACCTATCCGAGGAAACTCGACAGCCGGATCATGAACGTGCTCTCCTCTGTTGCCCAGAGCGCGTCGAAATTTGCCAATGACATAAGGCTTTTGTCCCACGACAGACAGGTCACGGAACCCTTTGGCGAGAACCAGGTGGGATCCTCGGCAATGGCCTACAAAAAGAATCCAATGAGATCCGAGCGGATCTGCTCACTCTCAAGATATCTGATCTGCGGCGCCGCAAACGCCCCTGTGACAGCTTCCGTCCAGTGGTTTGAGAGGACTCTTGACGATTCCGCAGGACGGCGAATAGCCCTTCCGGAGGGCTTCCTCTGCGCCGACAGCATACTGAGGGTGGTGCTTGACGTGGCGTCGGGCCTTGCCGTCAACGAAAAGATCATTGAAAAAGCAGTCAAAGACTGCCTGCCTTTTATAGCCACCGAAAACATCATGATGGAAGCTGTTAAAAGAGGGGGCGACAGGCAGAAGATACATGAGATCATTCGCAGATGCTCCATGGCTGCGGTGGACGTGATGAACAGCGGCGGAAGCTGCGACCTGACGGAAAGACTTGCTGCGGAAAAGGACCTGGGTGTATCTCCGGAGGAACTTCAGGGACTTCTTGATCCGGCTCTTTACATCGGAAGGTGCGCCCAGCAGACCGAAGCTTACGTTAAAAAAGCAAGGGGCATTGCCGGCGAAGGCGGGCCCGCGGCGGAAAAGATAGAAGTTTGAGCCGGAGGCATATTGGCGTTATGGATAAGATTTTAGTTCTTGATTTCGGCGGTCAGTACAACCTTCTCATCGCAAGACGGGTGAGGGCGGAGCACGTTTATGCGGAAATCAAGCCATATAACAAGATCACTGCTGCGGAAATTGCTGCGGAGGGCTACAAAGGGATCATTTTTACCGGCGGCCCCAACAGCGTTTACGACGAAAGCTCACCCCACGTGGACAGGGCAGTCCTGGAACTGGGCATTCCGGTGCTCGGTATTTGCTACGGGCACCAGCTGATGGCTTATACCCTCGGCGGGGAGATCGCATCCGCCGAAAACTCCAGCGAGTACGGAAAGACTTCCGTCACTCACAAGGGTGGGGTCCTTTTTAAAGACGTGCCGGAGGAGTCAAACACCTTCATGAGCCACAACGATTACGTTAAGACTCTGCCGGAAGGCTTTCGAGCCGTGGCCTGCACCTCAAAATGCGGGGTTGCGGCAATGGAAAACCCTGAGAAGAAGCTCTTCGGCGTTCAGTTCCACCCGGAGGTCACCCACACGGATTACGGAAGGGTCATCCTGAGAAATTTCATTTTCGGAGTATGCGGCGCCAATGCGGACTGGACAATGGACGACTTCATTGAGACTTCAGTGGCGAAATGGAGAGAGCAGTTGGCGGGAAAGAAAGTGCTTTTGGCGCTTTCAGGCGGCGTTGACTCATCTGTTGCGGCGGTGCTGCTGCACAGGGCCATTGGCAAGGATTTATATTCGGTATTCGTGGACCACGGTCTCCTGAGAAAGAACGAGGGGGACTATGTTGAGAAAACTCTCGGCGAAAAGCTCGGTTTGAATATAATCAGAGTCAACGCAAAAGATCTGTTCCTGGAGAAGCTGAAAGGTGTCTGCGAGCCCGAAAAGAAGAGAAAGATCATCGGCGGCGAGTTCATTCACGTGTTTGAGAAGGCGGCAAGGGAACTTGGCAAAATCGACGTCCTCGCCCAGGGCACGATCTACCCGGACGTGGTGGAGAGCGGAAGAGGCGACTCGGCTGTAATTAAAAGCCACCACAACGTGGGCGGCCTTCCGGCTGTTATGGATTTCAAGATGATCGCAGAGCCTCTGAGGGAACTGTTCAAGGACGAAGTGCGGGAAGTGGGCGAGAAGCTGGGAATTCCGAGGGAACTCGTGAGACGCCAGCCTTTCCCGGGCCCCGGTCTTGCAGTGAGGGTGATTGGTGAGATCACAGAGGAAAAGCTTGATATTCTGAGGGACGCAGACGCGATCTTCCGGGAGGAACTGGACAGATCGGAATTCAGAGAAACCACTGCCCAGTATTTTGCGGTTCTTCTGGACACGAGAAGCGTCGGTGTTATGGGCGATTCCAGAACCTACGGTTATACCGTGGCGCTGAGGGCTGTGACGACGGACGACTTTATGACCGCTGATTTTGCGAGACTACCCTACAGCGTGCTGGAAAAAGCCAGCGGACGTATCACCAATGAGGTCAAAGGTGTCACCAGAGTGGTTTATGACATTACTTCGAAACCGCCGGCAACGGTGGAATGGGAATAACGCGGCTGACGCCGCTAGTGGGCGCGCCTTCGGTGCGAGTGGGTGCGGCTACGCCGCAAGTGGGCGTGCCTGCGGCACGAGTGGGTGCGGCTACGCCGCAAGTGGGGCACACCTGACGGTGCGAGTGGTGTGCGGCTGACGCCGCGAGTGGGGCGACGCAAGCGTCGCAGTTAACAATCAACAGTGAACAGCCTGCGCACAGGACGGAGCGGGACGAATTTCTTAATGCAAGGGGGAAAGACAGACATGACGAAGTATATTTTTGTTACGGGAGGCGTTGTTTCAGGCCTCGGAAAAGGTATTACCGCAGCTTCGCTGGGAAGACTGCTGAAGGCACGGGGGCTTAAAGTCGCCGCACAGAAGCTGGATCCCTACATCAACGTCGACCCCGGGACCATGAGCCCCTACCAGCACGGAGAAGTCTACGTCACCGAGGACGGAGCGGAAACGGATCTGGACCTTGGCCATTACGAAAGGTTTATTGACGAAAACCTGAACAAGTATTCAAATCTGACCACCGGAAAAGTCTATTGGCGGGTCCTCAACAAGGAACGCCGGGGCGAATTCCTGGGCTCCACTGTCCAGGTGATCCCCCACATTACCAACGAGATCAAGCACTTTGTCTACAACGTAGGCAAGCACTCAGGTGCGGACGTGGTAATCACTGAGATAGGCGGTACCATTGGCGACATCGAATCCCAGCCCTTCATCGAGGCGGTGAGGCAGATATCCCTGGAAGTTGGCAAGGAAAACAGCCTGTTCATCCACGTGACCTTGGTTCCTTACCTGCACGGTTCCGAAGAGCACAAGACCAAGCCCACCCAGCACTCCGTTAAAGAGCTCCAGGGCATGGGCGTCAACCCCAATATCATCATTCTGAGATGCGACGAGCCCCTTGAACCGTCGATCTTCGACAAGATTTCCCTTTTCTGCAACGTCAAAAAGGACTGCGTCATTGAGAATATCACGCTTCCGAATCTTTACGAGGCGCCTCTCATGCTGGAAAAATCCCACTTTTCGGAAGTGGTCTGCCGGGAGTTGGGGCTGGAAGCAAAGGAACCGGACCTTGCCGACTGGACCGATATGGTGAACCGCATCAAGTCAAGGCCTTACACCGTCCACATAGGCCTTGTGGGGAAATACGTGGCACTTCACGACGCCTACCTCTCGGTGGCTGAGGCGATGCGTCACGCCGGCTATTTCCACAATACCCACATCAAAATTCACTGGATCGATTCGGAGCAGATCACCGAGGAAAACGCCGGAGAGATACTTGGCGGCCTTGACGGCATAATTGTGCCCGGAGGCTTTGGCCAGAGAGGCATTGAGGGCATGATAACCGCGGCAAAGTACGCCCGCGAAAATAATCTGCCTTATTTCGGCATCTGTCTAGGCATGCAGATCGAGGTCATTGAGTTTGCGAGGAACGTGGCGGGCATTAAAGACGCCAATTCCGGTGAGTTTGACGAAAACTGCAAGAACAAGGTCATTGATTTCATGCCCGGCCAGAGCAACGAGGTGGAGAAGGGCGGTACCCTGAGGCTCGGCGCATATCCCTGCGTGATAAAGCCCGGCACCACAATGGAGAAATTCTACAAATCCAGCAACATCTCCGAACGCCACCGCCATCGCTACGAGGTCAACAACGACTATCGGGACGTCCTGCAGAAGAACGGACTTGTTTTGAGCGGCATCTCGCCGGACGGCCTTCTGGTGGAGACTGTGGAGCTTACGGACAGACCCTTCTTTGTTGGCGTCCAGTACCATCCCGAATTCAAATCAAGGCCCAACAAACCCCATCCCCTGTTCCTGGGATTCATCGGCGCAGCTTTCAAACACAGCGGCCTTGGAAAAGAGTCCTGATTTCTTCAAAAACTCTGAGCATAACGGTTCCATGAGCCTTGACGGTTTGCCAAGGCCTTTGGCTGTACTCGAATAATGTTCCGGCTGCTTTCCGGGAGTGGGGGTGCATCCCGGTGCCGCCAATGCTTTGAAACGCAACTGCCGGAAAGGACAAAGACGATGCTTAAACCCAATCAAAATTATAAAAATCTTAAAGAATCATACCTGTTCTACAACATTTCGCAGAAGGTTTCCGCTTATCTTGCGGAGAATCCGGGTGTAAGGCTGTACCGGCTTGGCGTCGGCGACGTAACCCTTCCGCTCTGCGGCGAAGTCATCAAGGCCCTTCACGAGGCTGTTGCCGACCAGGCCTCACGGGACACTTTCCACGGGTACATGCCGGAGTGCGGCGCACCATTTCTTCGGCAAGCGATTTCGGACTATTACCGGTCAAGGGGCGTTGACGTGGATCCGGGAGAGGTCTTTGTTTCAAGCGGCGCCAGCGACGAACTTGGCGACATACTTGACCTGTTTGACCGTGACAGCGCGGCTCTTATCATGGAACCTGCCTACCCGGCCTACGTTGACGCCAATATCATTGCCGGACGCAGGATCGTCCATCTGCCCTCGGGAAAGGAGAAGGGCTTTCTGCCCGAACCCTCCGCCGACCTGGCTGCGGATCTCATCTACATCTGTTCCCCAACAATCCCACCGGGGCGGTTTTTGATAAGTCCAAACTCAAAAAATGGGTGGACTTCGCAAATGACAGAGGAGCAGTCATCCTGTTCGACGCAGCCTACGAGGCCTTTATTGAAGACCCGGACATCCCCCACAGCATTTTCGAGATAGAGGGAGCAAAAACCTGCGCAATAGAGATCTGCTCCCTCTCAAAAACCGCCGGCTTCACCGGCACCCGTCTTGGATATACGATCGTTCCGGGAGCTCTTGTCAGGGACGGCCTTTCTCTTAATGCAATGTGGGTGAGAAACCGCACCACCAAGACCAACGGCGTCTCATACATAATTCAGAAGGGCGGCGCAACGGTTTTCTCGCCTGCCGGCAGAGCTCAGATAATGGAAAATATTTCTTGTTACAAGGCAAATGCCAAGGTCATCATGCAGGCTCTTGACTCTGCAGGCATCTGGTACACCGGAGGCAAAAACGCCCCATATATCTGGATGGAATGCCCGGGGGGCCTTGACAGCTGGTCATATTTTGACATGCTCTTAAGAGAAAAACATATAGTAGGGACCCCGGGCGCCGGCTTTGGCCAATGCGGAGGGGGCTATTTCAGGTTGACTTCCTTTGGAAGTGCGGAAGATACGCTGTGCGCTGCGCGCGAGTTATCAGAAAACAATTAACATTTTACAGCGGACAGTTGCGGAAAGCTTCGCAAGCCCGGCACTAATTGATAGTTATTAGTTAACGGTTATCAGTTAACAGTTGTGGGGCGGCTTCGCCGCACTCATCTGCGCCGCAGGCGCTAAAAGCAATCGCGGCGCCGTCAGTAAAACAGCGCCGCACATCAACTATTCACTACTCACTAATCACTACTCACTCTTCTCAATAATCACTGATCACTAATTGCTGCCCCGCAGACGCGCTATTTCATAGTATTGGCGCCAGGGCCTGATGTTTTCAAACGCCTTCGAGACTGCCAAAACGTCCTCGTCACGGAACTTTTTCCCGATGATCTGCATGCCCACGGGAAGACAGCTCTTGGTCAGTCCTGCCGGAATCGACGCAGCGGGATTGCCGGTGAAGTTTTCTATAAACGTCTCGCAGTATCCGATCCGTCTTTCAAGCTTTATCCCGTTTACATATTCGGGACCCTGGGTCTCTCCGCTTTCGGAGTTGAGGACCGGCGGGCAGACTGTCGTTGGCGAGATGAGGATGTCAAAGTCTTTGAATATTTCCTCCTGAGCGTCCAGAATGGCGGTCCTTACTGTGTTGAACTTGTAGTAGTCAAAAATGTCCGATTTTGCCGCGATTTCGTTCCAGTAGAGGAATGCCTCGGGCAGCTCGTCACTGTGAGTTCCGGCAAGGTCTATGCCTTTTTCCCTCAGCAGAGAAAGCTCAATGGCGGTGTCGATGCTTATAGAGAGGCACCAAAGCTCCGCGAGTTCGTTAACCGTGTAAGGAATACGGGGCTTTATAAAGGAAACTTTTGCGCCCGCATTGGCAAGAGAAAAAGCGGCTTCTCCGCATATGGACGCGATCTCTTCTTCAACTGGGAAAATGCCGAAATCAGGGGTAAAACCGATCTTCATCCCTTCAATCCCGCGGTTCATCAGCTGCCTGTAGTCCTTTTTGGGGCGGGGGATACTGTGGGGGTCCCGGGGGTCAAACCGGGCCATGTGATTCAAAAGTATTGCTGCATCCTCAACCGTCTTCGTTATTCCGCCGTTGAAGCAATAGGGGTGTGAGGCTGCCCAACCGTCGGGCCTGATGATCTGGGGAATGGTGCCGATGGACGCCTTGAAGCCGTAGCAAAGACACCAGGCAGCAGGGATTCTTATGGACCCTCCGCCGTCCGAACCTTCGGAGATGGGAACGAGACCTGCGGCAACGGCTGCGGCGCTTCCACCCGAGGATCCGCCGGAGTTGTGTTTCAAAGAAAAGGGGTTTGACGTGGGACCATAGAGTACGTTGTCGCAGGCGCCTGAGAATCCGAAAGCCGGGGCATTGGTCTTTCCGACGGAAATACCGCCCGCCCGCTCCATGGCTGCGCAGAATTCGGAATCCTCGTCATCGGTCCGCACATAGGAGGGAACTCCTCCGTGGGAGCTTGTCCAGCCTTTTTTTGAGGGCAGAAAATCTTTCAGGCCGAAGGGAACGGCCCCAAAGTCGCCAATGTCTTCGCCTCTTGCAAGCATTGCCTCAAGCTTTTCCGCCTCAGCCTCTGCATAGTCGAATTTTGTGTAAACGAAGGCGTTCAGACCGGGGTTCAGGGTCTCGATCCTCTGACGGAAGTACCTTATGACTTCTTTCGGCGATACCTTCCCGGACCGGACAAAGCGGGCAAGCTCGGAGGCGGACAGCTCTTCAAGTTTATCGTTGAATTTCATTGGCGGTCTCCTTCACACAGTATTTTTCGATGAACGCAGAACCGACACCCCGCTCCTTCCACCTTTTTACTACAACATACCCGAGAGGTGAGAAAATGACCTCCGAAAGAAGTTCGATGACTGCGCAGACTGCGGCGTATACGAGTATCTGGGGCATTGTCCAGGTGACCTGAAGGGCGGTGGGTATCATCGGGAACAGGAAAAAGGCAAAGAAGAGAAACAGAAAATTGTCGGCAAACTGGGAAATAAAAGTCGAAATGAAGGCTCTGGCGACGTAGGCGAGCTTGCCGTCCGGATCCTTTGTGAAAAGGCGGCCGATAAGGGCGTTGATGTAGTTGTTGAGGATCGCCGACAGAATAAACGCAATGGTGCTGGCGGTGAAGACGGACCACTGGCCGCCGAGGATGAGATCCAGAGACGGGTTGCTGAATATCTTGCTGGCCGCAAAACAGATCAAAGCGCAGACTGTGTTTGAGACTGCGGCGATGACGGAGAGAAGATTTGCGGCTTCGGGGCCGAATCTTTTCGTGACAATATCAAGTATAATGAAAGATATCCAGGAGACCGTGATGGCTGCGTTGACGGCTATCCAGGGAAGGTTTACCAGAGTGATCCCGGCAAGAAAATTCATCAGAAGGGTGTCGATGACAAAGACGACGGTGACGTATATCGGCAATGCCTTGAGAAAATCGGCGGTCATTGCCGGCAGTGACTTCGGGGAGATCCCGCTGCCTTGAGTGTTTTTCATTGGTTTGTTCTCCTTGGTTTTGGTTTATATCGCGAAGGATTTAGAGGCCGAACTCCGCTTTTTGCAAAATGCAGTGTGTATTGTATCACTTCGGAGGACGTTGTCAAGAAAAACCGCCGTTATTCAAGACGTTTTGCCAATGAAATATGTGCTTGTTTTTCACAAAATTTAACTCCTTGAGCCGACAACGGCTTTTACCGGCGCCGCTGCCCGGACGTTATTTTTTTGTTGCATTATTATGGGGTTATGTGATATCATAAGGTCACAAATATTCCATAAAAGGAGTACGGAAATGAAACCATTCCTTAAAACATTTGTCAGGATAGCGCTTATCGCTCTGGCGGCATTGATGCTGCTGACTGTCGGCGCCTGCGACAACCGTCCGAAGGAGACCGGAGAACTGCCTGATGACTACGTTCCCGAGATCCGCGGAAAGGTAAAAGTGTCCTGCGTCAACCATCTGTACACCAATGAGGAGTCTCAGAGAGGTATTAAGAGCTGGCTGAATGCGTTCCGGAACAAGTATCCCGACGTCACCATTGAGACTGAGTTCAATCTCACCAGCTACGACGCTCTGATCTCGTCCAGGACCCTGGGTGACCTGTTCTATATGACGGACGGCGGACTTGGCGCAAACGATACCCTTTATCAGTATGCGATCGTGAACGAGACCATGATGCCCCTGGATTCCTACGTTGAGGCCTACGGCATCGACCTTAGCGATATTTACGGCGGTATCCTTGATCTCAGCTACGTTGAGGGAAAGATGTACATGGTGGCCATGACCTGCGGAAACGTTATCTTCTCCTATAACGTCGATGCCATGGTGGAGGCCGGTATCCTCGCTCCCGGCGAGAGAGTTGCAAACGACTGGGATTGGGCGACTTTCAAGGACTACTGCGAGAGACTGAAACAGTACGACGTTGACGGCATCACTTTGACTCAGGTTGGCTGCGCATACAATTTCCAGTGGCAGAACCTCTATAGCCCGTTCCTTTATGCTTACGGCGGAAAGTGGTATGACAAAGAGAACAAGAGAGTAAATCTTGACAATGAGAATGTCATTAAGGGTATCAGCGAAGGCATCGAACTCATTGAGAGACGTCTGGCATACCCCAATGACTGTGAGCTGAACACGAATCTTGCAAGAGAGTACAGCCAGGTGAGACCTTACAACGGCTGCGTGTTCAACTTTAACGAGTCATACACGGTTCTTACGGAGAGAGTCAAGAACTATCCGAAGGGCACCGAGTGGGATGTGGCTCCTTATCCGCTCTTCCCGAACAAGGCTTCCCCCTGCGGATCTCTTGGATTCTCGGTATTCAGTTACACCAGAAATAAGGACACAGCTGCTGCTCTTGCTCTATTCCTCCTTACCGAGGAAGGCCAGTACGCGCTCCACTCCCAGGCGGGCGGAGACGTGCCGATCCTTAAGAAACTTGGCGATCAGGACTTCTGGCACCTGAAGGGCGACGGATATGACGGAAAGAACTACGCCGCATTTACCGCGAACTACGACAACTACGTGCCCGGCCAGCTTGGAACCTGCGTTCCCCCGGAAGTCGCCAGCATCATCCATAAGGGAATGGCCAATCTTTTCGGCGATTACTGCAAAAACGAGGCGGCCTGGCAGGACAGCCTCGCGAGAATTCAGGAACAGGCAAACCAGATGTGGGACGTCCTTTACAACGGCTGATTTATCACGATGAGGGCAGATTTGGCCCTGTTGCAAACTTTGTTTTGCCGGAGTTATAACCGGCGATAATTCTGGAGGATTTACTATGGGATTTCTTGACAGTTTAAAATCATTTTTCTCCGGTCTGTTTTCAAGTTCCGGCAGCGGAAACAGCTCCACAGACGAGCCTCAGGTCGGAAAGGGAACACGGGAAGTAAAAACGTTCACTTTCAACAGTATTCCGAAAACCGTTGACGAATTGAAGCAGCTGCCCGAGGCCTCTCTCGACACTCCTTTCAAGACCACAGCGCTTGTAATGGTCGCACTGATGGCATTCAAGGACAATCAGGATGAGTGCTTTAAAATGCTGGACCTTCTGAACGGACCTGACGAGATGAACCCTTACACAAGACAGTTCATCAGGGACAGACTTAAGGACAAGGAATACGTTCCCGCATCCTTCTTCAAGGGTGCAACCGTTGCCAACGACTACACGCCTTCAACTCCTTACACGATAGACGTAATTGCCAATCCCTATTCCTTTGACAATGAAAACTATGCAACCATGTGGGTAAAGAGCTCCGGTGCGGATTCGGAAAGATCCATTGCCCTCAGAAAGAAACCTTCTACAGGAGAGTGGTTCTTCAGAGAGATCCAGTGCATCGGCGACATAAGAGTTCCTCAGAGCAAGAACCCCTGGGCTTAATGTCCAGTTCAAGTTAAGCTGAGGCCGGACAAACAGTAATTTAATTGAAATCAGCCGGAAGACCGTTTCTGACATCTTCCGGCTTTTTTAAAGACAAAAGGAGACGTTTGTGGAAGATATTCTTGAGGTCATGCGAAGCCGTCACTCGGTGAGGCAGTACAAGAACGAAGCCATTGGCAAAGAGCAGGAAGAGGCTCTTCTCGAGGAGATCCGTGACATAAACCGGGAAAGCGGCCTTAATATAAGGCTATTCGTGGATGAGCCGGAGGCGTTCAAAGCGTCAAAACCTCACTACGGCAGTTTTTCCGGCTGCAGAAACTATTTCGTGATCGAAGGGCCTTCGGGAATGGAAGAGCAGGCGGGGTATTTTGGCGAGAGGCTTGTTTTATTTGCCCAGAAACTGGGACTTAACACCTGCTGGGTGGCTCTCACCTACGAAAGGTCGAAGGTGACACCGGAAAAGGGAAACGTGATATACATAGTTATCGCCCTTGGGTACGGTGCAACTCAGGGAGCGGCTCACAGATGTAAACCTGTGAAAAAACTTGTGAAAGCGCCGGAAGAGGTGCCGGAATGGTTTAAAAGAGGAGTGGAGGGCGCATTGCTGGCTCCGACTGCCATAAACCAGCAGCAGTTCAGGATCGAGCTCCTGTCCGGCGATACGGTAAGCATTGTATCACTGCCCGGACCCTGCAGATATATCGATCTTGGGATCGTTAAATACAGTTTTGAGGCTGCAGCGGGCAAAGATAATTTCAAGTGGAAAGAATGAGGAAAAAATCAAAATGAGAGTTTATGACATAAAGATCAACAGAGAAAGCCCCTGCCTGAACGTGCCGGTAAAAGGGCTCAGATTCAGCTGGAAATACGACGGGGATGAAAATGAGATCCGTCAGACCGCATACAGAATAGAGATAACAGCCGGCAATAAAGCCGTTAAAGATACAGGGATTGTGGAGAGCGGCGAGAGCGTTGACGTTGTCGTGAGCGGGCTTGAACTGGCTTTTGCGGAAGAATATGTGCTTAAAGTCACGTCTTTCGACAATTACGGGAACAGCGCATCCGCTTCGGCAACGTTTATGACCGAGCTTTCGACCGAGGATTTTGGCAAGGCAGAATGGATCAAACCTTCCTGCCACATCGCGGGCTGGGCACCTTATCTCAGAACGAAATTCACGTTGGATAAAAAGGTCGGAAAGGCGGTTCTTTGGGGCATTGGCCTTGGCGCCGGAGAGTTTTACATCAATAACCGCCGCACCGATGAAAACTACCTGGATCCTCCCTCCACGAACTATGAGGAGACGGTGCTCTACAGAGCGCTTGACGTTACGGATCTCGTAAAAACAGGGAAAAACTGCCTCTCAGTGTGTCTTGGTGAGGGCTTCTATTCCCAGAGCAGAGTCTGGGGCAGCAACGGAATGGTTTACGGTGACGTTTGCGTAAAAGCGGTGTTGAGGGTGTATTTTGAGGACGGCACCAAAGCGGATGTTCTCACCGATACCGAAAACTGGAAATACAAATACAGCCCCATTTCCCTTAACAACGTATATGCCGGCGAGACTTACGACAAGAGGCTCGAGACGCCTGACTTTGCAGATCCCGAGGGCTCTGAAGAGGGCTGGGGACCTGTCAAAACCGACGACACACACAAGGGAAAACTTACTCCCTGCCTCATGCCGCCGATAAGGATAATTCGTGAGATACCCTGCATCGGTTATCACTGCGAAAATGGAAAATCGGACGGTGCCTGGATATTCGACATGGGCGAGAATTTTGCGGGCATTTATGAAATCACGATACCTGCTTACTCGCCAAGAGGCGCCTGCTACGTTATAAGGACTTCGGAGGCCCTTGGTCCCGGCGGAAACCTCGACCACAGATCCACGGGAGCCTTTGCCACCCAGTGCATCCAGCAGGACATGTATATCGCCGGAGGCGGTCCGGGGCCAGAGGTTTTCAGGCCCAGGTTTACGTATCACGGCTTCAGATACGTTGAGATCACGGGCATACACGATTTCTCCAAGGGCTACGGAACCGAGCCTTCGCCTTCAATGATCAAGGGCTACGCTCTTTCGACGCACTTTGAGGAGACGGGACACTTTGACAGCGACTGTGAGGACCTAAATCGTCTTGACAAGGTGATGAGAAACACCTACAGGTCAAACTACCACGGATATCCCGAGGACTGCCCTGCAAGAGAAAAATGCGGCTGGTTGGGAGACGCCCAGGTGGTCTGCAACTGGGGCCTGCTCTCCTATGACAGCACTTCCGCCTACGAAAAATACCTTGAGGATATCAGGACCAGCGACAGGGTTTACAAAGTCTGGCAGATGATCGCTCCGGGAAAGAGGGGCTGCGGAGAGGCTTCTCCTCTTTGGGGATGCGCCCAGATAATCATTCCCTATTGGCTCTGGAAATACAAGGGCGACAGGCATGCCCTTGAGGCGAATCTGGACATGATGGAGAAGTGGATGCGCCACGAACAGGACAGGGCGGAGGACTACGTTATAAGCGTTGGCCTTGGCGACTGGGATCCGCCCCTTGGCAATGAAGGCCCCCGGAGGATGCCCGTACCCCACTCGTCGACAATGATGTTCTACGAGATATCAAAGAAAATGGCGGAGATATCAAGGGAACTGGGAACCGGCAGGAGCGAAGAGTACGAGGAACTGGCCGAAAAGATTAAAGATTCCGTCATAAGACACTTTTACAACAGTGAAAAACACAGCTACGGCTACAGCGGATCAAACGGCGTGGCGCTGCTGCTGGGAATTTACACTGACGGAGAGGGCGAAAAGCTTCTTGAGGCAACACTTTCGGGCCTTGCCGAAGACGATCATGCCATGTACACCGGCATATATGCAAACAAGTATCTGGTGCCGGCACTTGCCCGCCTTGGATTTGCAGACGAGGCAATGCGCTTCCTTTTCAATAGAGACCATTACAGTTTCGGAACCATGCTTGACGACAACGCCACTTCCATGTGGGAGTGCCCGGACATGCACTTTGTAGAGACAAACAAAAACATAGGTGTGGCATCCTACAACCACCCGATGCACGGCGGATTCATGCTCTCGTATTACGAGGATATCGCGGGGATCAAGGTCATCGAACCGGGCTTCAAAAAGTTCGCCGTTGAGCCGGCGGATTTTG
Source organism: uncultured Clostridia bacterium (assembly GCA_947304585.1). Lineage (GTDB taxonomy): Bacteria > Bacillota > Clostridia > UBA1212 > UBA1212 > UBA1212. The sequence continues at coordinate 20,842 of CAMZBI010000014.1, read as the reverse complement.
AAGCTGTGAAGTGCCTGAGGTGCTCCATCGATTCGCCTTACGGAGAGATTTCCGTGTGCTTCGGCAACGGCGAAGGAGGTACAAGGCGCTACACCGTAACAGTTCCTGCAGGAACGTCCGCAGAGATCAGGATAAAGGGAATTCCCGCACGGACAGTTGGCTCGGGAACCTGGGTCTTCGACAGAGACATGTCAAAATAACTGATGCCTTATTTTTCGGCAATATAGGATAAAAAGAGCGGCCCCGGAAGTCAAATCGGGGCCGCGTTTTGGTAAGTTTAAATACTGTATTTCAGGCTTTTTCCTGTTCCATTATTGCAGACAGCTCGCTGTCCGTGATGCTCTTCTTTTCAAGGAGCAGGTCCTTGGCCTTTTCAAGGGCTTTGACGTTTTCGGAGATGATGTGCTTGGCGTCTTCAAAGCAGTCCTTCAGGATCTGGTCGATCTCGGCCTTGCTTTCGCTGCTCCTGTCTTTGACCACCGTAAAGCCCCTCTTTGACATACCGTAGCGGGAGATCATTGCCCAGGCGATGGACGTTGCGCTCTCAAGGTCCGAAGTTCCGCCGTTGCCGTATTCGCCAAGGAGCAGTTCCTCTGCGGCAATGCCCGCCATGTTCACGCTGATCTGCTTTTTAAGCTCCGAGGCGGTCTTGTTGCTGACGCCGTATCCCTTGTGGGCAACGTATCCCAAGGCGCCGTTCCCCTCTGCGGAAATGGTGATGCGCTCGATTGGCGTCTTGGGGAAGAGTATCCTGCACACGATGGCGTGGCCAAGCTCATGAATGGCGGTGCGCATATGCTGGGATTCTTCGATCTCGTCCGGGTTCAGCAGTTCGTCGCCGTTGGACATGTGCTCTATCAGATATTTCACCGAAGGAATGTCCTCGGGGGTGATCTTCGAAAGTTCTTCTCTGTTATTCGAGTTCATGCAGCGCTCGGCGTGGATCTCAAAGGTCATCTGGACAACACGCTCCGCAAAACGACCGTTGCCGAAATTGGGCACGGAGATGAAATACTGCATAATGCTCTTGACCTTGGCCAGGGTCTCGGGGTCGTTTGCGTCAAGGCCAGTCTTTGTGACTTTTAGTTTGAATATTGCGGTGAGCTCATCCGACGTGTAATCCTTGAAACTGAACGTAAAGCCGATCCTGGAGGCAATGCCCGGGTTTGAGGCCACGAACTCGTCCATCTTGTCGGAATAGCCGGAGAAAATGATGACAAGATTGTCCTTATAGTCCTCCATCGCCTTGACAAGGGTTGTCACCGCTTCTTCTCCGTAGGAATCGCCGCCGTGTCCGCCGGAGGTCAGTGAATAGGCCTCGTCTATGAACAGAACGCCGCCAAGGGCTCTGGTAATCATATCCTGGGTCTTGGGAGCTGTCTGGCCGAGATACATCCCCACCAGGTCCTGCCTGCCGCACTCGATGAGCTTGTTCTCCGCAACGATGCCCGCATCGTAGAGTTCCCGGGCCATTATCCTGGCAATGGTGGTCTTGCCGGTGCCGGGATTGCCGCAGAAAAGCATGTGGTTGTTGCCTCTGGGTATCTTTATGCCGTAGGCACCTGCCTTTCTCTTGAAGGCCACGGTGTTGCGGAATTTCCTTATCTGGTCTTTAATGTCGTCAAGGCCGATGAGATTTTCAAGACCCGAGGTCTTGGTCTCGTCGGCAGAGGTTTTGACGGACATGTCCTCCACCGTCGGCACGTCTTCCTCGGAAATAAGTGTCAGCTGCCAGCCCGGGGCGTTCTCGTTCTTGGCGTGTCTTATAACCGTCTCCTGGGTCATCTTCTTCACGAAGCGGCCGTTGCCGAAATAACGCCTGTTCACGAAGAACTCGGTCACGTTCTCCATGGCTTTGCGGACTCCGGGGGAGAGGGTGAAGTTCATCTTTGTCAGATTGTTTATGTACATCTGGGAGAGTTCGGAGATGGAGTAATTTTCAAATCTGAAGGTGTAGCCCACCCTGGACTCGATGCCGGAGTTTGACTTCAAAAAGTCGTTCATCTCCTTCTCGTAGCCTGCAAGGATCACTATCAGGTTGTCCTTGTGGTCTTCCATTGCCTTTACGAGGGTGGCAATGGCTTCCTTTCCGAAGCTGTCGTTGTCGTCAAGGGCAAGGGCATATGCTTCATCTATAAACAGAACGCCGCCAAGGGCTTTCTTGATCACGTCTCCGGTCTTTGTTGCGGTCTGGCCAACGTAGGAAGCCACCAGATCTTTCCGCTCCACCTCAACAAGCTTGTTGCTGGGGAGAACGCCAATGTCAAAAAGCATGGATGCGATTATCCTGGCAACTGTGGTCTTGCCCGTGCCCGGGTTTCCGGTGAAGAGCATGTGCATGTTTCCGTGCTCGGCTTTGATACCGGAGGCCTGGGCCTTTTTCTGGAAGGCCATGAAGGCCTCAAAGTCCCTGATCTGCTGCTTGATGGCGTTCATGCCTATCATCTCGTCAAGGGCGAGGGCGGCTTTCTTGTTGTTGTAGGCGTTGGGCGGGAGCTCGGGTTTGCCTTCCACGTTGCTGTAATTGGCAAGGTAGTTTACAAGCTCCGTATTGCCCATGGGCAAAAACTTCTCGTTAAAGGCCATGAACTCCGCAAAACTCTGCCGGAACCCATCCTCGTCGGTGATCTGATCTCTTACGTCCTTCGAGAGCTCGGCAAGATATGCGTCGCAGAGCTCGTCGGTGGTCATGTTCTCAAGGTGCAGCCTGTTCTGACCGTAGAGGAATTTGTAGCGGCTGTCGAGGGCGAGAAAACTGTCCACGTCTTCGGGGGAGAGCCCGAGAATGATCACGTATGTGTCCTTTTCAGCACGGCCAAGGATCTTGAGGATATGCTCCAGCCTTCCGTCGTAGACGCCTTTTTCGTTGACCTCACGGAGGAATTTCTGGAGCCCTGTGATCACGTAAAGGACCTGTTTTTCAAAAACGTTATATTTGGGACCTTCGTAATATTGGCCCGAGGGATAACTGTAGGGATCAGTCTCTTCACGGTAGGCGGGCTCATAAGTCCTGATAAGGGTGCGGCCAAGCTCTTCGAATGTGCATTTCTGGTAATCCTTTGTCTTGATCTTGCCGTTTTGCGCCAGCAGTTCGGCGATATTTTCAACGATCTTTTTCTTGCCTGTGTCCTTGCTGCCCTCTATGATGCAGAAGAGGGAGTTGGTCTTTTCGTTATTGGCAAGGCGCATGATCTTTTCAAGACCGGGCACCTGCTCCGTCTGGCGCATGAAGTTGTCGATGACTGTGGCTCTCTTGAAGGAAAGGGTCTCAGTGTTGAAGGACGATTTTCTGAGGTAATCAAGGGAAACGGTGGCTCTGAGAACGATCTCCCAAAGGGGAAGTTCCTTGCTGGAAAAGTCGAGGCTCTTTATGTGATATACAAAGACGCCCTGATCCGGGTCATTGCAGAAGAAGTCCTCCACGTTCTTTGCCTTGTTGAGGTCCTTCGAATCTTTATAATACCAGATGGCCAGGTCACAGATGATGTTCTTATCCTCTTCCTCGTTTTCGAGAGTTTTGTGGGGAAATACGGAGACCTGACCGCTGTCAAGAAGCCTTGCCGCAGCGTCAAGAACCATTTTCGGCAGGCAGGAGATCTGTTCCACAAGATTTTTAACAGTACCGGAGTTCTCTTTGAAGGGCATTTTGGTGCCGTAGCGTATTTTTACCGGGGATTCCAAGCGCTCCCGCTCCGCCCGTTTGATATCGCTCTCCCTGCCGCTTTCCCGGAGATATCTTATATATGCCGCGGTGACCGGTATGCAGAACTCGCAGTTGCAGTTGGGGCAGGTCTTTCCGCAGTTAGAGACCGCGGGGTTGAACTTGGTTCCCACAGAGATCCCGTCCTCCATGTTGGGGGTCTCGTTTTCAAGTCTTGAAAGGTAGAGCAAAAAGTCCGTAAAGGTGAAACGGGGGTCGTTTTCCTGATATTTGTGGCATAGCCTGCCGTCGAAATCCAAAGAAATATAGCCGTTTTTGCTCTTGGCGGGTCTGACGTTGAGGAGGTGTCTGTCGAGAAGGGCATTGGCGGCGTCAATATAATTCTGGGGTATAACGTTTAGCGTGTCACCTTCCGGCTCCCAGAGGAATTCGTAAACCGGATTCTGAATATTGTTTAACGTCCTGTACGAGGCCCGCTCCTTGAGAACTGTTTCAAGCATTTTATTATCGTCAAGGTATTTCAAGTATGCCGCCACCAGCGGAAGACACCTGTTTTGGCAGCAAGTTCCGGCTTCGCAAATGCCAATGGAAGCATCGCGGGAAGTCTTAACCGTATAAACCTTCTCGGTCTTCACAACTGCGGAATTCTGGGGAAATGCGGAGCAGCTGTCAAAATAAACTTTTACGGTCACCTGAGGTTTTCCGTCGGAGTCGCCAAACTCAACGCCCTGAACAAAACCGTTCCGGTAGAGCTGCATACCGCGTTTTAATGACTCGTCATCGATCAAGTTGAGTCTGTTTTTGGGATTCCAGGGTAATTTGTAATTCTGATCTGCCATTTTAATCTCCTGAGGTCCGGACTGCCGCTTTCTCGCGCCAATGATTTCCGAATGTTCCTGACCAATATTATACGCCGGATCGAAGTATCCGTTGCGTCCCGTCACATGGTTTGATTTTATTTATAAATATTTAAAAAGTCAATAGACGACCTTTTTTTACTTGAACACGGCGGCGCTAAAATAGTATAATCAAAGTGAGAAAAATACTGTCAGGAGGGCTATTATGTTGATCAGTTTTAAATGCACAAATTGCGGAGCGAATATTTCAGCTGAAGACACAAAAAAAGTTGTATTTTGTGAAGCCTGCGGAACAAAACTCGACGTTCCGAAGACCGCCGCACCCGAACCCGGGAATCCTGATCCTGCCAAAGATGGCGGAGAAACTCAGCCTTTGCCGAAAACGTTTCAGGATGCCGTTGCAGCCTATGAAAACGGTGACTATGAACTTGCCAGAGCAGGCTTTCTCGCGATCGCCGGAGGAGAACAGGATGCCTGGGCAGCATCCATATATGCAGGCCTTGCGTCGGCTGCACTTTCGAAACCCCTGGACCTTAAGATCAGAGACGGTCTGACCGCGGTAAAGAATGCAGCGGTAACAGGGTATCTCGGAAACGACAGATGCGATATCCTTACTGATTTTATCGCAAAAGTCAGGGCTTTTGCCGCCTCTTTTGCCGCAGATTATTATACCCATGAGCCGGATTACGTTTACCCGGACGCTAACAGCGCCAGGGACCACTTCGAAGGGACCTGCCGTCTCGTGGAATACCTTGAGGCCTGCGCCGACCTTATCACCCAGGAAAATCTCCAGAAATGGCCGGAACTGGAAGACGTTAAAAAAGCGCTGGCGGTGGAGATAATCGAGTTTATCTCTTTTGCCGCAAAGAGCATCCAGTATCTCGTTGGCTATAAGAATGTAAACAAGGGCAACGGGGTCATTGTCACCAACCGCGTTGAGGAAAAAATGGGCTGCCCATATTCCGCCCAGTACAAGACGATAATCGACAAATTCAAGGCCTCCTATAACACGGTTCCCACCACCGTCAACCGTCTCAAGATGTATGACGAGGAGATCGAGGCCAACAGAAAGGTCATCGAAGACTACAAGAGCAGCCTTGCCGAGCATCTCGCCAAAAACCCCGAGGACGCGAAGGTCTACAAGAGGTGGAGAATATTCACGACGAAAAAAGCCATTGCAGACGTGGAATCCAGATTTCCCCAGGATCTGCTGGAGAAAAAGGCGGCTTCGGAGAAGAGCTCGCTGGCAGTGGAAAAACTCATTGCCGAAAAGAAGAAGTTCCTCAAGGAGAATACCATCTGACGGCGATGCCGGAAAAGTGACATGTATCTGAAGTTTTTTAAGCCTCTTTTGGATTTTTTGGCTGCTTTGGCGCTGCTTGCGCTCTTGCTCTTGCCAATGGCTGTGATTTCCCTGGCGGTGGCCCTTACAAGCCCGGGCTGTGCGATCTACACCCAGAAAAGGGTCGGAAAGGGGAAAAAACTGTTTACACTATTCAAGTTCAGGACCATGAAGACGGGCACGCCGGATGTGGCGACCCATCTGCTGGAGGACCCGGATGCATATATAACCAAAACGGGCCGGTTCCTGAGAAAGTATTCCCTCGACGAACTGCCCCAGCTGTTTAACATTCTGACTCTGAAAATGAGCTTCGTGGGGCCAAGGCCTGCGCTCTGGAACCAGGACGATCTTGTGGCGGAACGGGACAAATACGGCGCCAACGATTTTAGGCCGGGGCTTACAGGCTGGGCTCAGATAAACGGCAGAGACGAGCTTTCCATAGAGGAAAAGGCTGCTCTTGACGGCGAATACGTGAAGAAAGCCGGTTTTGCATTTGATCTTAAGTGCATCCTGCTGACTTTTAAAGCGGTCTTCAGGGCGGAAGGCGTCCGGGAGGGCCGTAAAACAGAAGAAAAAGACGCCGGACAGAGCGGAGAATGAGGCTTTTATATGGCTTTATCGGATTTGATCATAAAAGGTGAGAAAAGCATTGCGGTGGTAGGTCTCGGGTACGTGGGACTGCCCCTTGCCGTGGCTTTTGCCGGAAAGGGATTAAAAGTCATCGGCTTTGATATCTCACCGAGAAAAATAGAGACTCTTAAAAACGGCAAAGACCCAACGGACGAGGTCGGCGACGAAGCCCTGAAAAACACTTCCGTATTATTCACAAACGATGAAAAAGAACTTAAAAATGCAAGCTTCTTTATCGTGACGGTGCCGACTCCAATCAACTTCGACCACACCCCCGACCTGACTCCGGTGATCTCCGCCAGCGAGATAATCGGTAGAAACCTCACCCCAGGGTCAGTCATCGTTTATGAATCCACTGTATACCCCGGCTGCACGGAGGACACCTGTGTCCCGGTGCTTGAGAAGGGGTCGGGACTTTCCTGCGGAACTGATTTTAAGGTTGGCTATTCACCCGAGAGGATCAATCCCGGGGACAAGGTCCACAGGCTCCCCACCATTAAAAAGATAGTTTCCGGCATGGACCGGGAATCCCTTGAAGACATAAAGGCGGTCTATGACTTCATCATTGAAGCAGGAACTTTTCCCGTGTCTAACATAAGGACTGCGGAGGCGATCAAGGTTGCCGAAAACAGCCAGCGGGACGTGAATATTGCCTTCATGAACGAACTGGCAATGGTTTTCGACAGAATGGGCATAGACTCAGGGGAAGTTATAGAGGGCATGAACACAAAGTGGAACGCTCTGGGCTTCAGACCGGGACTTGTGGGCGGACACTGTATTGGCGTTGACCCGTACTATTTCACATATCAGGCTGAAAGGCTTGGCGTCCACAGCACCATAGTGCTGGGCGGAAGAGCGGTAAACGACGGAATGGGCCGCTTTGTGGCTGACGCCGCGGTGAAGAAAATGAAAGAGGCGGGACTTGATCCCGAAACCGTCAAAACGGTCATCCTCGGTCTGACGTTTAAAGAGAACTGCCGGGACATAAGAAACACAAGGGTCGTGGACATCTATAACAGGCTGCTGGAGCAGGGCATAAAAGCCGATATCTGCGATCCGGGGGCTGTAAAAGAAGACGTCCAAAGAGAGTACGGAATCGAACTCCGTGATATCGAAGATATAAAGGACTGCGGATGCATTATTGTCGCCGTGGCCCACAAAGAGTATAAAGAGATGGGTATTGAGGGCATTTCGAAGCTTTACGCAAGAGACGGAAAGCCCAAAGTGTTCATTGACGTTAAAGGCATAGTGCCGAAGGACGTTCTCGAAAGCTCCGGGCTCGTGTGGTGGAGACTCTGACGGATCACCACTGCCCGGCGGCACTGCCGGACCGATCACGGACCTGCTCGCAGCTTAAAACGATTGCGAAAAAATGCGAAAATAGTTAAAATAAACCGTCAAAACCTGCAGTTTTGCGGTAAACATGTATATTTTACTTCGGAGGAATAAAATGTCGGATTTTAAGGACCTAAGGATAGTTGACAATTTCTACCAGACTTCTCTGTTCTTTCCAATGCCTGCGGTGCTGGTGAGCACTCTTGCGGATGACGGCGCAACGAACTGCGGCTCATACTCGCTGGTACAGCCTTATTACGTTGCGGGCAAGGGCTACTATGCCATGCTTCTGTCCTGCAGGAATTCATCAAACACCGCACAGAACCTGATCAAGCGCAAAAAATGCGCCATAAACTTCTTCCCTGACGATAAAAAGTACTTCAAAGAGGCGGTAAGACTGGGTTGGCCCGGAGATACCACTGCCGAAAAGATGAAAGATTTTTCCATGCATCTTGAAGACGGCCTGCGGGCCAAAGAGGATCCGGAGGGCAGTTATCCAAAGGTCCTCAGCGAGGCGTTTCAGGTTATCGAATGCACCTGGATGGACACCCTTGACGGAGCTGACGCGGACCTTCCCATCAAAGAGGGCGAGGATCACTACGTTCTGGAGAAATACCACGACTTCAACGGCATCACAAGTCCTTATGGCGCTCATTTCATCCTGAAAGTGGACAAGATCCTGATGAAGGAAAAATACTACAATGCCATCGTCAACGGCGTCAGGGGCAAGGATTTCCCCGCCTGCCCGGTGGACTACGGCTACAGAGACTCCAAAAATTTCTGGTATCATAAAAAGGGTAAAATGATCGCGGAACTTCTTCCGGTCCGCAAAACGACCCTCGCATCCGTGAGATATGCCGCAGACAGGATCGACCCCACCGTACACTTTGACGACAGCGCACTTGAGATGATCGTCAACGTTCCGAGGATCTTCCTGCCAACGGTTTTAAAGGGATGCGTGGCCTGGGCAAAGGAAAACAACGTCACGGAAATCACCTCCGCAGAGATGAAGATCATAAACGACAAGCGAAGCAAAGAAAAGAACAAGTAAAACGGTAATACCGTGGAATCCCGAATCGGGACGAAGAATAAGCTGAACCGGAGGCAGATATGAGCATACCGATGGCAATCGTTGATTTTATACCTGTGGCACTGTTTTTTGTTGCCGCACTGATACTTATGCGGGACCTTTACCACATGATGTCGAAAGGCGCTTTTGCTCTCATGTCGGGCGGAATGATAGTGGTCTTCGTTGCCGGCATTTTCAAGGCGATCTGGAAACTGTTGATGGCCCTTGACGTGTGCGATTTTGTGGCCCTTAACGCGGCTTTCTTTCCAATGCAATCCGTAGGCTTTCTTTTGGCAGCCCTTGGTGTAGTATCCATGCTGATATTCCCCCAGAAGAAGGGGGAAAAGGCTGCTCTTGCGGTGGCTTTTACAAGCTCTATGCCTTTTGTGGCAGTGCTGGTCCTCGGCACTCTTGGCGTTGCCACAAGCCTTGCAGTGCTGGCGGGAAAGATGAAGAAGTACGTGCCAATGATCATCTACATACTGTATTTCATCCTGATGATGTGCATGGGATATCTTTCTTCAAGAGATTTCTCGGAGCCTGCCATGAACTGGATCGGCGAGGGGATAAATACCGCAGGACAGGGCCTGTTCCTTTTGGCAACAGTACTTCTTGACAAGGCGGGCCTTGCCGGATATGAACTCAAAAAGAAAAAGGACTGAGCCCCTTTTACCAAAAAACGGTGCCTGAGCGGTTAACGGAGAAACATAAGCTCGGGTACCGGTTTTCATCCTGACGGCCGGGGCTTGTTTTGATCGGGCCGGACTTTTGTACGTATGACAGAAATCACAACCGGAAACGGTGAAAAATCAAAAAAAATAAAGAAGCACACAGGGCAGGCCGCTCTTGTAGTATACGATTTTATTATTTATCTGGTTGCCTGTCTGATTCTTCTTGTTCTTTACCGGAATACCTCCGCAGAGGGTACTCTCGGCATTTCAGACATCATCATCCATGTTGCCCTTGCGGGCGTTCCCGTATTTCTTGCGAGAGCCGTTGGCGGCATTTACAAGCAGATCTGGCGCTACGGAGGGATCCAGGGCTATATCAGGCTCCTGGTGACCGATGCATGCGCTTTTGCTGTTTATATTGTGCTTGAACTGTTTCTGCCCATTCCCCAGCATATCACTGTTGCAAGAGGCTTTTCCATTTACTGTGCCAACCTTCTTGGCGCACTGGCTATCAGAATGATCTACAGATATGCCTATAAATGCGGGAATTCTAGGACACCATACGGTCGGTTCCTGCTGTTCCTTCTGAGCGTTTTCTCCCTTTCAAAGGAATCCGCGGCCCACGAGGTCCGTGGCGGACTCAGCAACGTTATGATCCTCGGCGCAGGGGACGAGGGCATTGCCCTTGCGGAGGAAATGATATCGGATCCGGAGTCGAACTACGTGCCAAAGCTGTTTGCGGATATCAGCCGGGACAAGATCGGAAGGCAGATCCACGGAATAAAGATATACGACGCGTCCTCGGTGACGGACGTGATGCTGAGGGAGTACGAGATCAGCGAGATCATTTTTGCACTGCCCGGGCTTGACGAGGAGACCGCCAGGAAGCTTTACAAAAAATACAGGGACTGGGGATTCAAGGTCAGAACCTACGAGTACAACGTGCTCAAAGACAGCGGCTCCGAGAGGGGACGGCTGAGGAACGTGAGCCTTGACGACCTGCTTTTCAGAAAACCCAGGAGCATACTTGACGAAAAGACGGCCGCCTATTACAAAGGCAAGCGGGTGCTGGTCACAGGCGGAGGCGGATCCATTGGCGCCGAGCTTTGCAGGATACTTGCCAAGATGGGCCCCAAGATGATCGTCATAGTTGACATTTACGAAAACGGAGCCTATGACGTCAAGCAGGAGCTGAGGATCATTTACGGCGATTCCATTGACGTCAGGATAGAGATCGTCTCCGTTACGAATTACGAGGGACTCCTCAAGATCTTCCAAAAATACAGGCCGGAGGTGGTCCTTAACGCCGCGGCCCACAAGCACGTGCCTCTTATGGAGAACAACTGCGTGGAGGCGGCCTACAACAACGTATTCGGCACTCTCAACACAGTAAAATGCGCAGTTGAGACAGGCGCCGAGCGGTTCATTATGATAAGCACCGACAAGGCGGTAAACCCCACTAACGTTATGGGAGCCACCAAAAGGCTTTGCGAGATGATTGTTGCGGCTTATGCTGCGGAAGAGGGCAATACCGTCAATTTCAGCTCCACAAGATTCGGCAACGTCCTCGGCTCCGCAGGGTCGGTCGTACCTCTTTTTAAGAAGCAGATTGCCTACGGCGGACCTGTCACAGTAACCGACAAGCGTATCATCAGATATTTCATGTCTATCTCCGAGGCCGCAAGCCTTGTTCTCATTGCCGGCGCCATGGCTGCCAGCGGCGAGCTTTTTGTGCTGGACATGGGAGAGCCGGTTAAGATTATTGAACTTGCGGAGACGATGATACGGGTTGCAGGGTTAAGGCCTTACGTTGATATTGATATCACAGAGATCGGTCTCAGACCCGGAGAGAAGCTTTATGAGGAGCTTTTGCTCAAGACTGAGCACCTGGACAAGACTCAGAACGAACTCATTTTTATTGAGAGAGACACCCCGCAGACACTGAAAGAGGTTGAGAAAAAGCTGGAGATACTGAAGAAGGCGATAGACACGGGTAAGGACGACGCTGTCCGTGACGCTCTTAAGGAAATAGTTCCCGGTTTCAGATCCCCGGAGGACGTGAACGGAAGCGTGAGTCAGTAAAAGAGGCGGCTGCAAATGCACGCCTTCCTATCGAAAAGGATGGAAAGTATGTTTGAAAACGTCAAATGGAAAGATAACGGGAAACTCAAGCTGCTCATTATCATTGGCACAAGACCTGAGATCATCAGGCTTTCCGCAGTGATAAAAAAGGCAAGGGAATACTTTGACACCCTGCTTGCCCATACGGGGCAGAACTACGATAAAAACCTCAGCGACATCTTCTTTGAGGATCTCGAGATCGATCCCCCGGAGGTGTATCTCGACTGTGCAGGGGGCGACCTTGGCGAGACCTGCGGGAACATAATATCCAGATCCTACAGGCTTATGAAGGAACTCATGCCTGAGGCTCTTCTGGTCCTTGGCGACACCAATTCCTGCCTCTCTGCAATTTGCGCGAAGCGTCTCCACATACCCGTCTTTCACATGGAAGCCGGCAACCGCTGCAAGGATGAGTGTCTGCCCGAGGAGACCAACAGGCGCATTGTGGACATCATCTCCGACGTAAATCTACCTTACACCGAGCACGCAAGACGTTACCTTGAGGAGTGCGGACTGCCGAAGGAGAGGACTTTCGTGACCGGATCGCCGATGGCCGAAGTTCTGGCGGACAACCTTGAAAAGATCACAAAAAGCGATGTCTTGGAAAGGCTTGGACTTAATAGAGGGGAGTATATACTTCTCTCCGCCCACCGTGAGGAGAATATCGACAACGACAAGAACTTCATATCGCTTTTCACCGCGATCAACAGAATGGCTGAAAAATACGGTATGCCGGTCCTTTACTCCTGCCACCCCAGGTCCAGAAAAAAGCTTGAGGAGACGGGTTTTGTGCTGGACGGAAGAGTGAGAGTACACGAACCCCTTTGCTTCTCCGATTACAACAAGCTCCAGAAGGACGCTTTCTGCGTGGTTTCTGACAGCGGCACTCTGCCCGAAGAGGCTGCCTTTTTCATAATGATAGGCGAGCCTTTCCCTGCTGTCAGCATCAGAACGTCCACTGAGCGCCCCGAGGCCCTTGAAAACGGCTCTTTCCTGCTTTCCGGTATCGACACCGAGGGGCTTTTGAGAGCAGTTGACGTTGCGGCACACGCCAATGAGTCCGGCGACTGGGGCGAGCCTGTGACCGATTACGTCGGCGTCAACGTGTCCTCAAAAGTGATCAAGATTATCCAGTCCTATACGGGCATTGTCAACAAAATGGTTTGGAGAAAAGATAAATGAACATACTTGTCACCGGGGCCAGGGGTTTCATTGGCAAAAACCTCTGCGAGAGCCTAAAAAACATAAGAGACGGAAAGGATACCTCAAGAGAGGGCCTTTCTATAGGTGACATTTATGAATACGACACGGATTCGGACCCTGCGAGCCTTGACGGGTACTGCAGAAAAGCGGATTTTGTTTTCCATTTTGCAGGGGTCAACAGGCCGAAGGATCCTTCTGAATTCAGCTCCGGGAACACCGGCTTTTCCGAAATTCTTCTTTCCAAGCTCAAAGCCGCGGGAAACAGAGCCCCCGTGGTGCTTTCGTCCTCTGTCCAGGCCACCCTTGCCGGCAGGTTCGGCGTTTCACCCTACGGTATTTCGAAAAAAGAGTGCGAAGATCTGTTTTTCGGCTATAAAGAAGAGACCGGAGCCGAGGTATACGTATACAGATTCCCCAACGTTGCCGGAAAGTGGGCAAAGCCAAATTACAACAGCGCCGTGGTGACGTTCTGCTATAATATCTCAAGAGGCCTTCCCGTCACTGTAAACGACAGGAGCACCGTCCTTGACATACTTTTCGTTGAGGATCTGGTGGACGAGATGATCGATCACGCTCTCAAGGGAATTCCCTCAAGGTGTGATTTTGACGGAACAAGGCCTGTGTTTAAGGAATCCGGCAAATATTGCGGCTGCCCTGTGACTTATGAGAAGTCTCTTGGCGATATCTGCGATCTGCTTTATTCCTTCAACGGTTTTGGCGAAGACCTGACTCTGCCGCTGATGCCTGAGGGCAGTTTTGAAAAGAAGCTCTTTTCCACGTTTCTTTCCTATTTTCCCGAAGAAAGAGTGGCTTTGGCAACCGATCCCAAGAGTGACTCAAGAGGCAGCTTCACAGAGCTTGTTAAAAATCCCGGCTGCGGCCAGATAAGCATTAACGTTACAAAGCCCGGAGAGACCAAGGGCAATCACTGGCACCATTCAAAGTGGGAGATATTTGCCGTGGTTTCGGGAAAAGGTGTTATAAGGCAAAGGCAGATCGGCACGGACCGTGTTATTGAGACGGAGGTCTCGGGCGACAGGATAACCGAAGTTTTTACTCTTCCGGGCTATACGCACAACATAACCAACACATCAAAAACGGAAGACCTGATAACGCTGATGTACGCCAATGAAATATTAGACAAGGAAAGACCGGATACATTCAGGGAAGAAGTATAGAATGGACCGGCTCTTCGGGCGTTCAGTTGATCTTGATAATTGTTTTTAATGAAGGAGTGAATTATGAAAGCGAAAAAAATCGACGGGAGCAGATATGTGCCCTTTGAAGAACGGCGGGGCGATGTTTCCGTTGTTTATTTTACAAAAGATCTTTCCGCTGAGGGACTGCTCAGGATCTTTGACAAGGTTGGCGAAAGCCTTACGGGGAAGGTGGCAGTAAAGCTCCACACAGGGGAAAAGAACGGCCCCAATATCATTCCAAGACCCTGGGTCAGGCGTCTTTTTGACGAAAAACTGGGGGAAAATGCAGCTATAATAGAGACCAACACCTATTACAAGGGCGACAGGTATACAACGGAGCAGCACAGAGAGACCATTGCCGTGAACGGCTGGACTTTCTGTCCTGTGGATATAATTGACGAGGAGGGGACTGCAATGCTTCCCGTCAAGGGCGGCAAATGGTTCACGGAGATGTCTGTGGGAAGCCACCTTTTAAACTACGATTCCATGCTGGCTTTGACTCATTTCAAAGGCCACACAATGGGCGGCTTTGGCGGTTCAAACAAAAACATTGGCATCGGCTGCGCAGACGGCAGGATCGGAAAGGCCATGATCCACACTCACCCGAAGTCACTGAATCAATGGAGCGTGAGCCATGAGGAACTGATGGAGAGGATGACCGAGTCCACCAAGGCCTCTATCGACTTTTTCGGAAAGCACGTGACCTACATAAACGTGATGAGGAACATGTCCGTATCCTGCGACTGCGAAGGGCTTGGCGCAAAACCTGTGGTGACTCCGGACGTGGGCATCCTTGCATCAAACGACATTGTCGCACTCGACACCGCCTGCGTTGACCTGATATATGCCCTGGAGCCGAAGGACGGAAAGGCCATGCGGGAGCGTATCGAGACAAGACACGGCCACCGGCAGCTCACTTATATGGAAGAGCTAGGCATGGGCAGTATGAGATACAGGCTTCTTGACATTGACAAGGACTGCACTGAGACCACTCTCAAAGAAGCCGTGAAGGACGTAAAACCTTTCGGAACATGACGCCAATGAAAACGCCCCGGGCGTTTACAGACTTAATAAACTATACGAAGGATTAACAAATGACTGAAAAAGACTACAAAATGACTGAAAAACTGGCTTTCATCGGGAAGCAGTTCATGATCCCCGGAGAGCTCTACGCTTTTTCCGTGATCAAAAGAGGAAACATCAACGCCACTTTCAGAGTGACCTTCAAGCTTGAAGACGGCAACGTGGACACATTTATCTTCCAGCGGATCAACACTTTTGTGTTCAAAAGCCCGGTGGAGATCATGGAGAACATTGAACTTGTCACGTCCTTCATTGAGAAAAAAAGCGGGAACAAGCCCAGTCTCAAATTCCGCCACACCGCCGACGGCAAAAACTACTGCTACGATGACGACAGCGCCTTTTGGCGTGTGATGAACTATATCGACTCAGTCACCTTTGATCTCAGCGACGATCTGTACATTATTGCGTCAACGGGAGAGGCTTTCGGCGAGTTCGTCATGTTGCTCTCAGAGCTTGACTGCTCTAAACTCCACGAGACCATAAAAGATTTCCATGACACGGGAAAGAGGCTGGACACCCTTTACGCCCATGAAGTGTTTGCTCCCAATGAGGTCCTTGACGAGTGCAGAAACGAGCTTCGGTACATCCATGAGGTGGGGAACAAGGCCAGAAAGCTGAGCGACCGTTTCCTGGCCGGCAAATTCCCCGTAAGAGTCACCCACAACGACACAAAGTGCAACAACGTCCTTTTCGACAAGGACACCAAGAGGCCTCTTGTGGTCATCGATCTCGACACGGTGATGCCGGGCATGGCCATGTACGACTTTGGCGACGCGGTAAGGTTTATCTGCAACACCTGCGCAGAGGACGAGCCGGACATTAAGAAGGTATCCTTTGACACTGCCAAATTCAGGGCCTTCTGCAAGGGCTACCTTGGCCAGACAAAAGGTATCCTGACAAAAGATGAGATCGACAGCCTGGTGCTTGCGACTTTCTCCATAACTATTGAGCTTGCCGCCAGGTTCCTGGACGACTACATTCTTGGGGACGTGTATTTCAAGGTCAACTACCCGGGCCACAATCTGGTCAGGACCAGGTGTCAGCTGGCTCTTGCCAAAGACATCATGAAAAAGTATGACGAACTTGTGAGGATAGTTTACGAGACAGTAAGCTGACCCAAATCTATCGGAGGGTGAAAAGTGAAAAAACGTTCTTTTGTAATGATATTGGCGTTTGCTGCGGCTGTGCTGGGGCTATTTTTCCTCGCAGGCTGCGTCAATACCGATGAACCGGGACCCGAGCCCACAAGATGGCAGGCCACCGTTGCCCCGGACGGCACTACTCCTGCGCCAAGACCCACGCCAAGCGTTATCATACCTTATGCGGACACTTATAAAGGGGATACAGACGTAATGAACAAAAAATCGCTGGAACTGTATATCGGTGAAAAGGACAGCCTGTCCGTTAAAAACATCACCGCAACGCTGAAATGGTACACTACTGATCCCGGCGTTGCCGTGGTTGATGAGACCACCGGCGAGATCACTGCCGTCGGCTGCGGAGACTGCGTGATTACCGCTGAGGGGGGCGGCGTAAAGGCTTCCTCCAGAGTGTACGTTGTGGAAAAAGAATTCTCTTTTGACGACAACATACTGATCTCCATCTTCTGGCCTCCCACCAGGGAATACGTGAACGACGAGCAGTACAAGCTTATGAAGGACGCCCAGATCGACTGGGTCCTGGGCGCGGGAGACAATCTCTCGGACGACGAAGTCCAGCTCAAGATGGCCGAACTCTGCTACAAATACGGTATACATCTTTGTGCAGCACCTCCCGGAACGGGAAGCGCCCTCCAGGGTTCACCGGAGAGAAGCATCAAGGCTCTTATTGAGAGCTACAGGAACATCCCTGCCGTAAACGGTTATTATATCCTTGACGAGCCTTTCAACCCCAACGTTTTCATCAAGGCATATACCGCCATGAAGGAGCAGGACCCCTCCGCATATATGCACCTGAATTTCCTCCCCTACGGTTCTTACGGTTCCACCACCGTCTACATGAGCCAGATGAACGACTGGGCGAAGCTCTGCGCCAATACGGGCCACCCCATAGAGTACATAATGTACGACCTCTACCCCTTCGGACTTGAAGCCGGCAGTATGAACAGGACCGCTTTTCTCATAAACCTTGACTGCGCAAGAAAAGTCGGCCTTAGGAACAACGTTAAGACTGCCAATTACATCCAGTCCGTGGAGCAGTCGGTGGCTTTCCGCTCGCCCAATCGGGAAGAGACTCTGTACGAGATCAACATGTCATTGGCGTTTGGCATAAAGCAGATCTCCTACTTCACCTGGTTTACGCCCCACGACAGAAGCGAGCCCTTCGACAAGGGCATTATTTCAAGCAAAGGCGTGCCCTCCGACAAGTACAAGGACATCTGCGAGCTTGACGATTACGTCCATAAAATAGGCAAAACCCTCATAAGATGCGACGCCCTTGAGGTGTACCAGGGCAGGGACACGTACAATGCGATAGATCTTGTCCCCGACGACTTTTTTGTGACTTTTAAGAAAAAAGCGGATTTCACACTGTCCTATTTGAGAGATAAATGTGATGGCAGAAACTACGTGATGCTCGTAAACAACAGCTTCCAGAAAGCCAAAAGCTGCACACTTGTGTTTGACAGCGATATCTCCGGCGATCTCTCCTTTGTGGACGGGAAAGACGGATCGCTCAAAACCCTTAAGAGAAACGGTGACGGTTCCCTTGACCTGGAACTGGAGGCGGGAGATGCGATCATTATCGCGATGCCGGAAGGCTACGACTATTCCTCAAAGAAGACCCTTACCGTAAAAGCCGGGGAAAACCTTGCCAAATACGCCGAGATCTCCTGCAGCAACTCGCTGGGCTCCGGCGGCTGGTATATGGACAATCTCAACGACGGCGACAGATACGGCAAGATCGCCAACGGCTGGCAGACCGAAGCAAACACAAAGAAAGCATCACTCATTACCATCACTTTTAAAAAAGAATTCTCTTTCAACAGGATCGACGTATATCCCACAGGCAACCTGGTGACCTACGGCGACAGCGCTCCCGAATCGTATATCGTCTACGTTTCGGATAACGGCACCGACTGGAGGCAACTGGAGGCGACGGTTTCATCCTGCGGAGGAAAAGATGCCCTCAAGAAGATCACTTTTGAAAGGCAGACCGCCCGCTATCTGAGACTTGAGTGCGACAGCGCAAAGCACAAGCTGAAGATCTGCGAGATAGAGGTCTATGACGACGACGGCAGCGTACAGGAACCCTCGCCAACGGAGATCAAAACCGCGGAAGCCCGTGGAAACAAAAAAGTCTCCTATAAAAAGGATTCAAACATCGCCCTGAAAAAAGACGTGACCGTTTCATCATATCCCGCAGGCGCCGACTACAAGAGCTGGGGCTGGTGGCCGACTTTCATAAACGACGGAAATCAGCAGCACTCAGGCTGGACTTCAAACGTCAAGGCCAATACCGTTGCCGCGTCAACGGAATACGTGGTGATAGACCTTGGCGATTATTTTGAGATCGGCGAAGTGAGAGTCTATGCCGCAGGCTGCTGGCCCAAGGATTTCCAGATCAGAATTTCAAACGACATGTTGTCATGGACCGCTATTGCCGATGAGAAAAACTCAAAGGCCCCGGAGACGTATTATTCCTGCAGCGGTGAGTTCAAGACCGGAAGGTACGTGATGTTCGTTGGCACCAAGCTTACCAACACTGCCGCTGACGGCTACATGCTGCAGCTTGGCGAGATAGAGGTCTACGGAAGACCCCACGTGGATTACGACGAGGCGAAGGCTCTTGCCGACAGGTATCTTGCCCTTGGCGGAAGCAGCGGCGACAGTTCCTACAAGGCTGTTATGGCGGAGATCAACGGCGATTCGGGCTCGGGAAGGGCAAAAGGCACTCTTACCCAGTCGGGGTTGGACGTTCTCCTGAAAGCGATGCTGGCAAAAGTGGGCACCACGATCGAAAAAGAAACCAACAAATAAAATATCAGAATTTCAGAAAGGATCATTATGGACATTAAGCAGATTTTTTCAAGAGATCCGGAGGAAAAGCCCCTGGACGTTATCAAGGACGACGGCGGTTTTACCAGCATTTTCAGAAGAATAGCTGTGGTTGGCGACTCCCTGGCTTCAGGCGAGCTCGAGTCTATGGACGCAGGCTGCCCGAGAGGCTACCACGACATTTTTGACATCTCCTGGGGCCAGTATCTGGCAAGGATGAGCGGAACCACTGTGTATAACTTCACAAGGGGCGGCATGACCGCCAGTGAATACTGCAATACCTTTGCGGACGCAATGGGCTACTGGGACAAGGCCAAAGCCGCTCAGGCCTATATCATCGCTCTCGGCTGCAACGACCTTGACGGTCTGGGCCAGGCGGTGGGATCCGTTGGCGACATAAACGAGGACCTCCACAGAAACGCGGACACCTTCGCAGGACACTTTGCCAAGGTCATCCAGCACTACAAAGAGATCCAGCCGGACGCAGTCTTCTTCCTGGTCACCATGCCCGGTGAGGACGAGAACTGTCCTCAAGAGATAAGGGCAAGGCACGATGCCCACAGGCAGCTTATGCTGGACATGGCGGAGCATTTCACAAATACGTACGTGATCGATCTCAGAGAATACGGACCTGTACACGACGCCCTGTTCCGCAAACTGTTCTGGACAGGCGGGCACCTTAATTCCGCAGGGTATTATCTTGTTGCCAAGATGATAGGCTCATATATTGACTACATCGTTCGCCACAATATGGAAAAATTCAACCAGTCGGGCTTCATCGGGACCCCCTGGAAGTACTGTGAATGACAATTAACGGAGGTATGTTTATGGATTACGGACTTCAGCTTTTCAGCGTAAGAGATTTTACCGAAAAAGACCTTCCGGGCACCCTTGACAAGGTGGCGGCAATGGGCTACAAAATGGTGGAATTTGCCGGTTTTTTCGGCTATTCCGACAAGGCCGTAAAAGCCATGCTGGACATGAACGGCCTGAAAGCCTCGGGCACCCATTCGGGCACCGGCGGACTGCTTCCGGAAAACATTGACGAAAGCATAAGATTCCACAAGGGCATCGGCTGCTCCAATTACATCATCCCCGGCGACGATCTTTCAAC
Source organism: uncultured Clostridia bacterium (assembly GCA_947304585.1). Lineage (GTDB taxonomy): Bacteria > Bacillota > Clostridia > UBA1212 > UBA1212 > UBA1212. Next base: position 562 of record CAMZBI010000014.1, on the reverse strand, counting down.
AGCCGAGAAACTTGACCGCTTTATTGAGATCGTAAACGCAGCCCAGGGAAAGCTTCTGGAAAACGGTATTAACCTTCACTATCACAACCACTCCCACGAGTTCTTCCCCAACGCCGACGGCCAGATCATACACGAGGAACTTGAGAAACGCACGTCGATGCTTTTTGAGATCGACACCTTCTGGGCATTCAACGCCGGAAAGGATCCGGTTGAGATGCTCGAACGTCTGAAAGACCGGGTAAAAGTTATCCACCTCAAAGACGGTTTCAAGGGAGGAATCGGCAAATCCCTGGGGCAGGGCGAGGCTCCTGTAGTGGCCGTTCTTGAAAAAGCAAAAGAGCTTGGCCTCACGGTAGTTGTTGAGAGCGAAGGACTTGACCCCAACGGCATCGAGGAATCAAGAAGATGTATCGAGTTTCTTAAAAGCCTTTGACGTATAAATGATTTGAACCAAGATAACGAAGGCCCCGGAGGACCGGCGATAAACCGGCCTTTCCGGGGCTTTGGCGGTGTGCCGGGCACGGCACAGTTCTTGCGGGTGAAAGTCCCGCCACAGGTAGTT
>CAMZBI010000013.1 GCA_947304585.1 uncultured Clostridia bacterium | reverse complement strand
ATCACTGATGATGCTGAGAAGGATCTTCTGGAGGCTTTCCCGGAGATTATGAAGGCGCTGTCGCCGTATGTCATAGTTGGCAGCTATTTTAGTTCGCTTAATGAGGCTGAACGCTACAACACCAACAAACATGCATCCCAGATTGGTCTCTCTATTGATAGTGTCGAAGATTATGAGGATCTGGCTGAGGGTTTCATGGTTGAGGACTTCTCAGAGAATCTGTGCAACAGAGATGCGCTTAGCAAGGCTATGACCTGCTTGACTGAATTGCAGAGATCCAGGGTTATACGCTGCTTCTTCGATGGTATGACTCCGTTGGAAATCGCGCGGCAGGATGGCGTGAAGCATTCGAGTGTTTACGAGTCGATTTCTTCGGCGTTGGTAAAAATGAAAGATTTTTTATCATAGGACCCTACAAATCGCTTGAATTATTCCCATTACCCTATGAAGGGGTTATCTCGATGTCGGACCTGATTGCCTCTTCTACATTGAAAGAATGAGAGGTAATCATATGGAATCAAGAATCAAGCGAGGCGATATCTTCTACTACGATTTCGGAGATAACGCCGGGTCAATCCAGAGTGGCAGGAGGCCTGTGCTCGTAATTCAGGAAGACGGTTTTAACGCTAAAGCGCCGACCATCATCGTTGCGGCTATTACAAGTGTTATCAAAAAACAGTATCTTCCTTCGCATATCCTCCTGCCTGATGATACAGGACTTCCGCAGCAGTCTATGGTCCTGCTGGAGCAACTGCGTGCGGTAAACAAATCAGATCTGATGGAACATGTCGGATTCGTGGCAGATGAAGTGACCTGGAAGTACATCAATAACGGGCTCAAGAAGACGTTTGGACTGTGGGTCTACAAGAACGGACGCTCCGGAGATGTGCGCTGTCTTTGTCCGAAATGTCTCCAGGACTATAAGTCAAATCCAAGCATCATCGTAAAACGGCTGGATCCTTTTAAGTCTGCCAAGGAGCGTTGCGACAAATGCGACGGACGCGGTTACGACTATATCATCTACGACAAGAAAAAGATCCACAGATAAGAGAATGTGCGATTAGGCTGAAATCGACACAATCGCACATTTGTTGAAAAAGCTCTATCTGATTACAATTGCATCGCATTCCAAAGAAAGGAGGCGATGAGCATGAAGACATAAAGGAGGATGCATGATGCCTGAAAATACAAGGACAATGATGAACGCTCAGCAGGTTTCCGAGTATCTCGGTGTATCTGTCTCGTATGCGTACAAGATTATTGACAGACTAAATCGGGAGCTGGAAAAGGCGGGCTTTCTTACCATACACGGAAAGGTGGATTCTCTTTACCTTTCAAGAAGGTTCTTCCCGTCTGCAGAACAGATCCAGACTACCAGCAATTAAGAAAGGAGCGACTATGCCGCAGTATAAGTACCAGGCCAAAAAAGGCGTCATGTGGATGGCCAAATTCAATTACACAGATCCTAAGACGCACAAGGTTAAAACGGAATACAAGAGAGGCTTTGTCAGCAAGCGTGACGCGAAGGCCTACGAGGAAGACTTTCTGGAAAATCTTCTGATTGAAAGCGGAGAAAAAGAACCAGTCCGCGAGAGAACATTTGAGGATGTTTTCTATGAGTACCTCTCTTCCCATAAGAGGGAGGATATCAAGGAGTCCACGCTTTCAACTAAGTACAACATCTTCGAGAAGCATATCTTCCCAACATTTAGGGATATGGTGATTGATGAGATTACAGATGATGATATCGCCAACTGGCAGGTTGCAGTCAAAAACTATAAAAAGCCAGATGGCTCTACATTCTCCGATTCCTATCTCAGGACGATTCAGAGCCAGCTGAACACCATCATCAATTACGCTTTCAGCAAGGGGTACCTTCACCAGAATCCCCTTGCTGACATCAAGAATATGGGCATAAAGGATAAGCGTGTCGAGATATGGAGCGCCGAGGAATACGAAAGATTCGCTTATTGCGCCATGAACTATCCGGAGTTCTACTATGCTTTTGAAGTGCTGTACTGGTGCGGACTCCGCGAGGGCGAGATGTTTGCTTTGACTTTGAATGATATTGACTTTAGACAGGGCCTGATATCTGTTTCCAAGACATATCAGATCGTGAATGGTCATGAGGTTATCAGCACTCCAAAAACTCCAAGCTCTGTGCGCAAGGTGAGTATGCCTGGCTTCCTTGTGGACGAGCTTAAAGAATACGTAGCCATGTTGTATGATCCCAAACCGGACGACAGAATTTTTAAGATCACCAAGTCAAACCTGAGCAAGGTGTTTCACAATCTCTCAGAGGAAGCCGGTCTGGACCGTATCACGGTTCACGGTCTCCGACACTCGCACGTATCGCTTCTCATCAGCAAGAAATACGATATTTTTGAGGTGTCGAAGCGCATAGGCCACAAGTCAATTAAAACGACACAGGATATCTACGGCCACTTGTTTGATGAGGTTCAGCGGACTATAGCCAACGATCTCGATAACATCAGAAGGGGGTAAATACATGTCTGAAAAAAGAGTTGATAACCACAATCGTTTCCGCTCACTGACTGTAGCATTCAGAGCCTCTCCGGAAGAAAACGAACAGATCAATGTTGCTGTTTCCCTGTCCGGCCTGAGCAAACAGGATTACATCATTTCCAAACTGCTTGACCGGACAATCCATGTCCAGGGCAACTGCAAAGTCCATCGCGCTGTGTACGATAGACTGTCTGAGGTCCTCGCTGAACTGCAGCGCATCCAATCGGGTGATCAGGTAAATGATGAGCTGCTGGATAACATCAGTCTAATAACGAATCTCGTGGACCACCTGTACATTAAAACGAATCTCTGATATAATTTTGCCCGTCCAGTCCACTGGGCGGGCTTTATGCACCTGCGTTAGTGGACGCTGGTTTTCACAACTACATAACCACTGCTCATTATTCTTTAGGCCTTTTTGCAACACTTTCTGCAACACGAGCAAGGATAATCATGATAAATCGAATAATGAGCAGAAAAATAGCCCCGTTTTTACAGGCTTACGGAGCCTAAATACGGGGAAAGAGAAAGTAGAAAAAGAGTGGGAGTGACGCGCCTGCTGCGCTTGTGATGCGGCTGACGGCGCAGTGAATAGTTAAGAGTGGAGCGGTGCAGTGCGCTGTTCCCGGTTATATTTAAAGGAAAATCCCGCAGGGCCGAACCTGCGGGATTATTCTTTAAGAAGTTAATGCCATGGCCAATAGTTCACATTATCATTTACGGCCTTAGATTTCAGAAGCCAATAGTTTTAATATAGTCAAAAAGCGATTCAATATAGTCATTTTGTATGTAAATGACTATATTGACTTACAATAATGATTAGTTGTCCCGCAAACTGCAAAAAAGAATCGTTATTTCAATTTACCGTGCCAAATTTAAATAAGGCGAAGAAAAAACGATCCTTATTTCAATTTACATTGCCAAGTTGAAATAAGCGCACGGCAAAGCCTGGGGCCTTCCGGCAGGATAGAGGAAACATTGTAAAGAGAACGGAACAATATCCGCTCACATAAGATTTTCAGCGCAATTTGACTTGATTATTTACCGCCTGCGGTTTATGATATCAGCGGAACTTCACTTGAGAAAATCAATCGAAAAACGGATCCTTCAGAAACAAGCCTCACGGCGCGGAAACAGATACGGAGATCGGGAACGCCTTCGATCAACAAACACAAGGAGACCTTCAATGATAAAGAAACTGCTTCCCGGGGAAGCCCACGAAATATACAAACGGAACAACGACTCCCGGTTTGCTGAAAGTCTTGAAGCCATTTGCAGCGACAAAAAAGGCCTTGCGGACGACGTTGGAGATATCGCATACAGATTTGCGGGCACAGGTGTTATCGACCTTGAACAAGGTTTGGAAGAGATGGGAGAGATCAGCCAAAGATACGGGATCCACAAATATACCGGGGACCTGCTGTTGATAATCTTCTCGCTGCCCCATCTTCACGCAAAATACCGGGAAAAGGGCATTCCGGACAGTGTGTTTTACGAGTCAATGGACGACGTTAGATGCAAGACTGAGGAGTGTGTTGAGTGCTTTGGCGTTGTCGGAACCTTTGTGGCGGGCTGGTACGACGGCTTCTTCGATACGAACCGTTTTGCCTACGGCAGATTCCAGTATGAGCCGGTGATCTATGACGGAGAGCCGATACTGCTGGCAGGCGGAGCAGTGCTTGAGAAGGGTCAAACCTTCATCAATTTTCACATTCCCAAAAACGGGACACCCCTGAGCGACGAGGTACGGCTTGATTCCTACAGGCAGGCCTATCCCCACTATGCGGATCTTTTCCGAGACGGCAAGGTGATATTCGGCTGCGATTCCTGGCTTCTTTACCCGGAACACAGAGGTTTTCTTCCGGCTGACTCAAATATACTCAGGTTTATGGACGACTTTGATGTGATCTGCGGAAGGGACAGCGCTGAGTTTTACGACAAATGGAGGGTCTTTGGAAGATACAGTGACCTTCCTGCGGACAAATTGCCAAGAGACACTTCTCTACGTAAGGCGTATGCAGACAGGCTGGCCCTTGGCGGCAAAACGGGGGCGGGATTCGGCGTTTTTGCCTTTGACGGCGAGAAAATTATCCGGTAGGGGTCTGCAAACGTCCGGTGCACAAGCACAGGTATTACAATTCAAGAGAGGTTGGATCATGAAAGAACTGAACAGAAAAGAGCTTGCCCTGCAGGCCGAAAAGGAGTGCTGCTCCCCCGAAACTACGGTACGCTACGGTGTGAAGAGGGGCCGACCCTTTTGGAACGTGGAATCCACCCAGTTTATGTACGTGCCCGCATTCCATTTCACGGCCATAAGGGGCTTTTACAGATACCTTTACAAAGCGGTGTGCGAGGACGGCTCCGTTCATTCCTTTGAGGCCGGGGACTGCTGCGCGCTGCTGACACCAATCTGGGGGGAATTGCCGGAGGGTGTCGTCCGCCTTACGGTCACTGCCCTCAACCCTGACGGCAGCGAATACGGGCTCGTTGGCGCCAGAACATTTTTCAAATTGGCAAGCTTCCCTGAAAAAACGCCGGAAGCTGTCTGCTCCTACAAGGAGGCCGCCATCAAGGCCTACCGCTTTGCAATGAACCAGAGCTTTATAAATCACTGGCTGGAGGTGGGCGAGCCGGATCCCTACTACGATCTCAATTCCTACCCCTGCAAGATGATCGGTGCCCTTGCGGAGGCGATGATCTCCTATGCCTCCATATGCCCTGAGGACGGGGAGAAGGCGATGAAGGTTGCCGTGAACGCTGCGGACTACCTGATACGGATAACGCCAAGGGGCGACGTGCCTCTCCGGGATCTTCCGCCGACTTACAACCTTGATTTCTGTCCGGATCCGGAAAAATACGGGGTCATAACGCCAAACTGGCACGCTGCAACCTCCCGGAACGGTTCCCAGATGATGATCTACCCGGCAAGGGCAGGCCGCATGTACGTTGCCCTCGAAAAGGCCACAGGGGACAAAAAATACCTTGAAGAGGCCAAAAAGATCGGTCAATACTACGCGGACACGATAGAACCCTGCGGCAGCTGGTATCTGATGCGCTCCTGCGCCACCGGTGAGCCCCTGTCGCCGAATTTCATCTCGCCCATCGACAGCCTTGTGCCATTTCTTATGGATCTTTACGACCGGACGGGGGAGGAGATCTGGAAAAAGACCTGCGACCGGGCAGTTGATTACGTTTGCAGCACCCAACTTGAGACCTACAACTGGGAGGGTCAGTTTGAGGACAGCCCCCTGTCCACCAATTACATGAATCTCACCCACTATGCGCCTGTGGACCTTGCCCGCTACCTTGTCAAATACAGGGACGACGATAAGTCCGGGGAAATTGCCAAGGAGCTTATGAGGTTCGTGGAGGACCAGTTCGTGGTCTGGAAGAGGCCTTACCCCTGGCGCCACCTGACGCCCGACGGAAGCGAGCCTTACGATACTTCCAAGTGGCACACCCCTTGCGGTCTTGAACAGTACGGCTGGTACGTGCCGATCGATGCCTCCACCGCTTCCATTGCCCGGGGCTTCCTGGAGATGTACAAGGCGGGCCTTGGCGATATTTACCTTGCCAAAGCAAGAGTTCTGACAGACCAGCTCACGATCGTCCAGCACGAGGACGGCAAGATCCCCACCCACTGGATGAACACGGAGGACGCGGAGAAAAACTTCTGGTTCAACTGCATGTTCGAAAGCTGCAAAGTGCTGGCTGAAATGTCGGAGTTTGAATAATAAAAAGACGCCAATTAAACGCCTGAAAGAGCCCAGAACCCAACTCGCCCGGGTTGCACCGGAAGGCGTTTTATTGTAGAATAACAGCGAAAAATCAGGCGCAGCGCGCCGCAAAAAAGTGATTCTCGGAGGAAATGATGGGAGACAATATAAAATTTGCCAAAGCCACATGGGAGATAATGGAACAGCTTCTCGAAGTCGACAATATCGAGGAGGCTCTCTCCGGAAGTCTTGACATCATAATGAAGACCGTGGGAGGAGAGGCAGGCGCCATATGGCTGCTTGACGAAAACAAGAACAGACTTTACCCAACTTTTTACTACGGGCCTGTGGACCTTTCGGGGATCAGCATAGAGAACGGTATTGGCGTTGAGGGCACCGTGACCAAGACGGGAAAGTCGCTGCTCATAGAGGATGCCTCAAGCGACACGAAGTTTGAGACCACCGTTTTTGACGATCAGGGGGTCCAGACAAAAAGCCTTCTCTGCGTGCCCCTGAACGACCTGACCAAGGTCATAGGGTGCATAGAGATCATCAACAAGAAGAACAACAAACCCTTCGACAAAGATGAACTGCAGCTCTGCGAGCGGATGGCGTCACTTGCTGCCATAACCGTTGCCGAAAAGGGGCTCACCGTCGGCGAGACCGAGGACCGGGAAGTCCTGATTTCTCTTAAGAACGTGATCAAAGAGTTCCGGGTGCCGGGGCGGGTCTCCAGAATCCTTAAAGGAATAAACCTGAACGTGTACAAAGGGGAATTTCTGGTGGTGCTGGGTGAGAGCGGCTGCGGCAAATCCACTATGATGAATATAATCGGCGGCATGGACTACCTGACCGAGGGACAGCTCCTGGTGGAAGGCGTGGACTATTCCCACCCCACGGACCAGGCCCTTACCATGTACCGCAGGGAGTACATTGGGTTCATTTTCCAATCATACAACCTGATGCCTAACTTGACGGCCCTTGACAACGTAAGGTTCATTGCCGAGATCTGCAAGGACCCAATGGCGCCGGAGGAGGCTCTTGCAAGGGTCGGCCTTGGCGAAAAGGGCGGCAGTTATCCTTCACAGATGAGCGGCGGTCAGCAGCAGAGAGTTGCCATTGCCAGAGCTCTTGTTAAAAGGCCCAAACTTATTCTCGCGGACGAGCCCACGGCGGCCCTTGACTACGAGACCAGCATAGAGGTCCTTTCGGCCATCGAGGAGGCAGTGCGGACCGAGAACACCACCGTCATCATGATCACCCACAACCCGGAGATCGGCAAGATGGCGGACCGCATAGTCAAACTCAGAAGCGGCCGTATATTCAGTATCAAACACAACGCCAAGCCTCTCAAGGCTAAAGAGCTGGAGTGGTAAGCGATGAAAAAAACTCAGTTCAAAGACGCTCTCAAAAACGTGCAGAAACAGATCGTCTCCTTTCTTTCCATCGTTCTGGTGATCGCTCTGGGGACAGGTCTTTACCTTGTATGCCGCATGGGGGGCATTGCCACTGCAGCCGCCGGCAACAGATTCTTCACGGCTCAGAATTTCAACGACATTGAGATCAAAGCGACAAGGGGCGTAACTCCGGAGGACGTGGAGGCGGTCAAAGAATTTGATTTCGTAACCGACGCCGAAGGGATCATATCGGTTGAGATGGTCGCCGGCAAGGGCAACGCCAGAAGCGCAGTAAAAGTTATTTCAGCTACGGAAAGAATTGACCTTCCGGTGGTCCTGTCGGGGAAAATGCCCCAAAACGAAGGCGAATGTATTGTTTCCGCAGACCTTTCGGATATCCTGGGTGTGTCCATTGGCGACAGCGTAAATCTGAAGGGCAGCGGCTCCTTGCCGAAATTTCTTAAGACATACAGCTATACCGTTACGGGCATAATGAACCACCCGAACAAGATCAGAAGCAATGAGATCTCCTCGCCCACAATAATTCTTTCCGCGAATTCTTTTGACACGGATTCGCTTGGAGTGGAGTTCACCGGCATCGTGATGCGGGTCGAGGCAGACGCCAATGCCTTCTCCGATGCTTACAAATCCACAGTTAAGGAATACGGCAACGATCTCACTCTGTTCGGAAGAGAAAGGGCTAAGATCCGGGACGAAGAAGTCGTTAAAAAATACAAGGACAGTATCTCTGCAGGAGAAAAGCAGCTGGCGGACGCCGCCAAGTTCCTGGGAGAGGCGGGCAAAAAGCTGGACGAGGCTGAAGAGACCCTCAAAAAGGGCGAAAGCCTCATGGCGCTGGGAGATACCGCTGTTGCTTTCCTTGAAGCGTACATGGATGCCATCAAGGATAAACTTGGTCTTCCGGTTGAGGCCATAAGGCAGCTCGTCGGATCACTGGGAATCGGCGGTGACGGTGAGACCGAAGAGGAAAAAGAAAAGATATCTCTCCTCGAGAGCTACAAAAATGCGGAGCAGTTCGTACTTACTATCAAGGACATGCTGTCCGGGAAGATCTCAGAGTATGAGGCCGGGCTGGCTCTGGTGAGCGACGGAAGGGCCGCTCTTGCGGAAAAACTGGCGGAATACACGGCAGGTGAAGTGAAACTCAATGCCGCAAAAGAGGAACTGGCAAATCTTGAAAACGGCAAATGGATCGTCCTCACAAGGTACCAGAACAGGTCCTTCTACGAGATGGGAGAGACCATCAACACCTTCAACAACATTGGCTCATCTTTCGCAGTGATGTTCATGGCTCTGGGCGTTCTTGTCTGCTACGCCACCATCGGAAAGATAATCGACGAGCAGAGAAAACTGGTGGGCACCACCAAGGCCATCGGTTTCAAGAGGTCCGAGATATTCGGAAAATATCTGGTCTTCGGAGTGGGCGGCGCGTCCCTGGGCTCTGTCGCAGGCAGTCTGATTGCCTTTTTCATACTCCAGCCCTTAATGGTGAGCCAGACCGAAATCACCTATGTTATCGGAAGCTTCGACTACGTATTTGAGCCGGTTGCTTCGCTGATCGCATTGGTGATTACCGCACTGGTCGGCGCCGTTGCCACCTATTTTGCCTGCAGCAGACTCCTCAAAAAGCCTGCAATAAAACTTCTCAACGGTGAGATAAAAGGCACCGGAAACAAGGAGAAGACCGTAGAGGACGGGGGCAAACGGAAGTCGCTTTATGCGGGCCTTATCTTCAGAAACATGCGGGAGGACGCCAAACGGGTCATGATAACGATCGCCAGCATTGCCGGCTGCACGATTCTTCTTTACATAGGCTTCTCCCTCAAGATGTCCTTTGACAACATCATTAAGATACATTTCGGGGAAACGGTCAGATATGAATCGACTGTATCGTTTATGCCGGACACTGCCGGCGAGGCGGAAAAGTCTGTGGGCAACGTCATTGACAAATACGCTGACGCCAAAATTGCCGTGTACAATTTGAACACGTTGGTGCGCATTGGCGGTGAGACCGAGACTGCTCAGATAACCTGTGCGGATCCGGACGACCTTCTGAACTTCTGCTCCCTTTACGACGTGACCAAAAACAGAGCGGCAAGGATACCCGACGGCGGAGTGATGATCTTCAGCCGCCTTGCCGAGATTTACAAACTGGGGATTGGCGACAGCATCAGCATCCTCGGGTCCGACGGGGTCTACCGTGAGGTGACCGTTACGGGCATCTACAACAGCTATTCCGGAAGGTCGATATTCATGTCAAGGGCCTACGGAGAGAAAGTCTTCGGGACCACCTGCATCACCAATGCCTTTGCGGTCAAAAACACGGAGGAGGAATTGGCGGATCTGAAGAAAGGCCTTGCCGGGGAGGACAGCTTTGTGGAGATCATCACCTCCGACGACCTGACAAGGAAATCCAGAAATGCCGCAGCCACCATGAATATAGTTGTGTACGTCATGATAGTGATGTCCGCCATCATGGCAGGCGTGGTGCTTCTGAACCTTGTGCGGATACAGATCAACCAGAAAAAGAACGAGCTTATCGTAATGCGCATCAACGGCTTTACGATATGGGAGACCGCGGGCTATATCCTGAAGGAAAATATGATAACCACGGCGGCGGGCATTGTTCTCGGCCTTGGTCTGGGGACAGTCATTTCCAAACTGGTACTGAACACCGTGGAAAGGGTGGACCTCCAGATGATAAGAGAGGTCAGCGTTCCTTCCCTGATCTTTTCCGCGCTGATAACACTGTTCTTTGCGGCTGTGATCAATTTCATAGCGCTGCGTTCCATAAGGAAGCTGAAACTCACAAGACTTGATTGAAGGCCTTTGCCTGAATTAGTTGATATTGCATTTTCACGGAGGTGCATTATGAGTACAAGAAAAGTATTGACCGTGCTGACGGTTGCAGTTCTTCTGTTTGTAATGGCTGTCAGAATGACCGGGTGCGTGAGCCCGCTGACCGTTGACGCAGCGGACCTCATGGAGGGGATATTGCCAAGTGCAGACATTGAGACGGTTCCGGTGACCGAAGAGGCTGCAGTGAAGGCTGCGGATTTCGGGGCAAGGCTGCTCAAAACCGCCAATAAAGAGGGAAAAAACATTCTCCTTTCGCCTTTATCTGTGCTGGCAGCTCTTTCCATGACCGCCAACGGTGCAAAGGGCGACACCCTGGCCGGGATGGAACAGGCCCTTGGAATGAGTATAGCGGACCTCAACGGCTTTTTCAGATCGTACGTTGCTTCTCTTGCGCAGGACGACAAGAACAAGCTCAGCATTGCCGACTCCATATGGTTTTCGGATGATGAGAGACTGAAAGTCAACCGGGAATTCCTTCAGACCAACGCCGACTACTATGGCGCTGACGCCTACAAAGTGCCTTTCAACGATGAGACGCTTAAGGCAATCAATGACTGGGTCAGTAAGAACACCGACGGAATGATCCCGCAGATCCTTGATGACATCCCGAAGGACGCGATAATGTATCTTATAAACGCTCTTGCTTTCGAGGCCGAGTGGCAGAACGTCTACACCGAAGATAAGGTGAATGACGGGCTTTTCACTCTTGAGGACGGCTCTCAAAAGACTGTAAAGATGATGTATTCCGACGAGAGCAGGTATTTAGAGACCGGAAAAGCTACAGGATTCATTAAGTCCTATGCAGGCGGTAATTATGCTTTTGTGGCGCTTCTCCCGAATGAGGGTGTTCCCGTGAGCGAACTTATAGAGTCACTTGACGGAAAGACATTGGCGGGGGCAATAAAAAATGCGTCGCACGAGAAGGTCAGCGCCGGCATTCCCGTGTTTGAAAACGAATACAGCGGGGAACTTTCGGAGATACTCACGGAAATGGGTATGGGCATCGCTTTTGACGGCGGAAGAGCGGATTTTTCAAACCTTGGCGAGACTGACGCCAATATTTCCATCAGCCGGGTGATCCACAAGACGTTTATTTCCGTTGCGGAGAAGGGCACAAGGGCAGGCGCGGCGACAGCGGTGGAAATGACAAAGAACGCAGCTTTACCGGCAGAGAAAAAAACTGTGATTCTTGACAGGCCCTTCGTATACATGCTGGTGGATGAGAAAAACTGCGTCCCGTTCTTTATTGGGGCCCTTTGCGACACCGGGAACTGAAGACTCAAGTTGAATAGTGATAACAGATAACCGGACAGCTTTCCGGCAACGAAGAAGCCGCCTGTCCCGCAGATGATTTGATTCCTGCGGACAGGCGGATTTTATCAAAACTAATTGTCGCTTTTTTAGGTAAAACTCAGACTAGCGCTTCGTCCAAAAGTGACTTGCCGAAGGGTAGAACAAACATCCTGTCGTCAAGGGGCAGCCCCTGCTTTTTGTGAAGGATCACGTTGGCCAGCATCTCAATATCCACAAAGGTGTGGGAGTGCTTGCCGGGTCTGTAGTACCAGAAAACGTTGTCGTCTGCGCCAAGCAGATCAAAAGCCGGCCTTGCCTTTTCGGTGGTGATGCGTGTACCTACGGGGTTTGCCCATATGTCGTCGCAGGCCTCGGAGATGAAAAGGATCCTCGGCGCCACCAGCGCTTTCAGAAAATGTTCGTCAAAAGGCAACTCAGTGGACCTGCCGTAGTAGCCGGCGAGATCCGGCCCGAACCAGAAGGGGAAAACGTTGAGAAGGTCCTCAAGAGTCTCGCTTCGGAAAGGATCTCCGTCAATGCAACAGCCCTCCATCACGTATCTGTAGCAGCCTGCACCGCCGGCTCCGGAGCCGTTGGGGTTTACGACTTTGGCCCGCTGATCGATCACACCCGCCAGCAGGGCGGTCTTGCCGCCTCTTGAGTGTCCGGAGAAGACTATCCAGTCACTGTCCACCGGAAGAGACGTCTTCAAAAGCGCGTCAACGCATCTGCTGTAGCCCCAGGCCCAGGCCATAATTGCGCCGCAGTCCAGGGTTTTATAAGTCTCATATATTCTGCCGTTGCGGCGGCCTTTGCCGTTTACGTCGTCCGCGATCACTGTGCGGTCGAAGAAGGCCCAGCCAATTCCCTTGGAAAGGGCGGCCATGAGATAATCTCTGTCCATGTAGTACGTCCAGCACTGGTCACCGTCAACTATCACCGGATGCTTTTCCCCGTCCGTGGGAAGGATCACCTGCATCTTAAAACAGACGGGACGGCTGATCTTCCCTGTTTTTACGAGAAAAGTGTGCATGTGATACCCGGGCATCTTCATGAATTGGCAAGTGTGAAGAAGGTGGACCGACGTAAACTCCGGGTCCGGCGGAACCTCGCCGTACTGGAGGGTGACGCAGGATGAAAAGATCTCACGTCGCCTTATCGCCCAGTCTTCTTTGCTCCCGACAGCTTTTCCTGAATCCTTCTTCATAAGTTCCGGGAGAGGACCGGTGAGCCGGTGTCCGGACACGGTTATCATCTTATCATTTACTTTCTCAGATATTTCCATCATTGCCTCTATATCTGCTCCTGCACGATACCTTTTTTGCTTTTGAACGCTTCTTCAGCGAACATTATCACTCCTGTTACGGTCAAAATAGCGCCTACTACCATATAAACGTTTTCGTAGGGGCTGGTGGTTCCGTAAATCTCAAGCGCTCCGCAAAAGATGCTGCCAACGGTAAGAGTGGCTACTCCCGCGTGATAGATATATCTGGAAACGGTGCTCGGATAGATCTGGGGCGCGAAGGTCCCGATGAGGAGGTTGGGTAGCGCGCCAAGGACCAGCGGGAAGGCAAAGGCGTAGATCATGAAGAAGGAGAACACGCCAAAGCTGAAGGATTCATAGATCCCGCCGAAAAGGGCGCTGAGTGCCGTGGCAACCGTATAGCGCAGGGCCGTGCGGAAAGCCGCAGTCTTCTTTTTGGCGATCAGATCAGTTGTAGCCGATGTAGACAATGTCGCTCACCTTCCTCTCCTGCACGCTGAACCCGCTTGTGGTGGGCACGTTGATGATTTCTCCGTTAAAATACATGGTGGAGGAGCCGCCCCCGTCAAGGTTGTATCCGTTTTTGACGCCAAGACCTTTCATGACCTCCGCAAGCTGCAGCAGCGAAAGACCGGCGCTTTCGTCTGTCCGGCCGTCTGAAACGATAAACACGTAGTGGAGATCGTCAACGATTCCTATTGCGGTGCGGGGATTGCTCTCTCTTGCAATTCCCACCTCGTCTGATGCGTCAACGGCTATCTCACCGCCAATAACAAGACCGGGCCCGAAAGATAACACGTTCACCGCACCTTTGTTCAAAAGGTCCTGGGCGGAGATTGTGCTTTCGTTTATGATCTCAAAGGAGCCGTCTGCATATATGACCAGATCTTCCTGATTCCTGGCCCCCCGGCTTCTCAGAAGGCTGCCGTTCCTTATGACGTAGCCTGTATTTCTGGAGCCGTAATAGTCTCCGTTGACCGCAAATATGGCGTTCGCCTTCTTGGCAATGTCGGAGGTCTCGTCGGTCACGTTTCTGCCGAAGGAGCCCTTGGCAAGAGCTGTCTTCAGGTATTCGGGTGACGTCAACACAATATCGGCAATGTAAACGGACGTGTCGTAGATACGCTTTGTGTAAATGTTGATACTGATGCTGCCGTCGTCGTAGCTTCCGGCAAGTTCACCGTCCTCAACGGTCACAGGCGTGGCAGGAGGGTCGGTCTCTTCGGAGGGAACCGGTGTTTCGCCGCCTTTGTCAGGCGCCTGAGTTGTTTCCGGCTTTGGCGTTGTTTCCTTCCCTGCAGTGGCTTCAAGAAGAGCATCCGGAGTCGCACTTGCACTTGTTTCGTCAACGATCGAATAAACGTGGGGAATAACAAAAGTGTCAAGGCAGGCGTATACGGTGAAAACAGTCAGCAGAGTTCCGAAGATCAGCGGAAACAGCAGTTTTTTTATGTCCATGGCTCTTCTCCTTTCCGGATACCGGCGCATCATCAGGCCGGAGATGTCCTTTGTATGGTGATATGATATCAAAAAAAGTTTAAAAAAATATAAATTTTGCGAAATTACGGGATATTTTAACAAAAATACAGGGACCGGAAATGGGCTGTACCGAAATTCTGACCCTGCACCCGCATAAAGTGAAACGGTTCATCCTCCCTTGAAAAAAGGGCTCAATTGTTGTAAAATTCCATATGATTGCGGAGGTATGCCCTGCGCAAGAAAAATATTAAGCTGCGGCCTTTCGGAAGACGGACGGGACGGGTATCCCGGCTGCCGCAGAAGAAAGATGGTATTTTCAACATGATAATAACCGCACTGCACGGTCTTGCAATGGCTATTGCCGATGCCGTCCCCGGTGTCTCCGGCGGAACCATCGGATTTATCCTTGGTTTTTACGATAAGCTTATAGTCTCACTCCACGATCTGCCTTCCCGTGACAAAGCAAAGAGGATCGCAGCGATCAAATATCTCCTCAAGCTCGGCGTCGGCTGGGTGACGGGTTTTGTGATCTCCATGCTCCTCCTGAAGGGCCTCTTTGAACGCCACGTATATATTATGTGTTCAGCCTTCATAGGACTCACCCTTGCGGCCATTCCTTTTATGATCATTTCGGAAAAGAAAGACCTCAAGGGAAAGTACCAGAACATCGTGTTTGCCGTCCTTGGCGCCGCACTGGTGGTCGGGATCACTCTTCTTCGGAACGCGTCCTTCATGGACATGAACATCAGCTTCGTGAACGGACTCCACGGTTTCCAGTATCTCTACGTTTTCATCACGGGCTTTGTTGCAATCATGGCAATGATGCTTCCGGGACTTTCCGGTTCCACGGTCATGCTCATAATGGGCGTCTACATCCCGGCAATAGCCGCAGCCCACGAAGCTCTTCACTTCCACATCCCGGCACACATGATACTGGGTCTGTTGCCAATGGGTATCGGCCTTATCCTCGGCGTACTGGTCTCCGTTAAAGGTATCAAGACCGCTCTTGAAAGACACAGAAGCGAGACGATCTACTGCGTTCTCGGAATGACGTTGGCGTCTGTGTATGCCATTGCCATGGCTCCGGAGAGCATGAAAGACGGCCCGGGTCTTGCGATGACACTGGAGCAGGGAAAGCCCAACAGCTTTAACATCATCGCATTTCTGATCGGAGCCGTGATAATCGTCGCCCTTGAGCTGGTAAGGATGCGTGTGGAGAAAAAGGCGGAGACCGGAAACGGAGATGCTCCTGCGGATGCTCCGGAGGCAGTTGAAGGCACAGTTGAAGGAACAGTCGAAGACGCCGCCGAAGGCATGGCTGAAGATGCAGCTGCGGTCGAAGAAGTTTGCCCGGATACCGAAACAGCCGGTGAAAGCGCTGACGGAAGCGGGGATGGAGAACAAGCCTGATGAAAAGAGGCAAGCTTCCCCCTCTGTCAAAAAGACTTGAGGCCGTAAAGGAGATGGTTGGAACCTGCAATACCTTTGCGGATATAGGATCCGACCATGCGTTGCTGCCCATAAGAATGGTGGCTGAGGACCTTTGCGGATCTGCAATAGTCACGGATCTCCGGAAGGGACCTCTTGAGACTGCTGCCGGCAATATCGAAAGATACTGCCCGGAAAAGCGGGACAGATTCAGCCTGAGACAGGGCAGCGGACTGTCGGTGCTAAAAAAAGGAGAAGCGGACGTCAAGGCGATCTGCGGAATGGGGGGACTCCTCATTGCCGAAATAATTGCCGCGGATCTTGATATCTCCGCGGAGGGAAGGCTGATCCTTCAGCCCAATACGTCTCTTCCGGAACTCAGAGTTTTTCTCTGGGGAAAGGGCTTCTCGATCAAAAATGAAGCCGGGATCCTGGATGCAGGTCACGCCTATGCGCTGATGGACTGCGTCTACACCGGGGAAAAGAGAACCGTTTCCCGGAACAGCATAGAGGCCATCGCCGGGGAATACATCGGAAGAAAGGACGATAAAAGCGGTATCCCCTATCTGAAGGCGCTGGAGAAAAAATACGCCGCCGCGCTTGAAAAAATCACCTGTGCGGATGATTCAAAAGATTTCAAGGGAAAGTCCGAAAGACGGGCGGAACTTGAGAGGACCATTGAGGAGATCAGGCGGATAACGGGGACCTGACGTTGGCGATAATGCCAAAAGTTGACTTGGGAGATAATAAATGATTCACAGCGATCTGATACAATGGATAGAGTGCTTTGCTCCGGTGGAACTGGCCTGCGACTGGGATAACGTTGGCCTCATGACGGGCAACCTCAGCGACCGGACAAAAGGGATACTTTTCTGCCTTGATCTCACGCTTTCGGACATCGAAATGGCTGCAAAAAGCGGGTTTAATCTGATAGTGACCCACCACCCGCTGATATTCGACAAAGAGGCCGTCATCGAGGAATCAAGTCTTTTAAAAAGAAAACTGGACCTGCTTAAGGAGTCGGGAATCACCGTCTACTCGGCCCACACTAATCTGGACTTTGCACCGGGCGGCATCAACGACACGTTTCTGAAAAAACTGAAGCTCACGGATCCCAGAAGAGACCTCAACAATCACCTTTTCGGACAACTTCCTGCGGCGGAATCTCTTGAAGATTTTTACGACAGGATCACGGCGGATTTTGAAAGCTTTAATGCCAGACTCATAAAGCCTAAGAGTATCGAGCTTGACGACGGGATAGTGAGCGTGGCGGTTTGCTGCGGAGCTTTTGACGGGGAAACCGCCTGGCTTCTTGAAAACAGGATCGACGTGGTGGTGACCGGCGAGATGAAGCACAGCAGAGCTCTGGAACTGATGGAACTGGGCATTGCAGCCATTGAGCTTGGCCATTATGAGACTGAGATACCGGGTGTGAAATCCCTGGCTTCCCACGTAAAGAAAAACGTTCAGGATCAGCTTGCCCAGGACGGCGTCCCGCTGAAACTTGCACTTAAGACCAACCCTTATTTTGATCTGATCGGATTTTTGGAGTGATAATGGAAGATCTGATAACCCTCGGAATAGAGAGCAGCTGCGACGAGACTGCGGCAGCCGTTGTGGTGAACGGGAGAAAAATGCTTTCCAACGTGATCTCTTCGTCCCTTGAACTCCACAAGGCCTACGGGGGAGTGGTACCCGAACTTGCTTCAAGGAAACACCTAGAGTACATCGTCCCTGTGATCGACGGAGCGCTGAAGGAGGCGGGGGTGTCTCTTGAAAAGGTGGACGTCATTGGCGTCACCTTCGGACCGGGACTTGTGGGAGGACTGCTGGTTGGGCTGATGGCTGCAAAAAGCCTTGCCTATGCCGCAGGAAAGCCTCTCGTAGGGGTCCACCACCTGGAGGGGCACATATTCGCCAATTTCGTTGGCGAGGACGCGCCGGAACCTCCTTTTATCACTCTGGTGGCCTCCGGGGGTCACAGCCACATAGTGCTGGTGAAAGATTACGGAGATTACAAGATCCTTGGAAGGACCAGGGACGACGCCGCGGGAGAGGCTTACGACAAGGTCTCAAGAGCGTTGGGGCTTGGCTATCCCGGCGGACCGGCCATCGACAAAGCGGCTGCGCTGGGAGATCCTAAATACGCGTCTTTCCCTAAAACAAGGTTTAAAGACTCCCTTGACTTCAGCTTCTCCGGAATCAAGACCGCGGTGCTAAACCACATGAACCGGCTGAACATGGCCGGGGAGACTGTCCCGGTCAACGACATCTGCGCTTCGTTCCAGGAGGCGGTGTGCGGTATACTCTGCGAGAACACCTTCAAAGCCGCAAGAGAGCAGGGCATTAAGACAGTGGTTCTTGCCGGAGGCGTGGCCGCCAATTCAAGACTCCGTGAGATGTTCGACAGGACCGCAAAGCAAAGAGGCGTCAGACTGGTCAAACCTCCGAAGATACTCTGCACGGACAACGGAGCAATGATAGCCTCCGCCGCGTATTATGCCTATAAAAAGGGAAGAATCTCGGACATGACTTTGAACGCCGAGGCAACCTGGTCCCTTGAGGATATGTAAATTCTATTGAGTTACCGGCCTCCGCACTACAGAAAGCGCCGTTTAAACTCAGCTAACCAAAAGAAGGAAAGCGGTTTGATATAAAAACCGCGGAGGAATCGATTTGATTCACGTTTTTATCGATCTCGAATTTTGCACTTGCTTCCGGAAGAGCTCGCCCTTAAGGACCGAGACCATAGAGGTCGGAGCGGTCAAAACCGACGAAGATTTTAATATAATTGGCGAATTCGACAGACTGGTAAGGCCTGATTTCTGCTCGTCGATACCCTCGGCCGAGCGAAATCTCACCGGCATAACCTGGGCAATGGTTGAAAACGAGAGCTCCTTCTGCGACGTAATGGAGGACTTTGTCAAGTGGATGGGAACGGACGACTACATGATCTATTCCTGGTCAAACAACGACCCCGTCCAGGTTCTGCGGGAGTCCAGAGTCAAGGGCTTTCCTGCAGCAGCCATGGGCATGTTTAAAAAGTGGGTGGATTTCCAGCAGACTTTCATGACCGCCGTTGGGATGAAAAACCAGATATCACTGGAGAGAGCCATAGAGCTTGCGGACCTTTATTTCATTGGCGAGGCCCACAGAGCAGTGGTGGATTCGTACAACACTGCAAGGCTCTTCGCCTACTGCAGTAGGCTGGAGACCGTTGATCTGAGCATCAGAACGATAGACAACGACGGCTCTTTTGCCGGCAACAACGGCCTTGACCGCAGGAACCGCAAAAAAAACGTTCCCCAGCAGAAGGGCAGAAACGGAAGGCGAAACATTGGCGCTGCTGCAAATCCCGGACAGATGCGGGACGATACGGCCCACCTTGCAGCCGGCGCAAAGCCAAAGACTGAAAACCGTTCTTTAGCGGAATCAAAGGAGAGCGGCGGACCGGACGGGGAAAGGCAGATTGAAAAGAGCGCCGGACCCGGCAGAAGGTCTCACAGGGGTGGAAGAAAAAAGAAAAAAGTTGTATAATTTGATGGACGGATGGTCACGACTGTCAAGAACGAAAAGCGGGCCTATCCGGTTTAACATCAGCACTTCGCAAAAGCTTGTTTTAGAGGATCATGTCTATGGCGACTATTGAGTACAAATGTCCAAACTGCGCTGCACCGCTGGTTTTTGACGCATCAAAGAAAATAATCAAGTGTGATTTCTGCGACAGCGAGTTTGCCCCTGAAACGGTGGAGGCAAACAGCGAGAAACATCAGACGAAACAGGTCCATTCCAGAATCGAAAACGAATACATTGAGGGCGAGAAAGCCGAAGAATACTGGATGAAACTGAACGGGGCCACAGCGGGCTACACCTGCCCCTCCTGCGGAGGCGGTATCATCTGCACAGAGAATTCGGCTGCTCTTTTCTGCCCTTACTGCGGAAATCCGGCGATCATTGAAAGTTCCGTCTCCGGAGAGTTCAAGCCCGACTATATCATTCCCTTCGGAAAAACCAAGGAAAACGCGAAGGCCGCCTACAAAAATTTTGTGGAGAAATTTAAATATCTTCCCAAGGAATTCAAGGATTCCCACAGCCCGGATAAGATCAGCGGCATCTACGTTCCCTATCATCTCATGTCCTGCAAGGTGACTGCCAATGCGATCTATTCGGGAGAGACTTCCGAGACCTGGACCGTCGGCAATACCGAGTACAAGAAGACGAACTATTATACCCACAAGAGAGCGGGAAACATGAGTTTCCACAACGTTCCCGCAGACGCCTCCTCTTCCATTGACGACGCGTACATGGACTCCGTGGAACCCTTTGATTATACGAAAACAGAGCCCTTCAGGATCTCCTATCTTTCCGGTTTTCTTGCCGACAAATATGACAGGACACCGGAGGAGTGCTCGGAAAAGATCGATACGAGAGTAAAGGGCACCATCACGAAAGAACTCAAAAAGTCCGTGACGGACCAGGGCTATGAGAACGTGTCGGTTCAGAAGCATTCGGAAAGCATATCCGACAGAGAGTTTTCCTATGCGCTGTTCCCCCTGTGGCTTTTGAGGACGAAATACAAGGACAAATACTACTACTTCGCCATGAACGGTCAGACCGGAAAGGTGGCCGGGAAGCTGCCGACGGACGGTGCAAAGATCAACCTGGCGGCAATGGGATGGTCCCTTTTCAGTTTGCTGATAGGCTTCCTGGTATATCTTTTCAACGAAAGAAATCTTATTTACGGGATCATCGCCTTCGTCATTTCCGCATTGGTGATATTCTTCACGTCGAGAGGAATAATCTATAAAAAGGCGAGCAACGTGTCCCTTAAATATGACGCGGATTATTACAGGGACGCGCCTGCCAATATTACATTCTCGGAAAATACTTTCCAGTATTCAAAAACCACTTCAAGACAGATCCGGGACGACTGAAGCCGGTTTTCTGCAACGACCCGCATTGCGGTCAAGCGGGTAAAAATGACCGCTGATGAGAGATTGGAGATGAATTTATGGCAAAAAAGAACATGATCGCGCTTATACTTGCCGGAGGACAGGGAAGCAGACTGAGCCCCATGACCAAGGTTATGGCCAAACCCGCCGTGCATTTCGGCGGCAAATACAGAATAATCGATTTTGCTCTCAGTAACTGTTCCAACTCAGGCATAGACACGGTCGGTATCCTTACGCAGTTCAAGCCCCAGGCGCTGAACGCCCACATCGGAATCGGGGCCCCCTGGGATCTCGACAGAGTCCACGGAGGTGTGGCAATGCTTCCGCCTTACATGAGCGAGCAGGGCGGTGACTGGTACAAGGGAACTGCCAATGCGGTATACCAGAATCTTCTTTTCTGCGACCAGTACGATCCGGAATATCTGCTGATACTTTCCGGAGACCACATTTACAAAATGGACTACAGGGAGATGCTCAAAGAGCACGTGGCGGCAGGAGCCGCTGCAACCATTGCAGTCATCAACGTTCCTATCGAGGAGGCCTCCCGCTTCGGTATAATGAACACTGACGGAAACGGCAGGATACTTGAGTTTGAGGAAAAGCCGAAGCATCCGAAGAGCACTCTTGCATCCATGGGAATTTACATTTTCACCTATAAAAAGCTGAAAGAGTACCTTATCAGAGACGCTGCGGACCCCAATTCCGACTACGATTTCGGAAAGAACATAATTCCCCAGATGCTGGCGGACGGGGAGACCATGGTGGCTCACGAGTTCAAGGGCTACTGGAAGGACGTGGGAACGATCCAGAGCTTCTGGGAAGCAAACATGGACTTGCTCAGCACCGATAACGAAGTTAAACTTTTTGACACCAGCTGGAAGCTCTTCACTCAGACGAAGATCAGACCATCCCAGTACATTGGCAACTGTGCATCCATCAGCGACAGCATCATAACCGAGGGCTGCGTTGTGGACGGAGAGGTGAAGCACTCCATTCTTTTCCCCGGTGTGAGGATCGACAAGACCGCCCGGGTGGTGGACTCGATAATTATGGAGGACACCGTGATCGAGGGCAACGTCATAGTTAACAAGGCTATTATCCTCGAAGGGACCACGGTCAAGGCCAGCAACGTCATTGGCGACGGTAAGTCCATAGCGGTCATTGAGGCCGGCGTGACCGTCGAGCCGAATTTCAGCGGAAAGATCTAAAGGAGGGAGAGTTATGAGCAAGGAGTACATGGCAATATTCAACCTTGACGAGGACGAGAGCGATATCAAGGCTCTGACCGCGAAGAGATCCATAGCTTCCATCCCCATCGGAAGCAGATTCCGAGTGATAGATTTCATGCTTTCCAACGTCGTTAACGCAGGCATTACGAACGTGGGCATATTTACCAATTCAGACTCAAGATCTCTGGTGGACCACGTTGGCGACGGCAAGCCCTGGGACCTCAACCGTAAAAACGACGGCCTTTTCCTGTTCACCCACAGGCTGCTGGACATTGCCAATTTCGAGTCGAAACTGCTCCAAAATAACATGGAGTATCTTTTCAGAAGCCGCAGCGAATCCGTCATTCTCACGTCCTCATACTTTGTGTGCAACCTTGACGTGAGCAAGGTGATCAAGTCCCACGAGGCTTCAGGCGCCGACGTTACTGTGGTTTACACCCACACCGAGACAGCCGACAGGGAATTCCAGAACTGCTTCACCCTGGAAGTGGACGAGAAACACTCCAACGTCACCGGCGTCGGAAAGAACATTGGCTACATCCCGAAGGCGGATATCTGCATGGAGTTCTTCATCCTGAAAAAGAGCCTGCTCATCAGTCTCATCCAGGAGAACGCCAGGAACCGCAGATACAACAATTTCTACGAGCTTCTCTTCGGAAAGCTCAAGACCCTCAATTTCCACGCCTACAGATTCGACGGATACGTGGCCTGCATAAACAGTAAATCTTCCTATTTTAAGGCCAATATGGATTTCCTGGAGCTGAACGTGGCCACCGAGCTGTTCAAGTCGCCAAGACCTGTCTACACAAAGATCAAGGACGAGCCTCCCACGATATACGTTGACGGTTGCAAGGTACAGAATTCACTTGTGGCCGACGGAAACATCATCCGCGGGACCATTAAGAACAGTATCATCGGCCGGTTCGTTGTGGTGGAGGAGGGGGCTGTTGTTGAGAACAGCATCATTCTTCAAAACGTAAGGATCTGCTCCGGCGCAAAACTTTACGGAGCGATTATCGACAAAAACGTTGTTATTTCGGAAAATGCCGAGTACAAGGGCGACGAGTATTTCCCGACAGTCGTTGAAAAGAGAAATATGTATCTGCCCTGATTTAGGAGTCCCTGCCTGAAACAACAGGCGGGGTCTTCCATTTTGCAGACGCCGGAACGGTTTATAAATTATTGCGGACATCCGGCGCAAACGAAGACCAGAAAAAGGAGAAGACATGAAAGTACTGTTTGTTTCAGCTGAAGCCGAACCCTTCGCAAAGACCGGAGGACTTGCAGACGTTGCATATGCGCTGCCCAAAGCCCTTAAAGCAAAGGGCGTGGACGTAAGGGTGATAATGCCCAAGTACGGCAGCATTGCCCCGAATTTCACATCCAAGATGAGCCAGCTCTCAAGCTTTGGCGTGTCGGTGGGCTGGAGAAACCAATATTGCGGCCTTGAATACTTAAATTATGAGGGCCTTCCGTTTTATTTTATCGACAACGAATATTATTTCAAAAGACCCGGCTGCTACGGATATTTCGACGACGGTGAGCGTTTCAGCTTTTTCTGCCGTGCGGTAATGGAATCGGTGAAGCACATGGGCGATTTCGAGCCCGACGTGATACACTGCAATGACTGGCACACCGGCATCATCCCCGTTTATCTCAGGGACGTCTACTACAACGCTCCTGAGTTTTCCAACTCCCACGTGGTGTTCACCATCCACAACCTCAAATACCAGGGCATTTATTCTCCTGCGATCCTTGAGGAGCTGTTGGGCCTCAACATGGGCTACTATTCCGACGAAAAACTGAAATTCGGAGACTGCGTCTCCTTCGTAAAGGCAGCCATTGTTTACGCCGACAAGGTGACCACCGTCAGCGAAACCTACGCCGAAGAAATACAGGGCAGCCTTGCAGGAGAGGGTCTTGACGGCCTCCTCCGTGAGAAATCCTACAAGCTTTGCGGCATCGTCAACGGCATCGACTGCGACAGGTACAACCCCGCCACAGACCCGAATCTTGCCATGAACTACAGCAAGAAGAATTACCTCATGGGCAAAGCCGCCAATAAAGCCGCCCTCCAGCGTGAGATGGGCCTTCCGGAGGAGCCGGACAAGCCGATCATTGCCATCGTGACAAGACTTGTGAGACAGAAGGGCCTGGATCTCATCACTTGCGTTATGGAACAGATCTTGAACCTGGACGTGCAGTTCGTGCTGCTGGGCTCCGGGGATTCGGATTACCAGGATTTCTTCGAATATTACGCCTCCGCCTATCCCGGAAAGGTTGGCGTGAGGATCGGCTTCAGCGACGCACTGGCCTCCCTGATCTACGCGGGCGCCGACATCTTCCTTATGCCCTCCCAGTTTGAACCCTGCGGCATCTCCCAGCTGATCTCCATGAGATACGGAACTCTTCCCCTTGTAAGAGAGACCGGAGGCCTCAAGGATACCGTGGAGCCCTACAACAAATATACCGGAGAGGGCAACGGCTTCTCGTTCAAGAACTACAACGCCCACGAGATGCTGGAAATAATAAGGTTCGCAGTGGAGACTTACAAGGACGAAAAAGCCTGGAAGAGACTCATGAAGACTGCGATGAACACGGACAACTCCTGGGACGCAAGCGCGGAAAAATATATTGCGCTTTACGAAGAAATGTGCGAAAAATAGGCAATAACCATTACTATGACGATTGACAAGAACAGATTTAAAAACGATTTCAGATCAAAGCTTCTGCAGCTTTACAGAACAGACGTGGAAGGCGCTTCCGACACCGAAAGGTACATTGCGCTGGGCACGTTGATCAAAGAATACATGGCTCTCGACTGGTACGAGACCGAGAATCGCAACGCCAGAGAAAAAAGGAAGACCGTATACTATTTTTCAATGGAATTCCTTATCGGAAGACTGCTGGACTCCATAATGCTGAACCTGGACATCAGGGACGTTGTGGAGGAGGGCCTTTCCGAACTCGGAATATCTCTTCCCTGCCTTGAAGAAATCGAGCCTGACGCGGGACTCGGCAACGGCGGTCTTGGAAGGCTTGCCGCCTGCTTTATGGACTCCATGGCCTCCCTTGGCATTGCCGGGATGGGCATTGGCATCAGGTACAGATACGGACTTTTCCGCCAGGAGATAGTCCACGGAAACCAGATCGAGACCCCGGACAACTGGCTGAAGATCCAGAACGTGTGGGAATCAAGACGCGACGACAAGGCCTGCATCGTAAAATTCGGCGGAAACTGTCATCTCGGCTGGGACGAGAAGGGCAATATCAAAGCGGAGCATACGGACTACGAGCCGATACTTGCGGTGCCCTATGACATGCCCGTTCCGGGCTATGAAAACGATGCCGTGAACACCCTGAGGCTTTGGAGCGCGGAAACAGACGGCAGCGCATTTGACTTCACCACCTTCAGCAGGGGGGACTACGAGAGAGCCCAGGAGGCCCAGTATGCGGTATCCTCCATCACCAGCGTGCTCTATCCCGACGATTCCACGGAAAGAGGCAAGCTGTTAAGACTCAAACAGGAGTATTTCTTCACCAGCGCCGGCATCCAGACCATTGTCCGGGATATGAAAAAGAACGGCGTGCCGGTGACAAAACTTGACGAGTACGTGGCTATACACGTGAACGACACCCATCCGGCTCTTGCGGTGGCGGAACTTATGAGGATACTTGTGGACGAGGAGGGCGTTTCCTGGGACGAGGCCTTCAAGATCACCGTCAACACCATCGCCTACACCAATCACACCATCCTTGCCGAGGCCCTGGAAAAGTGGCGGGTGCCCATGTTCAGACAGCTGCTGCCCAGGATCTACATGATCGTGGAAGAGATAAACAGGCGCTTCTGCGCGGAAGTTTCAAGGCGTTACGACGGGGACTGGAAGAAGGTCAGCGCCATGTCCATAATCCAGGATGACATGGTCAAAATGGCCCACCTGGCAATCGTTGGCAGCCACAGCGTGAACGGCGTTGCGGCCCTCCACACCGACATTCTGAAGAATCAGGAACTCAAGGATTTTAACGAGTTCTACCCCGGAAAGTTCAACAACAAGACCAACGGCATTACCCACCGCCGCTGGCTCATCCAGGCCAATCCGAAGCTTGCGGCCCTTATTGACGAGACCATTGGCGATTCCTGGAAGAGGGATCCGTTGCTGATGGCAAGGCTGAAGCCTCACTGCGATGATGCCGAATTTGTTGAAAAAGTAGGGGAAATCAAACGCTTCAACAAAGAGCGGCTCGGCACATATATCCAAAACAGCTACGGCATCACGGTGGATCCGGATTCCATCTTTGACATCCAGGTCAAGCGCCTCCATATGTACAAGAGGCAGATGCTGAACGTGCTCCACATAATCGATCTTTACAACAGGATCTGCGACGACCCGAACCTTGACGTAACGCCAAGGACATTCATTTTCGGCGCCAAGGCCTTCCCGGGCTACATCATCGCCAAGCAGGTCATAAAGCTTATCAATGCCGTTGCCGATACCGTCAACAACGACCGGCGCTGCGACGGAAAACTGAAGGTGGTGTTCATGCCCAACTACGGCGTGAGCCTTGCCCAGATAATGATCCCTGCGGGGGACATCAGCGAGCAGATATCCACAGCTTCCAAGGAGGCCTCCGGCACCGGCAACATGAAATTCATGATGAACGGAGCGGTCACCGTTGCGACCATGGACGGCGCCAACGTGGAGATCCACGGCGAAGTGGGTGACGACAATATCATCATCTTCGGACTTTCCTCTGAAGAAGTTATAAACTACCAGAAAAACGGCGGCTACAGCGCCATGGACACTATTGCCGGCGACCCGAGACTGTCGAGGATACTCTCCATGATCGATTCGGGCTTCGGCGCGGGACCCGGCGAGTTCGAGCTTATAAAGAGACACCTGACTGTGGACAATGACCCCTTCTTCACACTGAGGGATTTCGCGTCCTACGTGGAGGCCCAGAACAAAGCGGGCACCCTGTTCAGGGACAAAGAGCGCTGGGGCAGAATGGGAGCCGTCAACATCGCCTGCTCGGGAGTTTTCTCCAGCGACAACACCATCAGAAGGTACGCCTCCGAGATCTGGAATGCGGAGACCAGGTTCTGAGCAAAACTCCCGGAAAAACACAGTTTAACAAAAGCTTTATCAAAAGACTGACATAATGATAACTTTTCTGCACGATTCAAGGTCAGACCGCTTCAGAATTCCCTTTGGAGCGGTAAAAGCCGGCGAAAAAGTAAAACTGAAAGTTGAAAGCTACGAGGACGATCTCACGGATCCCGCAGAGATCACCCTGGCGGAGCTTTCTCTGTGTTTTTACGACACCTGTGACGAGACCGAGAAGAGCGATCACGAGCCCTCCCGTTATTCGATCCCGCTGGAGCAGGGTGACCCCGAAACAGTTGAAACCGAATACGGAACCAGGATCAGGACAGTCTTCTCCTGCACCGTGGACGCAAAGGATCCGGGAGTTATTCTCTACGGCTTCAGATTCGACGTTGCCGAAAAGGGCAGGGAGATAAGCCTGTTTTACGGAAACAATCCGGAACTCACCGGAGGTATTGGCACCTGCAGAGAGGGCACCGACGGACCATTCTATTCCATAACCGTTTACAGAAAAGGTCTTAAGGTTCCTGACTGGTTCAAAAAGTCTGTCATCTACCAGATCTTTCCCGACAGATTCGCCAAGGGATACGACGCCCTTGCCAAGCCCAAGCCAAACACTTTCATGTACGGCTCCTGGTCGGACCTTCCCATGTACATAAAAGACGCGGACAACAAGGTCATCCGCTGGGATTTCCAGGGCGGAAATCTGTCCGGCGTCTCAGAAAAACTGCCCTATATCGAGGCCCTTGGCGCCAACGTGATCTATCTCAACCCGATTTTCAGGGCGGAGAGCAACCACCGGTACGACACCGAGGACTATATGCATGTGGACGGGCTCCTTGGAGGCGATCCGGCTCTGGATCTTCTCCTTTACGTGTGCGCAAAGGACAACGTCAGGATCATTCTTGACGGAGTTTTCAGCCACACCGGTGCCGACAGCATATATTTCGATAAGAAGGGCCGTTTCGGCGGTGGAGCCTACGGCAATAAGGACTCCAAATACAGGGACTGGTACAGCTTTTCACCGGACAGCGACGACAAGTACGACTGCTGGTGGGACGTTGACGTGCTCCCCAACGTAAACGAGCTGACCCCAAGCTATCTTGATTTTATTGCAAGAGGCGACGATTCCGTCGTGAAACACTGGCTGAGAAAGGGCGTGGCAGGGTTCAGGCTTGACGTTGCCGACGAACTGCCGGACGGATTCATCAAAGAACTGGCCAATGCCTGCGACGAGACAGCGGAGGAGACCGGCCTTGCCCCCGTTCTTCTGGGCGAGGTCTGGGAGGACGCCTCAACCAAGATCAGCTACGGCAAGATGCGCTCCTATTTCACCGAGCACGAGCTCCACACCGTCACCGACTATCCCTTCAGAAACATACTTCTTTCCTTCTTTAAGGGCAAAACCGATGGCAAGGGGACTTCCGAAAGGTTCCTTTCCATCAAAGAAAACTATCCCCGGGAGAACTTCTACGCTCTCGCCAATATGACCGGCAGCCATGACGTCAGGCGTCTCATGACCGAGATGCTGGAGGCTGCAGAGGGCAAAAGGCCCCTCGCCAGAAGATACGTCTCTCTCTATACGGCTGTCATGTTTACCTATCCCGGAGTTCCTCTGATCTATTACGGCGACGAGACCTGCCTTGAAGGCGGCGAAGACCCGGACAACAGGCGCACCTACCCCTGGGGTTCGGAAGACGCCAATATGATCGCGCTCTTTTCAAAACTTGCCGAGATCAGGAGAGCCAATCCCGCCCTTATTGATGGTGAGATAGATTTTATCGATGCAGGTCCCGACGCGCTGGCCTACAGGAGAAGCCTTGGCGGCGACGAGTTCGTCGTAGTTGTATCCCGGGAGAGGGAGAACGTTTCCGAGGTTATGCTGCCCGGGATCGAAGGCGAATTCACCCGCATATTCGGCGGAGAGGTTGGCGAAATAGTATCCGGCAATGATCCTGTTGTTTTGTATAACGGCTGCGCCATCCTGAAAAGAATTAATGACGATCGATTTTCACACCCACTGTTATCCCGATAAAATAGCCCAAAAAGCGGTATGCGGCCTTTCCGCTACCGGGGGGATCAGACCCTATACCGACGGCACCCTTTCAGGTCTTAAGGAGCTCCTTGCGGCACAGGGTGTGGGTGCTTTTGTGGTCAACAACATTGCCGCTGACGCCCGGCGCATGCACAACGTGAACGACTTTGCGATCTCGACAGACGGCGGGAACGTCATATCATTCGGCTCCGTGGCGCCCTTTGCGGAGGACGCCCTTGACGAGCTTGAGCGCCTAAAGGAAAACAATATCTGCGGCATCAAATTTCACCCGTATTTCCAGAATTTTTACGTTGACGACCCGAGGCTTGCCCCTTTGTATGAGAAGGCCCGGGACCTTGGCTTTATTGTCCTTTTCCACGCGGGCTCCGACATCTCTTTTGAGGACACGGAGAGGGCTGAGCCAAGGCGCCTTAAAGAGGCTGCAATTGCCCTTGGCGCGGACCGGGGAAATGACGTGGTGCTGGCCCACTGGGGGTCATCGATGCAGACGGAGAAGGTGCCGGAGGAACTCTGCGGTTTTCCGGTCTGGTTCGACACGGCTTTCGGCCTTGGCTATATAACTGAAGAACAGGCCCGGGGTGTGATCAAAAAACACGGCGCCGGAAGGATCCTTTTCGGAAGCGACTGCCCCTGGAGCACGCCCGAGAGGGAACTTGGCTTTATCAGGTCTTTGGGCATTGGCGAAGACGACATCCGGAGGATCACCTGCGAAAACGCAAAGGAGCTTCTTTCAAAGCACGGAAGACATATTGGCGTATCGTGCTGAGTGACTCTCTGCCGGGTCTTTACAATTCGGTCGTTTTGTGATATATTTGTCCCGACGAAGAAGAGCATTCGGCTCAATTTAATTATGGGGGATGACGTTATGATAGACAAGAAAGAATACGATGTTTATACTTCAAAAATGGATAAAACCATAAGTCTTCTTTCCGAAGAACTTTCAGAGATCAGAGCGGGAAGGGCAAACCCTGCGGTTCTCAATAAAATAACGGTTGACTATTACGGAACCGAGACTCCTGTTCCCCAGGTGGGAAATATCAGCGTGCCTGAAGCCAGACTTCTGGTGTTCACACCCTGGGAGGCAAAGATGCTGAAGGAAGTGGAGCGTGCCATACTGAAATCCGACCTTGGCATCAATCCTTCTAACGACGGCAGATCCATCAAACTGATCTTCCCCGCACTCACTGAGGAAAGACGTCGCGATCTGGTAAAACAGGTGAAGAAGATGGGCGAAGACGCCAAAGTAGCCATCCGTTCCATCAGAAGAGATGCGGTGGAGTACTTCAAGGGCCAGAAAAAGAAGAGCGCCATAACCGAGGACGACCAGAAGCAGTCCGAAAAGGATATTCAGAATTTCACCGACAAGCATATCGATGAGATCGATAAGATCATCGCGAAGAAAGAAAAAGAACTGATGGAGATGTGATTCAAGATCACTTCGCATCTGAAAACGACGGTGCCCCGGAAGACCTTGTAGAGGGCGGCCGGGGCGTGATGACCGCAAAATGACAAGCCGTTAAACAGAGGAACCATTCCCGGACGGCCTGTCATTTTCGTATGTTAAAGAATTACTGATCATGAGTGCCGAAACAAAAAAACAAACCGAAAAAGCTGCCCTTGAGAACTACGGGGTCAGGTCCATTGCGATCATCCCCGACGGAAACAGGCGCTGGGCAAAAAAACGTCTCCTTCCCGCAGCTTCGGGTCATCTTGAAGGGGCCAATACCTTCAAAAAGATCATAAGAGCCTGCGCCGACAGAGGCATTGAATACCTGACTTTTTATGCTTTTTCTACGGAAAACTGGAAGAGAAGCGAGCAGGAGGTCGGCGCGCTGATGAACATTTTCACCGACTTCATGGAGAAATACATCGGCGATCCGGACGACGGCGGCCGGGAGGTCAGGCTGAGGGTCATTGGCGACAGGAAGGGCCTGTCGGAGAGGATACTTGGCGACATCGAAAGGATCGAAGAGCTGACGGAAAACAAAAAGGGCATCACCGTCAACATCTGCATAAGCTACGGAGGAAGGGACGAGATAACCTCTTCGGTCAGAAAGCTTTGCAGGAAATGCGCGGAGGGAAAACTTGACCCGGAGGCTGTTGATGAGAAAATGATAGGCGAAGGGCTTTTTGCCCCGGATACTCCGGATCCTGATCTTCTGGTGAGGACCAGCGGCGAGCTTCGGATCAGCAACTTCCTGCTCTGGCAGGCGGCCTATTCGGAACTCTATTTTACGGACTGCTTCTGGCCGGATTTTGACGAAAAAGAGCTTGACAAGGCTCTTCGGGAATTCGGCAGGAGAAAGAGACGCTTCGGCGCGTAATCGGCTTGCAGTTTCTGCAAAACCGGAGCTGACCGGGAGCCACAGCGGGCTGATTTCTGCATTTAAATATATTTCAAAGTTTGTGTGATAAATACATTTAGTTCTTCCGGTCATTTCCCGGCCGGCAGGGCTGAAAGGGGCTTTTATGAAAGCAAGAATCATAACTGGGATAATTGCAGGCGGCGTCGCTCTTGCTGCGATCATTTTGGGCGGGTATTTTTTCTCAGGCCTTGTTATAGCAGCTGCGGCGGCTGGCGTATTTGAGTTTATCCGGGCATTTAAGAAAAGCGGTAAAAACCCGGTGGTGACTCCCGCTGTCCTTGTATTTCTTGCTCTCCCTCTGAGTCTGTTCTCCGCTGCGACGGTACCCGGATCACTGGTGTTTTCCGGCAGCGGCATCAATTTTTTTACGGTCATTCTTGGCCTTTCGCTGGTGATCGCAGCCTTTGTTTTTGTGTTCGACCACAAGAACAGAACGTTTGAAGACTCCGCGATCCCTGTTTTCGGGGCTCTTTACATCGTGCTCCTGCTCTGGTGCGGAATTGCTCTCCGGGCGCAGCCCCGGGGAATGCATCTCATCATCCTTACACTTATTGGCAGCGTGATGTCGGACACCTGCGCTTTTGCATTTGGAAGCCTTTTCGGGAAGAAAAAACTCTGCCCCGAGATCAGCCCCAAAAAAACCGTGGAGGGAATGTGGGGAGGCTTTGCAGGGGGCGCCATAGGCCTTGTGATCTACGGCCTGGTGCTGTTCCTTCTTAAGATCGATTGCGGGATACCTTTCTGGTTCTGCCCCATACTCGGCATCCTTGTTTCATTCGTGAGCCAGGCGGGAGATCTGTTCATGTCTGCTGTGAAACGCCAATGCGGCATAAAGGATTTCAGCAAACTCCTTCCGGGTCACGGAGGCGTCCTTGACAGGATCGATTCATATCTCCCTTCTTTTGCGGTGACACTGTTTTTCGTCACAGTCGTATTCAGTCATTGATATGAAAAACATCGGTATTTTAGGTTCAACAGGTTCCATTGGCACACAGACGCTGGAGGTGATAAGAGAGTTGAACGGCGAAAGGCCGGGCAGTTTCCGGGTCACCGCTCTTGCCTGCGGTTCAAGCGTTGAGAAGATGGCGGCCCAGGCGAGGGAGTTTGGCGTAAGACTTCTCTGCACCGGCACCAAAGAAGGGGCGGAGAGGGTCAAAGAGCTTCTTGCGGACATGGATCCGGTGGTCCTCTGGGGCGACGAAGGCCTTAAGGAACTTGCCGGAAGCGATATGGATGTCCTTGTCACCGCCGTTGTCGGGATGAAGGGAATCGCGCCCACTCTTGAGGCCATCAAAAAAGGCACCGACATTGCTCTCGCAAACAAAGAGACCCTTGTGGCCGCCGGCGAGATAGTGATGAGAGAGGCAAAAAAACGGGGCGTTTCCATACTGCCTGTTGACAGCGAGCACTCGGCGGTGTTCCAGTGCCTCCGGGGAATAGAACCTGGAGAACTTGAAAGGATAATCCTGACCTGTTCCGGAGGTCCCTTCAGAACATTCCCGAAGGAAAAACTGGATTCCGTGACGCCGGAGATGGCCCTTGGCCACCCCACCTGGCGCATGGGCGGAAAGATCACCGTTGACTCCGCAACACTTATGAACAAGGGTCTTGAGGTAATAGAGGCGTCGAGACTTTACTCCGTCGGAATGAAGGATATCGAAGTCACGGTCCACCCCCAGAGCATTGTCCACTCCATGATCAAGACCCGGGACGGAGCGGTGCTGGCCCAGCTGGGCTTCCCGTCAATGAAACTGCCCATCCAGTACGCTCTCACGTACCCGGAACGCTTAAAATGCAACGTGCCCGCCCTTGATTTTGCAAAAGGGCTGGAATTGACCTTTGAAAAGCCGGATCTTGAAAAGTTCCCATGCCTCAGCCTTGCAATTGCCGCAGGAGAAGAGGGAGGCACCATGCCGGCCTGCATGAACGCCGCCAACGAAAAAGCGGTCAAGTTTTTTCTGGAGGGAGCCATCCGTTTCACGGACATTCCGAAGATGGTGGAAAGGGCGATGGGGTCCCACAAAACCGTCAGGAACCCCGCTGCGGAGGAAATAATAGCTGTTAGCCTCGAGACCTACGCCAATGCTGCTCTCTAAATAGATGAGGACGGACAGCGAAAAGCCGCCTTACAAAAGTAACAAAACGGAGGAAATATGCCTGTATTTCTCAGTATTCTTATAATGCTCCTGATGCTCAGCGTGCTCACCATTGTCCACGAGTGGGGGCACTTTATAGCTGCAAGGATATTCAAAGTAAAAGTCGTGGAGTTCTCCATCTTCATGGGGCCCAAACTTTTCCAGCGGACCAGCAAAAAGACGGGCACTAAGTTCACCCTGAGACTCATACCCGTTGGCGGGTACTGCGCCTTTGAGGATGACCTTGGCGACAGCAACGCACCCGACTCCCTTTATGCCCAGAAATGGTACAAAAGAGCGGTCATTTTCCTTGGCGGCGTCACCATGAATTTCATACTGGCCTGGATACTGGCGACGCTTATCGTCGGCACAGGGTATTTCACAAATACAAAGCTTGACACCGTTGACAACCGTTCCATTGCCTATTTCAGCGGCATAAGGGAGGGGGACCGGCTGGTGAGGTTTGACTCTTTAAACACCCTCACCGGAACGGACATAACCCTTGCCTCCTACGGGATAAAGGACATGAACGACAGCGAGGAAGTGATGAACTCTCACTACACCCTCGTCTACGACAGAAACGGTACAAAGCTTAATTACGATATTTCGAAGACCATCAACTACGTAAAAGTCACAGACGAGTCGGACGGGACGTCAAAGCTGACCATCGACGATTATTCCTATACCATCGTAAAAACAGAGAACGGCGAAACCATTGAATACTACGTGTACGCCAAGGTCAATTCGCTGGATACCGAAAACAATCAGGCCCTCTGCACCGTTGTCAAAAAGATCGACGGCGAGACTGTTTCGGAGGCCGACGAGGCCATCCCCGGGGAGCTGTACTGTGCGCTGGGGAACGGAAACTACCACGTCATCGACTCAAAGAACCCCTTTGTGCTCATCGGCAACGGCTTTGTCGAGATGATCTCAATGGTCAAGTCGGTCTTCGTATCACTCTGGTGGATCATCACCGGGAAGGTTGGCCTCAGCGGTCTTGCGGGACCGATAGGACTTACGGGAGTTGTTTCCGAGGTGGTGGGAGCCAGCGCCAACGTATCCATCAAAGTGATCACACTTGTCAATATGGCCGCGCTGATCAGCGCCAATCTGGGCGTTATCAACGCGCTGCCGATACCGGGCCTTGACGGCAGCCATCTGCTCCTCATTATAGTGGAACTCATCCGGGGCGGAAAGAAGATACCGCCAAAACAGCAGGCGATCATATCTTACGTGGGACTGGGGCTGATGATACTGCTGGCCGTGGTTGTGGCCGGGAGCGATATTGTAAAGCTCATTCAGGGAGGATAAACTATTGTTTACGAGATCCGAAACAAGGCAGGTCAGCTGCGGAGGCGTGAAGATAGGCGGCGGAGCTGCCGTCAGCATTCAATCCATGACCAACACGGACACAAGAGACGTTGCCGCCACCGTCAGCCAGATAAAGAGGCTTGAAAAGGCGGGCTGCGAGATCGTCAGGGTGGCTGTGCCGGACGAAGAGGCCGCCGCTGCCGTCGCCGAGATAAAGAAGAGGATTCAGATACCGCTTGTGTGCGACATTCACTTCGACTACAGGCTCGCCCTCATGTGCGTCGACGCCGGCGCGGACAAGATAAGGATCAATCCCGGAAACATTGGCTCCGCCGAAAAAACAAGGGCGGTCACGGAAAAATGCAGACGGGCCGGGGTGCCTATAAGGATCGGAGTGAACAGCGGATCCGTAGAGAAGAGACTGCTTGAAAAGTACAGAGGGCCGACGCCTCAGGCGCTTTTTGAGAGCGCAGCCTCCCACGTGAAACTTCTTGAAGACGAGGATTTTCACGACATAGTGATATCCATAAAAGCCTCCGACGTTATGACCTCCCTTGAGGCCTACAAACTGACTGCCGAACGGTTTAACTATCCCCTCCACGTGGGCATCACGGAGGCGGGGACCCCCGGCAGCGGCACCATAAAATCCTGCGTCGGCCTTGGCGCAATACTGTCTCTCGGCATTGGCGATACGGTGAGAGTTTCTCTTACAGGCGATCCGATGGAAGAGGTGAGAGTGGCAAAGGAGGCCTTGAGAGCGCTGAATCTCGGCAGGGGAAAACTTGTGGATTTCACATCCTGTCCCACCTGCGGGAGGACCCAGGTCGACCTTATCGGCGTTGCGGGAGAGATCGAAAGAGGTCTTGAGGCGATGGAGGAGGAAGGCTTTTTCAAAAAGCCTGTAAAGATCGCGGTCATGGGATGTGCGGTGAACGGCCCCGGAGAGGCGAGAGAGGCGGATTTCGGCATTGCCGGCGGAAAAGGGTGCTTCCTCGTGTTTGAGAAGGGCGAAATTGTTGATAAAATAGACGAAAAAGACGCGCCGGAGAAGTTCCTCGGCTATGTCAGAAACAAACTATCCTGATGTATTGGAGTGTTAGTTAAAATGAGTGAGACTTGTAATCACGACTGCAATAACTGCGCATCGAAGTGCGGCGAGGCGGAGACTTCAAAAAACAGCTTCCTGGCACCGATGAATCAGCTGAGCGAGATAAAAAAAGTGATCGGCGTAGTCAGCGGCAAAGGTGGCGTGGGCAAATCCCTTGTCACCTCGATGCTGGCCGTTGAGATGAGAAGAAGAGGCTACAACGTGGGTATCCTGGATGCGGATATAACCGGGCCCTCCATACCGAAGCTTTTCGGCATGACCGGCAATGCTACTTCCGACAACATGGGTATTTACCCGGTGCTTTCAAAGACCGGGGTTGAAGTGATGTCCGTGAACCTGCTCCTTGAGAACAGTGAGGATCCGGTGATCTGGAGAGGACCGGTCATTGCCGGCGCGGTCAAACAGTTCTGGACCGACGTGATCTGGGAGGACGTGGATTTCCTGTTCGTGGACATGCCTCCCGGAACCGGAGACGTTCCGCTGACCGTCTTCCAGTCGCTGCCGGTGGACGGAATTGTAGTCGTCACGTCGCCCCAGGAACTTGTTTCCATGATCGTGGGCAAGGCGGTGAAAATGGCGGAGATAATGAACATACCTGTGCTGGGCATCGTTGAAAACATGTCCTATTTCGTCTGCCCGGAGTGCGGCGGAAAGCATGCAATCTTCGGCGAGAGCAACGTGGAAAAGACAGCCGAAAAGTTTGACATAAAGACCGTGGCCAAAATACCGATAGATCCGAAGCTTGCCGCTGCCTGCGACAAAGGAATGATCGAACTCTACGAGTGCGACGGAATAAAGCCGGCCGCCGATGCGGTAAACGGGCTGCTGGAGCAGTGAAAAGGGTTTTAAACTGATAAAGAAGGGGAGTGAGGGCTTGAAATTCACCAAAATGCACGGGATCGGCAACGATTACATCTACGTCTACACCGAAGAGGAAAGGGTTTCAGACCCTTCTTCGCTTTCGATAAAAGTGAGCGACCGCCACAAAGGGATCGGCGCGGACGGCCTGATCCTCATCGGCAAGAATGCTGACGGTCTTTTCTCCATGGACATCTACAACGCGGACGGCTCGAGGGGAAAGATGTGCGGCAACGGTATCCGCTGCGTGGGCAAATATCTCTACGACAGAGGTCTTACAGAAGGCAGCAAAAGCATCGATATAATGACCCTGTCCGGGGAAAAACACCTGGAACTTGTCTGCGAGGGGGACGTCTGCAAAGCCGCCACTGTGAACATGGGCACCCCTGTGTTTGAGCTCCGGGACATACCTGCAGACCCTGAAAAATTTGCAGGCGAGAAGCTTGCGGTTCTCGGAAAAGAATACGAAGTATTCCCTGTGTCCATGGGCAACCCCCACTGTGTGATATTTGCCAATGAAAGTCCTCTCGGACTTCGCAGCCTCAAGGACCTTGAAATAGAGAAGATCGGTCCCGCTTTTGAGTTTTCCGAGGCTTTCCCGGAGAGCGTCAACACCGAATTTGTGATACCCGAAAGCGGAAACGTTCTGAATATGCGGGTCTGGGAGAGGGGATCCGGCGAGACCATGGCCTGCGGCACGGGAGCCTGCGCTGCGGCGGTGGCTGCTGTTAAAACCGGACGGGCCCGCAGGGGGAACGTTAAGGTTAAACTCCCCGGCGGCGACCTTGAAATATTCTGGGACGGGGGCGACGTGCTGATGACAGGCCCCTGCGAAACAGTGTGCGAAGGCGTTTATTTTGCCTGATTTTCCGTCAAAAATGTCTGAATTCAAACTGCAATCACCTTTCAAACCCACCGGAGACCAGCCCCAGGCCATAGCCTCTCTTACAGAGGGCATACAAAAAGGCGAAAAGGCTCAGGTGCTCCTTGGCGTCACCGGCTCCGGCAAGACCTTTACTATGGCCAATGTGATCGCAAACGTCGGCAGACCGGCGCTCGTCATTGCCCACAACAAGACCCTTGCCGCCCAGCTCTGCTCGGAATTCCGGGAGTTTTTCCCCGACAACTGCGTGGAATATTTTGTGTCCTACTACGATTACTACCAGCCGGAGGCATACATCGCATCCACCGACACCTATATCGAAAAGGATGCTACCATAAACGACGAGATCGACAGGCTGAGGCACTCGGCAACCGCTGCGCTCTTCGAGCGAAGGGACGTTATCATCGTTGCCAGCGTCTCCTGCATTTACGGCCTCGGAGATCCGGAGGATTACATCGATCTCATGCTCTCCCTCCGTCCCGGTATGATCAAGGACAGGGACGAAGTGATCGTGAAGCTTGTGGACATGCGGTACGAGCGGAACGACCTGGACCTTCAGCGTAACAGGTTCAGAGTAAGGGGCGACGTTATCGAGGTGATACCCTCGGACATGTCGACCCACCTGATCAGGATCGAATTCTTTGGCGACGAGATAGACCGGATGACGGAGATCGATTTTGTGACCGGAGAGGTCATAGGCACCAGAAGTCACGTTGCTATTTTCCCCGCCTCCCACTACGCCACTAAGACCGACAAGATCCTTAGAGCCGCCGACACCATCCTTGAAGAGATGGAGGAGCGGGTCGCATATTTCAAGAGGATCGGCAAACCCCTTGAGGCCGAGCGGATCGAGCAGAGGACGCGTTATGACGTGGAAATGCTCAGAGAGACAGGTTTTTGCCAGGGCATCGAGAATTATTCAAGGCACATTGGCGGAAGGGCAGAGGGGGTACCGCCAAAGACCCTCATCGATTATTTCCCCGACGATTTTATCCTTTTTATAGACGAATCCCACGCCACGGTGCCCCAAATCAGAGCGATGTACAACGGGGACAGGGCGAGAAAGAGTGCCCTCATCGAGTACGGATTCAGACTTCCCTCCGCCTTCGACAACCGGCCCCTGAATTTCTCTGAATTCAACGCCAAGATCGGCCAGACCGTCTTTGTTTCGGCAACGCCTGCGGAGTATGAGAGAAAATTGGCGTCAAGAGTGGTGGAACAGGTCATCAGACCCACCGGACTTCTGGATCCTGAGATAATAGTAAGGCCTGTTGAAAACCAGATCGACGATCTCATTGCCGAGATCAGGGAGCGGGCAAAACTGAACGAGCGTGTCCTGGTCACGACACTCACGAAGAAAATGGCGGAGAGCCTCACGGACTATCTTGCCAAGCTGGGGATAAGGGTCAAATATCTCCACTCGGACGTTCAGACCACCGAGCGTATGGAGATCATAAGAGATCTTCGCCTTGGCGAGTTTGACGTTCTCGTGGGCATCAACCTCCTTAGAGAGGGTCTTGACATCCCTGAGGTCTCACTGGTGGCGATCCTGGATGCCGACAAGGAGGGCTTCCTCCGCAGCGAGACATCTCTTATCCAGACTGTGGGAAGGGCCGCGAGAAATGCTTCAGGCACAGTCATAATGTATGCCGACAGTATAACCGACTCGATGAAAAACGCCATCGACGAGACGAACCGGCGCAGAAAGATCCAGAAGGAATACAACGACGCCAACGGTATCACGCCCCAGACCATCAAAAAGAACGTGGCTAGGATCATCGAATCAGCAACCTCGGAAGACCTTTCCGAAAAGAGACTGCCCAAGGGGAGCCGTGGACTTCCCTCCGGAAAGAGGCAGGACGCTGTCAAAACTCTCAGGGACGTCTACGCCAATGCGGCAAAGATACTCCCCGCCATCAACGAGTCGGTGCCGCCCGAGACCTGCGTCGACATGCTGAGAGACGTGATGATGTCTTATGCTGCGGAAATGGAATTTGAGCTTGCGGCAAGGGCAAGAGACGTTTTAAAGGAAATGATGCGCTTCGTGAAGTAGCGCGGCTGACGCCGCGAGTGGTGCGAGCCTACGGCGAATGGTGCGCGGCTGACCCCGCG
Organism: uncultured Clostridia bacterium; assembly: GCA_947304585.1. Lineage (GTDB taxonomy): Bacteria > Bacillota > Clostridia > UBA1212 > UBA1212 > UBA1212. The sequence goes on along the minus strand of CAMZBI010000013.1, from coordinate 17,746 downwards.
AGTGGTGCGAGCCTTCGGCTCGAGTGGTGCGTGCCTCCGGCACGAGTGATGCGCGGCTGACGCCGCGAGTGATTGCCTTCGGCGAGTGGTGCGCGGCTGACGCCGCAAGTGGTGCGAGCCTTCGGCTCGAGTGATGCGTGCCTCCGGCTCGAGTGGTGCGCGGCTGACGCCGCGAGTGATTGCCTTCGGCGAGTGGTGTGCGGCTGACGCCGCAAGTGGTGCGAGCCTTCGGCTCGAGTGATGCGCCTGCGGCGAGTGATGCGCGGCTGACGCCGCGAGTGAATTGCGCAGTGCAATTGGTGAGTAGTTATGCAGGAAGAAATTGTAATTAAAGGTGCGAGAGAGAACAATCTCAAGAATATTGACGTGAGGATCCCGAGAAACAAAATGGTGGTTTTTACGGGAGTCAGCGGCAGCGGCAAGAGCTCTCTTGCCTTTGACACTGTCTATGCGGAGGGCCAGAGGCGCTACATAGAGAGCCTTTCCTCCTATGCGAGGATGTTCCTTGGCCAGATGGAGCGGCCTGACATCGACAGTATCGACGGGCTTTCGCCTGCCATTGCCATTGACCAGAAGACTACGTCAAAGAACCCCAGGTCTACGGTGGGTACCGTGACGGAGATCTATGACTATTTGAGGCTACTATATGCGAGGTGCGGCGAGGCCCATTGTCCAAACTGCGGCAAAAAGATCACAGCCCAGACCGTTGACCAGATGGTGGACACCGTGATGAAATATCCCGAGGGCAGCAGGCTCATGATCGCTTCTCCCGTTGTCAGGGGAAGAAAGGGCGAGTACAGGACCCAGCTTGAGGGCTACAGAAAGAGCGGCTTTGCAAGGGTCACTGTGGACGGGATACTCTACGACCTTGGCGAGACCATCGTTCTTGATAAAAACAAGAAGCACGACATCGACGTCATCGTTGACAGAGTGGTGATCAAGAAGGGCGCCGAGAGAAGGATCGCGGATTCCGTTGAAGTGGCCACGGGGCTTTCCAAGGGCCTTCTCAAGATAGTGCCCCAGGAGGGGGAGCCGGTGATCCTCAACACGGATTACGCCTGCCCGGATTGCGGAGTGAGCATACCGGAGGCCACGCCAAGGCTTTTCTCCTTCAACAACCCCTTCGGGGCCTGTCCGGCCTGTACGGGACTTGGCGTTATTACCGAATTCAGCGAGGATCTGGTGGTGCCGGACTGGTCAAAATCCCTTGCCGAGGGCTGCATCAAGCCCATGGGTTTCAGCTGCACAGATTCCTATTTTGCCGGGAAAATGGAGGGCATTGGCGACATGTTCGGCTTTGACCTGAACACCCCCTGGAAGGACATTCCGGAGGCCGGCAGGCGCCTCATTATGGAGGGCACCGGGGATCAGAAGATCACTTTTAAGTACGAGGGAGTGACCTACAGGCACGCTTTCTGGGGCGTCATGCCTTCGATCAAAAAGCGCTATGCGGAGACCAAAAGCGAGATGATGAGGGCCCATTACGAGGGCTTTATGAAGTCGAGGCGGTGCGAGGTCTGCGGCGGTAAGCGACTTAAAAAGGAGAGCCTGGCCTTCCTGATCGGTGAGACGGATATTGCGGAGCTTTGCGACAAATCGGTGGAGAGGGCACTTTCGTTTTTCGACGGGCTGGTCTTTGACGGCATGAGGGCGCCCATCGCTGCGCCGATACTGAAAGAGATCAGGGCAAGGCTTGGTTTTTTGAAAGCCGTGGGCCTCGACTATATCACGTTGTCCAGGACCAGCGGCACACTTTCCGGAGGCGAGTCCCAGAGAATAAGGCTTGCCACCCAGATCGGATCCGGCCTTTCCGGGGTCATATACATTCTTGATGAGCCTTCAATAGGGCTTCACCAGAGGGACAACGGCAAGCTCATAGGCACGCTGAAAAAGCTGAGAGACCTTGGCAATACCCTGATCGTTGTGGAGCACGACGAGGAGACTATGAGGGAGTCGGACTACATCATCGACATCGGGCCGGGAGCGGGCTCTTTTGGCGGCAAGATCGTTTTTTCGGGAACGCCGGAGGAGATACTTCACTGCGAGGATTCCCTCACCGGAAAATATCTTTCGGGCAAACTGTCCATCCCCGTTCCGGGAAAGCGGAGAAAGGGAAACGGCACCTTCCTCAGCGTGAAGGGTGCAAGACAGAACAACCTGAAAAACATTGACGTGGACATACCACTTGGCGTTTTTACCTGCGTGACCGGAGTCAGCGGCAGCGGCAAGAGCTCTCTGGTTAACATGATCATTGCCGATTCCCTCCAGAGCGAACTGAACGGAGCAAGGCCCAAAACAAGGGAATACGACTCCATGGAGGGCCTTGAGAACCTCAACAAGGCGGTGGTCATCGACCAGTCGCCGATCGGCAGGACGCCAAGGTCCAACCCCGCCACCTACACGGGCGCTTTCGATCTTATAAGGGAACTGTTTGCCATGACTCCCGACAGCAGGGCCAAGGGCTACAAGAACGGCAGGTTCAGCTTCAACGTCAAGGGCGGCCGCTGCGAGGCCTGCTCCGGTGACGGTATACTCAAGATACCAATGCATTTTCTGCCGGACATTTCGGTGCCCTGCGAGGTCTGCGGCGGCGCGAGATACAACCGGGAGACGCTCTCGGTGCACTACAAGGGGAAGAACATTGCCGAGGTGCTGGACATGACCATAGAGGAGGCTTCGGTGTTTTTCGCGGACGTGCCCAGAATCGCATCCAAGATCAGAACGATGAATGACGTGGGCCTCGGCTACCTGAAGCTGGGCCAGCCCTCGACCCTTCTTTCCGGAGGAGAGGCTCAGAGGGTCAAAATCGCCGCGGAGCTTTCAAAACGGGCCACAGGCAGGACTTTTTATATCCTTGACGAGCCCACAACGGGACTTCACACCGACGATGTGAAGAGGCTGATCGAGATACTTCAGCGCCTTACGGAGGGCGGCAACACTGTCCTGGTGATCGAGCACAACCTTGACGTTATAAAGTCCGCGGACTACGTGATCGACCTTGGCCCCGAGGGTGGGGACAGAGGGGGAACGGTTATCGCCAAGGGAACGCCGGAGGAGATAACACAGGTACCCGGATCATATACGGGCGAGTATTTGAGAAAAGTGCTGAAGTAAAAATAGCCCCGGAGAAGACATATTAAATGAACCTTGAAACGTGGCCGGCGGGGGATATTGACAAAACCGCCGGAATGTGGTAAGAATATTCACTAATTTCGCGGGACAAAAAGACCTCGGCGAAGGGTCACAAATCCACGAAAAACCGATGATTTGCGAAAAAACAAGGATTCGCCAATGATTCGCCTTTTGCGACAGAAGAAAGGAGAACATGTACAAATGGACAACGGAAACGGTCTTTGCATGATATGCGGAAAGAGAAGAGCGGTGATCAACGCTCAGGAAGTGGATCCCTCCACGGGAAAACCGGGCAGACTTTTAAGGATCTGCCTTGCCTGTGCCTACAATATGAACAGGGATCAGATGAACGGCATTATGAAGGGCTTCGGCCTTTCCGAAGAGGACATCGAGAACATGTCCGGCGATATCGACAATATGTTGGAAAATTTTGACGACAGCGCTCTGGATCCTCCTGAGGCTGAAGGAGAGAACAAAAACGACGGTGACGGAGAAGACAAGGATACGGATGATAAAGACGCAGAAAGCAAAAAGTCCGCCACCAACACCCCGGATATCGGAAGATTTTTACGGGACATGCAGAAAAACGGCCCGAGCATCATGGATGCGATAAAACGAAGCATGGATGAGAGAATGAAAGCCGAAAACGGTCAGGGCGCTCCGGAGAACACCGCTCAGACCGGAAAGAAAACCGAAGACGGTAAAAAGAGCGCCGGCGAGTTCGACATAAAGAAGTACAAATTCCTCTCTAACTACGGAATAGATCTCAACGAAAAAGCCAGAAACGGCAGCCTGGACAGAGTTGTGGGCAGGGACAGGGAGACAGACAGGGTCATCCAGATCCTTAACCGCAGGACCAAGAACAACCCTGCTCTCATTGGCGAGCCCGGCGTCGGAAAGACTGCTATTGCGGAGGGACTTGCCCAGAGGATCGTAAGGCGCGAGGTGCCATTCGGCCTTCAGGACAAGGTGGTCGTGGTGCTTGACCTTACCGCGCTTGTGGCGGGCACCCAGTTCAGAGGCCAGTTTGAGAGCCGCATGAAGGGTACCATTGACGACGTAAAGAAAGCCGGCAACATTATCCTGGTGATCGACGAGCTCCACAATATCATTGGCGCAGGGGAGGCTGAAGGCTCTCTCAACGCCGCCAATATCTTAAAGCCGGCCCTTTCAAGAGGCGAGATACAGGTCATCGGAACCACAACCCTCAAGGAATACCGCAAATACATTGAAAAGGACGGCGCTCTCGAAAGGCGTTTCCAGCCCGTTATGGTTGAGGAACCCTCGGTCGCTGACACGGTGGAGATCCTTAAAGGTCTCAGAAGCACCTACGAAGAATATCACAAGGTCAGGATCAGCGACGAACTGCTCACTGACTGCGTGAGGCTTTCCCAGCGCTACATAAACGACAGATTCCTGCCCGACAAGGCCATAGACGTTTTCGACGAGGCCTGCTCCAGGGCAAACCTCAGGAACAAGGTGCCGGAGATGATCCACGACAAAAAGCTGGAGATCCAGGCGGTGGAGGAGGAGATCAAAAAGATCGATTCCGAGATCGCGGAGTCCCAGAAAAAGCCTGCGGTGGTGGCCCAGAGCGACGGCGGCGACGCTGTTGTGGTGGACGACGCTGAGACGGAGCTTTACAGAGCCAGAGCTGACAAGACCTCGGTGATAGCTAAGATCAATTCGGAGATAAAGGAACTTGAGGCTTCCAGCTACGTTGAAGTGACTTACGAGGACGTGGCAAGGGTAATCGAGACCTGGACGGGCATACCTGTGCAGATGATAAGCGCCGAAGAGGCTGAGAGGCTTCTTAAGCTTGAAGACGAACTCAAGCAGCATGTCATTGGCCAGGACAGAGCGGTCTCCTGCGTGGCAAGGGCCATCAGAAGGAACAGGTCGGGCTTTAGAAAGAGGTTCAAGCCCTCGTCCTTCATCTTTGCGGGACCCACAGGCGTCGGCAAGACGGAACTGGTAAAACAGCTGTCCATCCTTCTTTTCGGGACCACCGAGTCCATGATAAGACTGGATATGTCTGAATATATGGAAAAGCACACGGTGGCCAAACTCATCGGAGCGCCTCCCGGATACGTTGGCTATGACGAAGCGGGCCAGCTCACGGAGAAAGTCCGCAGGCACCCCTATTCGGTGATACTTTTCGACGAGATCGAAAAAGCCCATCCGGACGTTTTCAACATACTCCTCCAGATCCTTGACGACGGCAGACTCACCGACAGCCAGGGCAGAGTGGTGAATTTTGAAAACACGGTCATCATACTTACCACCAACGCCTACGGAAAGCAGAATGGCGTGACTCTTGGCTTTGGCGCCAATGACGCTGCGGGAGACGCCCAGCAGGCTGCGGAGAACGCCCTCAAAAAGGTGTTCAGGCCTGAGTTCCTCAACAGGATCGACGAGATAGTGGTTTTCGACGCCCTTGGCCATGACTCCCTTATCGCCATCACGAAGCTCATGCTGAAAGAAGTTGCCGCCCAGTGCGAGAGCCACGGAATGGAGCTGGAAGTCACAGACAAAGCCGTGGAACTGATCGTGAAGAACGGTTTTGAAGAGGAATACGGAGCAAGACCTCTCAGAAGGTACATCCAGAAGAATATAGAGGACGACCTTGCGGAGAAGACTCTCAAAGGAGAACTGGAGGGTGTTCTTAAAGTGGTTGTCGACGAACAGGACGGCAAGCTCACCGTAACCGCGGCCTGATCCCGCGGAGGAGGGTGTTATGAACGGAAAAACCAGACTTACCAAGGAAGAATTCGATGCAGAAGTCGCCCATTCCGAAAAGATGGTGGCGATCATTCTTGAAGAGATAAAAAAACTGGCGGTCAAGATAGATTTCCAGAAGGAAAAAGTGCTGAGCGACAGGCAGATATTTATCGATTACTTCCGGGAAATGCACGTTGACGAGAGAAACGACTGGCTTCAGTATGAACACGCCAATCTCACCAACTACGACATGTCCCAGCAGAAGCTCCGCAATCTCTCAAAGCAGCTCAGCTCCCCTTACTTCGGCAAGGTGATCTTTAATACTAAAAACAGGGAAAAAGTGTACTACATTGGCGTGTACTCGCTGTTCGACAACGACTACATCCCGGTGATCATCGACTGGCGTGCCCCCGTCAGCACCCTCTACTATGAGTGCGAGCCGGGAGAGGCCTCCTTTACCGTCAACAACGACGTAAAGCAGGGCATCCTCACCCAGAAGAGGCGGTTCTCCTGGAAGGACGGCGTTCTGGCCTCCGCCCAGGACATCAACCTGCCTTCGGACGACGAATTCTTAAGAGAGATCCTCTCGGAGAACGCCTCCGACAGGCTGAAGGTTATCGCAGCCTCCCTCCAGAAGGATCAGAACAGGATCGTTAGAGACATGATCGACGGCGTCCACGTGATCGCCGGCTGTGCGGGCAGCGGAAAGTCCTCCGTGGCCATGCACAAGATCGCATACATCATGTACTCTTTCAGAAAGAAGATTACCGGCAGGGATTCCATCGTGGTACTGTCCCCCAACAGCGCCTTTGCGGCGTACATCTCCCACATCCTCCCGGACCTTGGCGAGGAAAACGTGACCACCATGACCCAGGAGCAGTTTATACGGGACATCCTCGACGGAAAGGATATCGAGTATTCCGGCAGGGACAATTCTGTGGAGCGTATGCTGGCGGACACCGACGGCAAACTTGTGGAGGCGGTAAAATTCAAGAACAGCTCCCTGTTCCTGGACCTGCTGAAAAAGTACGTTCTTTATTACGAGAACCACTGCTTCAAACCCGTCGACATAATCTATTCCCTCCCGGAATCCGACGGCGCGAAAGAGTTCAGGATCAAGGCAGAGGACATCAAATACCTTTTCGAGCTCCAGTTCCAGGAAAAGACTCTTGCCGGCAGGCTTTCGTCAATTGCGGACCTTCTCATTGCCAAGAACCACATCTTTGACGAGAACACGGCAGGGGAGATAAAGGCGGCTCTTGACAACATGATGCCCGCAAGGTCATTTAAGGAGATCTACAGGGGCTTCTACACCGACGAAGGTTTCCTCGAGAGCCTTGGCGAAGAATACGCCGAAACGGTCAAAAAGTTCCCGGACTACAACACCGAGGTCCTCATGTTCGAGGATGCGGTTGCCGTGGCGTACCTTGCGACCAGGATAGATACCTCCTATGAGGACGAAAACGTATTCTACATGTTCTGCGACGAGGCCCAGGACCTCTCTCCGGTGATGCTTCAGATAATCAAAGAGCGTTACGGGAGGGCCCACCTGCTTTTTGCGGGTGACATTGCCCAGAACGTCTTTGCCAATACCGATGACTACACCGAACTGATCAAAAACACCTTCAGCAGCAAGCACTTCAAAAAGTACGAGCTGAACGTCAACTACCGCTCCACCAAACAGATCTCCGAATTTGCCAAGGCCAGGACCGGCAGACAGAACGAGGTCTCCTGCGTTCGGGAGGGCGGCGAACCGGAAGTCATCAAGGTATCCGAGATGGAAGGCGACGTCACCGCCAATACCGTTGGGGAACTGAACAAATGGCTGAAAAAAGTTGCGGAGTCTGACTATGCGATGTGCAGCGTCATCACCGCATCGGACAGCGAGAGCAAGAAGCTTCTGGAACTGGCGGACATCCCGGAAATGCCCCGGGGAAAAGTCCATTTCCTGCCCGTGTATCTTGCCAAGGGCCTCGAGTTCGACTCGGTTCTCCTTTTGAACGTGGGCGGAAGCATGGTGAAGATCGACAACGAGCTCGGCACCAACATGTTCTACACCGCCGCCACCCGCGCAATGCACGAACTCACAGTTCTTGAGTGATGAGCCATGTCGTACACCGATGAAGTCAGAAAAATACTTCTCTGGTCAGACCTGAAAAAGAAGTGCTGCAGAGAGACCGAGATACTTGTCTTTACCTGCATCCTCTGCGGCGTTGACAGTATCGCGAAGGCCGGGGAACTGACGGGGGACGATCTCGTACAGGTCAAAAACCCGGACCTTCTTTCAAGGATCAGATTCATCGGCACGAAACTGTTGACGGAAGACGCCAAAGCTTTTTGCGTCAGCGAAGGCATTGGCGGGACTCCGGCGGGTTTTTACCCCTCTGCGTTTTACGGAATTTTTGAAGGCCGTAAGGATACAGGACTTGAGGATCTTGATGCACCCGCTGCAAACACCTGCTGCAGAGCCGCCGCCTTAAGGGCCTTTTTCTGCACCTCGGGCACCGTTTCGGACCCTGAAAAGCCCAAATGCTACGTGGAGATATATTTCAGCGACGAAAAGACCGCATCTCTTTGCAAAAGGCTTCTGGCTGATTTCGGCATAAAGAGCGGAGTCTCGAAAAGACGTGCCAAATTCGTCTGCTACATTAAAAACGCGGAGGGCGTCAGCGATTTTCTGACCGTCACGGGAGCCCCCGCCGAGGCCATCAAATTCCAGGTGGCGAAGACCGGCAGAGAGGTGAGCAACGACGTGAACCGGGTCATGAACTGCGACATCGCCAATATCGAAAAGACCCGGAAATGCGCGGAGAGAGAACTGGAAGCCATACGCAGGCTGAAAGAGAAGGGCGGTTTCTATTCGCTGCCGGACGATCTGAAGATACTTGCCCAGTTCAGAGTCGCCAATCCCGACGTGTCCCACACGGAGCTGGGCGCACTCATGAATCCGCCGCTCTCCGGCAGTGCGGTGAGCAAAAAGATGAAGAGACTTGCGGAAGAGGCTGAGGAGGCCTGATGGGGCTCTACGGGAGACTTTCCCGGAAGGCGGTCCCATTGGCGGAAACATTGGTTTAAATCGGCAAAAAACGGCGGCAAAACGTTGGCAAATCACCTGCCGGAGCCCCGTTTTTCGTTGACAAACAGCTCGGGAAGTTTTATACTTCGTGAGGATATAAACCCTAAGGAGGTTATCAATTTTATGGCAAGAGAAAAGAAATCGATGGACGGCAACCAAGCCGCCGCGCACGTTTCCTATGCGTTCACGGAAGTTGCCGGTATTTATCCGATTACACCTTCAAGCCCTATGGCCGACTACGTTGATCAATGGTCTGCCCAGGGATTGAAAAACATTTTCGGAAGCACTGTTAAAGTTATTGAAATGCAGTCCGAAGCGGGCGCCGCAGGCACAGTACACGGCTCCCTCGGATCCGGCGCACTTACAACCACATACACAGCGTCACAGGGACTTCTCCTTATGATACCCAACATGTATAAGATCGCCGGCGAACTTCTTCCGGCGGTTTTCCATGTTTCCGCAAGATGCGTTGCGTCCCACGCCTTGAACATTTTCGGCGATCACTCAGACGTTTACGCCTGCCGTCAGACCGGTTTTGCAATGCTGGCAGAGACCAACCCTCAGGAAGTTATGGACCTGGCTCCGGTGGCTCACCTTGCAGCCATTGAGGGCAGAGTTCCTTTCCTCAACTTCTTCGACGGATTCAGAACGTCCCACGAGATCCAGAAAATCGACGTATGGAATTACGACGACCTGAAGGAAATGTGCGACATGGACGCTGTGAAAGCTTTCAGAGAAAGAGCTTTGAACCCTGAGCATCCTGTCATGAGAGGCTCCCACGAGAACGGAGACATCTTCTTCCAGCACAGAGAAGCCTGCAACAAGTACTATGACGCAGTTCCCGGAATCGTTGAAAAGTATATGGACAAGATCAACGAAAAACTGGGCACTGATTACAAACTCTTCAACTACTACGGCGCTCCGGATGCGGACAAGGTCATCATTGCGATGGGCTCCATCTGCGACGTTGCCGAAGAAGTTATCGATTATCTGACCGCGAAGGGCAAGAAAGTCGGTCTCGTAAAAGTCCGCCTCTACAGACCTTTCTCCGCAGAGAAACTGGTGGAAGCGATTCCTGCAACAGCCAAAAAGATCGCAGTCCTCGACAGGACCAAGGAACCCGGCTCCCTCGGCGAGCCCCTTTACCTTGACGTTGTTGCGGCTCTCGAAGCTCAGGGCAGAAAAGCAACTGTCATTGGCGGCAGATACGGTCTCGGTTCAAAAGACACTCCTCCCTCCAGCGTTTTCGCAGTATACGAGGAACTGGCTAAGAAAAACCCGAAGAAGCACTTTACCGTTGGCATCAACGACGACGTAACATATCTGTCCCTCCCCGAGAAGGCTGCTCCGAATACTGCAGCTCCCGGCACCATCGAGTGCAAATTCTGGGGCCTTGGCGGCGACGGAACTGTTGGTGCGAACAAGAACTCCATCAAGATCATCGGCGACCACACCGACAAATACGTCCAGGCTTACTTCCAGTACGACTCAAAGAAGACCGGCGGCGTGACCATCTCCCACCTCCGCTTTGGCGATAAGCCCATCAAGAGCCCCTACTACATCAACAAGGCCGACTTCGTGGCCTGCCACAATCCTTCCTACGTGACCAAAGGCTACAAGATGGTCAACGACGTCAAACCCGGCGGCGTGTTCCTGATCAACTGCCAGTGGAGCGCTAAAGAACTGGAGCATCACCTCTCCGACGAGGCTAAACTCTACATCGCAAAGAACAAGATCCAGCTCTACATAGTTAACGCCATCGACCTGGCTGCCAAGATAGGCATGGGTAAGAGAACCAACACCATTCTCCAGGCATCCTTCTTTGCACTTGCCAACGTAATGCCCATCGAAGAAGCGGTTGACTACATGAAGAAAGCCGCCTACAAGTCCTACTCGAAGAAGGGCCAGGACATTGTGGACATGAACTATAAGGCAATCGACGCCGGCGTCACCGCTTTCAAGAAGGTGAGAGTTCCCGCTTCTTGGAAGCAGATCGTTCCCGCAACTGCCGACAAGGCCGTTGACGAGTCGACTCCTCTTGAGAAGATGGTTGAAGAGATCCTTGATCCCGTCTCCAGAATGGACGGCGACTCTCTGCCGGTATCCGCTTTCAACGACTACGCAGACGGCACATTCTGCCAGGGCGCTTCCGCTTTCGAGAAGAGGGGCGTTGCAGTCATGGTTCCCGAGTGGAACGCAGAGACCTGCGCAAAGTGCAACAGATGCGCATTCGTATGTCCTCACGCAACCATCAGACCCTTCGCGCTCAACGAAGAGGAACTGGCCGGTGCTCCCGAGAATCTGAAGAAGGCTCCCAAGCCGGTCATCAAGACCAACTACACCTACACCCTTGCGGTATCTCCGCTCGACTGTATGGGCTGCGGCGTCTGCATTGGCGTCTGCCCCACCAAGTCCCTCAAGATGGTTCCCATGGAGGCCGCCATCGACCAGCAGAAAGTATTCGACTACTGCGTGGCAAAGGTTGCCGAGAAGCCTGAGATCTGCGGCACAAACGTGATCTCCAGCCAGTTCAAGAAACCTCTTCTTGAATTCTCCGGCTCCTGTGCAGGCTGTGCCGAGACATCTTATGCAAGGCTTATCACCCAGCTCTTCGGCGACAGGATGTACATCTCCAACGCCACCGGCTGCTCCTCCATCTGGGGCGGACCCGCTGCCACTTCTCCTTACACCACCACTGCGGAAGGCAAGGGACCTGCATGGGCCAACTCCCTCTTTGAGGACAACGCTGAACACGGTCTCGGCATCTACCTCGGCCAAAAGGCTATTAGAGAGAGACTGATCGCAAAAGTCCGCGACATTGCCGAGAACGGAAAGAAAGAGGCAACAGTTGCCGCCGCCAAGAAGTATCTGGAAACTCTTGATGACGGTGCCGCCAATGCTGCAGCCACCAAAGAGCTGATCGCAGCTCTCGAAGCCTGCGGATGCGACAAGGCAAAAGAGATCCTTGCCGAGAAGGATTACCTCTCCAAGAAATCCGTCTGGATATTCGGCGGAGACGGCTGGGCTTACGACATCGGTTTCGGAGGCGTTGACCACGTGCTGGCTTCCGGCGAAGACGTTAACATCATGGTATTCGACACCGAGGTCTACTCCAACACCGGCGGACAGGCTTCCAAGGCATCACAGATCGGTCAGGTGGCTCAGTTCGCTGCTGCAGGAAAGGCCATCAAGAAGAAGAGCCTTGCGGAGATCGCAATGTCCTACGGCTACATCTACGTGGCTCAGATCGCCATGGGCGCCGACATGAATCAGACCATCAAGGCCATCACCGAGGCTGAGGCTTATCATGGACCCTCCCTCATCATCGGCTACGCTCCCTGCGAGATGCACTCCATCAAGGGCGGCATGACCAACTGCCAGGCTGAGATGAAGAAAGCCGTTGACTGCGGATACTGGAATCTGTTCAGATTCAACCCCGCACTCAAGGCTCAGAAGAAGAACCCCTTCAGCGTTGATTCGAAGGAAGCTTCCGCAAGCTACCGCGACTTCATCATGAGCGAGGCCCGCTACTCCAGACTCACAAGAGAGTTCCCGGAGAGAGCCGAAAAACTCTTTGCAGAGGCGGAAGAGAACTCCACCGAGCGCTACGCTCACCTGAAGAAACTCATCTCCCTCTACGGAGAAGACGACCAGTAATCTTAAGTAAATTTTCCCGGGACCGGCAGTTTTGCCGGGCTCGGGAAACCGTTTCTTTTAACAAAACCAATTCAGCAAATATCAACAGGATCGCCCGATCAGGCTTCATTTTACACAGTCTCAACATTTTTCATTACTCTGACAGGCATCCGTTACATCACCATTTTCCCACGACCATTTTTTCAACATCAATTTTGCCCGGGAACGGTGCAGTCATACGGAAATCAAAGCATTTCTCCGTCTGTTCCTGACCTCCCGATGCAGGGCAAAAAGCAAGGAGTTAAATACTAAATGAAATCACAGGATGATCTTAAGTCGATGTCTGTAAAAGAATTAAGGGCTATTGCGGCCGCCATCGGTATTGCGGAAGCTGCGGGCCTTAAAAAAAGCGAAATAATCGATACATTGCTTTCCGCGGGATCTCCCGACGGCGGAAGCGATCCTTCAGACGGCGGAAAAGAGGGCAGTTTTGCGAAGAAGGCAAAATTCTTTGAAAAGAAGGCAGAAAATTCCGCCGGAGAGGAAATAAAGAAAAAACGGGGGAGACCGCCCAAGGCAAAAACCCCAGAAGATATAAACGACGTGAAAGGTGCCGCCGACGGTTCTGCTGACGGAAGCCCTGACACAGAAAAGCATGCAGCCGAGGATGAGCCCTCGCCGGAGAGCAATCCCGCAGCCAAAAAGCGGGGAAGACCGAAGAAAATAAAAGAAGAGGATAAAGTGCCCGAAGAAAAGGCAAAAGAGCCGGATACTTCAGAAAACTTGCAGGCTTTTCCTCCGGTATCTGAACAGCAGGCGCCTGCGGATACGGTGCCTTTTCCTCCCAAGCCCCAGACTGACCAGCAGAGAGGACGGAACCGTTTTGGCGGTGATCAGAGAAGCGATGGCCAGCAGCAGAGGCGTGAGTTCAATCCTGATTATGACCGAAGAAACGGAAACTCATCCTACGGCGGCCAGCAATATCAGGACAAACGCCAAAACGGCTACGACAGTCAGTACCAGCGCCAGGGCGGCATGCGCCAGCAGGGCCAGCGCCAGCAGGATCAGAAAAATCAGAACGGGCGCTACCAGGGCTCCTATGACAGCAGGTCCTTTGACCAGAGAGGCCGCCAGGGGGACCAGAGGTATTACAGTGACCAGCTCCAGAGACGGGACAACTATTCCCAACGTCAGTTTTCCGAACGCCAGACTGACCAGTTGGACTATGAAACAGCGAGAACCGAGTCTGTCGCAAGAGATCAGGGAACCGAATCCTCCGATTACAACGAAACGAATTACAGAGAGATACGCCTGCCTGAAGAGGAAAAGGAATTCGACTGCTACGGCATCCTTGAGATCAACCAGAACGGCTACGGCTTCTTAAGGGCCGAGACACTTTATCCCGGAACCAAGGACATTTTCGTGCCCCCGCCACTCATCAGAAGGCATCTTTTGAGGACCGGTGACATGATCGCCGGAAAGGCAAAACTCCAGCCCAAGGAGTACAACGCTCAGTTTGCACTTTGCAGTGTTGCCGACATCAACGGAATCATTGCCGAGAACATTGGCGTCAGGCCCACCTTCGATACCCTTGTCCCCACATACCCCGACGAGCAGCTCATTCTCGAGACCACAAGGCAGGAATACGCCACGAGAATAATCGATATGTTCGCTCCAATCGGCAAGGGCCAGCGCGGACTCATCGTCTCCCCGCCGAAAGCCGGAAAAACGGTGCTCATGAAGACCATTGCCAATGCCATCACAAAGAACTACCCGGACATCCACCTCATAATGCTTTTGATCGACGAGCGCCCCGAGGAGGTTACGGACATCAAGGAATCCGTCAACGCAATGGTGGTGGCTTCCACCTTTGATGAAATGACCTCAAGGCACGTTGCCGTGTCCGAGTTCTGCCTCGAGCACGCAATGAGAATGGTGGAGATGCGGGAAGACGTGGTCATCCTTATGGACAGTATCACAAGACTTGCCAGGGCCTACAACCAGGAGGTCACCCCCTCGGGAAGGTCTCTCTCCGGCGGTCTTGATCCTGCGGCACTTTACAAGCCCAAAAAGTTCTTCGGCGCCGCGAGAAACATTAAGGGAGGCGGAAGCCTTACCATAATCGCCACGGCCCTTGTGGACACCGGCAGCCGCCTTGACGACGTCATTTACGAGGAATTCAAGGGCACCGGCAACATGGAACTGCACCTCGACCGCTCTCTTGCGGAAAGGCGCATATTCCCCAGCATCGACATCACGCTCTCCGGCACCAGAAAAGAGGAACTGTTGCTTCCTCGCACCACCCTTGACAAGGTCTACGCTTTAAGAAGGGCCTTCTCCAACGTCAACAGCGCCAAGGACATCACCGAGGCAGTCATCGAGAACCTTGCCAAGACGGAGTCCAACAGCCGATTCCTCAGCGGGATATCGGTGTGACCGGTAAATGAATTATAACAGACGCAAAAAAAGCGGGAGGCCGGCGCTTCCCGCTTTTTGAATAACGATATTGCCTGATCACTCAAGTCTGTTTGGCCTTTGGTAGAACCGCAAAACTCAGGAACCTCAGAAGGAGAGCGCCGAGACTGTTGCCGATGATCATTATGACAAGATAGAGGAGGGCGGTGCCGGTGATGTTGCCGGTGCCCAGATAGAATGCGTAGGCAATGCAGTGCTCGCCGCCGCAGAGGATGAAGGCCACCACCGGAAGAATGATAGTGAAAATGTTGGACGTCCTTTTGTAAAGGTCAACAGAGAGAAACACGCACATCCCGCAGATCACACTGTCAAAAAGGATCCTGTACCACTCCTTGAGAAGCCTTGCGTCAACCGCCGCCGACTGGCCAATGCAGACCCTGTAGAGAAGCCCAAAGCAAAAGGCAACGGCAAGGTTCAGCGCCAGCATCAAAAGTCCCATATAAAAATCTTTGAAGGAACTTATGTAGCCAACTTTTCCCGTGAAGAGATTGGTCTTAAAAACGATCACCGAGAGAAGGCCGAGGCTGAACAGCACAGCGCCAACGATCTTGTTTTCGCACTGAAGATAAAGAACTCCCGCAAAAGCGATGAGAAGTCCCGCAAGAGAAGATCTGACTATAAAATCCTTCATTCCAAAAGTCACCTGCTTTTCGCAATTTTACGGCAATTAAACCGCTATCGAACAAGGCCTTACGCCTGAGACCATTATATCACAGAGAGAGGATCACTTTGCAAACTGTTTTTGCTTCTTTTATTTCTTTTATTTCACAAGTTTCTGAAAACCTAACAAAAAATAACAGGAAGCTCCGAAACGCCAAAAAAACTCTTGCAAAGGGCTTTCTCATGTGTTATACTCTAGTGCGCGCTGAAACAACAGCCGCAGAAAAACAAATGATGCGGGTATAGTTCAGTGGCAGAACATCAGCTTCCCAAGCTGACCATGGGGGTCCGATTCCCCTTACCCGCTCCAATATATGCCTCCATAGCTCAGTAGGTAGAGCGCATCCATGGTAAGGATGAGGTCATCAGTTCGAATCTGATTAGAGGCTCCATTTCCCGGACTTTGGTCCGGGTTTTTTTGTGTAAAAATAGGCAAATTCCGGCATGGAGCTCGACAGCCTGAAATTGAACTGATACTGCTGCATCTCAAAATTAGGGCAAACTTACCCCAACACTTACCCCGGTTTCAATTAAAGTTTGCACGCTCTTATGCGAAACTCATCGCACCGGGAAACAATGGCAAGTATAACAAAAGCGCTTCCAGAATCGACCCTTAACTCGGGACCGTTCTTTCAGCGCTTTTTTGTTGAAAACTGAAACAGTTTTTATTGGCAATTATACGAAGAGGTCACTCTTCCTCGTCCCAGCTGTGGAACACGTCGATCACGTCGTCGTTCTCGTCAAGACCGTCAAGCAGTTTGCCGATCTGCTCAAGCTGCTTCTCATCCTCAAGGTGAGTTGTGGTCTGAGGAACCATCTTGATCTCGGCTTCAGCAAGCACGTAGCCTTTTTTCTCCAGATATTCGCTGACTGCGGAGAAGGATGCGGGATCCGTGGTGATCTCAAACACCTCTTCGGTGGGGTTGAAGTCGTCGGCACCTGCCTCCAGCACGTCCATCATCAGGGTCTCTTCGTCAATGTCACCGTCGTTTTCGATCAGTATAACGCCTTTTCTGTCAAACATGAACGCGACGCAGCCGGTGTTGCCGAGGTTTCCGCCGTGTTTATCGAATACGTGTCTGACTTCGGAAGCGGTCCTGTTGCGGTTGTCGGTTACGACATCCACCATGATGGCAACTCCGCCGGGGCCGTAGCCTTCGTACCTGATCTCTTCAATATTGTCGCCGCCGCCTTCGCCGGAAGCTTTCTTGATGGAACGCTGGATGTTGTCATTGGGCATGTTGTTTGCCTTGGCTTTTGCAATGACGTCCTTAAGCTTACTGTTGTTATCGGGGTTGGGGCCGCCGTCTCTTACGGCAATCTGGATCTCCTTGCCAATGCGTGTAAATATCTTCGCTCTCGCAGCGTCAGCAGCGCCTTTTTTTCTCTTAATATTGGCCCATTTTGAATGTCCGGACATAAAAAAACCTCCGTGTTGTGAATTGGAAACAGGCTTTAAGCCTTGAGTGCATTATAATATTTTGATAGACCTAAATCAAGAAAAAAACAGTTGCCAATGGAAAAAAACGCCAATGCCACGGGAATCTGCGGCAGAGTCCCGCCCCTTTTTTGCCGTTTCAAAATGATAGATTTTTTGCAAAAAACTATTGACGGGGGCAGGACGATTTGTTATAATAACGCCCGTGTTTGCTGAACACGACAGTTTGTTGCGATGCCCGAAAGGGACCGCTCCGATAGATAGTTATCACCGGAGGGAGGGGAATATAAATGTCAGTAATCAGACGCAGAGAAAATGAATCAGACGAGAGTCTCTTGAAGAGGTTCAAGAAAGAGACTGTGCGTTCGGGCGTTCTCGCTGAAAGCAGAAAGAGAGAGCATTACGAGAAGCCGAGCGTAAAGCGTAAGAAGAAAGCTGAAGCTGCCAGAAAACGCAAATATTGATTCTGTTTCAAACCGAAAGAAGGAAAAGACCTGGATAAATTGGCCGTTCAAACATAGCGGCTGCTCTTCGGGTCTTTTCCTTTTTTGAATTGCGGATTTGCGGCTGTTTGCGCGGGCTTGAATCTTAAACAGTTACAGTTTCTT
>CAMZBI010000012.1 GCA_947304585.1 uncultured Clostridia bacterium | reverse complement strand
CTGCCAAATTGAGTGAGCTAAAGTGAGACCTAATACATTAAGCGATTGCCCTGAGAGTGGGCTACAAACAGTTGAATTCGAAGGGCTGAAAATTGTATAATGAATGTGTGTGAGCATTCATGATCAGGGAGGAACGGAGATGGCTTTGAGACCGACTCTGCCCGGCGTCCCCGAATGTGACAGACCTTATGAAAAACTTGAATTAAACGGCGCTTCTTCATTGACTGATTCAGAACTTCTGGCTGTCGTCCTTCGGGCGGGCACTAAAAAACAGAACGTTATAGAACTCGCAAGGAATCTTCTGATTTCCTTTGGCGGGAAACTGAAGGACGTTTGCAGGGCGGGCACCGGGGAACTGATGTCGGTCAAAGGCATTGGACGGATCAGAGCGCTTCAGCTGAAGGCCGTTGGCGAACTTGCGGTGAGGATCGCAGGTGAGATGAACAGCGTCCCGTCAGAGGGAGGAAGCATGGAGGGCATCGCATCCTTCCTCATCAACTGGCTCTTTAACGAAGATGGTGAAGTCTTCGCCGTGGTGATGCTTGATAAAAGACTCAGGATCATTGGCGCCAGGAAGGTCTCAAAAGGCACCCTGGACAAGACTCTCGTGCATCCCCGGGAGGTTTTTTTGCCGGCGGTAAGGGAACTTGCCTATGCGGTAGTGATCGCTCACAATCATCCTTCGGGCAATACGGAGCCCAGCAGAGAAGACGTTATGCTTACCGCAAGGCTCATTGAGGCCGGCGACATAATGGGCATACCGGTCCTCGACCACATAATCGTTGGGAAAAGGAATTATACCAGTTTCAAGGCCCGGGGTCTGATGGATCAGTTGGTTTCCCGCAGACCGGGCGGCACCGCAGACGCGGCTTAACGATAGAAATAAAGGCAATAACATGGCAAAGGACATTGGAATCGATCTCGGCACTTCCACCACCAATATTTTTATGAGGGACAAGGGCATTGTTTTAAGCGAGCCTTCTGTGGTGGCGGTCAATACAAATACGGGAAAGCCTGTGGCCGTCGGCACTGCCGCGGAGCGCATGATAGGAAGGACCCCGCCGTCAATTATGACCGTGAGACCTGTCAGAAAAGGGGCTATCGCGGACTTTGAGACCGCGGAGTTTATGCTTAGGTATTTTCTTGCCAAGGCCTGCGGTGTCTCCATCAATTTCGGCAACACAAGAATGATCCTCTCCGTACCGACTAAGATATCCGAGGTGGAGCAGCTGGCGGTGCTGGAAGCCGCCAAGTCATCCTGTAAGAAGCCCGGAAAAGCGGTCCCTAGACTGATCGAAGAACCTTTGGCGTCTGCGATAGGAGCAGATCTTCCTTTGACAGCAGAGAGCGCCGAGGGGTCAATGATAGTTGACGTTGGCGGAGGCACCACCGAGGTGGCAGTCATTTCCATGGGGAGCATCATCGTCGGGGATTCTGTGACCGTAGGAGGCCAGGACTTTGACGCCCAGGTTGTTAATTATATGAGAAACGAGCACAATCTCCTTATTGGAGAAGAGACTGCGGAAAACGTTAAGATCAAGGCGGGTTGCGTATATCCCCAGCCTGCGGAGAAGAGTATTGACGTTTACGGACGGGATATGATCACAGGCCTTCCGGGAAACGTAAGAGTTTTCTCCAACGAGCTTATAGAACCCTTCAGGGACCCTGCCGTCCAGATAGTGGAATGTGTAAAGGGGGTTCTTGACGGACTTCCGCCTGAGATCAGTGCGGACATAGTCAGAAACGGCATCACCATGGCAGGAGGCGGAGCGCTCCTCACCGGTCTTTCCGAGTTCCTCCGGACTGAGACCAACGTGCCTGTCAAGATAGTTGATGGGGCTCAGTATTGCACTGTAAACGGAATCGGAAGGTGCCTTACCGATCTTTCACTGAGACAGCTTTTGAACGCAGGCAGACCTGCATGAGACTTGAGACGTAAACCTGTATGAAAAAAAGGACTCAGATAACTCTATTTGTTCTTGTTGTGGTGACCATACTGCTTGCGGTAACGATCGCCGTGTCCGCAAGCCCTAACGGTGACTTCAATGCGGTCTACAAAGTGGCGGGCACCCCTGTCACCTGGATCACCGGTGTGTTCAAAAAAGCCGCTTCCGGTGTTTCCGAGTGGTTTACCTATATGTTTTCCTACAGAAGCGTTAAAACGGAACTGGAGGAACTAAGAGAAAAGAATGCGGAAATACCTGTCTTGGAGGACGAAAAGGAGAGACTGATCCTTGAAAACAACGAACTCCGCAGGCTTCTGGATTTTGAGGACTATTCCTCCGACTACAATCTCATCCCGGCCCGTATAGTGGCAGAGGACGTGACGGACTGGTTTAATACGTTTACCGTGGACCGTGGTGCAAACGACGGAGTCACCCGCGGCGCAACTGTGATCTCTCCTGACGGTCTTGTGGGCATTGTCACGGAGGAGGGCATTGGCGCTTCAAAAATACTGACCATAGTTGACGAAGACAATGCATTTATGTGCAGAGTCTCGAGAAACAACGAACTTGTCCGCGTCAGAGGCGTTTCGGGCGAAAAGATGGTCTACGAGCTTCGTGTGGACAGACTGTCTTCCACGTCTTCCGTACAGGTCGGCGACAGGATAGTGACAGCCGAAAGCGGAGGAGTTTTTCCCGCCGGCATACTTGTGGGTACCGTCAAATCCGTCGAAATAGACAGGGACAGCAGCATAGCAACGGCTCTTGTGGAGCCTGCGGTGGACCTTACGCTTCTCAGCAAAGTGTTCATAATGGTTGAAAAATAAGTCAATTAGGACTTGAAGTGATTTTATCGGTGCGCCGGCGCTGACAGCCTGAGGTGGCAATGATTCTCAATACGAAAGCAATCAAACGCTTCTTTAAAAGAGGAAAGTCGGACGTCTCATCCCGCAGGACGAAGGACAGCTTTGTTCTGGACACAGGAAATGTGTTTATCGTGGGTGCGGACCGTTTTGACACTACTCTTACGAGATCCAGAATACTGTTTTCGATCTTTGTTGCCGCTTTTTCGATACTTATCCAGGAATCGGTGTTCAACGACCTCCGGATATTCGGAATAAAGCCCAATATTCTTCTGGCCGCCCTTGTGCTGATCTCCATGAGCAGCGATCCGACGTTTGCACTGTTCCTTGGCCTGTTCAGCGGGCTGGCCGTCGATATCTCTTTTGGCCGGTATATAGGCTTTTATGCGCTGATCTACATGTATTTCTGCGTAATAACCGCTGCCGCCGTAAGGCCCGCTTTCAAGGGAAAGATGGTATTTTACGTCTCCACCGGCCCTGTGTTTATTTTTGTTTACACGCTGATCTGCGGGTTTGGCTCGAGATTTTTGTCGCTCTACGCCTCAAAAGCCCCGGTGCTCTACAGCGACTTCTCGGGTCATCTCCTAAGAAGAATACTCCCGGAATCGCTTTACACATATATTGTTTTTCTGGTCCTGCTTGTCCCTGTGACTCTTACGTTCATAAAACTCGGCCACGGCGGCAAAAAAGGCATTGATTTCAGAAACTGATATTAACTCCTGCATGATTGTATGAGACATGAACGGACTTAAGAAACTGTTTACCAACAGAATGACCTACCTGGGAATCGGCCTGATAATCGTAATGGCTGTTCTTGCCGTGCGTCTTTTTACGATCCAGGTCATAAGGGGTGCGCAGTACAGCGAAGAGGCCAAAAAGTTCAACGAATACAGTCTCCCGCTTGATGCGCCGAGGGGAAACATCTACGACAGAAACGGTCTGCTCATTGCCGGCAACAGAAAGGCCTACAAAGTCTACATGATCAACACCTCCGACGACCAGGCATACCGGGACAGAATGTATCTTAAGCTCATCAGTATTTTTGAAAAGAACGGAGACCAGTTCGTCAATTATCTCGGCGACTATCTTCTCTATCCGCCCGCCTGGGGTCCGATGATCGACGAGCCCGGTGAAATTGCCAATAAACAGGCCTTCATGAACGATATTGTCTCTTCAAAAGCGGATAAGGCTTTTTTCGAGTCTCCGGGTTCTGCTTTCAACTACCTGAGGTCGAATCTGTTTGAGATCTCCGAAGAATACACCGATTACGAAGCGTATAAGATAATGATCATGCGCTACACCACGTATACTTACGGGCTTGATGCCCTGAGGCCTTCTGTGGTGGGCACCGACGTCTGCAAGGAGAGCATTGACGAGATCACTTCAATGTCCGGGGATTTCCATGGGATCACTACAGAGGAGACGTATTTCAGATATTACGTTAACAACGAGTCCCTGGGCCCCGTGATAGGTTACGTCAGGGCCATTGACGAGGACGAATACAAAGAGAACAAGGATAAGGGCTATCTCCCCGACGATATGATCGGAAAGATAGGCCTTGAAAAGGCTTACGAAGAATATCTCAGGGGCGAACGTGGTAAAAGGACATACGAAAAACTGTCCGACGGCACTGTGACAGAGACCGGATACACGCCTCCCGTGGCGGGATACGATCTCTATCTCACCATTGATCTGAGACTTCAGCAGAGGACCTACGAGTCTCTGGAAGCAGTAATAATCGACACCGCATCAAGGGCCGTGAACGAGAGCGACAATTTCGGGGACTGCAACGCGGGAGCCGCATTGGTGTCGGATGTGAACACCGGTGAGGTATTGGCAATGATCTCCTACCCGGGTTTTGACAGCAACATCTTCGTTGCGCCTTTATCCGACTACAAGTCACAGGAAGAGATAAAGGTCATCCTTGAAAGAGACGACTCCCCCAGCGTCAACCGCTGCACCATGGGTACTTACCCTATAGGTTCCATGATAAAACCGGTGGTCGCAGTGGCGTCCCTTGAAGCAGGTGTGACCGACAGCGAGCGTAAAATAAACTGTCCCGGATACATTATCGCCTCAGGCCGTAAAATGAAATGTCTGTCCGTCCATAAAGACGTTAATCTCGTAAACGCGCTGGGCAGGTCCTGCAACGTTTATTTCTCGACTGTGGGAATTGAAGCGGGCATTGACAATATCGACTACTGGGCAAAGCAGTTCGGCCTTGGCGAGTTTTCCGGCATAGAACTCCCGGAAAAGAAGGGCACGAGAAGCAACCCGGACACCATGGACATCTTTGAGCAAGGTCATTTCCATAAATGGAACGATGCGTCAACAGCCGCCACCTGCATCGGGCAGCTCTATACAGCTTTCACACCGATACAGGTGAACCGCTACACAGGAGCCATCGCCAACGGAGGCACCCTTTACGAGATGCACCTGCTCAAGAGCGTGGCCAATTCCAGAGGCGGCATTGTTTACGAGAAAGAGATCAAAGGTGTTGACACCGGCGTCAAGCAGGAAACCATCGATCTTGTGAGACTGGCCATGACCAGAATGGTGGATGCTTATCCGACCATCAGGGCTCAGGTGTCTCTCTACCCCAGGTATTTTCTTGCGGGAAAGACCGGAACAGCCCAGACAGGTACCAACGAGCAATCATCCCACGGGTTTTACACAGGATTTGCTCCCTGCAACGATCCGCAGATAGCTCTCACGCTGATGCTGGAGCACGGAGTCTACAGCGGCAATGCGTTTCCCATGATCGGGGAGATAATTGATTTCTGTTTTGAGGGCTCTTATGAAGAGGGCGTCAAGGCGGGGACCCATACATATGACAGATATACAGGGACTATTGGCAGCGGTCAGAGACTGGGCAAATGGTTCGATACCTCTTCCCGTGTCAATTAGGAATGCGTATTTAAGGATCTTTACGGTTTTTGTCCAATGAGATCCAATACTAAGGTTCCGGGTTGCTTCAGGTCGCAGGAGAATTCGGATGATCCGGGAAATCCGGTGGAAGAGATTGCGGGACAAAAACCTTTTCGCGAGGGGACCGCTCAAAGTTCCCAAGTTTATTTCGAAAACAACAGAACTATTTGTATTGGAGACGATTATGAAAGAGAAACGATTTTTAGCGATAATTGCATTGATCTTATGCCTTGCGATGCTTCTTCCGGGCATCGGATGCCGGCCAAATGATCTGATAGAGGAGACATTGGCGCCGACTGCCACGGCAGAGCCTGAGCCTACGCCTGAGCCAAGAAGCATAAAGGACGAGACGACCCTCGCTTCCAGCATCGTCTATGCCGCCGACATGTTAAACGGTATCCAGGGATATTACGACAGCCCTGACAGAAACGGCTTTACCGTGACCAACCTCAATGCACGGGCGGCGATAACCCTCAAAGGCGGTTCCGGAAGAGGTCTCACCTCCATCATGAACGCCAACGGTGTACCCCTGATCAGCGACGGTATAACAGGTTATGTGAAGACTGTTGACGGATTTGTTTTCGGGACCACATCATCCTCTTCGGCCAGGGTCAACACGAACAAGATGGGCGTTTACTATTACGAGGTCAACATAAGAGACCTTGGGTATGATACCATTGGCCGGGAGATCGACGAATACGAGATGATCTCTGCTTTCAACGTTGACGCTGCAGACGTTTACGGCAACAACGTGAAAAACACGGAGATCAAGGACGGCGTGATCACTTTCACCACGGAGACCGGAAACGATCCTTATTTCGTCCTCAACTACGTCCAGCCTCTTAATGGGGCAAACACCATTGCCTTTGACATCACGGTCACCGGCAACGCTACTTCCGGCGAGATCTTCTACATTTACGACGGCGGAAAGAACTATAACGGAGACCAGAGACGGCCCTTCAAATTTGACGCAACCAATCAGAAGCAAAGAGTATACGTGTATATACCCGATCTTAACGGCGCCAAGGGAAATATCAGAGGTATCAGATTTGATATTGACGGAGCGGACGAAAACGATACCGTTGTGATAGAAAACGTCTGGCTTGCCAAGGCGCCTTCGGTTCCGGCGGTTAAATACGGATTTGAACAGACCCTCCACGCATATTCTGACAAGTTCCATTCGGAACTCAGGATACTTTTTGACTCTGCTGTCAGCAATCTTGCGGAGTTTGGCGAAAGATATGAGATTCCCAAAGAAAATGTGGAGAAACTGATCGTTGCGCTTCCGGGAGGCACCGCTCTTGAGGAGATCACCGGAAACACGGAAAATTTTGAATTTATCGGTTTTGATATCAAGGATGCAGGCGTCGTCGGATTTATAGCGGAAAACGACGGTGTTACAAAGACGAGAGTATATACCGAAGGCAAAAGCTACGTTGTCGAGATCTATATCGACGTGAGCGGAAACCACAGGTCAGGTACCGATTCATCCTTTGGCCACAGACTGTACGCCAATGGTACGCACAGCTTTGACGAGCTTAAAAAAGAGGCTTATTACGAGCGGAATCCTCTTCAGTTTGAGGTGACTGAGCAGCACACAAAAGCTTCCAGACTTAAAGCCGTTGGCTATGATACGAAAATTGGCGCTTACTCGCTGACTGTCACCGGTACTGACTTTTCCACCGCTTACAGAGTGAAAAACAGAAACGTCTACTACGGCGGAACCGTAAAGGTGACCGCTTCGTCGGACGACAGAAAGATCTATTTCAACAGTCTCGGAAGCAACGGATGTCTCGAATCTGCGGTGATTCTTGACGACAATTCTGTGCTGGTGCCCATCCAGCCGGAGGTCTGCAAGAACTTTGCGGGCGAACATGAAGAAACCTACTATGACCCCAAGGACACCCAGTACGGCGTGACGGTCTATCCTTTAGTAGTGGAGGCCGGAAAAGATCTCACATATACGATGCTGAACATTTACCAGAACTGGGGTACCCATGCGCTGAAGCAGATTTCCTCCATCAGTTTCCACATCGGTTATTACCATCTCTCAACGGGCACCACCGAGTCCAACTGCATAGCTCCTTACTTTGTGTACGGCAGAGACGGCTGGACGCTGCCGGATTTCCGGGGCTGCAGCGGTATTATGTGGACTACACAGCCCCAGTTCAATTCCGTTGGCAGGCTCAAGTTTATCTCCTATAAGGTCGGCGGCAAGGCATATCAATCGGAATATACGGGGACGGTTATTAATTCTGTGGGACCTACATATGCGGATATCGACTATTCCTACGTCACTTATGACGGAGCAATGGAGTATACGCTCAGACACGTTGAATTCCCGTCCAATGACGAGAACAGAACCTATTACACGATGACTATGAAGGTGCTTAAGGACGTGACTTTTGACAACGCCCTTGAAGATTTCACGCTTTTCTACTTTGACCCCAGATTCCAGTGCATGGCGAAAACTGCGTACAAGGCTGAGGACGGCAGCAGAGTTGAGCTTACAAACAGTACAACCAAGGCCCAGTCTGAAAAGATATACAAACTCTGCAAAGACACTCCCTTTGTCAGCGTGTACGATTACCACGTTTCAGGCGGCAGCGACATTGAAAACTTCGCTTTTATAGTCAAATCCTTCGAGATGACCGTTGGCGGCAAATCATTCGACAAGGGACTTGTCCTTAGAAACTCTGTGTTCAAAGACGGGGCAATGCTCAACAAGGTTGAGATCGGCGTTGACGCGGAGCAATTGACGTTTAAGAAGGGCGATACTTTGAAATTCGTCTTCATACTGCTTCCATTCGGAGTTGAGGATCAGAAGGATGACCACAACGTGGGTTACGTGATCGAAGACTCTGTGGCAAACCCCTGGAAAGTGGCCTCCTGCAGCGTTGGCGAAACAGTGGCTGACGATTACCTTGCGATAGTAAATTGCGAGAACGACGTTGCGGAGTTTACGGTCACCGGCGGAAGAAACGCCAATACAGTCCGGGTGAACGGCTTTACAAAGCTTGTAAGGCCGAAGATCCAGGAACTGGTGGACGGCAGCTGGGTGGATTACGTTTACAACGTGCTGGATTTTGACGGCTACCAGGTGAATTACAGCCTGGACGGCTTCTTCAGCTACAGCTTTGTGGTGGACATGGAAAACTATACCGACTCAAGGACCTTCAGAGTCACCGTCGGTTGACGAATCTAAGATATGATCGACATTTGGACTGTATTTTATACGACAGCTTCCCTCTGTCTTCTGCTGATACCGGGGTTTCTCTTTAAGAAACTGAAGATCGCAGAGGGCAGGGGGCTGGCAAAGGGAATTTCCGACTATGTTCTGTATGTTGCCCAGCCGGCAATGCTTATTGCCCCGTATATCAGGGATTTTGACGCCGGAATACTCAAAAACATAGGCTTTACAGTCCTTTTTTCTTTCCTGTGCCACGGCCTTTTTACACTCAGCGTAATACTGATACTGAGAAAAAAACTTGTTAAAGAGGTATCCTCGTCCGGCTTGCCCGGATCTTGCGACCCGGGGAGTGAAGGGAAGACTCTTTCCACGGTCAGGATCGCGGCGATCTTCGGCAACTGCGGCTACATGGGAATCCCTCTCATTGAAAACATACTCGGAACAGGTGCCGCCATCTACGCAACAGTCTTCAATATAGGATTTCAGATCTTTCTCTGGACAGTTGGCTGCTATCTCGCTACGGGTGACGTTAAGTACATATCTCCAAAGAAGATCCTTCTGAATCCGGCAACAATATCAATACTTATCGGCCTTGTGTTCTTCTTTGCACCGATAAACGGCTACGTGCCGTCCTTCATTACTGTTGCCATCGATTTCCTTAAGAGTACGGTGGTTCCCCTTTCCATGTTCGTGGTTGGTTTCCACATGGCGGAGAACCGTTTGAAAGGTCTATTACGGGGCGGCAGAATGTGGTTGGCCATATTGCTGAAACAGTTTTTGGCGCCAATTCTGGCCTTCCTGATACTGATTCTTTTCAAGATCACGGGTCTTTTCTACTCCTATGAAGTTGCGGTGGTGACCCTGCTCTGCAGCGCCGCACCCTGCGCGACCATAACGTCCATTTTTGCGGAAAAGTTTGACCTTGACCGGGAAACTGCGGGGCGGATAGTACCGATATCCACAATACTTTCCATGGCGACAATGCCCCTTGCGGCTCTTTTGCTGAAACTGTTCTGACCTGAAATCTTACCGCGATGCCTCTGGGCGAAGGCGGTTTCGCATTATAAAAATATTGACAACAGCGGCGCTTTGCTGTTATACTTCACACCGATGCCGGCGTGGCGAAATTGGCAGACGCAAGGGACTTAAAATCCCTCGGAGTGAAAGCTCCGTACCGGTTCGAGTCCGGTCGCCGGCACCATTAAGAAGCGCTTTTGTCTTTCAGGCATCAGCGCTTTTTCATTATAACAGGGCAACTGTACTTTGACAGGATCTATTCACAGGACAGCGAGAGGTTTTAAACATCTATGAAAAAGTTAACTGCTCTTTTGTTGGTATTTGTTTTTATTTTTGCACTTGTTTCCTGCAACACTTCTCAGGATCCGCACCCGCTGCCTTCGGAAACACTGTATACGGCTACTCCGGAAGAGACACAGGGTGACAATAATGCGGATCCAACAGGGACAGTGACTCCGGACGAAGAAGAACCCGGTGACACAAGTACTCCGGAACCTTCACAAATACCTTTGGAGACTCCTTTGCCGACGGAGGCAACTACAGTAACCCCGAAAGAGACTTCTGCTCCTACGGATACACCGTCTCCTGCGCCGACACCGACGCCTATACCAACTGTTGCTCCGACTATGACACCTACACATAAGCCAACTCCTGCACCGACGCATGAAGCGACTTCCACTCCTGCACCGACTGAAGTTCCCGGCGAGACCGCATCGGTCACGTATCTCACGTCAGGCACGTTCAACCCCGAACGTAAAGTCAATGCCGTAAACGATGAATTTGCCGCAAAATATACGGATTTTGCAATAAGGCTCACAGCCGCCTGCGAATCCGGCGACGGATCCCTTGTCTCGCCTCTTTCGGTCCTCACCGCCTTGCTGATGACTGCAAACGGAGCAAAAGGGCAGACCCTTGACGAGATGATGGACGTACTTCTGGGCGGAATGACCCTCGAAGAGGCCAATGCACAGCTTTTCAACTTCTACGAAAGCCTTGTGAACTCAGAAGACGCCTCTCTTGAGGACGCCAATGCGATCTTCTTCTCCGACAGGGAAGACTTTACCATTGACCCTGATTTTGTAGAGCTTGTGGAGAATACTTTTGACGCTCAGCTGGCCAGGGCTTCTTTCCCGGATCCGGAAACCGTTGAACTTATAAATCAGTGGTGCGACGAGCACACAGCGGGGATGATCAAAAGGGTGTTGGAGCTCAAAGACGTTTCACGGGATACTATTATGGTCCTTCTCAACGCTCTTTGTTTCCAGGCCCTCTGGGAGGAACAGTTCCAGGATTATCAGGTGCGCGACGGGGTGTTTCACGGCGCTAAACGCGATACCGATGTCAAACTAATGTACGGTGAAGGGTTCAGCTACATAAAGGGCGGATCCGAAACCGGTTTCCTGGATTACTACAAAGGCGGCAGATACGCATTTGCAGCCCTGCTTCCCGAAAAAGGTGTCGAGATACATGATTACATTGAAACCCTTGCAAACGGCCGTTTTAAGGCTCTTATGGACAGCCGAAAGGGCTATTGCCGGGGCGCAATACCTGAATTCAGTTTTGACATGTCTCTTGAACTGGGTGATATCCTTCAAAACATGGGAATCGTTACTGCTTTTTCCGATGATTCGGACCTCAGCGGCCTTGGCGTCATGAGCGGCGGTGAGAATCTCAAGATCAGCAAGGTCATCCACAAAACTCACATTGAGGTGGATCCCTCGGGCACAAAAGCCGCTGCCGTCACTGCTGTGGTAATTGACAGGGTCACATCCATTGACCCTGAAGAGCCGCCCAAAGTCATCCTTGACAGACCGTTTGTATATGCGATCGTGGATACTGCGACAATGATGCCTGTGTTCATTGGCGCCATGACGGACGTTGGCGAATAAAATACTTTCAGTTGACTTGCCGGAAGGAGAGATTAAGAAATGCTTATATGGAACGAACACGCTGCCAAAAGCGTTTTCATGAACAACAGGCCCGGAAAGGGTTCAAAGGCCTCTTCGGTCATAAACACGCCAAGGAATGCCTACGCCTCCGCTCAGATCTGCATCAGATCTCTTGAAGACTTAAAAGTGTTGTCCGTTGGGATCGAAGAGGAGACCGATCTCAAAGTTAGATTTTTCAGGCAGGATTACACAAAATACAACGACAACACCTTCTACCCGGACAGACTGACGGAACTCAAAAATGGAAGACTGAACCTGAAGCTGCCGGCCCACAGGACCCTTACGCTAAGAGTCGATTTTTACATACCGGAAGACTATGAAACCGGCAACCATGAGTTCTCAGTACTGGTCAACACCGACAAGGGAGCCCTGCAGTCGAAAATAACTCTGGTTGTCCACAAAGCGACTGTTCTTCCGCCGCAAAAATCATCCTTCGGACACGAATATTTCTTTGATCTTGGGCTTCTGCCCAGAAAAAAGACGGGAATTAAAAGATATTCCGAAGAGTGGTGGAAACTGCTTGGCCATTACGCCGAAGTGATGAAAGAGCTCAGGAACAATACGGTCTGCATCCAGCCTCTGCCTCTTCTTCACGCCGCGGGAAGCACATATAAAAACAGCCGGGAGTTTGACTTTAGGTATGATCTGTTCGACCGTTTTGCGGAGCTTTTCCTTGAAAAAGGTACAGCAAGAGATTTTACACTTGCGGCCTTTACCCAGTCCGTGGAGGGAAAATGGCTTACCGCTCTCGGCCCCGACGGTGGTACAGTTACTCTTAATACTCTTACAGCTGAGGCTGACGAATATCTGCGGACTTTTTACGGAGAACTGTCAAAACACATTGAAGGAAAAGGTTGGAAGGGCCTTTTCAGAGTTCATATTGAAGATGAGCCCCATACGACTGAGGTTTGGCTCCATACAAAAAAGATACTTGACGAGGTTGCAAAGGACCTGCTGGCGGGAGAGCCCCTTGACATGGCGGATAGCGCAAGGACGATCTGCGAAAACTGCAGCTGGGCTGTGCCGAGAATCAACGTCTACGACGAAGATCCTTCAATTTTCAAAAAGTTTATTGATAACGGAGGCGAACTCTGGCTCTATTCCTGCTGTTTCCCCGAAGAGGCCTGGTTCCTGAACAAGTTCGTTGACCTTCCTGTTATAAGATCAAGGCTTATGGAATGGGCCGCCGTATGCGTTGGCGCCAGGGGATTCCTCCATTGGGGGTTCAACTACTGGGGGAACGGTGACTCTCTTTACGGATTTAACGCCGATGCCCGTTTCAAAGGTGACGGAGCTATTGTGTATCCGAATATCAGAGCAAAAAAACTTGATCTTTCAACAAGATTTATGAATACAAGAGACGGCCTTGCCGATGCGGATCTGTTTATACAAATACTGGAAAAGGGTACCGGAAAGCAAAAACGGGAGGCACGAGAGCTTCTTGACGAGGTCTGCAGAGGCAATTTCGAGGCACACTCGGATGATACGGAAGAGTTTGAAGAAAACTATCTGAAACTTCTTGACATCGCCGACAGACTGAAATGAAAACTGTAATCTGAAAATAAAAGAAGCCGCCGCCCCGGGAACAAATCTCAGGACGGCGGCTGTTTTAAAGTTATTGCGGAATGATCAGGCCTTGTCTTCCGGCGCTGATCCTTCACCATCAGGCTGTTTAAGGGCCTTTTCAAACTGCTTCAAACCTATCACTGCATCTACGGGCAGGGCGAAGGCAATGCCGTGGCCGGGCGTGTCAAGGCCGCACATCGAGTACAGATTGTGAAGAACGTCGTTCCTTATACCGGCTTCCACCAGTATCATGACGATCTCCTTCTGGGGAGTGATGGAAATGCCGAACACTTTTTCAGCGTCTACATTGGCGGTTCCACGGGCTCTTAAGATCGTACCGCCTCTTGCGCCTGCGCGTCTTGCTGCGTCCATTGCCGCTTCGCTGAATCCCTCGTTTACTATGCAAAATATAACTTCATGCGAAAATTCCATTACAGTAACCCCTTCTCTGTGTCTCTCTTGTCTGCGAGAAATCTGTAGACCTGAACGCCTATGACGCTGCTCATTGGGATGGTGAAAGCAATGCCGTTGCCGTTTTTGATCGATTTGAACCTCTGGGACAGTACCTCCAGAAGCTCGGGCGCCTTGTCCGCTCTGATAATGCTGAAAATGGCGCTCTTGCGGTCGTCTACAAGTCCTATGATGTCAAGCACCTGTGATTTGTCGGTGCCTTTGGCGGATACAAAACATTGGAGATTGGCGCCATGGCTCTGTATCAGGTCCGCATAGTATTCGGATTTGACCCTGTTTACAACAGTAACAAGAAGTTTTAATCCGTCCGGCGAACTCACCGGGTCGGGAGTGTGATTCTTTGCCAATCCTCATCCCTCCTTACATAAACTCGATGATCTGCTCGTCGTCTGCGGCAAGCATCCTGCGCATGGCGCGTTTCGATTTAAGCCTTCCCGTGACAACGGCTTTAAAGCCCAAAAGCTGGATCGTGATCAGCGGCGTCATGGCGACCATGGCGACAACGCCAAAAGCGTCAAGTGGAATCAGCTCTGTCCCCTGGATCACCGCGCAGGCTCCGATCGCAAAGGGCAGTATAAACGTTGAAGTAAGTGGTCCGCTGGCAACACCGCCGGAATCAAAGGCGATGGCTGTGTACATTCCGGGAACCAGAAGTGAAAGCCCCAGAGAAATGATGTAACCGGGGATCAGATAGTAGAGAATGCTGAAATTGAATATGATGCGGATCATGGAGAGGGCGATGGAGATGCCCACGCCAATGGAAAGGGCGATCATCATCGATTTTTTTGATATTGCTCCGTCTGTCACGTGCTCCACCTGATTGTTGAGAACGTGTACCGCAGGCTCCGCAAGGACCGTCACCATGCCTGTTATGAATGCAAAGCCCACCAGAATTGCCGGGTGGTTGCCGGTGGAAAGCTCCTGGCCAAGTTTAAAGCCAACGGGCATGAAGCCGATCTTGGCGGCTGTCATAAAAATAACAAGACCAATGAAGGTGTAAACAACACCCCTGAGAATATTCAGCAGCTTCTTCCCGGGAAGCTTCAGTATGGCTATCTGGAGAATGAAAAACATTGCGCAGATAAGGCCCAGGGCAATGCCCACCTCAGCCATGGAGTCAAGAATTGTATTCAATATCTGGCCTCCCAGCTGGGATTCGATGGAATAATCCGGCAATGAGTAGGTGACTTTGCCTTTTGAAGCGATTCCGATTATGACAACGGCAAGCACAGGACCTACAGAACACATGGCAATGGAACCGAAATTGTTCTCCGCGGATTTTGAACTCCCGACAGTCGATGCGATGCCTATGCCAAGCGCCATTAAAAAAGGAACCGTGATGGGACCTGTGGTGACACCGCCGGAGTCGAATGCAAGAGCCGTAAATCCGTCCTTGCCCCTTACCAGCAGCACCGCCACAAGGGCAAAAAGTGTAAGATAGAAGAACATCAGATACTGGGGAAGAGGCTTGTTTTTGACTGTCCTGATGATCGAAAGCATGAGAAAAAGTCCCACGCCAACGCCTACGACCCCTATCAGCACCCAGTTCTGCACCATCTCGGAGACCTGGCCTGCAAGCACTGACAGGTCCGGCTCGGCAATAGTTACAACCACGCCCATAATGAAACAGACCGCCAGCAGCACAGCAGGTTTTCCGCCCTTTGAAAGGCCTGTTCCGATGTGCTGTCCCATTGGCGTCATTGCAATGTCGGCGCCAAGGTTGAAAAAACCAACGCCAATGACCAGCGCCACGGAAGAGCACAGAAAAGCCACCAGCTCCGTTACGGTGAGATTGACGAAGGGCATGAAATACATTGCCACGACGATGACCATCACCGGCAGCACGGAAAGGGCGGCTTCTTTAATTTTCAGTCCTAAAACTTTCAAGACAGTTACCTCTTTAAAGTTTATGTGTAATTTACTTTTTGATTGTAATAAATCGGGCTTTTATTGTCAATTTCAACATGCCCTAATGTATCTAAGTTTATTTATCCCTCGGCTTCAGGAGGCCCCGGCTGATATTGGCCATTGTGATAACAGCTCCGGTGATATAGGTCAACGTTATAATAAATATTACGATGCTGTCCATCAAGAGGAGCGGGCTGCCGGAGGCGAACAGCTTGCCGGAGGTGATCGCAGTCGCTGCGGTGAGCACAAGAAGCACCCCTGCGGAGACGAAAGCCACCTTGATCATTTTCTTCGTGGGATCTTTCCACAGCTTGTAGCCGATGTATCCGATCACTACGTGAAGGGCGATCACGACGAAGTTCGCAATGATAAGAGCGGTGTGATTTTCAGGGAAGATGTTCTTGACGTCAACGAAATAGCCCGAAGAGGTGGCGCACTCAATGCCGGAAAGAATTGCGTGTATCACAAGCACGATACCTGAGGCCAGCATGAGCCGCCTGCCGATCCTGAAGGCCCGGCCCGTCTTTACATCCTTTATATCCTTTCTCGAGAAATTCTCAAGTGAGAACATCAGAAGTATAAACAGCGGGATCGCCACATAGAGGAATATACGGAGAACGATAAAATTATTGTTGTCGGCTATCAGCCCCTGGACCGCCTGGGAATTCAGCGGCCTGAACAGTTCCTTGACAAGCTGAGAATCAAAGATGGTCTGACCCTCACCGTATTTCAGCATTCCTTCGCCAATGGTCTTGCCGCCAATGTATGCGGAGGGCACCAGCGCCCCGAGGAAGGATGCTACGAACAACACGGCGCCGAGAGCAAAGACACGGTATTTGTTAAACGGTATGAACATTGCAAACAAAACAACAATGCCGGAGATCGTCATCATGACGGTCATCATCGGTCTCACATTCTGGGCCTGTATGAAAGGAACTGCACCGGTTGCGGAAGGCACGGTGTAGAGCAGTATCGGCAAGAGTATTGACGTTGCCGCCAGCACTCCCGCACATATGGACTGGGAGATCATGTACTTGAAGAAAGATCCCTTTACAGGGGTCCGCCTTGGCTCCAAAGACAGCAGGAAACCGCCGGTACCTATAACAGCGGATTCCAACATATACATGTTTTCGACGGAGAACCACATCTGGCCCTTGTCGAAGGGGATAAGCGCAAACGAGAACACAAACACCGCAATGGACTTCATCAGGTAAAGCACAGAAGTCTTTCTGATGTTGCCAATGACTCTTCTTCCCTCGCCCACAACGTCCTTAAGATGGCTGAAGTCGTTGTCAAGAAGCACTACGTCGGAACAGGATTTTGCAGCATCAGTGGCCTTGGCAAAGGTGATGGAAGAGTCCGCCTTGCGGAGGGCGAGTATGTCGTTGACGCCGTCACCGGTCATGGCAACCTTATGCTTGTTGGCCTGGAGAGCCTTTACAAGAGCTTCCTTCTGCTCCGGAGACACCCTTGCGAACACAGTGTATTTCTCTGCGATGGCAGGTATTTCCTCAAGGGGCACGCCCGCAAGTGAGATGTACTTATCAGCGTTCAAAATTCCGCATTTCTGGGCAATTTTACTGACCGTAAGGGGGTTGTCGCCGGATATGACTTTAACAGTAACGTTGTTTTCCCGGAAGAATTTGAGAGTGTCGGGCGCGGAGTCTCTTATATGGTCCTCGATGGCGATAAATGCGGCAAGCTTTCCGTCAAGGGTGAGGGCGATGACGCGGTTGCCCTCTGAGGCCATTTTGTCGACGTAGGCCATTTCCGGGTCGTCTTTTGAAAGCAGATATTCCGGAGCTCCCATCAGAAGTTTCCTGCCGTCATTATATATTAGTCCTGAATACTTCGTGGCGCTGGAAAAAGGAATCTTCTCCCTAATGAGGGCGTTTTCGTCGATTCCGAATTTTTGGAAAACTGCTTCAGCAGTGGCGTTTCTGTCCCCTGCGGCACCCATGAGAGCTTTGGCGTGTTTTTCAACCTCGCTCATCGGAATGAAAGCTTTCACGTCGCAGACCTTCATGGTTCCGTCTGTCAGGGTGCCTGTCTTGTCGAGGCAGATTATGTCAACTCTGGAAAGGTTCTCAAGGGAATAGAGCTCCTGGATCAGCGTCTGCTTTTTGGTGAGGGACGCGATGGAGACCATCATTGTTACGGAAGTGGTGAGCACCAGTCCCGAGGGGATCATTCCGATGCCGAAGGAGCCGTCGGTGAGAACTATAAGGGCCCAGGTGACGGGGTCGTTTATCGAAAGGGTCATTCCGTCCCAGATCGCGGGATCGCCGCCGGTTGCAATGATCTTGATTACCAACGTAACAGTTATCGAAACGATGGCAACGCAAAGGCCAACGGTCAGAAGTTTTATGATCTTCATTATCGAGCCCATGAGCTCCGACTTGTGGGAGGACCCGGATTTGACTTTCCTTGTGAGTTCCGCGGCATATGTGTCGTCGCCCACTTTCAGTGCTCTGGTTTTGGCCGAGCCCACGATAATTGCGGAACCTGAAAGGATGGTGTCCCCGGGTTTCTTTTTAACGTGGTCCGACTCGCCGGTGAGCATGGACTCATCCACTTCCGCCTCGCCCTCAAGGACCTTCAGGTCGCAGGTGGCCTGGTCTCCGGCGGCCAGAAGGATTATATCGTCAATTACAACGTCTTTGGCGTCAACAGTTTTGACCTCACCGCCGCGCACCGTTTTTGTCTTGGTGCTTGTAACGATCTTCAGTTTTTTAATGACCTTTAAACTGGATACCTGCTGGTAGGTGCCCATTCCCACGTTCATCAAAGCCGGAATGAGGAACACGAACTTCGAAAATCCGAAATAGGAATTGACGACGTCAGACCTGCCAATGGCGTTCAAATAGATTATGAAGCCAAGAAAGAGAAGGGCAATGGAAAAGAGCACGATGTTGAAAAACGTGAAAAGATTTTCGGCAAAAATCTTCAGCGTGCTTTTATTGTTGGGGTCTGTCGCAATGTTAGCGTAACCTTTTTTGAGCCGTTCATCTACCTGGGCAGCGCTGAGGCCAACGGCAGGGTCAGCGTCAACACGCTCGATAAACGGTCTTTCAACTGTTTTTTTACTCATAAAGAGCACCTCTTGTGAAATAATTACTGTAGGATTATACCACATTCGCAAATCGATTTGAACATAAAAAAAGGAACCGGCAGCTGTTTTAGGCAACTGTTTTAAACGATACTGGAAGAATAATGAGGTCGATTACGGGGAATACTTGACACTAGCCATCTTGTCGAGATATAATATATACATTGAATGAAATTCCGGTAAAATAGAATTGAATAGGAGGTTAATATGAAACGAACATCAAAAAAGACACTCACGTTGGTATTGTTCGTTTTGCACGTACTATTATGTGCAGTTATGCTAATAGCGTGCAACCCAACGCCAGCGCAAATTGAAAAAGCTTTTGATACATATGGAAAAGAGAAAGCTTTTATGAAAACATCAGGTGGAAAAGTTCTACACCTTGCGAATGGAACTACGACTTATTATATTCAACCCGCGGTGAGTGGTGATTATAAAACCATTTCCGAATATGCAGCGGCAAAAGCTAACACATTAACATCGGCTGTTTCAATATGTACTTCTACATTGACAGCAGATTCAAGCAGTTCATTCTTATTTTCCGTACAATCATACAGCAGTTCAGATAAAAAAGCGAATGCTACTAATTTTTTAAACTCTTCATCTAAGGGAGTTGTGATTTTCTCTGAGATTAGGTATTCATCTGAAAATTTGGAGCGCAAAACTATGCAGTATAAAAAACATACAGCTCTGCACGAAATGGGACATACTTTTGGTCTTGGACACGTGACAGATAGTATATTAAACGGCTATACAGTAATGCTTGCAGAGCATCCTTCTTCTAAGTATGAGCTGGATGATTATGGTGAATTTGATAGAGCAAATATTGAATGGTTGTACGGCAAATAAGATCAATATATATTAAAACATTGTATGACAGACGCGATAAACTCGCGTCTGTTGCGTAAAGGGGACAATATGATAGAATTGATAGACATAAAAAAAGAATACGTCATCAATAAAAAGAATGGGATAAAAGTACAAGCACTTGATGGGATCACTGCTAAATTTCAAGATACCGGCTTGGTTGCCATTGTTGGAAAAAGTGGGTGTGGCAAAACTACGCTGCTTAATATGGTATCTGGGTTAGATGAGTTTACTTCCGGGGAGATTTTAATAAATGGTGAAAAACTAAGTGCTTTCAAAGAACGAGACTTTGATTTATACAGAAATTTTTACATTAGTTTAATTTTTCAAGAATACAACTTGTTAAATGATTATTCCGTCATTGAGAATATACGTCTGGCTTGTCGTTTGCAGGGAACGGATAAAGAAATCACTGTTAAACGTGCACAAGAAGCGCTGCATCTTGTTGGTATGGAAGAATTGGCTCAAAGAAAAATAAATACTTTGAGCGGGGGGCAACAACAGCGGGTTGCAATCGCCCGCGCGATCGCAAAGGACAGTAAAGTTATACTTTGCGACGAACCCACCGGAAATTTGGATAGCAAAACGTCGAAAGAAATTTATGAGTTATTAAAAGAAGTAGCAAAAAAGAGGTTGGTTATTGTTGTTTCGCATGATATGGAGTTCGCCGATAGCTTTGCGGATAGGGTTGTTGTATTATCGGATGGGAAGATAATTGACGATAGATCAACAACTTGTGTGATTGAGCGCACAGATGTCAAAATGAGTTTGCTGCAAACAAAAGAACTCAAAAAGAAAAGGCCTGGATTATCTGTCAAAGATACAGTTCTCATGATAAAAGATAACTTTGTCAATTCTGTTGTAAGCAATGTTGTGGTTATAATTTTGCTTATTGCAACGATAGCTTTATCGACTGTGTTTCTGTCTTTGACGCAATATAGTCAAGAGGATGCTTTTATAAACACCTTAAAAGCTAACAATTATTATGTTTTGCAGTTGGCTAAAGTTATAGATTATCCACGGGAAGAAATTGACTCGCAAACTTCTGAAATATATATCGAACATGGTCCCGTTGTTTTTTATGAAAAAGCAGATATTGCAGATATTGGGATATTGACGGAAATTACGGGAAGCGATGCAACATACTATCCCTCATACTTTTTTGAGAAAAATTTTCAGGACTTCACCACACAATTCATATATACAGACAAAACGTCATTTCAATACCACGCACGGAGTTTCAGAGAAATGATAGCGGTTCCGGATTTTTCCACATTCAATCTTGAATTGTTATATGGTCAAAAGCCGCAAAGCGCAAATGACATATTGATTTATGATTATATGGCGGAAAATATATTGTATTATAAATTATTTCGGGGTGATATGGCGGGGCTTGTAGGGAAAACGCTTGTTGACCAAGATACCGGCTTGACCATGAGAATTAGCGGTGTAGTAAATAGTGATTACGCACAGTATGAATACATAAATGAAGACAGAAACAAACACGAGTTTGAAGAAACATATTTAACGAGTTTGCAAGTTATTTTTTGCAAACCGGAGTTTGTGGAGCTTGTTGCGGATGAGAGCCGTTACGATTCGTTGTTTAAATGTTATTTCGCCGATAATGAAAGTCAAATCCTCATCGACACGGATATAAAAAAAGCTAAGTATATTGATCTGGACAACCTTACATTTTTGGCAACAATTGATAATTATGCAGGTGAGCGCGGTGTGGTTGTGAATAAAGCGACGGTTGCAGATCTAATGGGGGTCGATATAGGTGACGTCAATGAATTGATGGCAGAAGAGTTTATGCAAAAATTCGTTGCATCGGGTATAGAAACGTTTTACGACACAAGTATTGAGCGCAGTTACTTACTTGGATTCCGGCAAGGGATAATCGGTGTTGTGGAAGAAGGACTAATTGAACCGGTCTTATATTGTTATACGCCAAATGTAGAAGATTTTTATATGAATAATGCTGAGTTTCGTCAGATTTACCTTTCGTTGGGTACTGACTGGAAAACCAATAAAGAAATTCTAAGAAATTTTGCTTTTATTACACAGAGTGATGAATTTTATTTGGATAATCCAAATTATTATAAAGAAAGCTATACAGACTATACGCCTTATGGCTTGTTGATCAGAGATGCTGATTTTTATCTGAGCGATGTTAAGGACTTTGCCAAAACGATAGTTATTATCCTGATTTTCGTTAGCATACTTGGCTTATTCTTTTATGCCGTTCTAACTATAAAAAAGTTTAGTTACAAAATAGGTGTGCTAAAGGCAATGGGTGCAGGGAATGGAAACATAACCATTTTGTTTGGATTGCAGTTAGTACTTGCAACAATTCTTGCTTATATTTTGTCGATACCTTGTGGTTACCTTATTATGAGCAATATCAATTCAATTTTTACAAGTACAATCAACTCTGATTTAGTGTTTTTCGCAATTAAACCTGCGGCGCAAGGGATAATTCTTGGGTTATCTCTGCTTTCAGTAGTTGTATCGTCGGCGATACCATTGATAAATCTATTTTTTAGCGCGCCAATAACAATAATCAGAAAAAATAATCGAAAATGATATTTTCAATGACATGCCACGAGAAAGCAAGAAAGTAACCGAGAACGAAAGACAAGACGGAGTGTGCTTTGCGTTGAACCGCTTGACAAAGGCTCACTTTTTCGACCGTTTTTTTTCTTTCGTTAGTGACCGCTGATTAGGTAACGCTTGTTTCCCCGGTCTTTATAGGCGTGGGACGCTTCCGTCTCGAGAAATTTTGAAAATGCATATAAAAGGAGAAAAGAGATTCGATGTCATCATAGAAGAAATACACAAAGAATTCGTACAAAAAAGACCGAAAACATTGATTGATACTTGATTTCGGTCTTTTTTGGTCGGAGTGACAGGGATCGAACCTGCGGCATCGTGGTCCCAAACCACGCACTCTACCAGCTGAGCTACACCCCGATCAGCGGGACTTATGATAGCATTGACAAATGGAGAAGTCAAGAAGGTAGTGAGAGTGATTACTGAAGATTAGTGAAGAGTGGGTGTGCTTTGCACAAGTGGGTGCGACTGCGTCGCAAGTGGGTGTGCGTTGCACAAGTGAGTGGGACTGCGTCGCAAGTGATGCACACCTTATTAGTTCTTAACAGTGGCGTCAGCAGCTATCACTTTCACTGAAGGTGTACCCACTAGAGCCAAAGGCTCGCGCACTTGCGCGAAGTTCACACACTCGAGCAAAAAGCTCGCCCACTTGTGTGTAGCTCAACCACTCGAGCCGAAGGCTCGCCCACTCATGACGCAGTCGCGTATCGCCGTTCTCTAAACAGTCAAAACTAGTCTCTTTATTTTAAGTGGATTCTTTTGTAAAATGTATTCAGGAAGAATGATTCCTTTATTCATTGCATACCGGCAGAGGAGATTCATTATGTTTCGTATTTTTAGAAAAGCGGCAGGAGTATTGGCGGTTTTTATTGCAGCCATTTTGCTTCTCTCATCATGTGTGGAACGTCCTTCTGGCATTCCGGAGATCCCGGGAGGCTCTACTGACAGCCCCGGTAAAGCCGGAAAGTTCAACGAGGGCATTGTCGACTATGTTGTGGAAAAAACGGAAAGCTATGTCGGTGCTTTTCCCGAGGATAAACTTGGCGAAATCGTAAAATCGGGCGACGTTGGTGTCGAGGTGATATTTGACGCTGATTTTGAGGACGGCGACGCTTCCTGCGGAGGGGATGCAACCATGCAAAGCACCGACAGCGCAGGAGTCACCGGCGGAAGGCTTTATGTTCCCGCCTTTGATGAGAATGCGGAGGGCCACGGGTGGACAACATGGGCTCCTTCGGTTGAGTGCTTCTCGGCCGATAACTACGGTGCTCAGATATCTTTTGACTGCGAGATATCTTCAGACGGCGGGTCTCCCTGGATGGCACCTTTTTTCGGCATTTTCAAGGAGAGTCTCACAAGCATTGCGGACAATGCTTCCGGCGGCCTTTATATCTCCGCCAATTCGGTTTCCGGCACTCTCACCGTCTTTTGCGGCAATCATGATACCTGGAGCTGGCCGTCGGGAAACGTCACCGTAAAACTTGGCAAGGACGCTCTTGCGGGGCCTTTACACGTTGACATCATAACTGTTGGACGCGAGCTGGTCAGAATGTTTTTAAACGGATCAAAAGTATTGGAGATGACCTTTGACAGCGGCACCGGAAAGTACGAAGTCACTGGCGGCGACGGAAAGCGCTGCGGCAAGGGGAAATTCGATCCGGAGCTTCTTGAGGGAGAGTTTTTCCAGATATTTACACACCTTGGGATCATTGGCGTTGACAATTTGACAATTTTAGGTTTTTCGAAAGGAACTAAAAAAGTGGACACGGAAATAAAGGCTGTGCCGAAAGATGGCTATTCTCTCGGGCTTGATATTACAGACAAACAGGATGTTGTGAGTATTTGCTACAGCGTCTGGCACAACGCAATCAACGGCAGCGGTACCGGTCCGATCAAAAACATATCGGACGTTACGGAAATGCTGAAAACTCACGATTTTACAGCGGAAAAGGGCTTTGTGAATAAAGAGACAGGCGAGACTTCAAACGCCTTGACCAAGTTCCACTACTGGGGAAAGCCGGCCCAGGGTTACTACAGGAGCTCGGACGTCAGCGCGATCAGAAACAATATGACTCTCATATACAATGCGGGAGTTGATTTCCTGATCATTGATCTCACTTTCGCCACCGCACCGGGCTATGCTCCGGGTTCTTCTCCCTGGGAGAGTTATATCAATTCCTCAGTCACGCCTCTCCTTGACACAATCATGCAGATGAGGTCAGAGGGCCTTGGCACGCCTTACGTGGTGTTCTGGATGGGCAACGATTCAATGTTCGAACACATGGATGAGCACTTTCTGTCGGTGGAGAAGTGGAAGGACTGCTTCGTATACTGGAACGGCAAGCCCTTCATGATGAAATGGACAATGGATCAGAACGAGTCATATGAAAAATGGACCGTTCGCGGCATGTACGGCCTTCAGGGCAGGGCAGACGTCAACCAGTGGTCCTATCTTGAGATCGACAACAGCAGGACCGTTGCCAAGGACAAAGACGGAAAGCCCGAGCATATGTGCGCTGACGTGGCAACCCAGGAGACCTACATGTCTGTCTCCACAGCCCACGGCAGGAACGGAGGACAGTTCTTCTATGGCCAGTGGAAAAACGTGTTTGCCGTTCACCCCAAGATCGTGACGGTCACCTGGTGGAACGAGTGGTGCGCCCAGCTTTACTACGTTGAGGGCGTTGGCTTCATTTTCACCGACAATTTCAACGAGGAGTATAGCAGGGACATCGAGCCTCAGGACGGAAAGAACGGTGACACCTACTACAAGTGGCTCTGCAAGTACATTGCCGCATACAGAAGCGGCGGGGATTGCCCGAAACTGACTTCAAACTGATGCGGATGCGGCAGGAATTTTAGCTAAAGAAAGGGATTTCGGAGAATTCAAAGGCTTTTGAATACGGGATCCCTTCTTTGTGTAAAAAACGTGTTGAATTTTGTCGCCGAATGTTTTATATTTAGTGAGATCTTAAAAAGAAAGGGAAGGTGAGCCAAAGTGGAAGATTGCGACGGAACCGGACGAAGTAGCGGTAAAAGCAGCAGCGGCGACCACTTGTGTGAAATCGGCAAAGCCTTCGCTTTCCTTTCATACTGAGCAGTCAGATCTGTGATTTGACGGGCATTGTCTGTTGTTTTTCATCCCCGCTACGGTTTTTCATTCAACATGAAGGGGGTGGATTTTTTTGCAGCCTAACAACAACGAAGAAGATATTAAAACCAGAAACCTGAGGGTCCAGGCCGAGGAGTCCGAGGAGAACGCTCATCTTGCCAATATGCTTGAACAGGATGACGACGAGGAGCGTGACAGAGAAGAACCCGAGGCCGAACTTGTCAAGCCTGATTACGCCAAGGAGATCATTGACATAATCAGGGGCAATTTTACGCCCAGAGCGGTCAAGGACAAGCTGGAATCCTATCACGAAAACGATATAGCCGAAGTGCTGGAGCAGCTTTCCGTCGGTGAGAGAAGGAAACTTTACAGGATCCTTGAGACCGACATGCTTTCGGCTGTCTTTGAGTATGCGGAGTCTGACGCCGTAAGCGTCTATCTCTCCGAAATGGATCTGACCAAAGCCGCCAAGATCCTTTCCCAGATGGATACGGACGTTGCCGTGGAGATACTGAGGGAGATCCAGCGGGACAGAAGGATCCTTCTTATCGAGCTCCTGGACGATGAAAAGA
The DNA here is from genome assembly GCA_947304585.1 of uncultured Clostridia bacterium. Taxonomy (GTDB): domain Bacteria; phylum Bacillota; class Clostridia; order UBA1212; family UBA1212; genus UBA1212. The sequence continues at coordinate 34,721 of CAMZBI010000012.1, read as the reverse complement.
AAGAGGACATCGCACTGATCGCATCCTTTGACGAGGACGAGATCGGAAGCAAAATGTCAACGAATTACATTGTCATAAACGACAGGCTTTCCGTGAAGGAGGCCATGGCGGAACTGGTGGAGCAGGCCGAGAAGAACGACAATATTTCAACGATATTCGTTGTGGATGAAAACGGCGTCTTCTGCGGTGCTATCGACCTGAAAGAACTCATTATCGCCAGAAACTCCACGCCCCTTGAAGAAATCATAATCACTTCTTTCCCCTACGTTTACGGCACCGAAAGCATTGACGACTGTATCGAAAGGCTCCGGGACTATTCGGAGAACTCGATCCCTGTACTTGACAACAGCAACCGGATCCTGGGCGTCATCACGTCACAGAGCATCGTTGAAGTCATTGGCGACGAGCTCACCGAAGACTACGTAAAATTCGCCGGCTTGACTTCGGAGGAAGATCTCAACGAACCGGTTATGGCCAGCCTTGGCAAGAGACTCCCCTGGCTCTTCGTCCTCTTGGGTCTGGGCCTCGTAATTTCTACTGTGGTGGGAACTTTTGAAGGCGTTGTGGCAACACTGCCAATAGTAATGGCTTTCCAGTCCCTGATACTGGACATGGCAGGAAACTCAGGCACACAGTCCCTGGCTGTCACCATCAGGGTGCTTACGGATGAAAACCTTGATTTCAAAAAGAAACTGAAGCTGTTCTTTAAGGAAGTCCGGGTGGGCCTCATGAACGGATTGATCATAGGATCTCTCGCCTTTGGGGCTTTGGGTCTTTATATCCATTTCTTCAAACATGAGAGCTGGCTGTTCTCTTTTGGCGTTTCGGGCTGCGCCGGTGTGGCACTGGTCACGGCAATGCTCATAGCAAGCGCCATCGGCACTCTCGTACCGCTCATCTTCAAGAAACTGAAGATCGACCCGGCGGTGGCTTCCGGTCCCCTGATTACTTCAATGAACGACCTTATTGCAGTTGTGACTTATTACGGTCTTTGCTGGATCCTTCTCATCAATCTCATGGGATTTGGCGGCTGAGAATGGCGCTGTTGTAAAAATCGGCGCAAGCAATTGCCAAAGTTGCCGGTATTAAATAACAAGGCTCCTGTTAATCACGGTTTCCAAAGGGAGACCAATGATCAGGAGCCTTTTTTAAATACTTATGAATAACGGGTCATCCGCCCAACTGCCTTTTGCGCCTTTCAGCGGTTTCGTAATTATAATCGGGCAGGGCTTTATACTCAAACAGATTCTTCATCCACTCGCCTGAGCCTTTTACCCAGGCGGCGAAGGAACTGTTGTGGAGAAGCGGTCCGAAAGAGGTCACGTGATCGCCAAGGGCAAGGCCGTGCACTCCGTCCTGGGTCACGTGGAGCTCGAAAGGCACGTTGTTTTCCGCAAGGGCATTGGCAAAAAGCAGAGAGTTTTCCACAGGCACAACAGGATCAAAGAAAGTGTGGGCAATGTAGCAGGGCGGGGTGTGAGTGCCGACGTGCTTTTCAAGTGACAAAATGTCATAAATATCCGGTTCCGTATGGCCGTTTGCCGCGGTTGCGATTGTTCCCGGCTCTTTGCGGTATCCGGACGTGATGACAGGGTAGCAGAGGATGAGAGCGTTGGGCTTTGCCTCCTCGGCTGTTACGCCCGCAGCTTTAAGGATCGTTTCGTCGTTCCAGTAAACGCCAAGGGACGCCACCAGATGACCTCCTGCGCTGAAACCCACCGCTGCGATCTTGTCGGGTGAAGTGTGCCATTCCGCGGCATGGTCCCTTATGATCTTCATCGCCTTCATAAAATCAATGAGAGGATTGGGAAATGAGGCATACTGACCTACGGAGTAGCGCAGAACAAAAGTGTTGAATCCCATTGCGGAAAAGGCCAGGGCGATGGGCTCTCCCTCCCTGTCCGACAGAGCCTGATAACCGCCGCCGGGTATGACCACCAGTGCGGGTCTTTCGTGGGACAGGGGCATCTCGGCGCTTTCGTCAAGTATATAAGGCGTGAGGCTGACCCGTCCGTCATCTGTGATGTTGATCCTTTTTAAATTAAGCATTATTTTTCCTCCTGTGAGATCATGCTGAACGCATGCATTGAAGATTAACTGTGGATTACGGACTTGAGTTTAAAGCTCCGCCGTTATGACCACCGGGCAGTGATCGCTCACTATGCAAGCCCGTTTATCGGATATAACATTGTACGATTTTATAACTGCATTCCCTTTGAAAACTACATGATCGATGGAGAGACAGTTGGGGTCATCAGAAGGTTCGGCGGGTGTGTATATTCCGGAGAATTTGTCGTAAACCGGATTGCCGTGATCCGTCCTAATAAAGTTAAGTCTTTCGGAAGCGGCCAACGAGCAGCAGCGGATCCCGTGATACGCGAGAACTTCAAAGGGTTCAGATTCTGTGTCGCAGTTAAAATCGCCTCCGCAGAACACCGGTACGTTTTTGAACTCGTCAAGAAGACCGCAAAGCTCATTGGCGTTTGAGATCCTGACTTTGTTGCCGGCTTCGTTCTGGGCGAAATACATGTGGGTGGAGGCAACGGCAAACCGGCATCCGGTTTCGTTGTCTGAAAGAAGCGACGCAGAAACAGACTTCGAATCGTAATCGTTGGGTCCCTCGTAAAGAAGAAAGCGGGAGGTCTGCTCCGTGAATTTTTCGGCAAGATATAACAAAGGTGTGTAGTTGAGCCTGTTTTCGCCTGTTTCCGGTTTAGACATAACGTAGCCCATGGTGGCGAGACAAGGGAGGAGGTCGCTCCGGTACCAGCCGGGGTGCATCTCCTGAAGGAACAATACGTCCGGCCGCTCCTCTTTTACTATCTCGCAAAGAAGTTTGTCCCTTGGGTGTACCGGGTTGCCGAAAACGTCAGCCCACACGTTGGAAGTCATCAGTTTAAGGGTCATTATTTAATAATCTTCCTCTCCTTAAGCTCCGTTTTTATCGGTACGTATATGTTGGTTTTCTTCCCGTTGATTATAATTTAATGTACGCTGATTTGTCAATCACCTTGACTCTTCAGCCTTGCAACAGTATAATAAAAATGTGTATGCCTTCGCATGTATTTGATGTAGGAAACGATTTAGGTGCGAAACTGCGGGACCATTAAATTTTACCGAAATTTACGGGGAAAGGTGACTTATGAAAAAAGCTTTCAGAACTTTGACAGCTTTTATTCTGGCGTCGGCTGTTATTATTTCGGCTGCCCTTTATCCTGTGGATTCAATGGCTGTTGACTCTATGTCCTCAGATTCCGATGTGGCTCTTGATCTGTTTTCCAGACTAACCGGCTCTTTTCTCATTGGCGAGACAAAGATTGATATTTCCGACTACGGCCTCGACAAGGACACTTTTACGGCATACATGCTTGCTCTTTACAACTATGATCCTCTGTCTTTCCTCATCGCCAATACTTACAGTTACACCCATAACAAATCCATTGTTACATCTGTAAACGTAACCAATACTTTTTCCCCTGAGGATGCTCTTGGCGCCATAGTTCTTTATAAAAACGCCGTCAACGACTGCGTAAAAGGTATTCACGGAGACTGGACTGACGAATCGAAACTGCTTTACGTTTTTGAATACATGGCCAATCATTTTACTTATGACCACTCCCTTGCCGTGGCTGATGCATACGGTCTTGTGACTGAGGGGAGAGGCGTATGCCAGGCTTTCACACTTTTTGCCTCCGGCGTCCTTGACAGACTTGGTATAGAAAACGACACCATGGTATCCCAGTCCATAAACCATATTTGGAACAGGGTTAAGCTTGACGGCGAATGGTACAATATCGATTTCACCTGGGCCAACCTAGACGTTTACGGCAACTGCGTCCACGACTACTTCCTGAGATCCGACACAAACAACGGCGTGGATACCGATTTTAAACTGAGACATACGTCCGACGTTATGGACTGGAGGTCTTCCGTTTACACTGACGACAACGCTGCCACGGACTTCTACGTCAACAGCGGCTACTGCTGGTACGACACCGATACCTGCTTCGTATTCGTCAACGGTTTCTGGTACTATCTCGCATCCGCCAAGGGCTCGAAAACGGAACTTCGCCGGACTTCTGATTTTCATGATTATGAGACGGTACAGTCTTTCGCAGATTACTTTTTGACCGACGAGGGGCTCCACTGGTCCGGCTACTGGGGAGGGCTCAAAGTCCTGGGGACGAAGATACTTTTCACCACCGCAAAACAGGTGATCATATATGATACTGTTTCAGGCGGCTTTGAAGTCCTGTTTGAGTACGAAGGAGATGCCGCTAATTCAATTTACGGTCTTGGGGACAGGGGCGATACAGTTGATCTTTTGATAAGAGATTATCCTCCGACCGGCGGCTCCGAATCATATCTTCACGACGTCGAAACAGTGGAATTCGTGATCCCGGAAGAATATCTGCCTTCCAAGGAACTTGTGGATTTTGCGGAAAATCTTGAATATTATTATGACGAAGAAAATGAGGTCCGCCTTATTTTCGGTGTCTCTGAAGGAGACTATCCTGGAACTCTGGTGGCGGCTCTTGGCGGTGACGTTTTGACCCATGACGGCAAAGTGTTTTCCAAATCCGCAGTTCTTACAACCGGCAGCATTTTCACCATGGGCGAACTGGAATATCTTCTGAGTATTCCGGGGGACACCGATATGGACGGCAGGGTTGACGAAGAGGATGCCGAATACCTTCTTACCGCGATGCTGTTCCCCGATTACAACCCTGTGGTCTATGAGCAGGATTACGACGGTAACGGTTCCTTCGACACTGACGACACCCTTTACCTGCTGCTCAGCAGATATGACCCTGCCGGTTTTCCGATCTATATAAAATGAGTGACTGTACGCTGCAGGGGAATAATTGAAGAGGATGATATGAAGAAAGCAGAGATAATTTCAGTCGGAACAGAACTGCTTATGGGACAGGTGGCCAATACGGACGCACAGTATATTTCCGGGCTTCTCCCTTCATACGGCTTTGCGGTGTATTATCATATAGTCGTTGGCGATAACAGGGACAGGCTCTCTGAATGCATTCGTGAGTCCCTCGGACGGGCTGATCTCGTGGTGCTGACCGGCGGACTGGGGCCAACGGAAGACGATCTCACCAAGAAGACAGTTGCGGAAGTCCTTGGCCTTGAAATGATAAAAGACGCCAAGACGGAATCAGAACTTTTTGCCTATTTCAGCAAAACGGGAAGGAACATGAGCCCTTCAAATCTTTCCCAGGCATATTTTCCCGAGGGATCAACGATACTTGAAAACGATTTCGGCACCGCACCTGGCTGCCTCATAAAAAAGACAGTTGGCGATGAAGAAAAGATAATAATACTTCTGCCCGGGCCTCCTTCGGAACTCTGCCCGATGTTTAAGAACAAAGCGCTTCCCCTTTTAAAGGAAGAGGGCGAAGACGTACTTTTGTCGAAGTTTTTCGACATTTCAGGTGTCCCGGAATCCGAGGTCGAGAGGATCCTGTCCGATATTATCAGCGGGAGGACAAATCCCACAGTGGCCACCTACGTAAAAGACGGCCTTGTCACGGTAAGAGTTTCCGCATCCGGGCAGGTCGCTGAAGCCGAACAGCTTATCGAAGAAGACGCCAAAATCATAAGAGAACGTTTTGGCGGAAATATAGTCTCCGAAAACAGACAAAGCCCTGCGGAAGTGCTGGTCAGGCTCTGCGAAAGAGAAAAACTTATGCTGACCGCCGCCGAGTCCTGTACCGGAGGAATGATAGCCGAAATGATCACGTCAGTTCCCGGTGCATCAAACGTAATAGGTTCTTCTTTTGTGACCTACAGTAATGACGCCAAGATCAGGCTTCTCGGCGTTGACGACGCGGTGATCGAAAAATACGGCTGCGTCAGCAGAGAGTGTGCAAAAATGATGGCTGAGGGGGCGGCGAAGGCTGCAGGCGCCGACGTTGGCGTCTCCACAACAGGAAACGCAGGGCCCGGGACTCTTGAGGACAAACCCGCTGGACTGGTGTACATTGGCGTGTATTACAAGGGTGAAACTGTTGTAAAAGAGTGTTATTTCAAAGGTGGAAGAGACCATGTGAGAAGAAGAGCTTCCAATACCGCACTGGAAACCGCCCGTAGGATGATTCTCGGAATCGAGGCCGCAAATGGTCATTAAGAATTCAAGTTTTGTAAAATCCTGCATAAAAACAGAGGACCTGCCCGAATCCGATCTCCTGGAGATCGCTTTTGCCGGCCGTTCAAACGTCGGCAAGTCATCTTTAATCAACGCACTTCTGGGCAGGAAGAATCTTGCAAGATCCGGGTCACGCCAGGGCATGACCAGGCTTATTAACTATTATAGTGTGAACGGCGAGATCCATTTCGTGGACCTTCCGGGCTACGGATATGCAAAGGTTTCCAAAAGTGAGATGGACCTCTGGGGCAAAGTCATCTCCAATTATCTTAACGTCAGGCCCCAGCTTTACCTCATGATGATCCTCGTCGACATAAGACACGAACCGACTGACGCCGACAAACTTCTCATGAGATGGACGAAAGAGGCGGGACTTGATTATATTGTCGTAGCCACAAAAAGCGATAAGGTATCAAGATCCGAATCCAACTTAAATGCAAAAAAGATCGCCGCCGCTCTGGAACTTCCGGAAGACAAAAAGGTCTTTCCTGTATCAGCCGAGACAAAAAGAGGCATTCCGGAACTGTGGGAGGAGATAGACAAGTTTATCATGGAGGAGGGGGAAAATGAGAGTTGACAATAATAACGCGGCCGGCGGGAAAAAACTGTTTTTCAATAAAGAAACAGCCGAAAAGATCGCTGCCGAGATCGGCACGCCTTACTATATTTACGACGAAAAAGGCATTAAGGATACCGTAAGAGAACTCAAATCTGCTTTTGGAGGCATTGAGTTCAAGGAGTATTACGCAGTTAAAGCATGCCCGAATCCCTACATAATTTCCCTTCTTAAAGAAGCAGGCACCGGCGTTGACTGCTCGAGTTACACTGAACTTCTAATGGCCAAGGCCTGCGGCTTTTCCGGCAGCGACATCATGTTTTCCTCAAACGTGACCCCTGCGGAAGACTTTGAACTGGCCAGGTCCCTTGGTGCGATCATCAATTTTGACGACATAACACATATCGAATTTCTTGAAAAACACGGGGGCATTCCGGATACGATCTGTCTCAGATACAATCCGGGTGGCGATTTCAGGATATCCGGTGCAATCATGGGTGCTCCCGGCGAGGCCAAATACGGTATGACCCGCGCCCAGATATTCGAAGCCTGCAGAATATTGAAAGATAGGGGAGTGAGAACTTTCGGCCTTCACTCGTTTCTCGCCAGCAACATGCTTGGCGACGAATACTGGGAATCCCTCACCGAAGTTCTCCTGGGTCTTTCGGCAGATATCTTCAGCGAGACCGGGGTCACAGTTTCCTTTATCAATCTTTCCGGGGGCATCGGAATTCCCTACAGACCGGAGGACAAGCCTGTTGACATATATAAAGTTGCGGACTCCGTAAAGGGAAAAATCGAGGGATACTGTACCGAAAAAGGCCTGCCTGTCCCTGCTGTCAAAGCAGAACTGGGACGGTACATAACAGGCCCCCACGGTGTACTGGTGGCCAGAGTGATCCACAAAAAGAATATTTACCGGAATTATCTGGGACTTGACGCCTGCGCCGCCAATCTCATGAGGCCTGCAATGTACGGAAGCTATCATCATATAACCGTTCTCGGGAAAGAAGACCTGGAACCGGCAAGGATATATGACGTTACCGGAGGCCTTTGCGAGAACAACGACAAGTTCGCAATACAGAGACCTCTGCCGGAAACAGATATCGGCGACCTGGTGGCTATCCACGACGCAGGAGCTCACGGCTTTGCCATGGGTTACAACTACAACGGCAAACTCCGCTCAGCAGAAGTTCTGCTCAAAGAGGATGGCACGTACCGGCTTATTAGAAGGGCTGAAACCCCGAAGGATTATTTTGCAACCTTTGATTTTCCGGGGGCTGAGATCAAGCTCTGAAGGAAATAAATCCTTGAAACCGGGGCGTATCCGCGCTAAAATTCCATTGGCGTGAAAATCCGGGAACTTTTCCCGGCTATATAAATCTGCGGCACTTCGCAGAGACCATGAGGTGATCAGATGAACGACAATACAGGGATCCTGGAGATCGCGTCAAGGATAGCAGACCTTCGGGACATCTGCGGCTTTTCCGTTAAAGAAATGGCGGACTATCTCGGAATAACCGAGCAGGAGTACGAGGACTATGAGACTGCGAAGACGGATTTTCCGGTCAGCATACTTTACTCGCTGGCTTCGAAATTCGGCGTGGACCTCACCGAGATCCTGACAGGCGTATCTCCGAAACTCACCAACTGCTCGCTGGTAAGGAAGGGCAGGGGTATATCCGTCGACAGATACAAGGGTTACGATTTTGAAAGCATTGCCTATAAGTATATTGGCAGGAAGATAGAGCCCATGATCGTTACTGTGGGACCCGAGACTGAGATCAATCCTCCGGAGAAGGTGTCTCATGCAGGACAGGAGTTCAATTTCGTTCTTGAGGGCAGCATCAAGGTGGCTTTCGGAAAAAGCGATTTTATCCTTGAAGAGGGTGACTGCTTCTACTTCGATCCCACCGTTCCCCACGCACAGTCCGCTGTAGGCGGAAAGACGGCCAGATTTTTAACTGTGATTTTGCTCTGACGGGAGTTTTACATAAGAATGGATTACATGCTAAACAAGTATCTCTCAAAAGTCAATTTCGACTCTTACGAAGATTTTATTGAAAATTACAAACTCAGTTATCCGGATGATTTTAATTTCGGATTTGACATAGTTGACGGCTGGGCGGAGCAGGAACCTGAAAAGAGGGCTCTTGTATGGTGCGACGACCACGGAAATTCCAGGGTGTTCACGTTCACCGACGTAAAAAAGCTGAGCAACAAGATCGCCAATTACCTGAAAAAGCTGGGCCTTAAAAAGGGCGACAGCGTTCTTCTGATACTGAAAAGACGCTATGAGTACTGGCTTACTGTTACTGCTCTTCACAAGCTTGGCATCATTGCCATTCCCGCAACTTTCCAGCTCACGAAGAAGGACATCGTATACAGAGTCAACAAGATCGGTATAGACATGGCCATCTGCGCCGACGATCCCTATGTTATCCAGCAGATCGATCTCTCCAGAAGCGAATGCCCGACCCTTAAGTTTACCGCAAAAACAGGGGAAAAATGCGAGGGCTGGCTTGACTTTACCGAGGGTTATGAGCAGGAAAGCGACGTTCTGGAAAGACCTTCGGGCAAAGACAAGGTCTACGCCAATGACCCCATGATAATGTACTTCACGTCCGGAACAACAGGCATGCCAAAGCTTGTTCAGCACGTTCAAAGCTATCCCCTGGGACACATCCTCACCGCGAAGTATTGGCAGCAGGTGAGAGAAAACGGACTGCATCTCACGGTTGCAGACTCCGGCTGGGCCAAGTTCAGCTGGGGTAAGATATACGGCCAGTGGATCGCAGGCTCCGCAGTGATGGGCTACGACATGGACAAGTTCGTGGCCGCAAACCTTATGAGGGTCATAGAAAAGTACAAGGTCACCACTTTCTGCGCCCCTGCAACCATGTACAGGTTTATGATCAAAGAGGATCTTTCATCCTTTGACCTTTCTTCCGTTCAGCATTTTTCAATGGCCGGGGAGCCTCTCAATCCTTCTGTGATGGAATCCTGGCAGAAGATCACGGGCCACAGGATATACGAGGGCTTCGGACAGACCGAGAGCGTTGTGATCATGGCCAATTACCAGTGGTCGGATCCTGTGCCCGGATCTACCGGAAAGCCTGCTGCGTCCTTCAATATTAAAATCTTAAGAGAGGACGGAACTCCCTGCGACATTGGCGAGGAGGGCGAGATCGTGGTTGTAGGCGCAAAAGCCAACAGACCCACGGGCCTCACGGTCGGTTATTACAACGATCCTGAGGCCAATGAGAGGCTCTGGCGAGACGGCAATTACCACACAGGCGACAACGCCTGGTACGACAGCGACGGCTACATCTGGTTCGTGGGCAGAAACGACGACGTTATCAAATGCTCCGGCTACCGCATCGGTCCCTTTGAAGTCGAATCAGCCATAATGACTCATCCCTCGGTTCTTGAGTGCGCAGTTACAGCAGCTCCCGATCCGGTGAGAGGACAGGTGGTCAAGGCGACGATCATTCTTGCCAAAGGCTATGAGCCCTCGGAGGAACTGAAAAAAGAGATCCAGAACCATGTGAAAAAGGTTACGGCGCCTTACAAATATCCGAGAATTGTCGAATTTGTAAAGGAACTGCCGAAAACCACCAGCGGTAAAATTATGCGCGGCGAGATTCGCAAAGCGTCAATGGGAAAATAAACAACTGAAAGGAACACATTTATGAAGATACTGGCTTTTGATTACGGCGCAAGCAGCGGAAGATCGATCCTTGGCGAGTTTAACGGAGAAAAACTCGTGCTCAGAGAGACCCACAGGTTCCTAAGCGACCCTGTGATGATGAACGACACCTTCACCTGGGACTTCCTGAGACTTTTCCACGAGATGAAAAAGGGAATAATCAACACCGTCAACGGCGGTGACAGGGACATTGCATCCATTGGCGTCGACACCTGGGGTGTTGATTTCGGTCTCATCTCCAAGCAGGGAAAGCTTCTGGGAAATCCTGTCCACTACAGAGATTCCAGAACCGACGGGATGATTGAAAAGGCCTGCGGCATTTTGTCCGCCGATGAAATATACAACACCACCGGTATTGCCTTTCAGAAGTTCAACACACTGTATCAGTTGCTGGCAATGAAATGCGACGGCGATCCCTCTCTTGAGGTTGCCGACAAGCTGCTCTTCGTTCCGGATCTGTTCAACTATTTCCTCACCGGAGAAAAGTTCTGCGAGTACACCATCACTTCCACGTCCCAGATGTACGACCCGAACAAAAAGGATTGGGCAAGGGATATGCTTACGAAGCTGGGCATCAGGACGGACATTCTTGCGGAAGTCATCCCCGCGGGCACAAAACTCGGCGGACTCACCAAGAGCGTTCAGAACGAGCTTGGCGTCGGTGCGATACCGGTAATTGCGGTTGCAGAGCACGACACCGGTGCGGCTGTCATGTCGGTTCCGTATGCCGAGAAGGGAGCCGCTTTCCTCAGCTCAGGTACGTGGTCGCTGCTGGGAATAGAACTCGACAAGCCCATTATCAACGAAAAGACTCTCAAACTCAACTACACCAACGAGGGCGGTTACAACAACAACGTCCGCCTACTTAAGAACATCATGGGTCTCTGGATCAACAACGAGTGCATGAGAGACTGGGACAAGAAAGGCGAGGGCATTTCCTACGCAGAAATGAATAAGGCTGTGGAAGAGGCGGATCCCTTCATCGCCGTGATCGACGTGGACCATCCGGACTTCTTCGATCCATTCAACATGCCGAGAAAGATCCAGGATTACTGCAAACGCACAGGCCAGCGTGTGCCTGAGACCAAGGGCGAGATAATAAGAGTCGTGGAAGAGTCTCTGGCTCTCAAATACAAGCAGTGCATCATCGGCCTTGAAGAGATCACCGGCAAGCCCGTTCCCTCCCTCAACATCGTTGGCGGCGGCATAAAGAACAAAGTCCTCAGCAGATTCACTGCCAATGCCATCGGAAGACCTGTCTACGCAGGCCCCGTAGAGGCTACAGCCATCGGAAATCTCTCCTGCCAGCTCATCGCTCTTGGCGAGGTCTCCGGCATCGATCAGGCAAGAGACGTGATCAGAAACTCCTTCCCGATAGAGGCTTATCAGCCTGTGAATACCGCAGCCTGGGATGCCGCCTACGAGAAACTGCTTGACCTTCAGGCTAAAGCCTGATAATTGCATCTTCTGCTGAACTTATGAAGATCCTTGTTGTATCGGACTCCCACAGTTCATCAAGATATCTGTACGAAGTTTACGACACGGAAAAGCCTGACGCGATATGTTTTCTTGGAGACGGTCTCAGGGGATTTCTGGAATTCAGGGACTTCGGGCTGCCTGCGGGTGCGGACGTTTACGTGGTCTGCGGCAACTGTGACTACGAATATTACGGAGAATACTCTGACAGTGCAGTTGCCGTGATCGCCGGCAGAAGGTTTTTCATGGCCCACGGCCACACCTTTGGCGTCAGATACGGTGTCGAACGGATATGCCACGAAGCAGCTCTTAGTAAGTGCGAATACGCTCTTTTCGGACACACCCATCAGCAGACATTAAGAGTTTGCGGCAACGTGACTGCATTAAACCCGGGGGCACTTCAAAACGGTGACTATGCAGTCATCACATCAGGCGAAGGAAAGCCTTTGATAGAATTAAAGAAGCTTAAATAGAACGCCGGAGACGGCCAACATTTGTTAGATAAACTTTTTTAAACACTCAGAACAGAATCAGGAGAAATCGTTTTATGGAAAGACGCGATAAGAACAATTATTATCTTGACCTTGCAGAGGTCGTGTCGAAGCGTGGAACATGCCTTAGAAGGCTCTACGGTGCTGTTATCGTCAAAAACGACGAAGTGGTCTCCACCGGATACGTTGGCGCGCCCAGGGGCAGACAAAACTGCAACGACCTTGGGGTCTGCATCAGACAGCAGATGAACATTCCGAGAGGTCAGCGGTATGAGCTCTGCAGAAGCGTTCACGCAGAGGCCAATGCCATCATCTCCGCTGCAAGAAGGGATATGCTCGGCGCTTCCCTCTACCTTTGCGGGCTTGAGGCGACAACCGGAGAATACGTTGTCAACTCCTGCTGCTGCTCCATGTGCAAGAGGATGATAATCAACGCAGGCATCAAAACGGTTTACATCAGAGATTCCGAGAACGATTACAGAGTGATCGACGTTGAAAACTGGATAATCGACGACGATTCCCTGTCTGGTCAGCTGGGGTATTGATATCGTAATTAGTTTTTAAGGCCGGGTTGCAGATCATTGTTTCCCGGCTTTTATTTTCCGGAAATGATTTATTTCCGGGAGATATTAAACCTGTTTGAAAAAGCCGGATCTTCTTGTATAATCATCGTAAAGAAGCAGAATGATCTGCCTTTTTCAGCGGAGGAACCTATGAACGTAGGAATAGTGATCAACGAAAAAAAACAGGACGCTGCCGGCTACTATGTAAAGCTTGCGGAAGCTTTTGAGAGCAGGGGCGTTTCTGTGTTTATTGCGGGCAAAGACGAGACGTCCGGTGACGTTTACGAGAAAACTGACGTTATTATAAGCATCGGCGGCGACGGAACTTTTCTGAGGATCGCAGGCAGGGCAGCCCTGAAGGGTATTCCGGTCCTTGGCTTTAACCTTGGCACCATTGGTTTTCTGACCGAGTTTGAGAAGGGATCGATAGACACCACCGTTGACAGAATATGCAGAGGCGACTATAAGATAGAGGAGCGCAGTGTCCTTGACGTTTCTCTGATCCGGGCCGGTGAAAAGAGGTTTCTTGGTATCGCAGTTAATGACGCGGTGGTCACAAGAGAGGTCGTGGCCAATACCTGCCACCTGGCTGTAAACGTCAACGGCACCTATGTCGGCACCTACAAGGGGGACGGGATCATAGTTGCCACCCAGACAGGATCAACAGCTTATTCCCTGTCAGCCGGCGGACCTATAATCGAGCCGGGAAACGACGTCATACTGATCACTCCGATATGTTCACAGAAGATGGGCAGCAGGACTATCGTTGCAAGGCCCGAAAGCGTGGTTTCAGTTAAACCTGTTGCAAATTCAAAAAAGATCAGAGTTATTATCGACGGTCACATTTCAGAAAAAGTGGAGCCGGAGGACATGCTTGTTTGCGAGTGTTCCGAAACGAAAATGAAGATACTTAGGATCGATCCCCCGAACTTTTATGCCGCCGTTGCAGGAAAGCTGTTTGGCGAGATGCGGGAGGAGGAGTGACGGATGCTTTCATTTCTCACCGTTAAAAACGTCGCAATTATAGACAAAATATCCTTTGAATTCGATTCGGGTATGAACTGCATTACCGGTGAGACCGGGGCGGGAAAATCGATCCTTATAGATTCGATCTGTTATCTCCTTGGCGAGAAGATGACGAAGGATGTTATCAGAAGAGGGGCGACCTCTGCAGAGATCACGGGAGTTTTCAACGTTGATCGGGATAAAAGCCCGCTTGTTGCAGAAACTATGGCGGACCTGGGGATAGATATCGAAGAAGACGGATCGATAATCGTTTCAAGAACTTTTAACGACCAGGCTAAAAACGTCTGCAGGATAAACGACAGAATTGTAACCGTTGGCGCGCTGAAAAAGCTTGGCGAGGCCCTTGCGGACGTCCACGGCCAACACGACAGCCATTCCCTGCTGAATCCCTCAAACCACATAAAACTTCTGGACTCTTTTGCCGGAAAAGAACTGGCGGACATTCTTTCGATATACAGGGATAAACTCTCTGAACATAAAAAGACCCTGGCACTGATCGACGAACTTAACGTGGACCCTATGAAGAGGGCGCAGCTTATTGATCTTCTCTCTTTCCAGGTGGACGAGATATCCTCCGCCAAACTTAAGGAGGGCGAGGAAGAGGAACTTTCCGAAAAGCAGAAGATCATAGACAACATCGAAAAGATATCCGCCTCGCTGAACGAGGCATTGGCGCTGCTTGACGGACAGGGCGGTTATGACTCGGAAGGTGCGATGTCGGAGATCAAAGATGCCGGGTCGAAGCTTTCCTCAATTGAGAGATTTTCCGCAAAATACGGTGAACTCGCCTCCAAGATAACAGATGCATACTACATTCTTGAAGACGTCAGAGATTCGGTGCTGACCGAGATCGAGAACTCTTCCTTTGACGAGGAAGAGGCAAGAAAAGTGGAGCAGAGGCTGGACCTAATTTATGATCTCAAGAGAAAATACGGCAGGACCGTTGGCGACGTGCTGGCTTTTCTTAAAGATGCAAAGGAAAAACTTGACAAGCTTGTATCCTCCGAGGAGACTGCAAAGGAGCTGCTGAAAAAGTCTGCCGCGGAGACCCGTGAACTTGTTGATATCGCGGGTAAGGTCCACGCACTGAGAGAAAAAGCGGCCGTTGTACTAACAAGAGAAGTTGTTAAGGCCCTGGCAGATATAGAAATGACCAAGGTCAGATTCGTCGTGGATTTTAAGCCAATCGATACCGAAGATCCTAAATTTAGGGAAAACGGACTTGACGAGACTGAGTTTCTTATCAGCCCCAATCCGGGCGAGCCACCGAAGCCTCTTTCAAAGATCGCTTCAGGCGGAGAACTGTCAAGAATCATGCTGGCCATAAAGTCCTGCCTTGCGGACATAGACATGATACCTGTTCTGATATTTGACGAGATCGACACCGGAATCAGCGGTTCTGCGGCAGCATCCGTTGCAGAGAAGTTTTACAGGGTCAGCAGGAATCACCAGCTGATATGCGTAACCCATCTTGCGCCCATCGCCGCCATTTCAGACAGAAACATTTTTGTCGGAA
The DNA here is from genome assembly GCA_947304585.1 of uncultured Clostridia bacterium. Taxonomy (GTDB): domain Bacteria; phylum Bacillota; class Clostridia; order UBA1212; family UBA1212; genus UBA1212. The sequence goes on along the minus strand of CAMZBI010000012.1, from coordinate 19,224 downwards.
AGAATACAGATGAAGAGTTTGTCAGGACCGCGGCAGAGATACTGGATGAAGAGGGCAAGATCAGAGAGGTTGGCAGACTTCTGGACGGAAGCGCCGACGAAAACAGCGTAACCAGAATACACAGTATTGAACTTATCGAAAGGATGAGAAAAAGGGCTCTTTCAAAAGGTTGACGGATAAAACAACGCCCTCCGGCCGGGTCTTGCGGGATCTATCGGGGAGGGCGATTTTCGGTATTATAGACGTTATTCAGGTCAGAAGCAGGACTTCAGGAAACGGAGTCCTTTTTTTATCTCTTCTGCAGCATCTCCGAAGGGCCCCTCAAATTCAACGGTGACGTAGCCGTCATAACCCTGATCCTTCATGATCCTGACGCATTCCCTGACGTTCACCACACCGTCGCCAAGGGCACAGCCCATTATATGATTTCCCGCTCTTGTGTTGAAATAGCCCGCCGGAGGCTCGGCTGATTCCTCTCTTGAAACGTATTTGAAATCCTTGGCGTGCACGTGGATGGCATAAGGTGCCGCTTTCTTTACGGATTCAACAGATATTTCATCGGCGCACATGAAATTGCCAAAATCCACCAAAAGCCCGAAATTCGGGTTGTTCACAGCTTTGCAAAGAGCTGTGACTCTGTCGGCATCCTGGGAAAAATAACCGTGATTCTCGGTGCAGGTCCTGACTCCTTTCGATGCGGCGTAATTTGTGATCTCGTTTATGTCTTTGGCAAATCCGGGTATCAGGTCAAAGTAAGACACTCCCTCCGGGGAACCGAAAGCGATGTCGTGGCGCATGAGGGGCGCACCAAGGGCTGCTGCAATATCCACTTCTCCTTTAAGCCTTTCTACGTTGCCCGGTGCCAGAAAATCCGCACCGACTGTATAAGCCGAAATGCCAAGCCCTATCTTTTCGCAGTAGTCGCGCATATATTCAGCGAAGGACAAAACGTCAAGATCCATCCCTGCGGGAATCGAAAGCCCAACGAATTCGATGGCGTCAAAGCCGTTGGCTTTTGCAAAGTCCGCCATTTCAGGCATCGTAAGCGGTTCTCCTTTTGTGTTCCTGACTCTTCCGAAACTGTAAGTGTTAATTGACGTTTTCATATTCTCTCCATAATCAAATAAAAAACGCCCCCGGTAGTAAAATCCGGGGGAAGATAATAGTTTATTAATCGAGAATGACCTCGTGGCCCGTTCTTGAGGATTCGTACAGACCGTCAAGGATCTTCATCAGCACTACGCCGTCCTCGGCAGGGGCAATGCATTTGGTCCCCGGCACGGTTATGCAGTCGACGAAATGTTTGATCTCCGCATTAAACGAGCCGACAAAATCAAAGGCTGTGGGATAGGCCAGCTGGGTGTTGGTCATGTAACCGGACATTGAGGAGAAGAGGTCCACGGTCCCTGTGATCTTGGCGCCGCCTTTGGTGCCGAAAAACTCCATGTCGCCCTTGTCACCCGCCTGATTGAGGGAGAAAGCCGCGTCGATGGAGATGACGGAGCCGTTGTCGAATCTTATAAGACCCACGGCAAGGTCTTCAACGTCATAGATCTCGCTTGAAGATGCGTCGGATGAAAAATAACCGCCGGCTTTCCTGATGTCAGGTCTGTTTTTGAGCTTGTCGAAAGTGATCCCGTAAACGGACACCGGTTTGTGGTTTCCCATGAGGTACCTTGAGAAGTCGATAACGTGGACGCCAAGGTCAATCAGCGGACCGCCGCCGGACCTGGAACTGTCGGAGAACCAGCCGCCGGGGCAGCCGTTGCGCCTTGTGTAATTCACTTTGGCGTAGTAGATATCGCCGAAGAAGCCGTCCTTCTCAATGTTTTTGAGCACTTCCATGTCGTTGCCGAAACGTCTTACGAAACCGATCTGAAGGTGCTTTCCGTTCTTTTCTGCGGCATCCTGCATCTCTTTTGCCTGCTTTGCATTGATGGCCATGGGCTTTTCGCAGAGCACGTGTTTTCCCGCATTTAAAGCGGCAATAGTGCATTCCGCATGGCCGTTGTTCCAGGTGCAGACGTCGACTGCGTCAAGCTCCTTCAGCTTTACCATCTCGTGAACGTCGGTGAAGACTCTTTCCGCCGGAATGCCCAGCCTTGAAGCCAGCGCCATCGCTCTGTCCCTGTTAATATCGCAAAGAGCATATATCTCAGCTCTGTCGGGGATAGCCTGATATCCGGTTACGTGACATCCGCTGATACCGCCGTTTCCAACAATTCCAATCTTAAGCTTTTCCATGATTTTTCTCCTAAAAATTCTTTAATCAAGACCTTCAACAGTTTTTCTGAGGAAGCCCACCGCCATTGCAATATCCTTTGCCGGATCTGCTCCGACTTCTCTCTCAATGGTCAGGAATCCGTTGAATCCGATATCCTTAAGAGCTGCAAGATACTTCGGAAAATCAACGCTTCCCTCGCCAAGGGGTACTTCGATGAACGGGGCGGGGATTCCTCCCTCGGGAGCCGGCTTCAGGCCGTAAATGATCTCCGGGTCGCCCTTGGTGAGCATCTTTCCGTCTTTTGCGTGGGTGTGTACGATATAGTCCTTCAGATTGTAAACTGCCTGAACCGGGTCGTCACCTGTGACCATGACAAGATTGGCGGGATCCAGGTTTACACTCACACCTCTTGAGTTCAACGTATCAAGGAACCTCTTAAGCGTTGCGGAGGTTTCGGGACCGGTCTCAACTGCAAACTTGACGCCAATCTCATCCGCCGCAGACGCAAGTGCAAGGCATGCGTCATGCATTATCTCAAATCTTTCGCCTTCCATATTTTCGGGAACAACGCCAATGTGAGTCGTGACCACGTGCGTGTCAAGATCTGCCGCCAGCTGAAGGATCTTTTTTGACTTTTCAATCAGCACTTTGTTGTATTCTCTGTTGTAGAAACCGTGGCCCAGATCCCCGCAAAGGGCGGAAATGGTAAGCCCCAAACTGTCGGAATACTTTTTGAACTCAGCTCTGGCTTTGGCGTCAAGGTTGTCAGGTGAGAAAGCGCCGTTGCTGGCGTAGATCTGATAACCCTCGGCTCCTACTTCCTTGACTTTGAGAAGCGCTTCCTTGGCCGGAAGTCTGAAGCTGTCGGCCATCGCGCCAATGTGGAAATATTTCATATACCCTCCGTTTTCCCGCGATTTCCGTTGATTTGTTATCCGAATAATCCTGCGGGAGACTCTTTTTAATCTTCAAGCAAATTATACAGAGGGAAGGCGGGAAAAGCAAGGTGCTAATTGGGAGTGGGCGCGACTACGTCGCTAGTGGTGCGGCACAAGCGCCGAGTGGGGAGAGCCTGCGGCTCGAGTGGTGCGCTGCTTCGCAGCGAGTGGGGCCTCCGGCAAGCAATTGCGCCGAGTGGTGCGAGCCTGCGGCTCGAGTGATCGCTTCACTTATCACTTCTCACTAATCACATTTCACTTCAGCGCAAGCGTTTTTTATACCTGCATCGCATGCGCTGCTTGCTTGAAAAATCCCCTTATATGTTATATAATGCTAACCGAATTTACGGGAGGCCGCAGTATGGAGAATAACAGCAGCAACGAACCAACTGAATTGACCGAAAACACTGATAACGAAGCCCCGGTAAGCAGGGAGGAACTGACTTCCGATCCTGTCTCAAATAAGGTTTGGACTATTCCGAATATCATAAGTTTCTTCAGACTTTTCCTCATTCCTGTAATCATCTGGTCTTATGTTTTCCAGAAAAACTATACTCTTTCAATAATTCTTTTTGCTGTTTCTGCTCTTTCCGACGTTGCCGACGGTTTTATTGCCCGGAAATTCAACATGAGATCGGAGCTTGGAAAGCTGCTGGATCCTGTTGCCGACAAGTTCACCCAGGGCGCACTTATGATATGCCTCACGGTGACTTATCCTTTCATGCTTTGGCTTATCGCTGCTTTTGTGGTGAGAGAGACAGTGATGATCATATTCGGTACAATTCTCAAAAAGAAGACCGAGCATTATTCCAGCGCCAAATGGTACGGAAAGGTCAATACCGTTATTGTAGAAGGATCCGTGCTTTTCCTTTTGGTTTTCGGAAGGCTTTTCAGCGAGACTGTTGCAAACAAGATAGCTGTTTCGCTGACGGTCCTGTCCATTTTTTCCATTTTCATTTCCCTGACGCTTTATGTTATTTACTACCTCGGTATATTCAAAGAGATCCGGGAGCGTTCGGAAAATGACGGATGATAATTGTTAGACTATATATGAAAAACAGTGATTGCGGTGAACGGAAGGCCGTCAGCGACAGCGAAAGAAGATCGGCAGAGAGTTCAGTTAATACAGTGAAAAAGAGACGATATCCTGCCATAAGGCTTCTTCGGGAGCTTAGACCCTACTATGGAGTGATGATGCTTGCGCTTGCAGGCATGATATTCATTGGCGTGGCTCAGCTGGCGGTTCCGTATATTACGAGACTGCTGCTGAAATACATCTCAAATTCGGACCCGGAGCTTCCGGTAAAGGCTGTGGGTCTCGGGCTGACGCTTCTTGGCTTTTATCTGCTTTCGGCAGGTGGTCAGTTCCTGAGAAGCTATTTTTCCCATGTTGCCGCTTGGGGGTACATTGACGGTATCAGAATGAAGCTCTATTCACACATCCAGGGGATGTCGATGGGCTTTTTTCAGGACAAGCAGACAGGACAGCTTTTGTCGAGGATCACCGCGGATACTTCTAACATTGAGCCCTTGGTTGCCCACGCGCTTCCTGACTTCATCGTCAACGGCATTATTTTCATCGGCACGGCCATATTGCTTTTCACCATCAATGTGAAGCTTGCGGCAATGACCCTTATAACGATTCCGGTCACCGTGGCATTGGCGTTCATCTATGCCACAAAGTTCAGGCCAAGGTTCAAGCAGGCCCACGCAAAAATGGGTGAACTTAACGCCAATATCCAGGACAAGCTTTCGGGCGTCAGGGAGATTACTTCCTTTAACAAGCAGAAGGAGTGCGAGGAGTCCGTCGGAAGGACTTCGAAGATCCACTACAAGGGCATCATGTCGGCGCTGAAGGCCAGTGCCATCATGAATCCCCTGATACTTTTCAACAACAACATCGGTCTCGTGATCGTGCTCATTGCCGGGGGAATCCTGGCGTGGAATGGAGACGTTGGTGCACCGGACGTGGTGGCGTTTATTATGTACGTGTCTTATTTTTACCAGCCGGTGATCGCTCTTGCCCAGATCATAGAGCAGTTCAACACAGCCTCCACGGCCCTTGAAAGGTGCTACGAGATACTTGACACGGAGGATGACATAAAGGACGGGCCCAAGTCCATACCGCCGGCTTCCGTAAAAGGCGAGATAGAGTTTCACAACGTTTCCTTTGCCTATAAAAAGGAAGAACCGGTGCTCAAGGACGTATCCATAAAAGTTGAGCCCGGAAAGACGTTGGCGCTTGTTGGGCCTACGGGCATTGGCAAGACCACCATGGTGAATCTCCTTTCCAGGTTCTACGATGTGGACCAAGGACAGATTACGATAGACGGGACAGATATCAGGGATCTCACTCTTGAGAGTCTGAGGAACCAGATCAGCACGGTACTGCAGGACGTATTTCTGTTCCACGGTACCATCTCAGAGAATATTTCTTTCGGGAGCCCTGATGGTCCAAACACACCGAAGGAGAAGATAGAGGAGGCCGCAAAGCTTGCAAATGCGGACGAATTCATCCGTGAATTCGAAGACGGTTACGATACCGTTGTGGGCGAGAGGGGTATGACTCTTTCGGGAGGTCAGAAACAGAGGATCAGCATTGCGAGAGCGATACTCCGGGACATGCCGATTCTGGTTCTTGACGAGGCCACCGCTTCCGTGGACACTAAAACTGAAAGGCTGATAAGGGACGCGCTTGAGAAGCTTTGCAAAGGTCGGACTACTGTGATAGTTGCCCACAGGCTTTCGACGGTAAGGCATGCCGACATGATCGCAGTGCTTGGAAACTGCGGGATAGAAGAGCTTGGCACCCATGAGGAACTCATGGATAAGAAGGGTAAATATTATTCGCTGGTGACGGAGGAAGGGCTGTGAAGGCGGTCCTGACCCGGGTTCAAACATGCAAAACAAGGCTGATCGGGACAGATGATCCCGGCAGAGCCTGATACAAAGGATTTAACTCCAATGAAAAGTTTTTCTTTTATGGTGATGGGGGACGCCCATCTCGGCCGGAAATTCAAAACAGGGATCACAGGCAGCGCCGAACTAATGACGGCTTTTGACACTGCTATTAAGATCGCAAAACAGCGCTCTGCGAACTATGTTTTCGTCACCGGAAATCTTTTCGACACATCTTCGCCTTCCGAAACGTTACTGAAACACGTTGCAAGGGCTTTTGAGTCTCTTCCTTCTAGAGTGATCATTGCCCCCGGCAGCTGCGATCCCTCGGTGGTGGGTTCCTGCTATCAGACTTTTGCATGGCCTTCAAACGTTTATATTTTCCCCGCCGGCGAGATCAGCTATATAGAATTCAATGACAGGCTCCGGGGCACCTCCGACAGGGATTACGTGTTTAGCGGAGGCGGTGAGACGGGCAGAAAAGGCATCAGAATATACGGATCCGCTTTTTCCGGCCATTTCCAGCGGGAATCCCTCTTGGTCACCGCCGATGAAAAAACGCCAAGGCTCTCCTCCAGTTACATCAACGTTCTTGTGCTTCACGGAAAACTTGTCTTTGGCGAGGAACCCTCCCAGTTCGACCCTGTTCCCTTTGATGTTCTTAAAGAGTGCGGATTTGAACTGTCTGCCATCGGCGGAGATGCCTGCTGCATGAGAAAGGGCAACGTGATCGTGCCGGGAGTAATGTGCGCGCCTGATTTTTCGGTGCCAGGGGATTGCGGAGTTTATGTCGGGGAAGTCCGGGACGGCGGATTCATGACCTGTGAATTTATAAACGTTTCTCCGGTCAAGTACGAGATAATCAACTTTGATGCAACAGACCTTTCGGACATGACGCCTCAGGTGATTGCCGCAAGCATTCTGAGACTTGCCAATACCGCCAACGCTTCAAGGGTCGATATCTGCGGAGAACTTCCCTTTGACGTTAACATCGACGTCAATGAAGTCGGCAAGCTTCTAAAAGACAGATTCCCGCTTATCGAGATCAGGGACAGGACTGTGAAAAAAGCAGATCTTTACCTTTTCAGTTTTGAAAAGTCTTTCAGGGGTTTTTATACAAGCAATATCTGGGAAAGCGTCAGACAGGCAAGAGACGAACAGAAAAAGAACGCAACAAACACATACAATGAAAAGAATTACGAGTCTGCCGTGAATACGGGACTGAAACTTTTCGACAACATGGGTATTGACGGCTTTTATTCCTCCGCCGTTGATGAAAACGGTGTTTCCGGTACCGGAGACGTCTTTGACGGCGAATCAGACGGGGAAGGGGGTGCCGGTGAACCGTGATCATAAGAAATGCGATGGTATACGGGTTCGGGTCGCTTATAAACTGTGAATTCGTAGGAGACAAAAACGGCATACTGAACGTTTCAAAAGGTCTCATAAGCGATACGGATCTGTTTTTTGAGTTCGTGAGGACCATGCTTTACGGCCATACTCTCAGGAACGGCGTCAGTACGAGAGAACTGTACAGACCCCGCGAGAAGACCGACAGCAAAGGCAGAAAGGTCATTTACGGCGGAGAGATGATATACGACGCCTGCGGCAGAACTTACAGGCTTTCCTGCCTTTTCGGCGAAACTAAAAATGACGATATATCCAGAATCGTGGACCTTGTGTCAGGCCGTGACGTTAAGATAGACCTTGGCAAGACCATTGGCGAAAAGACGCTCCATATTTCGGAGGGCGCTTTTATTTCTGCCACCAGAGACCCGGGTTTTGAAGCATCGGAAAACGGCGATACTGTTTCTTTCGGAAGTCTTTCTCTGCTCCTTGGCGTTGCCGACGGGAGAATGACACCTGTGTCTTTTACAGACAGTCTGAAGCAAAAGCTCCTGAGAATTACCGATCCCAAGACTAAAAAAGGCAGTCTCGACAGGCTTGTGATCACCAAGATGAAGATGAAGAGCAGCCTTGCACGGACCTCCGACCGGGACATGAAACTTGCTAAACTCAGAAAAGAACTTGACAGGACGGAAACCGAACTTGCCGGTATTGAAGGCAAAATCAGAGAGACTGGCAGGTCTTTTGGACTGTGCGATGCTGCAGGGACACTGCTCACCAAGGACAGAATCATGGCTTCCTACGACCAGTTACTGGGTCTCATGAGACAGGCTGACCTTGCGGAATGTGAACACAGAAGGCTGGTCAAAACAAAACTGATTCCCAAACTGATCATGCCTTTCCTGCTATTTGCCCTGGGCGGATTTCTCATTACGATGGGGCTTACCTCCCTCAGCGAAGGTCCTTTCGGCTGGCCTGCCGAAATAGCGGGATCGGTGCTGGCAGTCATCGGAATAGTCCTTAGCGTCATCGCCTTCTCCAGACACTCGGGAAGATTTGCAATTGAGGCTGACGGCAGAATCACAACTCATTTTGACGAGGCAGTGAGGCTGAGAGGCGAGATCTCTTCCAAAACAGAAGACCTCTTAAAACTTCTTGGCGACAGTTCCTGCGGCGAGATAAGGAAAAAATGGCGTGAGTCGGAGGATATCATGCGTTCCGCTTCCGAGAACGAGAGACGCTCTGCGATAATGAAGAATTCCGGGGACCTCGAGAGGGAAGTGGCCGGACTTAAAGAAAGAAAAAAGCCCCTCGTTGACAGAATTGAGAGTATTCATGCTGAGATCAGAGGTTTAACTGAGTTTGAAGGGGTTGATTTTCCCGAGGCACTGTTTACACTCAGCGGTATTGATGAGGAGATCGGTAAGCTTTCGGATGAGGCAGAATCTCTGAGAATTGCAATTACTGCTGCCGAAAGCGCCGAAAGGCGTTATTATACCGAAGTTGTACAGCCTTTATGCTCCAATGCGGCTGAAATCTATTTCAAAACTTCCGGCGAAAAAGCCGAGTTTTCCATCGACAGCCAATACCGCATAACCGCAAAATGCAGCGATCAAAGACTGGCGCTTCTTTCCCTTAGAGGCGCGATATCATCTTTTGCTTCCTCGGAGACCGACAGACAGCTTCTTTTCGTAGATCCGGAAACTGGGGCAATGCCTTTTCTTGACAAATTCATGAGAGCCTCCGGCATAGGACAGCTCGTTGTTGTGAATACGATATCGTAAACAGGGGGTAATCAAGAATTTATGACTAGAGATTATAAAGTATCGGGAATGAGCTGTGCGGCCTGCGTTGCCAGAGTGGAGAAAGCCGCTGGTTCCGTAAAAGGCGTTGATTCAGTTGTGGTCAATCTCCTCACAGGCGACCTCCGTGCGGAGGGTGAATTTGATGAAGAGGATATCATTGCAGCTGTGAACGCCGCGGGCTACCGAACCGCACTCAGATCCGAGTCCGGCAACACAGTCAAAAAGCAGAAAGAGGAGAGAAAATCGGACGTACGTGAAAGGCTGACAAGACTGATCGTTTCCGCCTCTCTTCTTGTTGTCCTTTTTGTCGTTTCCATGTCATACAGCATGAATATGCCTGAGTTTGAAGGTGCGGCCCCGAGAACTGTCGCCGTTATTTCAGGCGGCATACAGCTGCTCCTGTCCCTTTCGGTGATCATCGTCAACTACAAGATCTTCGTCAGCGGCTTCAGATCATTGATAAAGCTTTCTCCCAACATGGACTCCCTTGTTGCCACAGGCGTTGCCGCGTCCTTCGGCTACAGTGCGGTGCTTTTCTGCCTGGCATTGGCGTCTGCCGATCCGTCAACAAGACCCGTCTATTATTTCGAGTCCTCGGCAATGATCCTCACCTTTATGGGTATCGGAAAGCTTCTCGAAGCCCTTGCCAAGGGAAAAGCCAACGATGCAGTTTCGGCTCTTAAGAACCTTGTGCCCGACAGATGCACGGTTATTCGTGAAGGAAAAGAACTTACTGTAGATACTGCAGACGTCAAAGCCGGAGAGACGGTTTTGATAAGACCGGGCGACAGAATAGCTCTCGACGGGGAGATCATCTCCGGCGTATCGGAAATAGACGAGAGTTCGGTGACAGGCGAAAGCATTCCCGTTTTAAAAAAAGCGGGGGACGAAGCTATTGCCGGAACGGTCAATATTACCGGCGTGATAACTGCCAAAGTGTCGAGAGTTTCCGGTGAGACCACGGTGGACCGCATGGCTGAACTTGTCAGCGAGATCGCCATGACAAAGGCTCCTATTGCCAAAATTGCCGACCGGGTCGCAGCTGTTTTTGTGCCTGCAGTCATGAGTATTTCCGTCATTGTACTTGCCGGTTGGCTGATAGCCGGCAGAGACATATCCTTTGCGCTTTCAAATGCGGTCTCAGTACTGGTGGTATCCTGCCCCTGTGCTCTTGGGCTTGCCACTCCTGTGGCCATCATCTGCGGCTCGGCAACTGCTGCGGGAAGAGGTGTTCTTTTTAAATCTTCCGAGGCCCTTGAGAACTGCGGCAGAATAAAGACTGTTTTGTTTGACAAGACAGGTACGATCACAGAGGGCAATATGAAAGTGGATTCGCTGATCCCTGCGAAAGGCGTGACGGAAGAGGAACTTCTTTACGCCTCAGCTCTTTGCGAGTACGGCGGCACCCATCCGATTGCAAAGGCCATCATTGCTTTTGCGGAGGGAAAGACAGCAGGTTCATACAGCTTTCAGGATGCGGAAAGGCAGTTTATCCCGGGGCAGGGTGTTTCCGCAAGAATTGGCGACAATACCTGGTTCTGCGGAAAGCTCAGTTACGTTTCAGGTGCCGGCAATGCAGCTTTGGAGGCAGCCTCTTCGGAAGCCGGCTTTTCCGGCAGTACAGTGTACGTTTTCAAAAACTCTGCTTATCTCGGAAAGATCAGAATAACAGACGTTCTCACAAACGATGCAAAGGAGTGCATGGACGCATTGCGGAGTATTCATGTCGAGACCGTCATGCTGACAGGGGACAACGAGAACGCCGCACGGAGCATTGCCAATGAAGTCGGAATAGATTCTTTCAAAGCCGGACTGCTGCCCGAAAACAAGGCGGAGTATGTATTTGAAATTGGCAGGCAGCGGAATGAGAAGACTGCCATGGTGGGCGACGGTATCAACGATGCTCCCGCTCTTACTGCCGCCGATGTTGGCATTGCCATCGGAAGAGGAACCGAAATTGCCATAGAGGCAGCCGACGTTGTCATTACGGGAAGCAGTTTGAAACAGGTTTCCGGCGCTTTGATGCTCTCAAAGCGGACTCTCAGGGTAATCAGGGAAAATCTGTTTTGGGCATTTGGCTATAATATCATTGGCATCCCGCTTGCTGCCGGGCTCTTCTCTCTGATCAACGAATCCTTCGTATTGTCGCCCGCATTCAGCTCTGTTTGCATGAGCATTTCTTCGGTTCTTGTGGTCACCAACTCCCTGAGACTACTCGCTATGGGCAACAGGTGTTTCGGAAAGATCGAAAAATTGAAAAATTCCCCTGTAAACTGCGATGATACCGCCTGCGGCTGTTCTCAGAATGGAAACGTTTGTGATATAATAGACGGGGAGAACGAAAATAAAGCCGACCCCGAAGGAGAAAAGACAATGTTCACTACCACTATCGAAGTCAAAGGCATGATGTGCCACAACTGCGAAAGACACGTAAACAACGGAATAAAGGCGGCCTTTGACGTTGTTTCGGTGGAATCGAATCATGAGAAAAATCTGACCGTGATCGTTTCAAACGTGAAACTCGACGAAGAAAAACTCAGGGAAGTTATAAAAGAAGAGGGCTACGAGCCCGGCAAAGTGACCGTTGAATGACAGTCACCGGGAGATCATAATTGGAAGCTTTTAACGATTCCGAACTGAATAATACGCCAATTTCAACCGTTGACGTCAATGACGTTCATGACGGTTTATCCGTGACGGAGACCGGCGGCTTCTTTTCCGTGGACGGGAATGGTGAACTATCGGAGGACGAGCTCACTGCGGGCGACGTCTTCTTAAAACTTGATTCTTTTGAAGGCCCCTTTGACCTTCTTCTCAATCTTATCAACCGGAAGAATATCGAAATTACCGACGTCTCAATATCTGAAGTCACTGATATTTTTATTGATGTGGTGTTTAAAGCCGGTGAGTTCAATGCCGAGATCGCCAGCGAATACGTGGTGATGGCTGCAAGGCTGATATATCTCAAGACCAAAAAACTTCTCCCGAGGGACGAGTCTGAGGAAAGAGAGGAGATGTCGGAAGCCGAGCTTGCCGACCATATCAAGATATATGAGAAATACAAAGAAGCCGCCGAAGCCCTTATGGAGTCCTACATCTTCTGGCAGGATTCCCTTTGCCGGGGCAGGGAGATCATTGATTTCCCGAAGATCGAGGAGAGCATTGAACTTGACGTCAATTCCCTGATCGCAGGATACGACAGGGCAAAGATGCGCTATGAGTCGGTGAACCGGGACAATAAAGAAAAAATGGATGTGATCCTTAAGATCGAAAAGGTGAGCATTAAAGAAAAGATCAATAAGATAATCACCGCCATCAAGGAGAGATCAAAGCTCAAATTCTCGGATATTTTCAAAAAAGAAGAGAATTCCGTGCCTGAGATCGTAACGGGCTTTCTCGCTCTTCTGGAGCTTGGAAAGCTGGATGCGGTGAAACTCGAACAGAAAGAAGTATTTGGCGATATTCTGATACGCAGGAAACATACCAATCTTGACAGTATCAATATCAATATGGAGGATTACAATGAGTGGGACGATTGACGCCAATCTGAATGAAATGCCGGCTGATATATATGCAGGCGGGGACGGCAATCCGGAATCTCCTGAAAACGAAAACGATACGGCCGCTGTTTCAGGCGAAACCATTTCCGGCGACGAGGCACTGAAGTTTGCGGAAAGCCTTGAACGGGAGGCGACCGAGAATGCAAGAGAGAGACTGTCCGAGCAGGAAGCCATTGCCGAGGCTCTTGTATTTGCATCCGGTGAGCCTGTAAAGATCGACAGCATTGCCATTGCCATCAATTCCGACAAAAAGGAAGCTTACAAAGTCATGGACGGCCTGGTGGACCGATACAGAAGGCGTGCGGGAGGTATTATTCTCCGTAAAATAGACAAATCCTATCTTTTCTGCACAAGGCCCGAACTCACCGAAAACCTGCGTCCTTTCTTTGAAAGATCCACAGGCTCGGGTCTTACAAGGGCGGCAATGGAAACCCTGGCGGTGATCTGCTACAACCAGCCGGTGACAAGGGCTGGCATAGAATACGTGAGAGGGATCAACAGCGACGGTGTTCTTATAAGACTCATCGAAAAAGGTCTGGTGGAAGAGGCCGGAAGGTCCGACGCTCCGGGAAGACCGATCCTTTACGTGACCACCCCCAAATTCCTGCAAGCCCTTGGCGTGGAAAGCATAAAAGATCTTCCTAAAGTTGAAAAAGTGATCATCAGAGAACCAAAAGCCGATCAGCCGGATGCACCGGCAGGCGAAAATAAAGCTGAAGATACAAAGACCGGCGACGGAGCCACTTCTGAAGATAACGGCGGAAGTGCAGAATGAATTGAGCTTTGAACAGGAGACACTATGGCGGATACTGTTAAATTTGACAAGGGCGACATCAAGATGGTTGCCCACAGAGGACTTTCAGGCATTGAGACTGAGAACACCGCTCTTGCTTTTGTTGCTGCAGGCAACAGGTCCTATTTCGGGATAGAGACAGACGTCCACGTGACGTCGGACGGGAAATTGGTCATAATCCACGACGACTCCACCGGAAGAGTTGCCAATGAATCTTTGAGTGTTGAAGGATCCACTCTTGAAGAACTCAAGGCTCTGAAACTCAGAGACCGGGAGGACGGCGCGGAACGAAACGACATCAGGCTTCCCGAACTTGACGACTATATAAAGATCTGCAAAAGATACGGCAAGGTCTGCGTCCTCGAGATCAAAAATCTTTTCGAAAGGGACAGACTGAAGGACGTCATCGGCATTATTATAGAAAGGGATTATCTGAAGAATGTGATATTTATATCCTTCCACCTTCAGAATCTTTTGATCCTGAGAGAAGAGACTCCAAAGGACACAAGGCTTCAGTTCCTCTGCGGAGAGATATCCGATGAGACGATAAAGATCCTTGCGGATAACCGGATCGACATTGACATCCACTATCCGACTCTTCTGTCACATCAGGAATATATGCCTAAATTCAGGGAAAAGGGTCTTAAGGTCAACTGCTGGACCTGCGACGACCCGAGTGATGCTCTTAAACTCAAGGCGCTCGGAGTGGATTTCATCACCAGCAATATTCTCGAGTGAGAACTGCGTGCAGCCTGACGATCGCTGAAAATCGTTGAACATCATTGCGGTATAATATATAATAATCAATTGCGCGGTTAGCTGCGCATATTTGAAAAGGAGATCAAATCAGATGAGTGAAATCGTTTATTCAAAAGATGTTGAAGCCATGTGCTGCGTAGCCAAAGGTCCCGACCACGGTCCGGCACCCCTTCCGGAAGAGGGCAAATGGATCCAGGCCAAGCAGATCGGCGACATTTCAGGCTACACCCATGGCGTTGGCTGGTGCGCACCTCAGCAGGGCGCCTGCAAACTCTCTCTTAACGTTAAAGAGGGCGTTATCGAGGAGGCTCTTGTAGAGACCATCGGATGTTCCGGCATGACCCACTCTGCGGCAATGGCTGCTGAGATACTCCCCGGGAAAACCATTCTTGAAGCTCTTAACACAGACCTCGTGTGCGATGCTATCAACACCGCAATGCGTGAGCTTTTCCTCCAGATCGTTTACGGAAGGACCCAATCTGCTTTCTCCGAGGGCGGTCTCGTTATCGGTGCAGGCATGGAGGACCTTGGCAAAGGTCAGCGCTCCATGGTCGGCACTATGTACGGCACAAAAGCCAAGGGCGTCCGTTACCTTGAGATGACTGAAGGTTACTGCACAAGAATGGCTCTTGACGAAGACGACCAGGTCATTGGCTATGAGTTCGTTTCTCTTGGCAAGATGACCGACTTCATCAAAAAAGGCATGGAGCCTAACGAAGCATACGAAAAGGCAAAAGGCACCTACGGCCGTTTTGCAGAAGCAGTCAAGTATATTGACCCGCGCAAAGAGTGAAGAAAGGAGTGAAAGCTATGGCAAATTTTGAAGGTTATGAGAGAAGAGAAGCCAAAATCCTCGAGACTCTTAAAAAGTACGGCATTAACTCCATCGACGAGTGCAAAGTGATCACCCTTGCCAAGGGTATCGACTGCGACAATATCGTGAGATCCACACAGCCCATCTGCTTTGAAAACGCTGTTTGGGCCTACACAGTCGGCTGCGCTATCGCAATTAAAAAAGGCTGCGTAAAAGCTGCTGACGCCGCTGCCGCTATTGGCGAAGGCCTCCAGTCTTTCTGCATTCCCGGCTCGGTTGCCGAGAACAGAAAAGTCGGCCTCGGCCACGGGAATCTCGGCAAAATGCTCCTCTCTGAGGAGACTGAGTGCTTCTGCTTTCTGGCAGGACACGAGTCCTTTGCAGCTGCAGAGGGCGCAATTAAGATTGCGCTTAACGCGAACAAAGTCAGGGTCAAACCTCTGAGAGTTATTTTGAACGGCCTTGGCAAGGACGCCGCCTTGATCATCTCTAGGATCAACGGCTTCACATACGTGCAGACCGCATTCGATCCATATACTGAGACTGTTACGGTCGTTAAAGAAACTCCTTATTCAAAGGGACCGAGAGCTGCTGTCAGGTGCTATGGCGCAGACAATGTTCCCGAGGGCGTTGCCATCATGAAAATGGAGAACGTTGGCGTTTCCATAACCGGTAACTCCACCAACCCCACCAGGTTCCAGCATCCCGTTGCGGGCACTTACAAGAAGTGGTGCGTTGAGAACGGCGTCAAATATTTCTCTGTTGCATCCGGCGGCGGTACGGGCAGAACTCTTCACCCGGACAACATGGCTGCAGGACCTTCTTCCTACGGTATGACCGATACAATGGGAAGAATGCACAGCGACGCCCAGTTCGCAGGTTCTTCTTCAGTTCCCGCCCATGTTGAGATGATGGGTCTCATTGGCGCCGGCAATAACCCGATGGTTGGAATGACCGTTGCCTGTGCGGTTGCCGTTGAAGAGGCAATGAAAAAATAATCAACACTCAGGTTTTTAAATAAACTGTTTCAACACACATCATCTTCGTCAATTGCAGATGGTGTGTGTATTTTACATGCAGAGTTTTGAAAATGAGATTTGACAACTGTTTTATTTGACCCCGCTATGCAAAAGTTGTACAATCGGGTTACATTCTTCAAAGAGGTGTAAAAAATGAAATTTACTAAAATAGTTGCCGTTTTAATTGCGGTTATCTTGATGATGGCTTTTGCATCCTGCACCAACGGGAATCAGACGGTCGTTCCGACAGTTAAACCTGACGGATACTTCTCGGATGCTACCGGTGCGCCGGAAAACACTTCCGAAACTGATGCAACTCCCGGTGAAAACCCGACAGAAGTTCCAACTCCGGAACCGACAGTTCCTCCAACAGTGGCTCCCACCGAGGTCCCAACGGAAGCTCCCATCGACACTGAAAGCAAGCTTCTCATACCTTACGTTAAAAAAGGACTGGTCGCACTTTACGAGGGCAATTATAACACATTCGCTGGTCAGGACAAAGAATCCGTAGTCTGGCAGGATATTACCGGCAACGGTAACGATATCACGGATATCGTCCTTGGCGAAAAGTGCAGCTGGAACGACGACGGATTGTATGTCGACGCCCAGAAGATAGCTTTGCCGGACAGCATCCCCGAGCTGATCAACAGCGACGAGTACACAGTTGAGTTCTGCATCAAGGACCTTATTGTTGACGGCTACGACTTCGCCACGTTCCTCAACAGCGACATGAACGACAATTTTGCCCTGTTTATCCGCGTAAACAATGACGCTCTTGAATTCAAGTGCAACAACGCCATCGGCAACCGTCCGACAATGGTTGGCGACGCCAAAGAGCTTTGCGAGACCTGCACCATCGCAGTGACGTTCTCTTCTTATGACGTCATTGAACTCTATCTTAACGGGGAACTGATGGATACCAAGGAGGCTCCCGCCAACACAGCCATGGAAGGTGATTTCTTCATCGGCCATCCCTCCGGCCAGAAAGCATACAGAGCCACTGTTACAGGTATGAGATTCTACAACAGAGTTCTTACCGAAAGTGAGCTTGCCGCCAATCATGCCGCTCTCGGCAGCGTCCGTGTCAATCCCGATTACGCCGGCTGATTACCAATTGGGTTTTTATAGCACCAAAGAAGAGCCGTCTTGCTTCCATGCGGGCGGCTTTTTGCTATACGAAAACGACCCGGACTTAGTTTCTGAATGCCGGGTCGATTCATTTATGAAAATCTTATACTTGATTTTGGATGACTCAGATGCCGAGATTCCTCAACTTCTGCTTCTCGGTTATGCTGTCAAGAATCGCTTTTCTCTTTTTAACGTATACAAAATTCATGATGACAAATATCATGGCAATCTGGTTGAAAATGGCGGAGAAAACGATCATGCCGATTGCAGCGGCTCTCTTTCTCGAAGGCCTTACGTTTTCGTCAATTGTCCCAAGATAGTTATTTATCCTGTTGGCGGCAACCAAACCGATGATGGCTATAGGAAGAAAAACGAATAAAAGAGCCGAAAACCAGCAGATGAGCCATATGATAAAAAAGGCGTTTACTACCGCGGGGTCTGTGACGGTGTTGCCGTTGATGATAACGGTTCCGCTTCCGCTTCCGTTAACTCCTAGCGCAAGGACAAGAACACCAAGGAGAAGATAAATGGCTATGAGAACAATGTAGATTATTGAAAAAATCCTGTAGGCTTTCTGTTCTCTTCTGAAATTTCTCTTCATACCTTTGATGACTTCAAGTTCTTTTTCAGTCAGATCATTGGATTTATAAAATGAAGGAACTGCAGCGACTTCGGCTTCCTGCGCTTCGCCGAGAAGCGTTCCGCACTTCTCGCAATAATTACCGTAATCGGGGTTTTCCGCCCCGCAATACAAACATTTTTTCATAATTTTCTCCTTTTTTTATTAATCGGCCCGTGCCGGTTTCCGGCCGCACAGTCCTGATTTTGCTTTGAAAAAAACTCAACTAATTACTGTCATCCGTTCACTGATCACTGTTCGATTTCTTTTCTTTGTTCCGCAGACGTTTTACTTTTGCGGAATCAAAATAACCAACGGTCTCATTGACGGTTCCCACGTATGAGAATGTTTCCGGAAACTGTTTCAGAAGGCGTTTTATTGGCGTCACCTGGAATTTGTTTACCACGAAGATCAGCACGGCCTTTTCTTCTCTTGAGTATACACCGGTGCCGTTGATCAGCGTACCGGTGTGATTGGTTATCGTCATGACTTCTTCAATGATCTTCTCCGGCTCAGGTGTAATTATTACAAACTGGGCGGTCTCCTGACCGTTCCTGAATATTATGTCCGCAACAAGCGAGTCGGAGAGGCAGAAGAGCACGCAGAGTGCGACCGGCTTATAGTCGAGAACCAGTACTCCGTCAATTGTTTTTGAATAGACAAACAGGGAAATAATGGCTACAACGCTGTTGATCACAAAACTGACCCAGAAGAAATTGAATTCAGGCTTTTTTTCTGATAATATCTTGGAAATGATGTCGGTACCGCACTGGGAACCGTCGTTGCTGTAGCAGATGACTGTTGCAAATCCCGAGGTTACGCCTGCGATCAGAACCGGGAGCATAGTGTCCTGACCGTTTGAGTTGTACTGCAGAAAGACGGGGTTCATCTCCTGGATTATTATGTATACAACAGAGTATGCAATGCAGAAAAAGTAGGACCGGATCGCAAATTTTTTGTAACCCATCAAAAATGCGATGATGCAGATGGGTAAATTGATTATGATATTCAGGTATCCTACGGAGAAACCGAAAACATATTGGACCATGACGCAGATGCCGCTGATGCCTGACGGGGCGAAGTCGTTGGGAATGATAAGTATGTAAGTGGCAAGCGCCAGCATGACCGCCGCAAGGAAAATAATGAAGTAGCTTAAAACGGCTTTTAAAACTTTTTTCATTGGCGTCCCTCCGGGGTAGATTATACAAAAAACACCGTGGGATTGCAATCAGTGAGTAGTGATGAGTGATGAGTGATTAGTTAATAGTGAAGAGTGAGCGCACCTCAGGTGCGAGTGAGTGCGGCTGCGCCGCAAGTGAT
>CAMZBI010000011.1 GCA_947304585.1 uncultured Clostridia bacterium | reverse complement strand
GGCACGAATCTTTTGGTGAGAGATGAAGGCGTAAGAGGCGTCGTGATAAAGATCGGCAAGGGGTTTGCAAGAGCCGAAGTCACAGGACTTGAGATAAAAGCCGGCGCCGGACTGTCGCTGGCCTCATTGGCAAGAAAAGCCGCAGACTCGGGAATCGGGGGTTTTGAGGAACTCTCGGGCATACCGGGAAGCGTTGGCGGAGCTGTAAGAATGAATGCAGGCGCCTACGGAGTTACTGTCGCAGACGTGATGAAGTCTGCGAGATACGTTGAAAACGGGGAAATAAAGACGGTAGACTGTAAAGATGCGGATTTTTACCACAGACACAGTGTTTTCTGCGAAAAAAAAGAAGCCGTTGTAATAGAGGCCGTTTTCGAAGGAAAATGCTTTAAACCCAAAGAGGAGATCGTCTCAGCCATGGAGCAGCTTGGCGAGAGGCGAAGAAATTCCCAGCCTCTTGAGTTCTGCAGTGCGGGAAGCACTTTTAAAAGACCGAAGGACGGCTACGCATCCAGACTGATCGACGAATGCGGACTCAAGGGAATGAAAGTCGGAGGCGCAGAAGTGTCCGAAAAGCACGCCGGGTTTATCATAAACAGGGGCGGAGCCACGGCGTCGGACGTATTGGCGCTGATTGAGAAGGTAAGAGAGACGGTCTTTGAGAAGAAAGGCGTCATGCTGGAACCGGAGATCGTAATTATTTAATATTCCGGTCCGCAAAACATTGACGGATACGGTAATATAACGTAAAAATGCGTAAAAAAGACTTGCCGGCGCTGACCGGAGCGGAGGACTGACTTGGATATGGACAATGATATGATTTATATTTTCGGTCACAGACATCCGGATACGGATTCGATATGCTCGAGCATAGCCTATGCGGATCTTCAAACCAGATTGGGAAGACCGGCGGTGGCCAGAAGACTTGGCGAGATAAACAAGGAAACCGCCTTTATTCTCGATTATTTCGGACTTCCGGTGCCGCCTCTTCTTGATACGGTCAAGACCCAGGTAGGCGATCTCAAAATAGACGTTCAGGAAAAAGTCTCACCGGACACCACCATCCAGAAGGTCTGGAATATCATGGACCGGTCGGAAATGAAGACCCTTCCGGTGGTGGACGACAACGAAAAACTTATAGGCATCATATCCCTTTCCGACATAACCAAAAAGTTCATGGACGCATTCAACTACAGTGCGCTGACCGCCTACAACACCTCCGTGACCAATATTACGGAGACCATCAATGGTACGGTCATAACTGAGGCAGGAAACTGGACAAACTGTAACGGAAAGATCATAGTGGCTGCCGGACAGCCCGGCGCACTGAAGGAATACGTGGAGAAGGGAGACATCGTGATCTCCGGCGACAGGGAGGATATACAGCTTGCTGCCATAGCGGACGGCGCCGGCTGCATTATTATCACTTGCGGTCACGAGCCGACGGAAAACGTCAGAACTTCCGCCGAACGGGAAGGCGTACTCCTTATCACAACGCCCCTTGACACTTACACAACGGTACGTCTCATAAACCAGAGCATTCCGGTGGGGTCCATAATGAAGCGGCAGACGGAAAAATCGCCGATAGTGTGCTTCAGGATCGACGATTTCGTTGAGAACATCAAGGATCAGATGGGCAAGAACAGATACAGAAGCTACCCGGTGCTGGACGGTGAGGGCAAAGTGTGCGGATTCATTTCCCGGTTCCACCTGATCTCACAGCGCAAAAAGAAGGTTATTCTTGTGGATCACAACGAAAAGGCCCAGACTTGCGCAGGCATAGAAGAGGCCGAGATACTTGAGATCATCGACCACCACAAGATTGGAGACCTGACCACCACGTCGCCAATTCTTTTCAAAAACGAACCGCTTGGGAGCACCGCCACCATCATCTCCAACATGTACACGGAGCAGGGCAGAAGACCTTCGCCTCAGATAGCCGGGATACTCTGCGCCGCGATCATTTCCGACACACTCCAGTTCCAGTCGCCCACCTGCACGGATACCGACAGGAGAACAGCTGAAAGACTTGCCCAGATCTGCGGGATCAATATTGAGGAGTTTGCAGCTAAGATGTTCACTGCGGGCTCTGAATTCAAGGGCAAGACACCAAAGGAAATCTATGCCCAGGACTTCAAACGGGTATCCTTCAACGACTATCACTGCGGCATAAGCCAGATCACCATTCTCAATATGAACTACATCAAGGACGAAAAGCAGTCGATTATCGACTATATGAACGACGCCGCGGAAAAGGACGGCTTCGATCTGCTTGCGCTTATGATCACGGAGCTTTCAAGCAGAAGAACAGAAATGTGGATCACCGGAAAACTTGCCGACGAGGTGAGGCGCGAGCTTCTGATGAAGCCTGACGACGTATGCATACGTTTTGACAGACTCATGTCCAGAAAAAAAGACGTGATACCTCTCATAGACTCGGCAATAGAAAAGCTGGCTTTGAGGACCTGAACGCAGGCTTTAGACAGGCGTTGATCCGGGCTTCAAAACCTGACCGGAGGCGGTCAAAGGCTTTGGTTGCGGCTTGACTTAGGCTGCGGCAAATTGTAAAATATCTTGTATTAAAAGAGAACACCTCAATGAGGCGCTCAGCGGAGGAATTTGTCTTATGAAGAGACTGGTTTTGATATTAGCGATCATTATGGCTGCGCTGCTCTGTTTTGCCGCCTGCCAGCAGGAGGAGGAAGAACCTGAGGTAACTCCAAGGCCCAACGTAATCATTGACACCAAGGAGACTCCCCTTCCGAATATAGAGCTGGATTATGACGCATCCAAGTTCGTGATGGACTCGGTCACTCTTGTCAGGTACATTGGCGACGAGGAGACCGTTGAGATCCCGGACGGGACGATAATCATCGCTGACAACGCTTTCCGCGGAAACACGTCGGTTAAAAGCATTGTTATAAAAGACACAGTCACCGGTATCGGAAATTATGCTTTTGAAGGTTGCTCTTCTCTTGAAGCTGTCAGCATTCCGAAACTTGTCAAGACCGTGGGCGATTTCTGCTTCAAAAACTGCTCCGCGCTCAAGACCGCCGAAATGAAAACAAATGCGACCAACGTGGGAAAGGGTTGCTTCGAAAACTGCTCGTCGCTGGAAAAAGTCACGCTGTCCTCTTCGATGGTTGAAGTCAAAGACAGAATTTGCAGCGGCTGCACGTCTCTGCAGGAGATCAATCTTGTGGCGGCAACGTCCATCGGGAACTACGCTTTCTACGGCTGCGAATCACTGACCAAGGTCACCGCACCGGCATGCGCATCCATTGGCGATTACGCATTCTACGGATGCAAAGCCTTTGGAACAGATGAAAAGAACACGGATGCAGGAGCTTTCTCAACTGCGGTGGCAGCCCTTGGAACAGAGGCCTTCGCCGGAACAGCCTGGCTTGAGAACAAAATGGCAGCTGCAGCGAATCCCGCCAAGGCTTCGGATGCATACGTTTTGATCGGCAAGGGCGTTCTTGTTTACTATTCCGGAATTCTTCCGGAGGGAACCGAAAACGATTCCTCTAAAGTTAAATTCGATACAAGAGTCAAAGTCATCGGATCCGAAGCTCTCTCCCATCTGAGCGGTCAGGTGACAGAACTTGAAATACCGGCCACCGTGATCCGTATGGAAAAGGGCGCCTTCAAGGGTTTCGGCCTTCTGAGGAACGTTAAAATTGCCAACTCGCTTACAGTGATACCGGAAGAAGCCTTTGCGGACTGCGCCGAACTTGAAACAGTGGAATTTGCAGGGAAAACCGTGGAAATAGGGGATTCCGCATTCAGAAACTGCGCAAAGCTCACTCTTCTCACAGAAACCAAGAAGAGTTCCGGCAAGACCACAGAAACGACTGCTCCGAAGGACACGGCAGCACCCGAAGAGACTCCTGCTCCTGACGGAAACACAGACGCTACAGAGGCTCCCGAGGTCACTGAGATTCCCGAAGAGACTGAGAAACCCTCGGATACCGCCAATGACGCAGAGCAGGGCAACAGGATCGCTCCTCCCTCCACACTTACCAAGATCGGCGACAACGCTTTCAGCGGATGCGTTCTTATAGAGAAAGTGATCCTTGGCGACAACCTGCTCTTCATCGGCAAGCAGGCCTTCTCGGGATGCACATCCTGCACAGAAATCAAAATTGGCAAAAAACTGAACACAGTAGGTGCAGATGCCTTTGCCGGGACACCCTGGTTTGAGGGCTGGAACGGCACAGAAGAGACAAATATGCTGATCGTTGGCGACGGCGTGCTTCTGAAACTTGCAAACGGTGCAGAATCAAAAGACGCCGGAGCAAAATCCGTAACTCTAACGCTGGATGGCGACAAGGTAGCCGACGGCAAATTCTATGACGATAAGACAATCTATTCCGTGGTGATACCGGGATCCGTTAAAACAATTGGCGAGAATGCGTTCTACTATGCCGAAAATCTCTTTGAGGTCATAATCGAAGAGGGCGTTGAATCCATTGGCCCCGGCGCATTCTACGGGTGCAAAAACCTTGTCAGAGTCGCGTTGCCGGATTCTTTGAAGTCCATTGGCGACTATGCATTCTACGGCTGTGCAGATCTGACGGATATAGTTGTCCCCGCCGGCGTTGAGACGATCGGCAAGATGGCCTTCTACGACTGCCTCAAGCTGGAAAACGTTGAAATACCCGCTTCGGTTTCAAAGATCGGCGCCTATGCTTTCACAAACACCTATTGGCGCGATTACTCGGACGAGAAGTTCCTGATCGCAGGCGACGGCATCCTGTTGAAATACAACGGATATTCCGACAAGGACGTTATCACCGGAGACGAGGGCATCAAGGATATCGCAGGCGGTTCCTTCGCGGCTCTTTACCGGCTGAAAGAAATCGTTCTTCCGGACAGCATTACGTCTCTCGGAGAGTTCGCATTCAGCGGCTGCAACACCCTTGAAAAGATCACCGCCAAGGGAGTGACCTCGGTGGGCCCGAGAGCATTCAACCATTGCGCAAAACTTGTGACCGTTGAATTCGCAACGGGTTACGAGGCCGCAGAAGATTCTTTCGCAGGCTGCGACAGTTTTACGAAATAAGTTTTAACTGCTTAACAGAAATCCGCAAAGCAACAGTAAAATTATAATTTGCCGGGGCCCGGATGCCCCGGCTTTTTCGATCCTTAACAAACAAAAAACTTCCGGGACAGGCGCCGGAAGTTTCATAAGTTTTAGTTTATCGGTCAGTTATTTGCTGAATTTGCTTTTTATCATATCGAAGGTCTTGTCGCTTATAACGTGCTCTATCTTGCATGCGTCGGA
Source organism: uncultured Clostridia bacterium (assembly GCA_947304585.1). GTDB lineage: Bacteria > Bacillota > Clostridia > UBA1212 > UBA1212 > UBA1212. The sequence continues at coordinate 58,426 of CAMZBI010000011.1, read as the reverse complement.
GGATGCAGTCTCCTCATCAATGCCAAGGGAAAGGAGCAGGGCGGTGAGGACCCTGTGTCTCTCATAGATCTTTTCTGCTATTTTAAGGCCTTTTTCGGTAAAGGTGATATAACCGCTGTCATCGATCAGAATGCAATTGTCATCCCGAAGCTTTGAGATAGCTCTGCTGACGGAGGGTCTTGTGACGCCAAGACCTGCGGCAACGTCCACGGAACGGACATAGTCACGCTTTTTGCTTTCAATGAGTATGGTTTCAAGATACATCTCGCCGGATTCTTTCATTTTTCCACTCTCCCGGGAATCATCGTTTTTTCTTCGACAGAGATATATTAATAGATTTTCCTGTAAAAATCAATTAAAGACAGTGAAGAGTGAAAAGAGAATAGTGAAAAGTGAAGAGTTGACGTGCTCTAACGCGCGTTGACTAAGTAATCGCGGCGCCTAAAGCTAAACAGCGCCGCACCGCAACTGATCACTAATCACTCTAACTTACTGCGACAGAGTCGCATCACTATGCGGCGCAGCCCCACTAATCACTATTAACTAATCACTATTAACTATTAACTCTTCCTGTAGAAAAACCTGTTGACAAGTTCTTAAAAAGGTGTATAATGCAGTTGTTAGCTTAGGCTAACAAGAAAAGAAGAGTCATTGGCGTAGGCCGAATGTCAGAAGAAGGTGATTTTTATGTTTCCGCTGGGTCTTGCAGATTCCGGAGAAGAGGTCATCATTAAAAAAATAGGGGGAAGTCCCGATGTCAAGAGACATCTTGAGGATCTGGGTTTTGTGGTCGGCTCTACGGTGATGCTTGTCGCTGTCCGGGACGGCAACGTGATAGTCAAAGTCAAGGATTCCAGGATCGCAATAAGCAAGGAACTTGCCAATAAAATTATGATCTAAAAATATCGGAGGAGGAGAGTATGGAAGAAAAAATGTTTACATTGAGAGATGTAAAAGTGGGACAGACCGTAAAAGTCGTCAAAGTTCACGGTGAAGGCGCCGTCAGAAGAAGGATCATGGACATGGGAATCACCAAGAATACCGTGATTTTCGTTCGCAAAGTTGCTCCGCTGGGTGACCCTGTAGAACTCAACCTGAGGGGCTATGAACTCAGTCTCAGAAAAGCGGATGCGGCAATGGTAGAAGTTGAGGAGTGCGAGCCCGAAAAATAATAAATTTTTTTGTTGCAGATGTTAGCCTGCGCTAACAAAATCTAATTAAAGAAACAATTGCATTTTGAAAGGAAGGACAAAACAAAATGAGCATTAGAATAGCCCTGGCGGGCAACCCGAACAGCGGAAAGACCACACTTTTTAATGCGCTGACCGGTTCGAACCAGTACGTCGGCAACTGGCCCGGCGTAACGGTGGAAAAGAAGGAAGGACGGCTTAAGAAGAACAGTGACGTTATCATAACAGACCTTCCGGGCATTTATTCCCTTTCGCCTTACACGCTGGAAGAGGTTGTGGCGAGAAACTATCTCATTGGCGAAAGACCCGACGCAATACTTAACATAATCGACGGAACCAACCTCGAGAGAAACCTTTACCTCACCACACAACTTACGGAGCTGGGTATTCCGGTGGTGGTTGCCGTCAATATGATGGACCTTGTTAAAAAGAACGGGGACAAGATCGACATTCCGGAACTCAGCAGACAGCTGGGCTGCAAAGTGATGGAGATCTCCGCGCTTAAGGGGACCGGCATTGCCGAAGCGGCTGCGGCTGCGGTGGAAGCTGCCGGAAACACCAAGACATACCCGAAGCATTCCTTCTCCGGTCCTGTGGAACATGCCGTTGCCCACATCGAGGAAGCCATTGTCCATGAACTGCCGGAGGAACAGCAGCGCTGGTATGCGATCAAGATCTTTGAGCGGGACAGCAAGGTGCTGGAACAGCTGAACGTTCCGGCGGACAAGCTTGCCCACGTGGAGGATGATATAAAGAGGGCTGAAGAGGAGCTTGAGGATGACGCGGAGAGCATCATCACAGGCGAAAGATACGTATACATTGCAGGGGTCATCAAGGCCTGCTACAAGAAAAAGAACAAGGGCTCCCTTACGGTGTCAGACAAGATCGACAAGATAGTGACCAACAGATGGCTGGGACTGCCTATTTTTGCGGTAATCATGTTCCTGGTGTATTTTATCGCCATGGTTGGCGTGGGAAAAGCAGCTACGGACTGGACAAACGACAGTCTTTTCGGAGACGGCTGGCACCTTTTCGGAATCGGCAGCAAGGCCTATGAAGAAAAAGCCGGGGAATACAGCGACGCCATGAACGCCATAAACGCCTTCGTGGAAGTTGACGTTGAGGCGGAGGATTTTGACGCCGAAGCGACGCTCAATGCGCTCAAGGCATTCACAACGACGGAAAAATCGGCAACCATTGGCGTTGAGGACGAGGATACCCTGGCAGTCGATGAAAAGACTGTCTACTTTGACACGATCCCTGATGACGCCAATGAAGACGAGACCATCGGCATAACGTTTGTCGACGCTATGAAGTATTTTGAAGAAAACGGTTTTGAGAAGCCGGATCCTGCGGATTTCGGAGTCTGGGTGCCCAGTATTCCGGCCCTTGTTGAGAAGGGTCTTGACGCCATCAACTGCGCGGACTGGCTTAAGGGTCTTATCATCAACGGTATCATCGCCGGCCTTGGCGCCGTTCTCGGTTTCGTTCCCCAGATGCTGGTACTGTTCCTGCTCCTGGCGATCCTTGAAGGCTGCGGATACATGGCCCGTATCGCTTTCGTCCTCGACAGGATATTCAGAAGGTTTGGCCTTTCCGGAAAATCCTTCATCCCCATGCTCATTGGCACAGGTTGCGGCGTTCCCGGAATAATGGCTTCCCGAACTATAGAAAACGAACGTGACCGCAGGATGACGATAATGACCACAACATTCATTCCCTGCAGCGCAAAACTGCCCTTTATCGCAATGATCGCCGGCGCTCTGTTCGGAGGCAGCGCACTCATCGCCACTTCTGCCTACTTTATCGGAATGGCTGCGATAATCATCTCCGGAATAATGCTCAAAAAGACAAAGATGTTCGCCGGAGAGCCCGCTCCCTTTGTTATGGAGCTTCCTGCATACCACTGGCCCACAGTCGGCAACGTTCTCCGTTCCACCTGGGAGAGAGGCTGGTCCTTCATCAAAAAGGCCGGCACGGTCATCCTCCTTTCCACCATCCTTGTGTGGTTCACCAGCTTCTTCGGGTTCGTTGACGGCACCTTCAGAATGCTGGCAGAGGACGAGATCGGACATTCTCTCCTGGCCTATGCCGGAAATGCAATAGCCTGGTTCTTCGCACCTCTCGGCTTCGGCAACTGGCAAGCGACTGTCGCTTCCATCACAGGTCTTGTGGCCAAGGAAAACATCGTGGGCACCATGGGCATCCTTTACGGCGGCGGAGAACTCTCCACGTACCAGACCATCGCCCAGGCATTCACAGGTCTTTCGGGATTCTCTTTCCTCACGTTCAACCTGCTCTGCGCTCCCTGCTTTGCGGCTATCGGTGCCATCAAGCGTGAGATGAACAGCGCCAAGTGGACCTGGTTCGCCATCGGTTACCAGACATTCTTCGCCTACGGCATATCCCTCATGATCTTCCAGTTCGGCAGCATATTCACCGGCAACGCCAATGTCATCGGAATAATCGCCGCAACACTGGTCCTGGCGGCAATGATCTACATGCTGTTCATAAGGAAGTATAAAGAGTCTACAGTGCTTACGAAAAAAGTTTGATGCAACGCAAGACGTCGCAGTGAGACGGAGCAGAGCTTTGCAGTGAAGAGTGAAGAGTGAAGAGTTGCGCCGGTGCGCTTCACTGCAAAGCACTTCCCGCACAACCCACTAATCACTGTTCACTCATCACTAATCACTGTTCACTCATCACTAATCACTGTTCACTCATCATTAATCACTAATTACTGCGACGCTCCGCGTCGCGTGGAGGTAACTCTTATGGAATGGTTACTTAACAATATTGGCTCCATAGCGGTGATTCTTATCCTTGGAGGTATCGTGGCGCTGATCATAACAGGCATGGTCAAGTCGAAAAAACAGGGCAAGGCCTCCTGCTCCTGCGGCGGATCCTGCGGGTGCTGCCCGATGGCCGGTAAGTGCCACGGCGGAGCGGAAAAAGCCAAATAAAACTCTTTAATGACGTCAAACCGGAGATGAAAACGATCATTGGTGTTTTGCTTGACAAAATGCTTTGATAAGGTTATCATTACACTTGCAATTTGCAAACAATTCAAGTGGAGGTGTTGACTATGGCATACAAAATTTCTGATGATTGCATCGCTTGCGGCGCTTGCGCAGCAGGTTGCCCCGTTGAGGCGATCAGTGAGGGTGACGGTAAATACGAGATCGATCCCGAGCAGTGCATTGAGTGCGGAAGTTGCGCCGAGGTCTGCCCTGTAGGAGCTCCCTCACAGGAAGACTGATAAAGCGGTCCCGGGCAGCAGTTTTTCATTGAAATACTGCTGCCTGTTTTCTTTTTGAGACATCCCAGTATTCAAGGAAGATAGCCGCGGAGGTATGTGCCGCGGTTTTGTTTTGCCGGAGGGACATTTTTGGAAGTACAGCTGCTGGAAAACGAACAGATCGATGACCTCCTGACAGGCGGGAGGGTCATCCTTCAGAAAAAAGAGGGGTTCAGGTACGGGACCGACGCTGTGGCCCTTGCGGAATTTGCAAGGGTCGGAGACGGTGAAAGCGTGCTGGATATCGGGACCGGAGGGGGAATTTTGCCAATTCTTCTCTCCCTGAAGAGCAACGGTACCTTTACGGGGATAGACGTTGTGCCGGAGATGATCGACATGGCGGCAAGGTCCGCAAAGCTTAACGATCTGGAGGACAGGCTGACCTTCCTGTGCGCCGAAGCCGGCAGGCTTTCTGATGTGTTCAAGGGAAGGCGCTTTGACGTTGTGGTGACCAATCCTCCCTACAAAAAGGCGGGAACGGGGATCCCTTCAAAAAACTACAACGCCTATATTGCACGCCACGAGGTCCTCTGCACCCTTGAGGATATAATAAAGGACGCCGGAACTCTTCTTCGGCAAGGGGGCAGGTTCTACATGGTCAACAGACCGGACAGGCTTTGCGACGCCCTGGAACTGATGCGAAAGTACGGTGTAGAGCCGAAGCGGCTTAGATTTGTCCATGCGGATCCGGCAAAGGCACCCGTGATGCTTCTCGTGTGCGGCGTAAAAGGCGCCGGCAGGGAACTCATTGTCGGGGACCCGGTAATCCTGTCGGGCTGCGGCGGAACCGTGGGCTTTATGGAGAACAAAGGGCTTGAATGCCCGATTTAAAGGTGAAAAACAATGCTTTATCTTGTGGGAACGCCAATAGGAAACCTTGGAGACATGACGCTCCGGGCAATAGACACTCTTAAAAACGTTGATTTTGTCTGCGCCGAGGACACGCGGGTCACCGCAGGACTGCTTGCGCATCTCGGAATAAAGAAGCCTCTGATCAGTTACTACGAGCACAACAAGCTGGAGCGGGGTCCCCAGATCATCGAGCGGCTCAGGAAGGGCGAGAACGGTGCCCTTGTCACCGACGCGGGTATGCCGGGCATTTCGGACCCCGGTGAGCATATTGTAAAGCTTTGCATAGAGGCCGGATTGGAATACACCGTGATCCCGGGACCCTGTGCCTTCGTCACAGCCGCAGTGATGTCCGGGATACCGACAAAGGGCATACTTTTTCTCGGATTTTTGCCTGAAAACCGTAAGCAGGCAGTACCGATGCTTGAAAAGATCTCAAAATCCGAAGAGACCGTTTGCCTTTACGAGTCTCCGTATAATATAATGAAGACCCTTAAAGCCCTGGAGCAGGCTGCGGGAGAAAGACAGATAGCCCTCTGCAGGGAGATCACCAAGATCCACGAGGAGGTCAGGCGGGGGACGGCGGCCGAGTTATTGGCAATGCTGGAAGAAACTCCCCCCAGGGGCGAATACGTGATAGTTATTGAAGGACGTGCGCCTGTTAAAGAAGATCCCGGAACGGCTGAAAAAGCCCGCAGGCTTGCCGAAGGAGACGAAGAACTTCTGGAGGAGTTTAAAAAACAGGTTCGGGAAGCCATTGACTCCGGAATGAAGAGGAACGAAGCGGTAAAGACAGTTGGCGCCGCCTTCGGACTTTCCAGGAGCGAGGCATACGATATTTACGGAAAGGGCGAAAACTGAGACCCTTACATAAGGACCGGATATGGAAAAAAAGGATATACTTTTCATTTGCCAATTCTACAGCCCGGAATACGTCACAAGCGCGGAACTTGCGTCTGACACCTGCAAGGCCCTTGCGGAAGCAGGTTTTTCTGTGGACGTGCTCTGCGGATATCCACGGGAATACGTTGGCGATGATCAGAAAAAGGTGCCTAAAATTGAGACTGCGGACGGTGTGAATATAAGGCGCCTCAAGTATCTGTCTGTATCGAGGAAGAGCGTGGCGGGTCGCCTTATTAATTATTTTTCTTTCTACTGGGCCGTTCTTTGCCGGCTGTTTTCCATGAGACGTTACAAGGTGATCGCAGCATATTCAAACCCGCCAATGGTCACAAACATCCTCAATATCGCAGCACGCCTCTTCAAAGTGAAAACTGTTTTCATCGCCCATGACGTGTACCCTGAGATCGCAATAAAAACCGGAAAAGCAGGGAAAAACAGCCTGATGACCAAGGCAATGGGTCACATCAACCGCCGCCTTTCCCGGGTCCTGGACGGTGTGGTCTGCATCTCAAATGAAATGGCGGACTTCTTTGCTGAAGAAAGAGGGATGCCCCGGGAAAAGATCGCCGTGATCCCCAACTGGCACAGAGATCTGTACGAAGGAACCGACGCTGCGATCGGCGATGGCCCCTTCACCTGCGGCTATTTCGGCAACATGGGCATCTGCCAGGACATGGAGACCCTTGTATCTGCTATTGAACAGGAAGCCCATGGCAATCCTAAAACCAACTACATATTTGCGGGCCACGGGTCAAAAGAAAAATACGTTGCCGACAAGCTCTCCGGAATGGCCAATGTCAGAATGCCCGGCTTTCTGCGGGGAGAGGAATACAAAAAAGCAATGTCCTCCTGCGATGCCTTTGCTGTGAGTCTTGAAGCCGGCCTCGGAGGCCTGTGCGCACCCAGCAAAGTCTATTCGTATTACATGATGGGCAGACCCGTGATTGCAGTCACCGACGAAAAGGACATTCTGGATGATTTGAAAAAGTACAACTGCGGCATTGCAGTCAAGAACGGTGACGCAAACGGCTTCCTTGAGGCAGTAAAAAAACTGGCGGAAGATCCAACTGTATGCGCGGAAATGGGCAAAAACGCCAGACGCTGTTTCCTTGAAAACTACACCCGGGAGATATGCTGCGGCAAGCTGACGGAGTTTTTCAAGTTAATTATTAACAGAGAACAGTGAACAATTGACAGAGAACAGTTGACAAGCAACAGTGAAGAGTGAACAGTGACAGCACGAAGTGCGTGCGTACCGCAACTAATCACTAATCACTATTCACTGATCACTGTCAACTGACTACTGTCCACTTTTTCTTTCACACTACGGTCTCTTTTGTTTTACAGTAGCGAAATTTTTTGACATTGTGAAAATTAAATGGTATTATCACTTCAGAAAGATAAGAAAAAGCAAATAGATTGGAGGTGTTGGAAATGAACATTTGACAAAAACGAGTACCTCAAGCCGTATTGAATTCCATATAAGACGTTTTTTCAAAAGTACAGGAGGAAAAGATAATGCAAACTTTTTTTAAGATATTATTAGCGATGCTAATGATACTTAATTCAATTTCTGTTAATCCAATAGATGAACAATCACTTTTGGATACTTTACCACCGGAATGCGAAGCAGTTGCAGATTTTATTGAAGAGAATTTTGCTCTTTTTGTTGAAAAGTATAACGAGGAAATCGAAGATTCAGACGCTAACTGGAGCGCTACGGGCATCGAGAGTAGGATGCCTATTTTTGTGCTGTCACCTGACGGATTAGAAGACGCTTTGTTTCTTGATTTTTCCGCAGAAGATGGTTATGCTGTTCTTGGCGATAATTACGTAATGTATGATTTTCAAACCGAAGGTGAATCTCCTTTAAAGGATATAGAGGCTGATGCTTTCGCCTATAATGTATATGGTGGGTACTTATACATGGTAGATGGGAACTACTATAGTATAGAAGAGCAGAATAATTCTATAGAGTCCTATTGGGATTCTTTAATAATGAATCAACAACAATATGACGGACAAGAAAAGGACCAAACAGGGTGTGGCAAAATTAAAGATACTGATAAATATATTAAATCTAAATACGGAAGCGGTTGGAAACTTAACAAATCAGGCAGTCTTCCAATGACAGGTTTTGATCAATGGGATCTTTCAGTTTATAAAAACAACCGAAAAGATGGTGCGATTTCTGAAGGAAATTGCTGGGTAGTGTCTGCATATACTGTTCTTCAGTATTATGCTGATGAAAAATACTCTTCAAAGATGCCAATATCGTCTGACATAGTAGACTATGACCCTAAAACTTCTGAACCCCGAATATATAAATTATATTATAATAAAGCAGGAAATAACATATCGGGTACGGTTACTCGCGACGGCATAAAGTATTTCAAATATCAAATGAAGAATGAATCCTATAAATTTAATAAATTGTGGGCTAAAACAAGAGAATATGTTGATGAAAAATACGGCAAAATTAATGGCGGAACAATTTGGGAAACAGAAAACATAATTAAGAACGTTGCAAAAGATTATGATGTAACAATAAATACAAATGTTTCGGTACTCTGGGGCTACACATATAACAATGTTATTAGCAGTATAGATAGAGGGGATGCTTTTATTTGGTCGACGTCGAACGACACTTATGGGTCCCACACAATGGCGGGATGTGGGTATAAACAATATATAAAGGAAACAAAAATATGGTTTGTAACGCATTCAGAGTACAAATTGTTTTATGAACTTAGAGATGGTCATAGTAAAGAAGCCAGATATTATGACGTTAACGGACATGTCGGATTTAGCGCTATCATTTTTTTGGAGGCGGTATAAGAATGAAAACAAAAACAATAAAGTTTATAGTTTTGATATTATTTATAACTTGTTTGCTGACCGGTTGCAATACCACGCCACAGCGAGTACTGTGTATGAATGCTTCGGAAAAACTGGGAGACAATATCATGGTTGAGATCACAAATCAGCCTGAAAGCAATTGTCTCAGCGTTCATTATTCAGTAATCGATAAAGGGAAGGATCAAAACTATTTTTTTACTCTTGAGATCTATAGCTATGTATATCCTTCCGTCAACTGGTCATCATATATCGACGGATCTCAGAATTCACCTTTTCGTTTTATTGATGATTCGGGAAACGAAATTCGTTTTGACGAAGATGGTGCCTACAATTTCTTTGGAGAAAAGACGATATTCGTTATTTATGACAATGCCCCGGAAATAACGAAAAACTACCTCAGGCAGTTCGGACAGGAGGGCGATCCGGACGATGATGACATATCATTATACTTAAGTGGTCTTCTGTTGGTTCCATAAAGCGTTTTCGGAATAACAAAAAAATTAGAAAAGCCAAAAAAGAGAGGTCTGAAATAAGACCGATGAAAAAAGCCGGGTCGCTGTTCGTTAGTAATGAAAGCATCCGGCTTTTTGCAAAGGAGCAATTATTTAGACCTGAGAAATGTGTAAGCGTGAAGGATTTGCCATTTCAGTTACGGCTGGAGCACAGTTCTTACCGCAGAGACTATTCGAGGTATATATTTCATGTCAATGAATCCATTACAGACTTGGGAGTTTTTTGAGATAAGGATGGTGTAAAATTTAGACGGAGATTTTTACCGGCAGACTGCTCAAAGGCAAAAAAAATATCCATAGAATCCGCCTTTGTGATATGCTTAATGTGCTAAAAAACCCTAAAGGAGGCGAACCCTATGGACAGTCAAATTTTGTCACAGATTTCATCAGAAGAGAACAACAAAAAAATCGAATCGGAGTCGACAAGCGTGTTAAAACAGAGAATTTTCAGATTAAATGCAACACCATAGTCGTTTCAGACTAAACGCAACAGTGGCCAGAGATGGGTGTTGCGTTTACTTTGAAAATTCACAATTCTTTCAAAATCTCTGTTTTTTTGCAAAAAGAAGTTGCACGGTTCATTCAAAAGTGATATAATGACCGTCGCCGCTGTTTTTGGCGGTCAAAAGAACGCAAAAATCACCCATTTTTGGGTGTTTTAGAGGAAGGTGACAGTAATGAAAGAGGGTATCCATCCTAAATTTAAAGAGGTAACGGCAAAGTGCGCCTGCGGCGAGACTTTTATCACAATGTCCACCAAAGATGCAGTAAACGTAGAAATCTGCTCAAAATGCCATCCTTTTTATACGGGAAAGCAGAAGCTGGTTGATACCGGCGGCCGTGTTGATCAGTTCAAGAAGAGATACGGTCTTTGATTTGTCCTTTACCCGTAAGAGAAGAGGCCTGCCCGAACTGCAGGCTTTCTTTTTGTAATTTGTAAAGATTGCGGGTGCCGGACGGATTCGGAATTAAGGAGTTTACAAAAATGAGCGCTAAATATGAAGTAGTTGACAAGAATAAGGTTTTGGTCACAGTTGACGTTGATCCTGCACATTTTGAGGCAGCACTTGAGAAGTCTTTCCAGAGAAACAAGAGAAAGTTCAAGATCAACGGATTCAGACCCGGCAAGGCTCCCCGGAAGACAGTGGAGAGGATGTACGGAATCGCTGCTCTGTACGATTCCGCCTTTAACTATGTGATCCCGGACGAATATGAGGCAGCTGTAAAAGAACTTGGATTGAAGCCTGTGAGCGAGCCCGAGTACGACGTTAAGGAAGTTGAAGGAAACACAAAACTCATCTTTACAGCAGAGGTTTTTGTGCGTCCCACGGTCAAACTTGGCGAGTACAAAGGACTTGAGATCAAAAAGATATCTACGGAAGTTACGGATGAGGACGTTGATGCCGAGCTTAAGAGGCTTGCCGAAGAAGATTTCCGGATGGAGAGCATTTCCGACAGACCTGCGCAGAACGGCGACACGGTCATTATCGACTATGCCGGAAGCGTTGACGGAGTTGCTTTTGAAGGCGGAACCGCTGACAACCAAAGCCTGGTCCTCGGATCGGGGCAGTTTATTCCAGGATTTGAAGAGCAGGTGGAAGGCCATAACATTGGCGATGAGTTCGTGGTGTCGGTGACTTTCCCCGAGGATTACCACGCAAAAGAATTGGCAGGAAAAGCTGCGGAGTTTCAGGTGACTGTACACGATATCAAAGTCAAGGTCATCCCCGAGATCAATGACGATTTTGCTGCTGAAAAGAGCGAATTCGACACTCTTGAGGAGTACAAGAAAGACCTGACGGTGAAACTTGGCGAGAAAAAGGAGAAAAACGCAAAGACATCCTACGAAAACGAGCTGATCGAGAAGGTTACTGCAAATGCCGAAGTCGATATTCCGGATGTGATGGTGGACAATGCCGTCGAGAATACCATTGAGTCCTACCGCAGACAGCTGACCCAGTATGGAATCAAATTTGAAGACTATCTCCAGATGACCGGAACGGACATCGAGACTATGAAAGCTGACCTCCGCCCGAATTCGGAGAAACAGGTCCGCGAAGATCTTGTTCTTGAAGAGATCGCCGCAGCGGAATCGCTTAAACCGACAGAGGAACAGTTTGAAGCCCGGCTCAAGGAGATGGCGGAAGCTTATAAAATGGATTATGAGGAGTTTTCAAAGGATATCTCCGACGAACTCAGATCCTATATTGAAGACACTTTGAGACCGAGACTTGCGATCGATTTCCTTGTCGCAAATGCGGTGTTCACAGATTGACGGATCCTGCGGGATAACCTTGTAATTTATAGCGTTAAGGCGGCAGAGAGGCAGATTCAGGAAGATCTTTCTTCAGTTGAATGCCGGAGGCCGCCTTTTCTGTCCGGAAGACGGTTCTTCTTCGCTGTTTAGAGGATCCGTGACACTATAAATTTTCTGTTTTTTGCCTGTTTAAGGGAAAAACCGGCATTCCGTGAGTCTTAAGGATACCTTGATTTTGAGAAATTGACTTTTTTGAAGATCGAAAATGTGGTAAAATACAAACTCGAAACGGTTTTGGCAATTTGCCGCGGCTGCGGCAGATTGATATCGGTAATTGATATCGGTAAAAGATATTGGCGAGTGTTTATGCGAGCTTTGGAAACAGGACCGTTTTCGTATATAAAAGTGATCAACAGGAGGGAAAAATGGCACTTGTACCTTATGTAGTCGAACAGACCGCCAACGGAGGCGAGCGTTCTTATGATATTTTTTCAAGACTTCTGAACGAGAGGATCATTGTTCTCAGCGATGAAATAAATGACGCCACTGCCAGCCTCTGCGTGGCACAGCTCCTTTATCTTGAAAGCGCAAATCCGGGAAAGGATATTTCGCTTTACATCAACAGCCCCGGAGGAAGCGTATCCGCAGGCCTTGCTATTTACGACACCATGAATTTTATCAAGTGTGACGTTTCAACCATCTGCATAGGCAGGGCGGCCAGCATGGGGGCGTTTCTGCTCTCATCGGGGACAAAGGGAAAGCGTTTTGCTCTTCCGAACAGCGAGATTATGATCCATCAGCCCATGGGCGGTTCCAGGGGTCCTGCCAGCGACATAGTGATCGCAACCGAGCATATCAAGAATATCAGGGCCAATATGAACAGGATCCTCAGCGAGAACACCGGAAAGCCGGTGGAGATCATTGAACGGGATACCGACCGGGATTTCTACATGACTGCGGAACAGGCTGTGGAATACGGAATCATTGACAAGGTCTATAAAAACAGAGTCTGACGATTAATAAGTGACTGCCGGCATTCGGGCAAAAAGCCCGATTCCGCCGGAAAGTGATATCGAAAAAAATTACGGGAACGTACCATCCTGCAGGGATGTTTTTGGATAGAAATATGGACGAAAAAGGGAAGAAATCATACAGATGCTCGTTTTGCGGCAGGGATCTCAACGGCTCCGTAACCGTTGTCCAGGGTCCCAACGTATGTATTTGCGAGGATTGCATCAGGATCTGCGTGGATCTCATTGGCGACGACCCGTCTGTATTGGATAAAGAAAAAAAGGACAACTTCAATTTCGGGTCTGTCTTCAGCGAGGATTTTGTGCTTCCAAAGCCGGAAGAACTGAAGGCAAAACTTGACGAATACGTGATCGGTCAGGACAATGCGAAAAAGTCTCTGTGTGTTGCGGTGTACAACCATTACAAACGTATCATCGACAACGAACGGCGGGCGTCGCCTGTCAGGAAAAAGAAGATCAAGACCTACGGGGACAATTCAGTCCGGGAATTGCCGAAAGATCTACTGGATACTGAGCTCTCCAAGAGCAACGTCCTTTTCATAGGCCCCACGGGAGTGGGAAAGACTTACCTTGCCCAGACGCTGGCCAGGATTCTTGACGTGCCCTTTGCCATCACCGACGCCACTGCATTGACGGAGGCGGGGTACGTTGGCGAGGACGTGGAGAATATTCTCCTCAGACTTATTCAGGCTGCGGACGGGAATATTGAGAAAGCGGAAAAAGGAATCATTTTTGTCGATGAAATAGATAAAATCGCTCGCACAACGGAAAACGTGTCCATCACGAGAGACGTTGGCGGAGAGGGTGTTCAGCAGGCGCTTCTAAAGATCCTTGAGGGGACAGTCGCCCAGGTGCCGCCCAACGGCGGAAGAAAGCATCCCCAGCAGCAGTTTCTGCAGATCGACACCACCAACATACTGTTTATCTGCTCCGGCGCCTTCGACAAGCTGCCTAAGATAATTGAGAACAGGCTAGGCAAGTCCACGATGGGTTTTGGCGGGAAGATCATAACGGAAGAGGAACTGGACGCAGACAGACTGCTTGCGAAGCTGGAACCCCAGGATCTGATGAGATTCGGCCTCATACCTGAATTCATCGGAAGAGTTCCCACCATTGTGACGCTGGATGCTTTAAATGAAAATGCGCTGATAGACATCTTGACAAAACCTAAAAATGCGATTATAAAGCAGTACAGAAAGCTGCTGTCCCTTGACGGGGTCGAACTTGTTTTCGAAGAAGGAGCTTTGAAGGCCGTCGCAAGGCTGGCAATGGAGAGAAAGACCGGCGCAAGGGGCCTTAGGGCCATAGTAGACGGAATCATGAGAGACGTAATGTTCATGATACCTTCGCAGAAGAATGTGGTAAAATGCATCGTCACCGAGGAGACGATATTGAACGGCACACCACCGGACCTGGTTTACGAGGACGCTGCATCCGGAGCCGCCACCGCATAAGAGAAGCTTTTCCTCTTCGCTCCCGACAAAGGACAGCCGGAAGAGGGAATAGAATAACATCAATGGAGAAGTTGAGGACAAATGAGAATTTTTACATCGGAATCGGTAACTGAGGGACATCCCGACAAGCTTTGCGACCAGATCGCGGACAATATACTTGACGCAGTGCTCAGTCAGGATCCGGCGGCGAGAGTTGCCTGCGAGGTTACCGCCTGCCCGTTCCACATCCAGATCATGGGTGAGATCACCACTTCCGCAATCGTGGATTATGCGAAAATCGCAAAGGAAACTGTAAAAAAGATCGGCTACACGGGAGCGGACGGAGCCTTTGCGGACAAGGTAATGACCAACGTCGTCACCCAGTCCCCCGATATCGCCATGGGCGTTGACAATGACGGCGCAGGCGACCAGGGAATGGTGTTCGGCTATGCATCCAACGAGATCTGCGAGAACGGCGAGTACATGCCCGCCCCCATCGCATACGCCCACAGGCTTACAAAGAGATTGGCGGAAGTCAGAAAATCCGGTATTTTAGGATATCTCCGTCCTGACGGAAAGAGCCAGGTAAGCGTTGCCTACGACGATAAGGGTAAACCTTGCGAAATCACTGCAGTGGTTGTATCCGCCCAGCACGATGAATCCGTTTCCATGGAACAGCTGCGGGCAGATATTGAAAAATATGTCATCAGGCACGTGCTTCCCGCCGATATGCTTTCCTCGAAAACTGTTTTCTACATCAACCCCACCGGCAGATTCGTTCTTGGCGGACCTGCGGCTGACTCGGGACTTACAGGAAGAAAAATCATAGTTGACACCTACGGCGGTGTGGGCCGTCACGGCGGCGGGGCTTTCTCCGGAAAGGATCCCACCAAGGTGGACCGCTCGGGGGCGTATATGGCCAGATATATTGCCAAGAATATCGTTGCCGCAGGCCTTGCCGACAGATGTGAGATCCAAATCTCCTATGCGATAGGTGTGAGCCATCCTGTTTCCGTATTTATAGACACATTCGGTACGGAAAAGATTCCTGTCCACGAGATAGAAAGAGCGGTGTTTGACTGCTTTGACATGACGCCTAAAGGCATTATTTCTTATTTTGATTTACGACGTCCGATCTACGGAAGAACCACGTGCTACGGCCATTTCGGCAAGATCGACTGCGATCTGCCCTGGGAGTACACCGATAAAGCCGAACTTCTGAGCAGACTTATTTAACATTTTTTCAGAAGATCTGCGTATAATACCGGCTGCAACAGTGCTGATTGAAACTGTTTGCGCTACTGAAAGGATAATCAATATGACTAAATCAAGACTGCTTAAGAGTTTGCTGGCTCTTCTCACTGTACTGCTCATTGCTTCACTCCTGTTTGCCTGCGATTCGGGCACGCAAAGCGATCCCACGGCAGTCCCCGGCGATTCCACTCCTTCCTCCACGGCTGAACAGGGAGGTTCCGAAGAGGATCCGTCGACTATTCCCCAGGTCACCGCTTCGGAACAGTTTACTAAATTTGACACGACGATAGCATACACGCCTTCTGAGTGTACCAAAATAGATCTTGCCCAGGACGGAACTACCGTGACAGGGCAGGGCGCAGTCGTGAACGGGAACAAGATCACCGTCAATGCGGCAGGCTCCTATCTGATCAGCGGCACACTGACCGACGGACAGATCTTAGTCAACGTGGAAAAGACCGAAAAGGTCAGGCTCATCCTCAACGGAGTCACGGTGACGAACTCGACTTCAGCCTGCATCTACGTCATGTCCGCCGACAAGGTGGGGATCACCCTTGCCAAGGGAACCGAAAACGTTTTCACCGATGCAAAAACGTATACGGACGTTGACGAAAAAGGCAACCCCAATGCCTGCATCTACAGCAAGGACGACCTCACGATCAACGGCTACGGATCCCTTACAGTTAACGCCAATTTCAACAACGGCATAGGCTGCAAAAACGATCTGTGCTTTGTTACCGGAACCATAAACGTTAAAGCCGCCAACAATGCGGTCAAGGCGAAAGACAGTTTCAGAATGCACGACGGCACGCTCACGGTACAGTCGGATGACGATGCAGTAAAAGTTGACGGCGAGGACGACATCTCCAAGGGGTTCATCTTCATCGAAGGCGGCACCATTACCCTTACTGCGGAGGACGACGGCCTGACAGCTGTATACAACGTCACCGTGACCGGCGGAAAGATCACGACTTACGTTGGCGGAAAAGCGGTGAACTGTGCGGGCACGGTAAGCATCGCGTCGGGTTCTCTTGTCGAAAAATAACGAAACCCGGTCAAAATGCCGGAAAAACAGCTGTGATCACGTAAAAAACTCTTGCGCAGTATGTTTTAAAAGAGTATAATGTATCCCGCTGTTTGATAATTCCGGAAGGAGGTGTTTTAAATGGCAAAGTGTGAGATTTGTGCAAAAGATATGATGTTTGGCCGTCATATCAGCATTACCCGTTCCCAGGTCAGCAGAAGAGCTAAGAGAGACTGGAAGGTTAATGTTCGCCGTGTCAAAATTATTGACAACGAGGGTGTTACCCGTTATGCGTATGTTTGCGCCGCATGCCTTAAAGACAAGAGAGGTCTTGTAAAGAGAGCTCCCAGAAAGGTCAAGGCTGAGGAAACAGTCTGATCATAAGCTGCGCAAAGGCCGCGAGGCTTTAAAGGGTCCGATCCGTGATGGATGCTGCGAATCCCGGTGCCTCAAAAATCAATTCTCCGTGATCCTGCGGATTAATACTTACGGTCCGTAAGAGAATCACAAAAAGAGCCGAAGCGGTCGGCTCTTTTTTGATGGAAAAAACTGTTTAAAACTGCTGAATACCTTTGGCAGAGCAGTCATGTTTCCGGCGCGGCAGCCTTTAATCCTTCAACCCGGAAGTCAGAGAGTTATCCTGCCTGCTTTTACCGTAACAGCTTTGTAATACTCAACGAAATCCCTGTTTTCGCCGCTCTCTGCTTTCTTTACTATGTAGTCTGCGGCTTCTTTGACTTTTTCCAACAGACGGGGATCTGCGGCAACTGCAAGGGCGGCGGCGCCTTCCGCTCCTGTCTGGGCAGTCCCGAAGAAATCGCCGGGACCTCTCAGTTCCAGATCTTTTTCCGCGATCTTAAAACCGTCGTTTGTTTCCGTCATCACTTCAAGCCTTTCGGAGCTTTTGTCGCTGATGAGAATACAGTAGGACTTGCGGGTGCCTCTGCCCACCCTGCCTCGGAGCTGGTGAAGCGTTGAAAGACCGAATCTCTCGGCGTCCTCTATAATTATCAGAGAGGCTTCGGGCACGTCAACGCCGACTTCTATCACGGTGGTGGAGAAGAGGACCTTGGTCTCCCCGGAAGAAAAGGCGTCCATGGCGGCCTGCTTTTCGCTGTCGCTAAGCTTTCCGTGGATCAGGCCCGTCTTTATGCCTGCAAAAACCGTCTCGGACATCTGCCTGTAGTTTTCAACGCAGCCCAGAAGTTCGTCGCTGTTGGCGTCAAGGGGGTCATCGTTGTCGTTTTTGTCTATTTTTGCGTGAACAATATAAACCTGTCCTCCGCTTTTAACTAGCTCCAGCGCACGTCTGTAGATCGCCGGCCGGTCTTTCCTGGAATACAGATAAGTGGCGACCGGAAGCCTTCCTCCCGGTTTTTCGGTGAGGGCGGATATATCCATATCGCCGTAGAGCACAAGAGCCAGGGACCTCGGAATCGGCGTGGCGGTGAGTGACAGGACGTCGGGAACGGTCTCACCGGATTTTTCCATGAGTTTTGCCCGCTGGAGGACGCCGAACCTGTGCTGCTCGTCGATGACGGCAAGGCCGAGATTTTTAAAGTTCACGTTTTCGCTGATCAAGCTGTGGGTGCCTATAATGCAAAGGGGCTCTCCGCTTTCGATGCGTTTTAAGATCCTTTTTCTGTCCGAGGCTTTTGTGGAGCTTCTGAGCATTTCCGAAGGGATGCCAAGACTGCTTAAAACGGAACTGGTCTTTGCCATGTGCTGGGCGGCGAGAACCGTTGACGGGACCATTAGAGCGGCCTGCCTGCCGTTTGATACGGCGTTGTAGATAGCCGCAAGGGCAATGACTGTTTTGCCCGAGCCAACGTCACCGTTTATCAGACGGTTCATTGGCCTCGAAAGGCTCATGTCCTCGAATATCTTTTCGATCACAGAAAGCTGTCCTTTAGTAAGAGAGAAGGGCAGTTTCTCAAGAAATCCGCCAAGATTGCTTTTATTAAAGGCAATGCCCGGCAGTCCCAGATCCCGGGCATGCTTAAGCGCCTGCATGTTGAGGGATGACTCCAGAAGATTTTCGAATTCGACCCTTCTCCTTGCGGCATTGGCGTCCTCCGGATTTTCGGGAAAATGGATGGATCTGAGAAGCCCCCGGCGTGAGGGCAGCCCGTATTTTTTAAGTATTTCTTCGGGAATATCGGGCTTCTCACATTCGATCCCGTCAGCATCTTTACCGCAGATCAGAAGGGCAGCCTTGACCGCATTTGACATCTCCTTATTGCCAACCTTGCCGCCTGTTTTGTAGACCGGGGCGAGGACGAGAAAATCCTTCACCTGTAGAGGACTTGCGGCATTGACAAAGCGGGGCTGCTGCATTGAAACAGATCCGAAAAAGTCTGCGCTTTTTTTGATTTTTCCGTAAAAATAGTAGACTCCGGAGAGCCGAAGCATTTTCTTTACATACCGGTTGTTGAAGAAGACCACGTCGATCTCGCCTGTGCTGTCGGAACAGTTGAAGACGAAGACAGGATTACGTGGATTGCCCCGTTCCGTAAGGCCGTTCACTCTGAGAAGAAGAGTGGAGAAGGCCGACTCGCCAATGGAAAGGCCGGCCAAAACTTCTCTTACCGTCCTGACTGTCTTTCGGTCTTCATATCCGGAGGGGTAGAACGATAACAGATCCGAAACCGTGGTTATGCCCAGTTTGTTCAGAGCAGCTTCTGTTTTAGGACCAACACCTTTTATGGCTGATACGGGGGAGTTTTTGTCCGGACCAGAATGTGTATCCGAAGAGCTCTCAAGAGGCTCCGCCTGCTTACGGGGCTTCTCAGTGGAGGGCTCTTTTTTTGCGGCAGGGGGCTCTTTGACAGGCTTCGCGGAGTGAGAAAAACCCGGATCTGCTGTTAAAAGTTTTTTATCAGAGACTGCAGGCGCCTGAATTGGCCTGGCTTCGCTCAGAACGGCCGTATTTGCGTTTTTAGAGTCGGATGACAAAACAACACGTCCCGATGGCAAGATGTCTCTGAAACCGTTCAGAACGGTTCTGTGGGCATTGAAAAGAGGATCGTGTTCGGACAGCACAGCGCCTGCTTTTGTCCCCGCTACGAACCGGTCCTTTTCATCCAGGTCTTTTACCACTTCAGCTTTGGCAAAGCCCCGGCTCCTGAGAAGAGCTTTTACCGAGTTTCCCTGATCCTCCCCGATCTCGAAAACCGCAACGCCGAAATCGGTGCAAACAGAGGAAAGACTGTGGGTGATCTTGTCATAGGGCACCAGACCGCCGGCGCCGCCGTCAAGAGCAAGCCTGGGCTCGTAGTCCCTTACGTCCCGGGGAAGAGTCTTTATCACGTCTGTGGGAATGTAAGGGGGATTTGAAAGAACAACGTCAAATTTTGGGAAACCGCTGTCGGCTTTTGACAAAAAAGGCTCGAGAAAGCTGCCTGTCACATATTTAACCGCATTTTCGTCCTCTAAAAGGGACGCAGCGTTTTTCTTCGAAACGGATATTGCTCCGGAGGATATGTCGCTTAAGGTCACATCGCAGCCGGGAGATTTTTTTTTCAGGGCAATTCCAACGGCTCCGCTGCCCGAACAGAGGTCCAGGACCTTGACGGGCCTTCCCAGAACAGGGAAGAGTTTCGACACAAAACCCGCACCGATCTCAACCAGCAGTTCTGTCTCAAGTCTGGGAATCAGAACGTTTTTGTCAACAAAGAACTTATATCCGCAGAAATAGGAAAAACCGACGGCATACTGTACCGGCGTGCCGGCGCATACCGAAGCAAGAGCCTCCCTGAATTTGGCGAGGTTTTCGCCTTCTTCGATTTCGTGATCCGGCTCTCTCAGAATGAAATTTCTTGAAAAATTAAAGGCGTACTCAAAAAGAAGCTCAAGTTTTGAAGAGTCCGCATCGGGAATGCCGGCCTCCTGAAGGCTTTTTTTTGCGTAACGCCTGAGATCGTTTAATTTCACAGGAAACTCCTTGGTTTTAAAGTCGTTCGGAAAGCTCCCGTGAAAAAATGTTCGTTGATGTTTGAGTGTGCCGAACCTTCTGCACACGGGTGCTATTGGCGGTTATAGTCGGTTTTGCAACAGATCCGGGGACCGTCAGTCTTCAGGCTGACCTGAAGCGTTGTCTGCCGATACGGAAACGTCTTCCTGTTCTGAAGCGTCCGCCTGACCTGAAACGTCTGCCTGTTCCGCTTCCCCGCCTGCGCTTGCTTCTGCACCGTCACATCCCGTCGGGATCTGATTATCCGAAGAACCGGTTTCCAGAGTTTTTGCGGAATAGTCGGGCATTTCGTCCAACTTAAGCGCCTCCTGCAGGGCAACGATGGCAACCTCGATCATGTCGTCGTCCGGTTCCTTTGTGGTGAAACGCTGCATGAGAAGTCCCGGCGCTCTGAAAACTTTTACAAACCCATTCTCATGGGAACCGGCATAGCGGTTGAACTCATAGGCAATACCCGCAATTATCGGAATCGAGAGAAGTCTCGTTAAAATGTTCAGCGCAAATCCGAGATTCGGGATCAGGGAATGGACGAGGATGCTGATCAGCATGACCACAAACAGAAAAGCTGTGCCGCACCTGGGGTGGTGCTTGGACTGTTTCCTCACGTTTTCAACGGTCAGTTCCTCATAGTTCTCGTAGCAGAATATGGTCTTGTGTTCCGCACCGTGATACATAAAGACGCGCCTTATGTCCTTCATTGCGGAGATCGCTGCAAGATAGCCGATAAAAATTCCCATTCTGACCACGCCCTCTATTATATTGGAAACGATCCAGGGAAGATTCACGCCGGGAATGAGATTGATCCCGTCGGCAATCAGTCTGGGGAGAAGGAAGAACAATCCAATGGATATCACCAGCGCAAGAACAAGGGAAATGGTCATAACCACGCCCATGGCTTTATCGCCAAGGTGTTTTTCAACCCAGAGGTCGAATTTGCTTGGCTTATAGTTGGGATCGTCCTCCGAAACTGATATCTCGGCCGAATTGAAAAGGGCCTTTGTGCCCACGATCAGAGAGTCTGCAAGTCTGACAGAACCCCTTACGATGGGGAAAGAGAGAAACTTGTTTCCCGCACCGAACTGGGCCTGGCGTTTTGTTTCTATCTCAAGGTGCCCGTCAGGGGCTCTTACCACCTGGGCATAACCCGATGGGCAGCGCATCATTATACCCTCCATGAGGGCTTCTCCGCCAACCTGGCAGATCCTTGTTTTGCATACTTCGGAAGAATCTTTGTTCTTTTTCGTTTTAGCCATTTTACACAACTCCTGCGGTCTTCATTAAAGCCTCTGCGCCTCTTGCCAATGAACACGACGGTTGGAAGACATTGGCGCTGGCCTTGACCGGCAACCGCAATTGTATAATATTTAACCTTGATTTACAATGAAAAAACCCTTTAAAATCCCGTTGACAGGTCATTTTTCTTTTGGTATAATCGCAAGGCTGTCGCCTGAAAAACGCATTCCCGTTGCGTAGACAGCACATAAAAGGACGGTCCTCTGCCATTCATTGCATGAACGTCTACGAGGAGAGGAGTGAATAGAATGGATATCATTAAAGCAGTAGAGGCTGATTATCTGAAGACAGAGCCTGTTAAACTGAGAATAGGCGATTACGTTAAAGTTCAGTTTAAGGTTATTGAAGGCAGCCGTGAGAGAATCCAGGTTTTTGAAGGTACTGTTATCGGTATGCGCGGCGAAGGTCTCAGCGAGACTTTCACAGTCCGTAAGATCTCATACGGCGTTGGCGTAGAGAGAGTTTTCCCGGTACATTCGCCCAAGATCGCAGGCATCACTGTGGTAAGACACGGAAAAGTGCGCAGAGCGAAACTTTACTACCTCAGAGACAGAGTCGGTAAGGCAGCGAAGATCAAGGAGAAACTTTGATCCTATCGCAAAACTTGATGCGGAAAATTCCCGCAGAAAAAAAGCACCCGTCGGTTTATGACCTTCGAGGTGCTTTTTCTTTACAGATTTAAAACGCCGGGTATTTTCAGGACCAATACGTTCAACACGGCCGATCCCTTCAAGAGTAGGGCGGAGTCAGACGATGTCGCTGAGCTTCTTGGAAAAGAAGAAATCCCGGGTGATCTTGTCGTATTCTGTCCAGAGGGGCAGGGTCTTGCAATTTGAGGCCCGGGGACATTCGTTTTTGGCGCCTGCAAGACAGGCTACAGTGAGAAAAGGGCCCTCGGCGGCTTCTATTATCTCGCCCGCCGTGTAGTTACTTGGATTGCGGCAGAGCTTGTAGCCTCCGCCTTTTCCGCTGGAGCCCTTGATGAGTCCCGCTTTCACAAGGTCTTTAACTATTATTTCGAGATATTTTTTTGATATTTCCTGGCGCTCGGCAATATCCTTCAGGGGAACAAATTCGTCTTTTCCCTGTTCGGCAAGGTCGATCATTACTCGCAGCGCGTATCTTCCTTTTGTTGAGATCATAGAGGTCGCCTCGATTCACTGTTGTTTTGCCTATTATACTACAGGGTAAATAGGAAAAACAAGGGAAAACCTGCCAAAAAACGATATTCACCTATTGACATAGTAGGCAAATGCGTGATAACATACATTCGGAACCCGTAAAGGAGGTACCTTTCAATGAAGATCTACGCAGACAACGCTGCAACCACAAAAATGAGCAAAGCCGCCATCGAGGCAATGTTGCCCTATCTGGAAACGTATTACGGAAACCCTTCAAGCCTTTATGAAGAAGGACAGAAGGCCAGGGAGGCTGTGGAAAAGGCAAGAGCGGACATGGCGGAATGCATTGGCGCTGAGCCCGGTGAGATCGTTTTTACCTCCGGAGGTTCCGAGTCCGACAACCAGGCTATACTTTCAGCGGCGGCCATTGGCAAAAAGACCGGTAAAATGCATATAATTTCCGACACCATCGAGCATCACGCGGTGCTGCACACTCTGAAAAAACTTGAAAAGGAGGGCTTCCGGGTCACTTATCTGCCGGTCAACGAAAACGGGATAGTCAGAACGGAAGAACTTGAATCGGCCATCCGGGAGGATACCTGCCTCGTTACGATAATGTACGCCAATAACGAGATCGGCACGGTCCAGCCCGTCAAAGAGATCGGCGAGATATGCAAAAAGCATAAAATACTGTTTCACACGGATGCGGTTCAGGCCGTGGGACACATCCCGGTGGATGTGAAAGCGGATCATATCGATCTCCTGTCGGCCTCGGCCCACAAATTCCACGGTCCCAAAGGCGTCGGCTTCCTGTACGCAAGGAAGGGCATAAGGCTCAGCACTTTGATCGAGGGCGGAGCCCAGGAAAGAGGGAAGAGAGCCGGGACAGAAAACGTGCCGGGCATCGTTGCAGCCGCTGCTGCACTGAAAGAGTCCTGCGGACAAATGTCTGAGACAGGCGAGAGATTAAAATTACTAAGGGATATGCTCATAGAAGGGCTTTCGGAGATCCCACACTCGGCGCTGAACGGCGATCCGGAAAAGAGACTGCCGTCAAACGTGAGCTTTTGTTTCGAAGGGATAGAGGGCGAGTCGCTTCTGCTGCTCCTTGACGACAAAGGCGTGATGGCCTCCTCGGGGTCTGCCTGTACTTCGGGGTCGCTTGATCCCAGCCACGTGTTATTGGCAATAGGAAGGGTCCACGACGTGGCCCACGGATCCCTGCGGCTGACCCTTGGCGACGATGCCACGGAGGATGAAATAAGGTATATGACCGTTGCGGTCAAAGACGTTGTGAATTATCTGAGAGGTTTTTCGCCTGTGTGGCGGGATCTTGTAAACGGAAAAACCAAATTCATACTGTGAGGTGAGAAGGATGGCATTGTACAGTGAAAAAGTAATGGATCATTTCCGCAACCCCCGGAACGTTGGCGTTATTGAAGATGCCGACGGCGTAGGCGAAGTGGGAAATGCGAAGTGCGGGGACATTATGAAGATGTACCTGAAGATCGTTGACGACAGGATAGAGGACGTGAAGTTTGAGACCTTTGGGTGCGGCAGCGCCATTGCGTCCAGCTCCATGGCAACGGAACTCATAAAGGGGCAGCCGGTCTCTGAGGCGATGAAACTGACGAACCAGGCTGTTGCGGAGGCTCTTGACGGACTTCCGGCGTACAAGATGCACTGTTCGGTCCTTGCGGAAGAGGCTATCAAGAACGCCCTCGAGGATTATTACACGAAGAACCCAGACAAACGAAAGGAACAATGACATGAGTTATAGATTTGAAACGCTTCAGCTTCACGTGGGACAGGAGCAACCCGACAGCGCCACCGATTCCCGTGCAGTACCGATATATCAAACTACAAGTTACGTATTCAGAAACTCCGCTCATGCAGCGGCAAGATTCGGCCTTGCGGACCCCGGCAACATATACGGCCGGCTCACCAATTCCACCCAGGAGGTTCTGGAGAAGCGGATCGCTGCGCTTGAAGGAGGCGTTGCGGCACTGGCCCTTTCATCCGGCGCTGCGGCGATCGCGTACACCATAGAGGCTCTTGCCGGGGCAGGGGAGCATATAGTTGCCCAGAAAACCATTTACGGCGGCAGCTATAATCTCCTTGGCAATACTCTTCCACGGTACGGCATCGACACCACGTTTGTCGACATACACGATCTTTCTGCGGTGGAAAAGGCGGTCAAGGCAAATACAAAAGCTCTATTTATAGAGACAATGGGCAACCCCAACAGCGACATTCCGGACATTGAGGCTCTGGCTGAGATCGCCCATTCCCACAGAATCCCGCTTGTCATTGACAATACTTTCGGGACTCCGTATCTGATCAGGCCCATCGAACACGGTGCGGATATCGTTGTCCACTCGGCAACGAAGTTCCTTGGCGGTCACGGCACGACCCTTGGCGGAGTCATTGTTGACTCGGGAAAGTTCAACTGGGACCCGAACAGATATCCGAACATCGCGTCTCCGAACCCCAGCTATCACGGAGTGGCCTTCACGGATGCGGCAGGTCCGGCGGCCTTTGTTACGTACGTAAGAGCGATCCTTCTTCGGGACACCGGCGCGGCAATATCTCCGTTCAACGCGTTTCTGCTCCTCCAGGGCATCGAAACACTGTCTCTGCGGGTTGAGCGCCACGCCGAGAACACAAAGAAAGTGATAGAATACCTGGTGAACAATCCGCTAGTGGAAAAAGTCAACCATCCGTCACTGCCTGACCATCCCCAGCACAGTCTTTACGAAAAGTACTTCCCGAGCGGAGGCGGCTCCATATTTACCTTCGACATCAAGGGCGGAAAAGAGGAAGCCTGGGCGTTTATTGATGCGCTTGAGATTTTTTCGCTTCTCGCCAATGTGGCTGACGTCAAGAGCCTTGTGATCCATCCGGCCACCACAACTCACTCCCAGCTCACGCCCGAGGAACTATCAGAGCAGAACATCCACGAGAACACCATCAGGCTCTCTATAGGTACGGAGCATATTGACGACATCATAGGCGACCTTGAGAAGGGCTTTGCGGCAATCAAATAAGATCAGAAGGAGAACACGGACATGTCAAACATATACAAAGGAACACTTGGCCTCATCGGCAATACGCCCCTTGTGGAGGTCACAAACATCGAAAAGGAGTACGCCCTCAAGGCAACTCTGCTGGTAAAACTTGAATATTTCAACCCGGCGGGCAGCGTCAAGGACCGTATCGCCAAGGCCATGATCGAAGACGCCGAGGAGAAAGGTCTTCTCAAGGAAGACTCCGTCATCATCGAACCCACGTCCGGCAACACCGGAATAGGCCTCGCTTCCATCGCAGCCGCCAAAGGCTACAGGATCATCCTCACGATGCCTGAGACCATGAGCGTTGAACGCAGGAACATTCTAAAGGCTTACGGTGCGGAGATAGTTCTCACCGAAGGCGCAAAAGGCATGAAAGGGGCAATAGCTAAAGCCGAGGAACTGGCAGCGGAGATACCGGGAAGTTTTATACCCGGCCAGTTCGTAAACCCTGCCAATCCTGCCATCCACAGAGCCACCACCGGGCCTGAGATCTGGCGTGACACCGACGGAACCGTTGACATATTCGTAGCGGGTGTGGGCACAGGCGGCACCGTAACCGGTACAGGAGAATATCTCAAGTCCCAAAAGCCCTCCGTGAAGGTGGTTGCGGTGGAACCCGACTCCTCCCCGGTCCTCTCCGAGGGCAGAAGCGGAGCCCACAAGATCCAGGGCATCGGCGCAGGTTTCGTTCCTGATGTCTTAAACACAGCTGTTTACGACCAGGTCTTTCGTGTGAAAAACGAAGACGCCTTTGCGGCGGCGAAGCTTCTTGCAAAGAAGGAAGGCATCTCTGTGGGAATATCCTCGGGAGCCGCGCTCCATGCGGCTTTGGAACTTGCGAAATTACCGGAAAACGAGGGAAAAACCATCGTCGCACTTCTTCCGGACAGCGGGGACAGATATTATTCAACTGCACTGTTTCAGGAGTGATCAGACGTCAGACGCCGGTGAGACTGAAGGCGTTGCTCTAACACAAACATCGGGGGGCATCTTCGGAGGCGGATCCTTTTAAAAGAAGAGCGGGCTTGATACGCCCGTTTTTCCTTTGTTGACGGTCTTTTCAGCAGGAATTTTACAGGGAGAGCCGGACCTGCCGCGGATCGTGCATTGTATGAAAGCGGTTTTTTTGATAAAATGAAGGCGGAAGACCGGAATTATGGTTAAGACTTTAAAACGGAGATCTGATATGAAAACTATAAAAGACAAGTATTTGCTCGTAGGAGCTGATTTTGCGGGATATCCGCTGAAGGAAGCCGTTTGTGCACACCTTCGAGAGAAGGGTTGGAAGATAACTGACGTTGGCGTTGTCGAGGGCAGCGACCCGGACAAGGACACCGATCTTATGTTCCACCGTATAGGGCTTAAGGTGGGAAGCATGATAGCCGAGGGTGAATTTGAACGGGCCCTGGTCTTCTGCGGCACCGGAATGGGCATCCATATTGCTGCATCCAAGTGTCCCCACGTACACGCCGGCGTTGTTGAAAGCGTTCCTGCGGCTCTTAGGGCTATCACCGGCAACGGCGTCAACGTATTGGCAATGGGCGCCTTTTACGTGGCTCCTCAGATGGGCTGCGACATTGCGGACGCATACCTTGGCGCTTCTCTGGGCTCGGGTTACGAGTGGTGGAAAAACTTCTACGAGTTCCACAAGCTTGCCATCGACGAGCTGGAAGCGTTCAACTATGAAGAATATAAGGCAAACGGTTTCAAACTGAAACACCTGGGGGACTACCCTCTGAAGCTTGAGACAAAGCCGGAAGAGTGAAATAATATGAGCAGCGCCAATATCAACGAGACCAATATAAAACTGAAAAAACTTCGTGAAAACGCCGAAATACCGCGTTACGGAACCGAATTTGCGGCGGGGGCAGATCTCTGCGCAGCAATCTTGGAGCCTGTTACAATAAGGCCCGGGGAAACCGTCCCGATCGGCACGGGAATAGCTCTTGAGATTCCCACAGGTCTTGTCGGCCTTGTTTTCGGAAGGTCGGGGCTTGCGTCGAAGAGAGACCTTGCACCTGCCAACAAGGTTGGCGTTATCGACAGCGACTACAGAGGCGAGATCACGGTAATGATCCACAACCACGGCTCTTTTGAGCGGGAAATAATACCAAGGGAAAGAATCGCTCAGATCGTATTTATGCCCTATGTTAAGGGCGTTTTCGAGGAAACGGACGACCTTGAAAAAACAGACCGGGGAGAGGGCGGATTCGGCTCCACCGGAAGGAAATGATACGTTCCGGGTTGGATATACGACTGATTTGATACAGACGGGAGGGATACTGTTTGAGTATTTTCAACGGAAAGAAGAAAAAAGAAGATGACGGCATAGTCATATTGAGCAAACCTCCGGAGAATGCCTGCGGCGGCACCACAAAGACTCTTGACACCAAGGCACCTAAATCCATCGATTCCCATGAGATGGTTTATTTTTCTGCGGAATCGGCTCTCGGCTGGGTCATGCCGCCTGAAACCGGCAGAAGAAAAAAAGAGCCGCTGATGTTTATTTCTGCCCATGCGGTTCCGGGAGACGACGGCTCGTTTGTGTATTATGAAAACAGCAGGGAATTCAGGGGAAGGGGAAACCGGGCCGCAAGGTGGGCCTACGTAAAAGAAAACGTTTTCCCGAAGCTGGACATTGCCGTAAGAGAGATGGATCTCATAAAGTCAAACGGCCTTCACTCTACCACCCACGGCTTGCCTGAAAATTTCGGCGGAAGCGTACATATCGAATATGACGGAGGCGAGGCCATAAGTTTCTCCAACAACCAGTCGCCGGTACTGAGCCGCGAAAGCGCCGACCGGATAGACAGCCTCTTTGAGGGTTTTCTCGAGGGCGAAAAGGTTGCTCTTCCGGACTCTCAGGATGTCTGCGAAATAATGTTTGAGGAAAAGAGAAAAGACGGGGGCTTTACAAAGGCGGATCTTGTAATTGGCGATGACGGAACAGCAGTTAATAAAAAAGCCAGCCGCTACAGCGACCCCAAGATATACGAGAGCGAAAAGCCCGTGGACGCAGAAACTGTGAGTTTTATCAAAGACTGCATAGGAAAAAACGGCATGCCTGCCTGGGCAACGCTTCCTGAGAAAAAATACGAATGGTCCAGTGAAAAGACTCTCACCTTCGTTTACAAAGACGGGCAAAAGATCACTGTGACAAACGCCAAGAGGCTTCCCCAAAGCATCCTGGACGCCTTCTTCAAGATCGAACTTGAGATCACAACCAAGCACTGACAGGGCAGGAGAAACCTTAATAAAACCTTGAAACAGCCGCCTCCGGGCGGTTTTTTCTTTGCAGTCAGAAACTTCTGAAAAAAAGACCGGAGAAGATCGCCACCGTTTAATATTAAACTTATTATTAAATAGTATAAAAACTTAAATATTAATACATAATATAATAATTATATATATTATTGAATATTTTCCGGAAATATCGGGAATTTTGAAAGTTGTTGACAATGATTTCGCGCCGGTGCTATAATCCCCGTACTTCGCAGTTTGCACGCAAAAAAACACCGGGGAGGGGCAATATGATTT
The DNA here is from genome assembly GCA_947304585.1 of uncultured Clostridia bacterium. GTDB lineage: Bacteria > Bacillota > Clostridia > UBA1212 > UBA1212 > UBA1212. The sequence goes on along the minus strand of CAMZBI010000011.1, from coordinate 28,821 downwards.
CCAAAATTACAACTTTCGGACTGTCCGGGACAAGGGCTTTCCGGGTCACGGTTGAAACAGACATTACAAAAGGCATACCTTATTTCGAGATCGTGGGGCTGGGCAGCGAGACGGTGAGAGAATCCAGAAAAAGGATCAGGTCCGCTATGATAAACAGGGGGTTTGAACTGCCCGCAGGTCACGTAACCCAGAACCTTGCTCCTGCGGATGTGAGAAAGGCCGGAACAGGCTTTGACCTGCCTCTTGCGGCGGGATTAATAAAGGCCAAGGGCGGACGGCCGGAGACTTATGAGAACATTGGCGTTATAGGCGAGCTGTCACTTGACGGGAGTACCGTGGCTGTAAAAGGGGTTCTGCCGGCGGTGGTATGCGGGAAAGAGTCCGGAACCGTGGATTTCATAGTTCCTTCAGGAAACTATAAAGAGGCTCTGCTTTGCCCGGGAGTAAACGTTTATCCTGCGGCAGATCTCAGAGAGACCCTGGAGGCTCTTGACCTGGGCAGGGACGAATTCAGAAGAAGATGCGCGGAGATAAAACGGAAAGAGGACGTCCTTAAAAACGGAACCGACCCCGGTACTGCTGCGGACTGCGAAGAGGTTACTGCAGTTGCAGGATATTATGATTTTGCGGATGTTTTCGGCCAGGAGGGCCCCAAAAGAGCCCTTGAAATTGCGGCGGCTGGGAAGCACAACGTTCTCATGACGGGAAGCCCGGGCTGCGGGAAGACTCTTCTTGCAAAATGCTTTGCAGGCATATTGCCGGACATGAGTTTTGACGAGTATTTTCAGGTCATGCAGATCTACAGCAGCTGCGGAATACCTCTTGACAGCGGGAACGGGCGGCGCAGACCATTCAGGACGATTCACCACGGAATAACGAGATCCGCACTCATTGGCGGGGGAAAACCCCTTGAAATAGGTGAAATATCATTGGCCCACAACGGGGTGATATTCTTTGACGAGCTCTCGGAAACGCCTAAGACGGTGATAGAGTCATTAAGACAGCCCCTCGAGGACAAGAAAGTGTTCGTGAGCAATTACGGAACAAGGGAGATCCTGCCTGCCGATTTTATATTTGTCGGTGCCGCCAATCCCTGTCCCTGCGGAAATCTTTTTGAAAAGCCCGGAAAATGCACCTGCACTCAGGCGGCCATCGCAAATTACAGTTCGAGGATATCCGGAGCGATACTTGACAGGATCGATATCAAGATCAACATGAGGAGCGTAAGCGGAGAAAAGATCGGCACCGGAAAGGGCGAGTCTTCCGCAAACATAAAGAAACGGGTGGAAAACGCCAGAAACCTTCAGCGTGAAAGATATAAAGACGAAAAGTTCAACGCCAACGGCGACATTGACAACATCCACTACGTAAAAGCCTGCGCTTTGACAGCCCCCTGCAGAAAGATGCTGGAAAAGGCCGCGGACAGCATGGGATTCAGCGTCAGATCATACGATAAAACCGTAAAAGTCGCCAGGACCATTGCGGATCTTGAGGAAAGAGAACAGATATCAGAGGACGACATTCTCGAGAGCCTCTCCTACAGGGGAACCGAGATGTCGGCGGGAGGTGTGTTGGCGTGATCGATATTGAAAAGTACGCAGCCTGTTATTTCCTGAACAGGATCACAAGGGGAAGACAGAGCATACAGGAAAAAATACTGATGGAGTTCGTCAGCCCGGAGAACGTCTGGACTGCGGGCAGATCCGGAGAAATAGATTATGCACAATACCTTAGCGAGACGGTTCTCGAAAAGACGGACGCCGATGCTTTTATGAAAGAATCGCTGACGGTCATGAATCGGGTAAACGCCGAGGGAACGGGGGTGGTGTCGAGGTACGACAGCGACTATCCGGCCCTTCTCAAAGAGTGCAGCGGCAGCCCCATGCTTTTGTATTATGAGGGAAAGATCGGAGATATTAACAGGTGCTGTTCAAGACTTGCCGTGGTGGGTTCAAGAAAGTGTACCATATACGGGAGAGAGATGTGCGTAAAAATGGTTTCATCTCTTGCGGGAAAGGATATTTGCGTGGTGAGCGGTCTTGCGCGGGGAATCGATTCCTTCGCCCATAAGGCGGCTGTGGACGCAGGCGTTTTTACCGCCGCTGTTTTGGGCTGCGGCACAAATGTGATCTATCCAAGGGAGAATGCAGGCCTCTATAACAGGATAAAAGAGAACGGCGTCATAATCAGCGAGCAGCCTCCGGATACCCAGCCTCTCAAACAGTATTTTCCTGCGAGGAACAGGATCATTGCGGGCATTTCGGAAGCCACTTTTGCGGTTGAGGCGGGGCTGTCCTCGGGAGCATTGATAACCGTCAATTTTGCCCTTGACGCCGGAAGGGATGTACTCACCATTCCCCACAGGATAGATTCTCCGGAAGGCGCGGGCTGCAACGATCTGCTGAAGAGCGGGGCGCTTATGATAACCTCTCCCCGGGACGTGTTGGTTGCTCTGGGCTGCGAGACGGAGGAGTCTCCTGAGGCGGAGGTGCTTGACGAAACTCTTGACAAAAATCAGAGAGAGGTGCTTGGCCTTCTGAAGCTGAACGGCGACCTTTTTGAGGATGAGATCACATATGAGACAGAAATAGAAAGCCGTGACGTAAAGCGTGCCCTCTCTGCTCTTGAGATATTCGGGTTCATAAAAAAGGACCTGAGCGGCAGATTCCATGCTGTTTAATCATTGTTTTTGCTTGACAATGTATGTATTTTTATTTTATAACTAAAAAGCGCGTGCAAACGCGAGACTATGCGTCAGGCTCCGGCGTCAGTTTTGCCGGCAGATCTTTCGCGGAAAGAAGAATTGTTTAATGAAACTTGTTATCCTGGAGTCTCCCACGAAAGCGGGAACAGTCGGAAGAATACTCGGCAATGATTACAAAGTGGTTGCCTCCAAAGGTCACGTGAGAGATCTGCCTGAGACAATGCTTGGCGTCAAAATCGACGGATCCGTCTTTGAACCTGTATATGTTAATTTGCGCAACAAGATCACGGTGATCAACAGTATAAAAAACATGGCCAAAGATGCCGAATGCGTTTATCTTGCATCGGACCCTGACCGGGAGGGAGAGGCCATCGCCTGGCACCTGGCATACGTCCTGAGAATGATAGACGTGCCGGTAAGGAGGGTTACTTTTAACGAGATCACCCAGAAGGGCGTCACAGAAGGGATGGCTTCGCCGAGAGAAATAGATATGCCTCTTGTGGATTCCTATCAGGCAAGGCGCGTGCTGGACAGGCTTGTGGGTTATCAGATCAGTCCTGTGCTGTGGAAAAAGATAAAAAACAATTTGAGTGCTGGAAGAGTTCAGTCCGTTGCCACAAGGCTGATATGCGACCGGGAAGAGGAGATCAAAAACTTTGTTCCCAAGGAATACTGGACTGTTGAGGCGGTGCTCTACCCGGAGGACAGGCCGGACGAGACGTTTACAGCTTCCTATTACGGAAAAAAAGGCAAAAAAGCGGAACTGAAAAGCGAAGCTGAGGCGAAAGAGATTTCAGAGGCTGTCGATGGGAAACCATTTGTCGTTGCGGAGATAAAAAAAACTGATAAAAAACAGGCTCCGTACCCTGCCTTTACCACCAGCACCCTTCAGCAGGATTGCGCCCACAAACTGGGCTTTGCACCGAACAGGACAATGCAACTTGCACAGGCCCTTTATGAAGGCGTTGAGATCGCCGGCGCGGGTCTTACAGGTCTTGTAACGTACATCAGAACGGATTCCGTGAGAGTCTCCGAAGAGGCGATAGATGCTGCCAGAGAGCATATATTAAATACCTACGGCCAGAAATACCTGCCTCCGAAGAAAAGATATTATAAGAACAAGAGCAGTGCTCAGGACGCCCACGAGGCGATAAGGCCTGCACACATAGAACTGACGCCTGAAAAGATAAAGAGTTCCCTGAAACCGGAACTGTATAAGCTCTACAAGCTGATCTACGACAGGTTTATTGCTTCGCAGATGGCGGATATGATATTCGCCCAGACAAGCGTGACTCTTGACTGCGGTGAAAACACCTTCAAAGCAACGGGCTCAGTTGTGAAATTCAAAGGCTTTGGCGCCGCCTATGACACAGGCTCTTCAAAAGAAGAAAATGCGGAACCTAAAATACCTGTGCTTGAGGAGGGGTCAAAAGCTTTTGCGAAGAGCATTACTCCCCAACAGCATTTCACCCAGCCGCCTCCGAGATATAACGAGGGGTCACTGGTCAAGGCATTGGAAGAACTTGGCATCGGAAGACCGAGCACCTATGCGACGATCATATCCACCATTGTCAGCCGTGAGTACGTCAAGATAGAAAAGAAGACCCTTTATCCCACCGAGATAGGGATCATCGTCACCGGTATGATGAAGGACGCTTTTCCCGAGATCGTTGACGTGAAGTTTACTGCCGGCATGGAGGATAAACTGGATTCGATCGCTGCGGGTCAGACGGACTGGCAGAAGGTCCTGGCTGATTTCTACGGTCCCTTCTCGAAGGAACTTGAAGAGGCGGACAAAAAGATCGAAAAGGTCAAAATGCCTGTCAAGACCAGCGACAAAGTGTGTGAGAAATGCGGGAAGCCGATGGTTTACCGGAAGAGCAGGTTTGGAGAGTTCCTGGGCTGCTCGGGATATCCCGCCTGCAAGAACATCGTTTCAATACAGCAGGAAGTGGGAAAGGCCTGCCCGGACTGCGGAAAGCCCTTGATCTACAAGAAATCGTCAAAGGGAAAGCAGTTTATTTCCTGCTCGGGCTACCCGGAGTGCAAATTCGCATCCGCTTATGAACCCACCGGAAAGTCCTGCCCGAACTGCGGAAAATACATGGTTTACAAGAAGAGCAGGGGAGGCAGGAGATATGCCGCCTGCAGCAATCCGGAGTGCGGCTACGTGCCGTCGGCGAAGAAAAAAGAGAGTGGAGACAGTTCGGAAAATGGCTGAAATCTGTATCATCGGCGCAGGACTTGCGGGGTGCGAGGCGGCTTTAAAGGTTGCCGACAGAGGCGTCAAGGTCACTCTGTTTGAGATGAAACCTGAAAAGTATTCTCCCGCCCACGGCAATCCCGGATTTGCGGAGCTGGTCTGTTCCAATTCACTGAAAGCGGTGAACATTGAGAACGCATCGGGCCTCCTTAAGGAGGAAATGCGCATTCTGGGTTCGGTCTGTGTTGAGGCTGCCTACGCCTCGAGGGTTCCCGCCGGACAGGCCCTCGCCGTTGACAGAGAAATGTTTTCCCGAATAATTACGGAAAAGATCGAATCTCACAGAAATATTTCGATCGTAAGAAAAGAGATATCTTCCCTGTCGGACCTTCCGGAATGCGACGCGGTTATAATTGCCACCGGACCTCTCACTTCGGAGGGCCTTGCCAATGACATCGCAGGGCTTATGGGGAATTCGTCTCTGAAGTTTTTTGACGCCGCGGCGCCGATAGTGTATTACGATTCAATCGATCATGATCGAACTTTCAAAGCCGCAAGGTACGGGAAGGGCACAGCGGACTACATAAACTGTCCAATGACGAAGGACGAGTACTACGCCTTTTATGATGCCCTTGTCAGCGCTGAAACCGCGGAGGTGGAAGAGTTTGATTCAGTCAATCTCTACGAAGGTTGCATGCCGGTGGAGGAAATGGCCAGGCGGGGTCGCGACACGCTGAAATTCGGTCCGCTGAAACCTGTGGGCCTTACCTGCCCCGACGGTACCAGACCATATGCAGTGGTGCAACTGCGCCAGGACGACGAGGCGGGGACCCTGTATAATCTGGTGGGATTCCAGACGAGACTGAAGTTTCCAGAGCAGAGGCGGGTCTTCGGAATGATTCCCGGACTGGAAAAAGCGGAGTATGCAAGATACGGTGTGATGCACCGGAATACCTACATCAAATCGCCGGGGCTCCTTGGCGAGGATTACAGACTTAAAGGTTATGACAGCCCGGCAATCTTCTTTGCCGGACAGATAACCGGCGTAGAAGGGTATATGGAATCTGCAGATTCCGGAATTGTCGCCGGAATCAACTGCGCAAAATATGTGCTGGGAGAGAAGCGGGCTGTCTTCCCGCTGTCGACGGTGACCGGGGCACTGGCCAATTATGTCGCAAACTACGGCGGAAAAGATTTTCAGCCAATGGGAGCAAATTTCGGGATCGTTGATTCTTCCTGTGTCTCCGGTTTGAAGATAAGAGACAAGACCGCAAAGAAAAGGGCAATTGCCGAAAACGCACTGAATGTTCTGCGGGATTTTATCTCGGAAGAGAACATCTGATATGTCCGGGAATTTTGGCGGCCTGTGAGAAGCCTTGTGCATCCCGGAACAGGTTACACAGGTTTTATGGGCTCTATGGAGGATTTATGAGAAACAAATTGATGATTATAACAGTTGTTGCGCTGCTGTCCGTGGCTCTTATACTCGGACTTATCATTTTTGTTGTTTCAACGAGACAGGGAAGAAGTCCTTTCGGTCAGGAGACCCCTGCGCCGACGGAACAGAGCACAGCATCCGAAACAGAGAGCCCTTCGGAAACGCCGGAAATAACAGAGGAACCCACCGAAGAACCAACTCCGACGCCCGGACCTCTTGCGGGACTGATCATAGGAATCGATCCCGGTCACCAGGCATCCGGCAACAGCGAAAAAGAGCCCTGCGCTCCCTGGGGATCCGATAAAAATTCCTCCGTCAACAACGGGACAATGAAGGCGAAAACAACCTCCGGAACTGCGGGAAAATTCACCAATATTCCGGAATACATCGCCACGCTCCAGATATCTCTCAAAATAAGAGACAAGCTGGAATCATTGGGTGCAACCGTTGTAATGACCAGGGAGACCCACGAGGTCAACCTCTCAAATATCGACAGGGCGGTTATCTGCAACGAGGCAGGCTGCGACGTTGTGCTGAGGATCCACTGCAACGGTGCTGAAAACCCGGACGTCAACGGAGTGGAGGCCTGGGTCAGAGGCAACGGCGACGGCACCGCGGAGTACAAAGCCCTTGGCGAATATGAGAAAAAACTGGCTGAGGAACTGTTGCTTTACTTCTCCGCAGCAACCGGTGCCACAAAACGGAACGTGAACAGATCCGACAATTACACGGGACTTAACTGGTCGACAGTTCCGTCGATCATTATCGAATGCGGTTTTATGTCGAACAGGGAAGAGGACGTGAACCTGACCTCCGAACCATATCAGGAACTGATTGCCGAGGGTATCGCCAACTGGCTCATGAGCACTACTTCTCTTGAAAAAAAGGCTGCATCCGGCGAATAAAAGAACAGTCGGCCGGTCCGTTTAGCGGGCAGGCGCCACGGAAGGTGATATTATGGACACCAACAAAGACAGAAGCAAAATATCGGATTCCAAAAGGATCGTTATAAAGATAGGGACCACAAGCCTTACCTACGACAACGGCCACGTGAATCTCAACAGGATCGGTCACCTCACAAGGGTCATCTGCGACCTAATGAACCGCGGAAAAGAAGTTATCCTTGTGACCTCGGGAGCCATTGGCATTGGCGTGGACAAGCTGAAACTGTCGGGCAGACCCGCCACTCTTTCGGGCAAGCAGGCAGCTGCTGCAGTCGGACAGCTCATGCTGATGAATATTTACGAGAGGTTTTTCTCCGAGTTTTCCCAAACGGTGGCCCAGGTGCTTCTCACAAAGGACGTGACGGACGGCGCAGAGTCAAGGCACAATGCGATCAACACCTTCAACGAACTTTTGGCAATGGGTGTGGTGCCTATCGTCAACGAGAACGACACGGTTGCAGTGGACGAGATCAAATACGGAGACAACGACTACCTCTCGTACATAGTGGCCAAGCTGACCGATGCGGACCTGCTGATCATTCTTTCAGACATTGACGGGTTTTATGACAAGAATCCACAGCAGAACAAGGACGCCATACTGCTGCACACGATAACCGATCTTTCTGAAGAAATAGAGAAAAATGCCGGCGGAAGCGGGACTTCTCTAGGGACAGGCGGTATGCTCACCAAGGTCCATGCCTCACGGCTTGCAGCTGCGTCGGGCATTTTTGCGGTCATTGCCAACGGAGAAAAGCCGGAAGTAATATACGATATTCTTGACGAAAAAGAAGTCGGGACTGTTTTTGTTCCCGAGAATAAACGGTGAACTGCTATGGAAGTATTGTTTGATTCGAAAGCCGGAGAGGGCAGAGACTACATTGAGAATATTTGCATCAGAGCCAAAAAAGCTTCGCAGGCTATATCCTGCGCCGGAACTAACGCCAAAAACGAAGCGCTCCTGAAAGCCGCTGCAAAGCTGGTGGAGAAAAAGGACCTGATACTTGAAGCCAACAAAGAGGATATCAGCAGGGCTGACGAGACAGGCGTAAGGCCTCAGATGATCGACAGACTGAGACTTACCGAGAACCGAATCCGTGACATGGCGGAGGGAATGGTTCAGGTCGCCTCACTTCCGGACCCCGTCGGGGAGATCCTCTGGGGTACGGTCAGACCAAACGGTATGGAGATCGTTAAGAAACGGGTACCCCTTGGCGTCATCGGCGTGATCTTTGAGGCGAGACCGAACGTTGCCTGCGATTGCTCGGCTCTTACTTTAAAATCCGGAAACGCGGTGATCTTAAGAGGCGGAAAGGAAGCGGTCAACTCAAACAAGGCGATCGTGGATTGCATCAGAGAGGCCCTTTCGGAATCCGGACTCCCGGAGGACGCCGTGATTTTTGTCGACCGCACCGAGCGGGAATATGTGAATATTCTTTTTGAAATGAAGGACTATGTCGACGTCCTGATTCCCAGGGGCGGCAAAGGCCTTATAAACAACGTTACGGAAAACTCCAAGATTCCCGTCATCAGGACCGGCGAGGGCAACTGCCACACTTATATCGACGACAGCTATGACATGACAAAGGCGCTAAGCATCGTCCTGAATGCCAAGACTCAAAGGCCTTCAGTCTGCAATGCAATGGAGACTCTTCTTGTCTCCGAAAAGGCTGCCGGAGCCTTCCTGCCCATCGCCTGCGTGGCGCTGAAGAAAAAGGGTGTAACGTTAAGGGGCTGTCCTAAAACAGTTGCAACTGTGGGACGAAGCGTTGCGGAAGAAGCAACGGAACTCGACTGGGAAACAGAATACAACGATCTTATTCTTGCCGTAAAAGTAGTGAAAAACATTGATGAAGCCATCGCCCACATCAACCGCTACGGGACCGGCCACTCCGAGGCAATTGTCACGGAGAACTTCGATAACGCCGAAAGGTTCAAGAGGGAAGTCGATGCAGCCTGTGTCTACGTCAACTGCTCCACAAGGTTCACCGACGGTTTCCAGTTCGGATTTGGCGCGGAGATCGGCATAAGCAATCAAAAACTTCACGCAAGAGGGCCGATGGGCCTTAACGAGCTCACTTCGATCAAATACGTGATCAACGGAAGCGGTCAGGTGAGAGAATAGTGCGGCTGGCGCCGCAAATGGGTCGCCTAGGCGAACTGGGTGCGCCTGCGGTGCAAGTGATGCGCTTCGCGAAGTGAAGAGTGGGCGTGCCTCCGGCACGAGTGATGCGACTTCGTCGCAGTGGGTCGACTTCGGCGAAATGAAACGGCTGACGACGAAGAAATAAGCGAAAGCGCCTCCGGCACAGCGGTGCGTTCAGGCAGGCAGATTCAAACAATAAAGCCTCAGACCTGTTTCAGGACCTGAGGCTTTTATGTCAATAAAACTACAATGCGGCTATATCTGATCTCGTTGGTGACGGTGAACAATGCGCTTCAGCGGAATGCTCAGCAGCAATCGCGGCGCAGCCGCACCACAACTTTTCACTAATCACTGATCACTGCGCCCAAGGCGCATCACTTGCGGCGTCAGCCTTCACCGAAGCCGCATCACCTTGTTTTTGAAGAAATCTTCCACCTTTTTTGCCAGCTCTTCCAGAGTCGGGGCGTCGTTGATGAAAGTGTAGTCGTAATTGAAGTCTTCAACGTTGTCGTCGGAGGCATTGCCAAGAGCTCCGTTTTCATAATCCTTCGTGAGTCTTTTGACGAGAAGAGAGACCGTCCGGCATCTTTTAGACGCAGCTTCCACAAACTTGGCGATCTCGGATCCTTCGCGGATGTGGACAAAAAGGATCTCGTTGTCAGAGGCGAGGAATTTGTCCAGCTCGGAGAGGATGTATTTTGTGGGAAGGTCGTTGTACTCAGTGAAAAGCTCCTTGAGGTCTGCCAGCATCTTCCGGGATTTGGGGTCCTTCTCTCCGTTCCAGCCGGCCATGCGGGCGATCTCCTTTATAGGGGTGATGCTGGAAACGTTGGCGACGGGGTAAATGCCGGCGCAGATGTCGCAGATGGTGTCCTTGCCGCAGCCGCCGCGGCCGTTTATAACGATTACGGTCTTCATAAGTCTTTGGTCCTTAAGGGTTTAATTCATCTCAGTTCGTTTCTTTTGATCTTGCCGCTGATGGTCTTGGGCAGATCGTCAACGAATTCGACAACTCTCGGGTATTTGTAGGGAGCGGTCTGCTTTTTGACGTAGTTCTGAATCTCTTTTTTGAGGTCCTCGGAAGGGCGGGTGCCCTTGATGAGGACGACGGTTGCCTTTACAACCTGGCCTCTGATGGGGTCCGGGACGCCTGTGACGGCGCACTCAAGCACGTAGGGGAGTTCCATGATGACGCTTTCGATCTCGAAGGGGCCAATGCGATAGCCGGAGGACTTGATCAGATCGTCGGTGCGGCCAACGTACCAGAAGTGGCCGTCCTCGTCTTTCCAGGCTGTGTCGCCGGTGTGGTACCAGCCGTTGTGCCAGACTGCGTCGGTGTGCTCCTGATCCCTGTAATAGCCGAGGAAAAGGCCCACCTGGGAGTTTTTGTCGGGTGCGTGGATGACGATCTCGCCGACGTCGCCTGTTTTGCAGGGGTTGCCGTCGGGGTCGACTATCTCAACCTTGTACATTGGCGAGGGTTTGCCCATGGAGCCAACTTTGGGAGTCATGCCTGAGAGGTTGCCGACGGTGAGGGTGGTCTCGGTCTGGCCGAAGGCCTCCATGATCTTAAGGCCGGTGAACTTCAGGAAGGCGTTGAAGACTTCGGGGTTCAGGGCTTCGCCGGCAACGGTGGCATACTTAATGCTGGAAAGGTCGTACTTCTCCAATTCGTCCTTTATGAAGAAGCGGTACATGGTGGGTGGGGCGCAGAAGGTAGTGATGTTGTATTTTGCGAACATCGGCAGGATCTCTTCGGACTTGAAGCGGTCGAAGTCGTAGACAAAAACTGCGGCCCCGCAGAGCCATTGACCGTAGAGCTTGCCCCAGAGGGCTTTGCCCCAGCCCGTGTCCGATATGGTGAGATGGAGGCCGTCGGGCCGCACTCTATGCCAATACCTTGCGGTGATGAAGTGACCGAGGGCGTAGGTGTGGGCGTGAACGGCGATCTTCGGATATCCGGTGGTGCCGGAGGTGAAGAACATGATGGCTGGCTCCCAGCCACAGGGCTTTTCGGACTCGCTGCCGTAGGAATAGTGGGAACTGAAAAGCTCAATGTCTTTGTCAAAGGAACGCCAGCCTTCGCGGCTGCCGCCGACAAGCACCTTCTCGACCAGCTCTGGGCAGGAGGGAATGGCTTTTTCGATCTGATTGGCAACGTCGCCGTCGGCTGTGGCGATGACCGCCTTAATACCTGCAGCGTTGAAACGGTAGACGAAGTCGTGCTCCACCAGCTGGTTGGTAGCGGGAATGGCTACGGCGCCGAGCTTGTGAAGGGCGATGATGGAGAACCAGAACTGATAGTGGCGCTTGAGCACCAGCATTACCCTGTCGCCTTTCTTTATGCCGATGGACTTGAAATAATTGGCGGTTCTGTTGGTGTAGCGCCGCATGTCCTCAAAGGTGAAGCGCCTCTCGTCACCGTTTACACTCACGTGGAGCATGGCGGGTCTTTCGGGCTCTCTGGCGGCGATCTTGTCCACTACGTCGAAACCGAAATTGAATCTGTCTGTATTTTTGAAACGGATGTTCCTGAGATTGCCGTCGGAGTCTTCCTCAAGATCAATGAAATCTTCGTAAATATAGGAGGGATATTCGATCCTTCCGGCGGAATCTGCGGCATTGTCCGAAGCAGCGGAGGGTGCCTCGGTGACGGCGGGTTGTTCGTAGAAGAGGGCGTCGCCTTTGTCGTCTGTCAGAATTGCCAAAAATTCGCAGGGCTTCCCGCCAATGGCGATCATTCCGTGGGGAGTTTCACTGTTGTAGTAGACGCTGTCGCCGGCGTTCAGTATCTCGGTGTGATCACCAATCTGTACCTTCAGGGTCCCGCTGAGAACATAGTCAAATTCAACGCCTCTGTGAGAGGAGAGGGGGATGGGCTTATCGAGGGCTTCCTCCTTGAAAGGAGCGGTTACGAGGAAGGGCTCGGTCTGCTTTTCCTTGAAATTGACGGCCAGATGGTTGTAGGAAAAACCTTTCCGCCTGGCAAGAGGAAAGCCGCTGCCGTTTCTTACCAGCTGGTAGGTGGAGAGCTTTGTGCTTTCGCCGGTGAGCAGATCGTAAACGTCAATGCCAAAGATTTTGGCGCATTTATAGAGAAAAGTGAAGGAATAGTCCGCTTCACCCCTCTCGTATTCCTCATACTGTTCCGGGGTTATTCCGATGATCTCGGCCATCTCGGAAACTGTCTTTCCTGAGATTCTTCTTGATTCAAGTATGCGCTGTGCTATCAGTTTTATTTGATTTTCCATAATGATTCCTCTTGTTGCTTATGACCGGCAATCAGTTCCGGCTGACGGGGCTCCGTCATTCAATGACTTCAATTGTTACGTTTTGTTTAAGCATATCCATTATTCTGTTAATGAAGATCGAATTGCAAATATTGTCTTTGGTCGCGCTGGAAATAAACTCCGCAACACTGTCGTAACCGTAGTTTTCCGCAAAAACCGCAGCGCTCTCATCAAATTCGGCCTGGGTGATGGTCATGTTTTCCCTCTTTATGATCTCACCGAAAATGGCTCTTGTGCAGACCTGGAATTTGGCCAGTTCGTCAAACTGAGCCCCGGTGCTTATTCCGCCGTAGGCGTAGTAAAGATACATCTCCAGGGAAACGCCGTACATTGCCGCTGCGGATTCCACAGACTCCTTAAACGATTGGATCATGGCTTCGGGGACCTGACCGAATTCACTGCCCTTGTAGAGGGCCTCCATTATGTAGCCTTCGATGTTGTCCTCAAAGGTTTGCTCTTTTGAGGTCTTCAATTTATTCCTGATGAAGGCGATATATTCCTCTCCGTTTGTGTAGTTGGGGGTGAAGGAGGCGGTCTCGTCAACTTTGTTCTCATCAAAAGCAGTCTCCTCATACTCCAGCAGAACGCCAATGGCTTCGTCCGTGATGCCCGGCAGAATGTATCTCAGGGTGATCTCAAACACCACTTCTTTGTTTTCAAGGTCTGTGTTCTGGGGGTAGGAGGAGGGAAAAGTCACGGTTATGGGGAATGTGGTACCTGCTTTGTGGCCAACTATGGATTCCTCAAACCCCGGAATAAAGTGTCCTGAGCCCAGCCACGTGTACTGGAAACTTGCCTTGGCGCCGGAAAGGGGCTCCCCGTCAAGGGAACCGTCATAGTCAAAGCAGATAAAGTCGCCGTTTTCAGAGAGCTTATCCTCAGCCACGAGGGCCGCAAACTTTTCAAATATCGGGTCCATGACCGGCGGAGTGACCGAAAGATCGTTTCTCGAAGAAAGTTCTGAGATCTCATCCAGATAGGCCTTGTTGACATCGTCTGAACTCACGGACACGTTCTTGGTTATTTTAAAGTTACGGTAATCCGCAAGCCTCGTAATATAGCTCGTGTCCTCGTTTTTGTAGGTGTTCAGATCTTTTGTGATATCGTTGCTGTTATTGCAACCTGTCACCGCAATAATGCAGGCAAGGAGAACAAACGCAACAAGTGTTTTAAACAGGAATGTTTTACCTTTAAATGCAGAATTTTTCATTGTATCTGTCTCCTTGCGGCGGTTGTTTCACTTCTTGATATCCTCAAGAACCAGGCCCTTGTTCTTGTCCAGGGTCCATGTGATTCCCCACTCGTTTTCAAATATCAGCACGTAGTTCCCGTCTTTGTCGGTGGCAATGACCGTCTGGCTGGTGACAGTGAGGGTCCTGGGGTCCGTTATCCCGGAGACGATCCAGCGGGCGTGGTGGAGGGAGAGCAGATTCATTTTTATCGGGCAACCGTATTCCGTCTTAAGCCTGTGCTCAAGGACCTCAAACTGGAGAACGCCGACGGCTCCGATTATCAGGGATTCAACGCCAACGTCAAGCTGCCGGAAGACCTGTATCGCGCCTTCCTGGGCAAGCTGCTCGATACCCTTCTGGAACTGTTTCCTCTTCATGGAGTCCGCAAAGGTGACTCTTGCGAAGTGCTCCGAAGGGAAGACCGGTATATCGTCATATTTCAGCCGGGAATCCGTGGCTGAAATGGTGTCGCCAATGTGAAAAACGCCCTGGTCAAAAAGCCCGATTATATCTCCGGCGTAAGCCTCTTCAACAATGGTCCTCTCCTGGGCCATAAACTGGGTGGGCTGGGACAGCTTGACCTTGTGATCACCGGCACAGTGGAAAGCTTCCATGCCTTTTTCGAACTTTCCGGAGCAGATCCTCATGAAAGCCAGTCTGTCCCTGTGGGCAGGGTTCATATTGGCCTGTATCTTGAACACAAACCCGCTGAAGGGGGTGTTCACCGGATCGATGATCGTGTCGCCGGCAAGGCGCTCCCCGGGGCAGGGGGCCATCTCGATGAAATATTTCAGGAAGGGAAGAACGCCGAAATTGGTCATTGCGGAGCCGAAGAACACCGGGGTCAGTCTGCCCGAGAGGACCTTTGAAATGTCAAATTCCTCACCCGCCATGTCGAGAAGCTCTATCTCCTCCTTGAGTCTGTCGTGGTAGTAGGTGCCGAGAAGCTTGCCGAATTCCGGGTCGTCCACGCTGCCGGTTTTGGAATCGACAAAGGTCATTCCGTGGTTGCCGCCCTCGAAAAGCTCTACTTTCAGGCTTTTTCTGTCATAAACGCCTTTGAAGTCGCCGTCGGTGCCTATGGGCCAGTTCATGGGGTAGGAGGCAATGCCAAGCACGTCCTCGATCTCCTTCATGAGGTCAAAGGGATTCTTTGCAGCCCGGTCCATCTTATTAACAAAAGTGAATATCGGAATGCCCCGCATCTTGCAGACGTGGAACAGCTTGATGGTCTGGGCCTCGACTCCCTTGGCGCCGTCGATCAGCATCACCGCGGAGTCAGCCGCCATAAGCGTGCGGTAGGTGTCCTCGGAGAAGTCCTGGTGTCCCGGGGTGTCGAGAATGTTGATGCAGTAGTCGTTGTACTCAAACTGCAGCACCGACGAGGTTACGGAAATGCCTCTCTGTTTTTCGATCTCCATCCAGTCGGACACGGCGTGCTTTGCGGTCTTCCGGGCTTTTACGGAACCCGCCAGCCTGATCGCGCCTCCGTAAAGAAGCAGCTTCTCGGTCATCGTTGTCTTTCCCGCGTCAGGGTGGGAAATGATGGCAAAAGTCCTTCTTCTTTTAACTTCCTGCTCCGGGGTCCGGTTGCTCATTTGACAATACACTCCAATTGTTTTCAGTATAGATGCAGGAGGGCGGTCGCGCCCGCGCATGCTAAATAATTATTATAATTTATCGCCAATTCTAATTCAAGATTGATTTTGAAGCCCCGTTCATTTAAAATCTAATTGTCCGGAGATAAGAAACCGGTGAAACAGTGCAAAAAAAGGGAACCGCAGAGTAGTCACCGCGTCGTGAAAAGATGAAAAAAACGACCTAAATCTGCAGAAATATTAACAAAATGCACAGACAGAGATGAATGACAGTGATTTTCTGAATCTGATATCAAAGGACGCAGCTGAGCCTCAGCGCTTCTATTACACCTGCGGCGACTCCAGGACCTCTTTCACGGAGAAAAAATCGGAGTTCATCGCCTCCTGCTGTCATGCGGAAAGCGAAGCGGAGGCCATATCCTTCGTTCAGCGGATAAGAGCTGAATTTCCGGACGCCAGGCACAACGTTTATGCCTACTGTGTGGGTTCCGGCGGTGTTCCGGTGATGCGTTTTTCGGACGACGGGGAGCCAAAGGGAACTGCGGGAATGCCGGTGCTGGACGCTATCACCAAGAACGGAATCACAGACGTTTCGGTGGTTGTCACGAGATATTTCGGGGGCATCCTCCTCGGGGCATCCGGCCTTACAAGGGCTTACTCCAATTCCGCAACGGAAGGCCTTGCGGCAGCCGGCAGGATCAGGATGGTCATGAGCAGGACGCTGAAACTGAGCTTCGGATACGACCGGTACGGAAAAATCTGCAAGATCCTGGAAAACTTCAGCCACGTTAAAGAAGAACCTGTTTTTGCGGAAAACGTGGCGATGAGGGTCACGCTGCCCACGTCAACCATTCTTAAGTTTGTAATAGAAATAAACGACGCCACCGCAGGCACCTGCCAAATGGAGGCACTTGAAAAGGGATTCAGAAATATTGAACAGGCAGAATAAACACAAAAAGCGCCGCCCGGCCCGGGCGGCGCTCTCAATATTAAAAACGTCAATCATTTTTTTGCTTTCCTGAGAGGAAGATGCAGTTCAAACGTATATCTCTCAAACAGTTTTTTGCACACCGTATAGGAAATGATCGACGATGCGAGGCCTATGGCGATCCCGCCGAGTATGTCCGTCGGGTAGTGGACGAACAGATACATCCTCGAGAAGGAAATGAGGGCGGCGCCGAATAGGGCAAGGGCGCCCCAGCGCTTGTTGTTTAAAAACAGGACCATGGCCGCATTGGTGGACGCAAGAGCGTGACCTGACGGGAATGAATAATCCGTGGGCTGCTTTATCAGCAGGCGGGCAGCGTCAATGACCGCACCGGGCTGGGTAAAAGGTCTCGGCCTTGCAAAGGCGTTCTTCAGAATAAGATTGCCGAAGAGGACGCCTATGATAAGGGCAAGGCTTATTTGAATACCCATTTTTCTGGTTCTGTTAGGAAGCAGAAGGATCGCGCAGAAGACAATGAACACAACAGGCTCGCCCAAAAGGGTGAAGTACCTGAAAAAGGTGTCAAAGACCGGATTGGCCAGTCCAGTTTGTATTGCGTTTAGAAAATCTATTTCCCAGGTCATTTTTCAGTGTTTCTTTCAGCAGTGACGGTCAGTGTTCTTTCTTCTTCAAAAGGGCGGACAGAGCCACAGCGGCAAGGATCGCAACTCCGCCGGAAATAACTGTTCCGCAGCCTTTTTCCGGCTCCGGGGTTGCCGTTGGCGCATCTGTGGGTTCCGGCTCGGCTGTGATCTCGGGCGTCGGATCCGGCTCGGGGGTCGCGATGAGGGATTTGTCTATATAAGAGAGAATTATCGAGTTTACAACCGTACGCGCTCTTCCGTAGGTGCCGTCCTCAAATTTGTCGCAGGGACGGTTCACAACTTCATAGTTTCCATCGGGATCCGCATTGACAAGGGTGGCACTGCCGCCTCCGTCAAGGACGAAGCAGTTGTAAAATCCCAGCTTTTTGCAGATCTCAGGCATATCGCCTATCTTCATGCCGACGGAATAACCGGATTGTCTTCCGTCAACCACCAGCATCATTATTTTACCGTCCTCGGTGTTGCCGATAATGGCTGCGGGGTAATTGCTTGTGTCCCCGTTGCCCTGGGCTTTACCGTCTCTGACAAGGATGATGTGGCCGCCGACTATATTGGTCACTTCCTGCCAGATGTCGTTGTCCTTTTTGTTGCCTTTAAGAGTGAAGGAGAACTCCAGCTCGTCGCCAATGTTGATGCCCTCCACTTTGGGGATCTGCTTGTCGCCCCTTGCGGTGAGAATGAGCCGGTTTTCCTGCATTTTAGGGTTTTCGTCTCCGGATTTACAGATGGCGGTGACTTTTCCTTTAATTACGGAGTCCTGCTTTATCACGTAATCGTAGTCGCAGTCGATAACGATCTCGTACGCGTCGTCAAGAGATGCGGTATCGGCAGCCATCTTGTCGGAATAAAGCATGATGGCCTTGTTTGCAGGCAGTCTGTTCAATCCGGTGAGTTTGAGCTCTTCAGACCCTGCTTGCGTGAGGTTTTTCATTTTTATGGTGAGAGTCGGTGTGCCGAGAACAGTCCTTCCGTCCGGGGTGATGCCAAAGGCGTCAAACTGACCTTCATAGGGGGTCTCTGCAGAAGAGTGGGGGCTTGAAACGATCTCTCCGTTGTACATGTCAAGACCTCTCGGTATGGTGAGCTCGTGGGTCACCACTGCGTCGCTGTAACCGTTATACGTCGTGCCGCGTCCCTCGATCCTGGCGTGGGCATATGCAACCATCCAGAGGTCGCCGTTTATTGCGGTGATGGGAACCAGACCTTTGTCCTTGTTTTTCTCTTTAAACGTCTCGACTGTATCCTTAACGGTTCTGAGCTGACAGGTGTACTGTCCGCCGCCGGTGACCTGGATGTCGAAGTTTTCGTCTCTGGGGTCGAATTCAATGACCCAGAATTCCTGCCTGAGGTACTTCGAATCTGCGCCGAGTGAAATGTGGGTGCAGGTAACACCTTCGTGGAGTGTCTCGGTGGTCCTGGCGGTTTCACCGTTCAGCACGGTATCGGTGATGGCAAAGGACGAAAGAACTCCGGACGGTATCAGCAGTGCGATGCAGACCAAAAGGATAATAAACTTTTTCATAATCTCTCTATCTCTCTTTCATTTTCTGCTGCTTTGAGGCAGATAATTCTCGCTTCGGCGGCTTTGGCCCCGCTGAAACGGTTTTGAAACAGTGCGCCTGCAGAATGCGGGCAGTGAGCTTCTTTTTGTAGATTAATTTTACAGGAAAAGAACCCTTTTGTAAATCACTTTCGGAGATGCGGAAGCCACCGGGAGGTCTTTCGCCAATAGCCGGGGCGGCCGGAACGTGCCGGTGCAAAGAGACCCTTCACAGGGGGATCATTAAAAAACGCTTGAAATCATTGGCGGGAAGGGGAAACCGAAAAGATTGAAAAAAACGGCTGACAGGTGTATAATCTTCCTGCCGGCAAAAAGACGGGAAGCATTGTTGACAGCCCGGATACACATCTGTATCGGAATATAAGTACAGCCGGTAAATATGACACGGAGGACAGAAAATGATTATAAATCCGAATTTTTACGAGAGCGACGGAGAAAAAGAGCGGGGCTACGACCTTTACTCCAGACTTTTGAAAGACCGGGTGGTTCTTATCTTCAATGACATCAACGACGATCTTGCGTGCACGGTCATTGCCCAGCTCCTTTATCTTCAGGCCATCGATCCGGATAAGGATATAACGGTTTATATTAACAGCTACGGCGGCTCCGTTTCCGCAGGTCTTGGCATTTACGACACCATGAAGAGCTTAAGCTGCGACGTCAGCGTTATCTGCGTGGGCATGGCGGCCAGCATGGGGGCATTTCTCCTTGCCGCAGGGACCAGGGGAAAACGGTTCGCTCTTGAGAACAGCCAGATCATGATACACCAGGTGCTTGGAGGCGTGGAAGGGCAGGCGTCCGACATGCTTATCGAGGCTGACCAGATCATCAGAATCAAAAACAGACTGAATACGCTTTTGGCTAAAAATACGGGAAAACCCGTGGAAGACGTGGAGCGGGACACAGAGAGAAACAACTGGATGTTCGCCGAAGAGGCCATGGCATACGGTATTGTTGACCATATCATAAAAGACAAAGAATAATTCCCACAGCGGATAAAAAATCTGCGCCCGGATCCCTTTGCAGGGAATCGGACGCAGATTTTTTATACTTCGTTCAAGCATTTGCTGCCGTCAGATCATTTCGTGCCGAAAAGTCTGTCGCCGGCGTCGCCGAGACCGGGAACGATGTAAGCGTGATCATTGAGGTGATCATCAAGGGCTGCGCAGTAGATCTGAATGTCGGGGTGAGTCTCTTCGACTTTCTTAACGCCTTCCGGAGCGGCTACCAGGCACATGAGTTTGATATTGGTTGCGCCTCTTCTCTTGAGAAGATCGATGGCGTCGCAGGCGCTGCCGCCGGTTGCGAGCATGGGATCGCAGAGGATTACAAGTCTCTCGCCTATGTCCTCGGGAAGCTTGCAATAGTAGGGAACAGGCTTGTGAGATACGGGATCGCGGTAAAGTCCGATGTGTCCAACTTTTGCCACCGGGAGAAGATTGAGAAGTCCGTCTACCATTCCGAGACCTGCTCTGAGGATCGGAACGATGGCAAGTTTCTTACCGTCAATTTCCTGAGCGATGGTCTTGCAAAGAGGAGTCTCGATTTCAATGTCATGGAGCGGTATGTCTCTTGTGACTTCATAACCCATGAGAAGGGATATTTCGTCGAGAAGCTGCCTGAAATCCTTGGACCCTGTTTCAATCTTGCGCATGATAGTCAATTTGTGAAGAATGAGCGGGTGATCGATGATGTGAAGATTTTCGTACATAAGATGTTCTCCTTTCGGAACAGGACGGGAATTGCCCCCGAACTTCCACCTGTGAATCATACAATATCGGGCCTGAAAATTCAAGGGATTTCGGGAAAATATTTCCGGAGAATTTCATATATTTTCCGCCGGGTAATGGACTTTAACAGCCCGGAAATGTCTCGATCAGTGCGGCAAGATTCACAGCAGTCTCCCAGGGTCTGCAAAGGGTCCCGGCCTGTGTTCCGTTGTCGTAGTACTCACTCCAGGCGCCAAATTCATCCCGGAGGGCCAGCATGTCATTGGCAAGTGTTTTGTCAAAGCCAAGAGCGTACATAAGAATACCGTACTCGTAGCCGACGACCCGGTTCCGGTCCTTTAGTTCCGACCTGACCCTGTTTGCGGTCTCAAGAACAAGCCTGCCCGGCAGGAGGCCGCCGGCACCGGTGAAACAGGGGGAGAGGAGGGCGGCTTCGACGGAAAAACGCTTGCCGTAAAAGCCCGGAAACATTGGCGGAAGGTCTTTCCCGAGGCAGCCGGGGCATACGTAGTCGCCGTTCTTATTGCGGAACGAGACGCCGAAACCGTGGCCGCAGGCTCTCACTCCGCCGGGCCTGAAGGGCGGCTTATGGAGATTGGAAGAAGAGGGAAGGTTGCAGAAGAAACCGCCTTCGTCAGAAAGGAAGTTTTTTCGCAGATTTCGGGAAATAAGATCTTTGTCGACAAGAAGCTCCGCAAGCATTTTTTCACCAAGACTGTCCCTGACCAAAGGGATCTCAAGAGCCTCCGTCAACGCCCTGAAGTAAAGAACAGTGGACTCGAATGAACCGTCGGAAAGAACGCTTCTCGGAAGAAGTCCACCAGCCACGTAGGTCTCGTCTCCGTTAAAGGGCAGCGTTCCGTTTTCCGACAGTTCACCGTGCTGGGCGGCCAGCGAGTATTCGATCAACGGCAATGCCTTCTTCAGTGTTTCTTCGTCCCCCGCTGCCCGGAAATAGGCGGTGAACATAAGTACCATGTAGCCGGTTATTTCAACGTTGTCGTTCTCGTGGACGTGGAACGCGTCTTCGGACATTCCCTGGGCATTCCTAAAGCAGCCCCGCCTTTCGAATACTCCGATGTAAAATTCGAGAAGTCTTTTTGCTCTTTCGAAGGAGCCTGCAGCGAGGAAAAACCTCAACACCCCGTAGTTGTCCCGGACGTAGCTGAGCCGATAGTTGTAGCCCGCAAGAACAGCTCCGGTATCCGCCTGCTGGGAGGCGATGACGTCGTACCCTTCGCATATCTCTTTGTAGAACGGACGGTCCGGACTGACGCCAATGTCACGTTGGGGTGTAAAAAGTCCACCGTGAAGGCTTGACCGGTCTGCAAGACCTTTTTCCAAATGAGGAATGTATCCCGCCGCTTTGCTTAGAACTTCAAAAAGAGCGCCGGGCTCTTCTGCAAACGCAAAACTGAAAAAGGCTTCCCCGGAAGTTTCAAATTTGATCTTCGTTTCCGAAAGGATCTTTGTTTTAACTCTTCCCGAAAAGGCAATGCCGGTGTAGAGGGGGAGATTGGAGGTGTATCCGACGGGTCTTCCGTTCTCAAAGGCATAGGGGTATATAATTGCACCGGGATCTGTGACCGCAATGAAGGTGTTTTCAAGGTGGGTCTTTCCGAGTTTGCCGTTGACAAGTTCCAAAGTCATAGAAACGGGCCCTTTAACTGCCCTGAGGAACAGCGGAAATCCCTCCGGAACCAGGTCAATTATCGCCGAGTCCGGCGAAGTGTGATAGGCCGCAAGCATTGACAGCCTGCGGGTTTTGTAGACTGTTCCCGAATCTGTGCCTGAAACCGTGAGGGTGAATGAGGTTGGCGACGAATAGCGGGGACCGAAAGCCTGAAACACGTCGGGACCTTTGCAGTAAAGACAGGTTTTGCCGTTGCCGATGGAATGAACCGTCATTGGTCTTACGTCCTTTCTTTTTTCTGCCCTAATTATAACATCACGGAGGGTTGACGGCAAGGGCGCGCAAAGCGGCACAATGCGACGCAGTGATGCGCTTTGCGCAGTGATCAGTGAGAAGTGAACAGTTGTTGTGCGGCAGAGCCGCAATCACTTGCACCGCAGGCTCACCCACCCGCCAAAGGTGCTCACTCGAGCCGCAGGCTCGCCCACTTGCGGCGGAGCCGCACCCACCCGCCGGAGGCGCCCAACTCGAGCCGAAGGCTCGCCTCACTCGGCGCAATGCGCCGCAGCAGCGCAGCCGCACACGGGGGCTCTACTCCCGTTTCCGTAATAATTATAATTTGTCATCGAAGGCATTTATTCCACGGTGTTCTTGACATAAGCCTCTCTGCGGTGTGATTCTATGGCAAAACCGGCAAAATGGCGCCTTTGAGGCGTTTTTGCCAGGCGAGAAAGCCTATCACGCCGCACTCATGTCAAGAACCTTTCGCGGCATAAACGCCATTTCGACGAGTCCATTACGGAAACGGGAGTAGAACCCACACGGGTTTTTGCTTGCGAAAGGGCGGGATTGGTTATATAATAAATGCGTATGCGCGCGTGCGAAACGGGTGCATCTTAAGACCAAATCAATCAAACGGAGGCTTTTATGGCAATTGTCGAATTTGATATGAGCGGCGCTGCTGCTTTTGTCGGGAAAGATGCTGTTGAATCTCTGAAACAAGAGATCGCTGAGGCAAGCGTTAAGCTTAAGGAAAAGACGGGCGAGGGAAACGATTTCCTCGGATGGTACGATCTCCCTCTCTGCGGAGACGAAGAGTATAAGAGGGTGCTGGCTGCTGCGGAAAAGATCAGAAGCGATTCCGAAGTTCTGGTGGTCGTGGGTATAGGCGGCTCTTACCTTGGCGCAAGGGCGGTCATCGAAGCTCTGACGGATCCCTTTGCCAATGCCAATGCACTGTCCGGAAAGGGCGGAACGGCTGTCATTTTCGCCGGCAACTCCATCAGCCCCGTTTATCTAAAATCGGTTTTGGATCTTGTGAAAGACAGGGACTTCTCCGTCAACGTCATCTCCAAATCCGGCACAACGACGGAGCCCGCCGTAACGTTCAGATTCTTCAAAGAGCTTCTGGAAAAGAAATACGGGCGAGAGGGAGCCGCCAAACGCATTTACGCCACCACCGACAAGGCCCGGGGAGCACTTAAAAAGATGGCGGACGCGGAAGGTTATGAGACTTTCGTCATTCCGGATGACGTTGGCGGAAGGTTCAGCGTGCTGACGCCTGTGGGACTTCTGCCCATTGCCGTTGCGGGGATCGACACCGACGCCCTGGTCGAAGGTGCCAAGACGGCTTTTGGCGAATACGAGTCGATCGACAACGACTGCTATGCTTACGCCGCCTCACGGACTGCTCTTCTGAGGAGCGGAAAAAAGGTGGAACTCCTTGTAAACTACGAGCCCGGACTCCACTATATGACTGAGTGGTGGAAACAGCTTTACGGCGAGAGCGAGGGAAAGGACGGCAAGGGTCTGTTCCCGGCGGGCTGCGATTTTACCACGGATCTTCACTCCATGGGCCAATACATTCAGGACGGAGTGAGACTCATGTTCGAGACCGCCATAGAGGTTAGGGAGCCTGCCGCAGATCTGATAATCGAACCGGATGAGGACAATTACGACGGACTCAACTACCTTGCGGGCAGGGGAATGGACTACGTCAACAAACAGGCCGCCAAAGGCACCGCAATGGCCCATATCGACGGCGGAGTGCCGAATCTCAAGATATCCATCGAAAGACTTGACGCCAAGAGCATTGGCGGGCTGATCTATTTCTTCGAAAGGGCCTGCGCGATAAGCGGCTACATGCTTGGCGTCAACCCCTTCAACCAGCCCGGCGTTGAGGCATACAAAAAGAACATGTTCAGACTTCTCGGCAAGCCTGTTTGAATTCACAAAGTCTGATAAAAGATGAAAATTGACGTTTTAACACTGTTCCCGGAAACCGTAAAGGCGGCCCTCGGCGAGAGCATATTGGCAAGGGCGACCGCATCCGGCATCATCGACCTGGGATTTTACCAGATAAGAGATTTTTCGGAAAACAGGCAGAATAAAGTGGACGACACACCCTATGGAGGAGGGCCGGGCATGCTCATGACCTGCCAGCCCCTTTTCTCGTGTCACAGAGCTGCGGCAAAGAGCGCAGCGGAGAAAGGCTGCGGCAGGCCCTACACTGTTTTAATGTCTCCGAGGGGAAAGAAACTCGACGCAGAAACAGCTAAAAGGCTTGCGAAGGAGCCTTATCTCATTGTCGTGTGCGGCCATTACGAGGGCGTGGACCAACGGTTCATTGACAGCTGCTGCGACGAGGAGATATCCATTGGCGATTTTGTGCTGACCGGGGGAGAACTTCCGGCGGCGGTGCTTGTCGACACCCTGTCGAGATTCGTCCCGGGAGTGCTTGGCTCACCGGAGTCGGGCGGCGACGAGTCCTTCGAAAAACTGCTTTTGGAATATCCTCAGTATACAAAACCCGCAGAATTTGAGGGCATGAAGGTTCCGGAAGTACTGACAGGCGGAAATCACGCCGACGTTGAGGCCTGGAGACGGGGAAAAGCGGAAGAAATCACCGGAAAAAGACGGCCGGATCTGTACGCCATTTACGAAGAGAGCGCATTTTCCGATAAAAGGGTGGTCTATTTTGACAACAGCGCCACCACGAGACAGACGCCAAGGGTCACCGAAACCGTTGCGTCAACTGCAAGGAAGTTTTACGGCAACCCGTCCTCCCTTACAAGACTTGGCCTTTTTGCGGAAAAAGAGCTCACAAAAGCGAGGGAGACGATTGCGGGAACCGTTGGCGCGATGAAGAGCGAGATCGTTTTTACGTCGTCGGGGACTGAAGCGAACAACCTTGCGATTAAGGGCTACCTTGCCGCAAACAGGCACTCGGGAAAAAAGATAATCGTTTCCGCTGTAGAGCATCCATCGGTGCTGGAGACTGCGTCAAGCCTTGAAAGCTCAGGCTACAAAGTTGAATACTGTCCTGTAGACAGCAGAGGAATCATCGATCTCAAGGCGCTGTTCGAAATGATAGACGACGACACGGCAATGATATCTGTTATGACGGTGAACAGCGAGACCGGTGCCATAATGCCCATAAAGGAGATCGCGGCTGTAAAGAATTCAATCAATCCGGGAATAGTGCTCCACACAGACTGTGTGCAGGGCTACGGAAAGATCAGAACAGACGTCAGAGAACTGGGCTGCGATATGATGACCGCAAGTGCCCATAAGATACACGGGCCAAGGGGAGCAGGTTTTCTCTACGTCAGACGGGGAATAAGGCTTGCACCGGTGCTCCATGGCGGCGGGCAGGAGGGCGGACTTCGCTCCGGTACGGAAAACCTTCCCGCGATATGCGGATTTGCTGCCGCCGCGGAGGACGCCTTTGAAAACATTGACGCATCCTACGAGAACGTGTCAAGGTGCCGGGATCTTTTCAGGCAGCTGATCTCGGAAAAATACGGGGACAAAGTGTATTTCAATTCCGACAGTTCATCGTCTCTGCCCTATATTTTGAACGTTTCTTTCTCGCCGGTGAGAGCCGAAGTTCTGCTCCACGCCCTTGAGTCGGAAAACGTTTTCGTTTCGGTGGGCTCCGCCTGTTCGTCAAAGAAAAAGAGCAGAAGCCACGTGCTGACGGCAATGAACATCCCGGTCAGGGTGATCGACGGCAGTGTGAGGTTCAGTTTTTCAAGGTTTACCACCGAAGAAGAAATCAGGCACGGCGCAGAAGTGCTGTTCCGCTGCGTAAAGGAACTGCGGAAAGCAGCAAGAGGATAAAAACGGAGTTATCATGAATTATACAAGCATTTTGGAAAACGAGGACAACAAGAGAATAATTCTTGTAAGGATAGGCGAGATCGCGCTTAAAGGGCTCAACCGTTCAAATTTCGAGAAAAACCTTGGCAAAAATCTTAGAAAAAAGCTCAAGGACGTGGGCGACCCGGACATCCACTGGTCCCAGTCGAGATTTTATATAGTGCCAAAGGCACAGCCCTTTGACTATAAGAAGGCTACAGAGACTGCGGGAAGTGTTTTCGGCGTTGTCTCCACAAGTGTTGCGCTGTGCTGCAGATCCGATTACGGGGAGATAAAGAAGACAGCTCTTCTGGCTGCGGCCGAAAAAATCGAAGCACTGAAAGCCTCAGGTAAGAGGGGACCGATCAAGTTCAAGGTCGAAACCAGACGCGGGGCGAAAAACTTCCCGATGACGTCTCCCGAGATATCTTGTGAGCTGGGAGGCGAGCTGCTTGACGCATTCCCGGAACTGACCGTTGACGTAAACGACCCGGATTTCATCCTTTTCTGCGAAGTCAGGGAAGAGAGTTTTCTTTACACGGACATCACCAAAGCCAAAGGCGGCATGCCCATCGGCAGCAACGGCAAGGCCTGTTTGCTTCTTTCAGGAGGCATCGACAGCCCTGTGGCGGGTTATATGATCTCGAAGCGGGGCGTAAAAATATGCGCCGTCCATTTTTTCAGTTACCCTTACACCAGCGAGCGGGCAAAGGAAAAAGTGCTTGAATTGGCCAAGATCATCTCGACGTACTGCGGCGAGATCCGGGTGATGGTGGTCCCTTATACCGACGTCCAGCTTGCCATACACCAAAATTGCAGGGACGAGCTGGGAACGGTTATAATGAGGCGCTCCATGATGAGAATTGCCGAGGAACTGGCAAGAAGAAACGGCTGCGCAGCCCTTGTAACGGGGGAGAGCATTGGCCAGGTCGCCAGCCAGACGATGCAGGCCATGTACTGCACCGATGCAGCCGCCAATATGCCTGTTTTCAGACCGCTTATCGCCATGGACAAGGTGGACGTGATCGCAATTGCGAGGGAAATAGGAACCTTTGAAACCAGCACGCTTCCCTACGAGGACTGCTGCACCGTGTTTACGCCAAAGCACCCGAAAACAAGGCCTTCCCTCGAGGAGGTCATTGCCGAGGAAGCAAGGTACGATTACGAAAAACTCGAGCGTGAAGCTGTTGCCGGTGTGGAAGTGTTCGTCTGCGGATGAAGCGGATGACACATTGGCGATGACCTTCCTTCGCGCGCATTAAAGAGAAATGCAATCCCTGCCAATGCAGTAAAGCGTTTTCTCCGTTGAAAAACGGGGCCTGACTGTGTTAAAATTCAAACGCTAATTTACAATTCCAAACCGTATGTGAGAGGTCGGAAAGAGAATGATATCTTTTAAATCAGCAGTTGCACATTATCCCGGACCGGGAAGCGAGAACTATTGCGACAATTTCTATTTCAACTCAAAGGTCATCACATCTGCCATGAGCGGAAACCGTATCCGGCTCACCCAAAAGTCGGCCAAGGGCGGACGCCAGATCTTTGCTGTTGCGACGGGCATTTACTCTCCCACCGCCGGTGAGGCAGCTGTCTTCGCGGCGTTCAACAAGCTCAAAAAATACCATGCATATTATCTGAAGAACCGTGATACGGACGTGGCAAAGTTGCTCAAGAACTACTTTACCGAGGCTGCGACGGATGTGTCCGGCACCATCGAAAACGACGACGACATCTACACAAAGGTCTCCTGCGCGGTCCTCTGCACGGATGATGAGAAGATAACCGTTGCCAATGCAGGCTGCGTCAAAGTTTTTGGAATCAAAGACGGCGAGGTCAGAGAGATAACTGTGGAGCACACCCAGGCTATGAAAATGGCGACAATGGGCGTTATCCCTATGGCTAAGCTTAAAGGACACCCCCAAAGGAAAAAGCTGGTGCGTTATCTTGGCATGAACCGGGAAGCGTCTGTTCCGGAAGTGACTTCTTTCATGGCATCAAAGGGAGAGATATACGTTATTCTCGGCACGTCCTTTGCCGACGTAATTGAAAAAAGAACTCTCATCGACGCCGCTTCGGAGAGCGAACCCGCAGAGATCGCGACCCGTCTTCTAAACGCATGTCATAACCAGAACACCGGAGATTTTACCGCAATAGTTATTAGGTGCGTTGAGATCGGTGAAGAAGAGGGAGAAACCGTCGCTGACGAAGATGCGGAAAAAGATGAAAAGCCTGAGACTAAGTCTTCGAAAACAGAAACTGAGACGGCTGCAGAGGAGGCCGCAGCAATAGCTGCCGCCGAAATTGCCGCCAGACGAGCCGCCGAAGAGAGAACGAGACTCGAAAGAGAGGCCGCAGAAAAAGCCGCAAAAGAAGAGGCCGAGAGGCTTGCAAGAGAGCAGGCTGAAAAAGAAGCCGCAGAAAAAGCCGCCAGAGAAGAGGCCGAGAGGCTTGCAAGAGAGCAGGCTGAAAAAGAAGCCGCAGAAAAAGCCGCCAGAGAAGAGGCCGAGAGGCTTGCAAGAGAGCAGGCTGAAAAAGAAGCCGCAGAAAAAGCCGCCAGAGAAGAGGCCGAGAGGCTTGCAAGAGAGCAGGCTGAAAAAGAAGCCGCAGAAAAA
>CAMZBI010000010.1 GCA_947304585.1 uncultured Clostridia bacterium | reverse complement strand
AAATTTCCGCAATTCAAATTTTCTCCATATCTGCCGGAATACGAAGGATCATCGTCCCTTAATTCCAACATTGTTCTCCGGCAGACTGCGCAAAGAGCCTTAAATGATCTGCCTTTAACGAAAGGCTGCGATTTAAGAGCTATTTTTTTCTGAACGATCCCGACGCTGTACAGAGGTACTGCGAGCGGTGAGTTCGGGAAAAGCGGTCTGCCGACTATTTCCCTAAATTTCCGCAATTCAAATTTTCTCCATATCTGCCGGAATACGAAGGATCATCGTTCCTTAATTCCAACATTGTTCTCCGGCAGACTGCGTAAAGAGCCTTAAATCACAGTCTTTCCCTTTTTTCGATGTCGAGGAAATACTTGTAAGTGTCTACGGTCAACTCTCCGCAGGCGGCTTCGTCACAGACGATTATTGCCCCGTTGTGGAGCTGAAGTGCCGAGCAGGTCCATTTCTGGCTGACCCCGCCTTCCACTGTGGCGGCAAGGGCCCTGGCCTTGTTGTGTCCGCTGATCAGTACAATGACCTCTTTGGCGTCTGTAACAGTTCCGATTCCCACTGAAAGAGCCTGGGAAGGCACCTTTTCAGGGTCGTTGCCAAAGAACCTGGAGTTCACGATCCTGGTGTCCGTAGTGAGATTTCTGACGCCGGTCCTTGAAGACAGGGACGTGTAAGGCTCGTTGAAAGCCAGATGTCCGTCCACGCCAATGCCTCCGAGAAATAAATCGATGCCGCCGTAGGAAGCGATCTTCTTCTCGTACCTTTCGCACTCACCCGCGGGATCGTCAGTCATGCCGTTCAGGATGTTTATATTCTCAACGGGGATCTCAATGTGGTCGAAGAAATTGTCATGCATGAAATACCAGTAACTCTGGTCGTGCTCTCTGGGAAGGCCCAGGTATTCGTCCATGTTGAAAGTCACAACGTTCTTGAAGGACACCTCACCCGCCTTGTTCATCCGGATAAGCTCCTTGTAAACGCCAATAGGCGATGAGCCCGTGGGAAGACCCAGCACAAAAGGCCTGTTCTCTTTGTGTCCGTTTATCGCAGCCGCGATGTAATTTGCGGCCCATTTGCTCATTTTTCCGTAATCATCCTGAATAACGACTCTCATATTAAAACTCCTTCCGGCTTGTTTCTTCTGTTCTGCAGACCCGGCGGCAACCCGCCTTCCGCAACCTCTTCTGTCAAGGTGATTATACACGGGGAACGTCTCTTTTTCAAGGAAAACAAGCTTTTCAAGGTTTAATTCTTATTGCCAACGGCGGCACAAAATTATAAAATAAAGACGAAAGTTTTGACCCGGGAGGTTTTAAAATGTACAGAATCGGAATCGACCTTGGCGGCATTAACATCGCCTGTGGTCTTGTCACTGAAGACGGAAAAATGAAACTGAAAAACAGCAAGCCCACTTGGAGCAAAGGCAAAAAAGCCGACGACGTGGCGGCTGTCATGTGCGAGACTGCCCTTGAGCTTATAAAGAAGGCGGGCCTTGAGGAGTCGGATATATCCTCCATAGGCATAGGCATACCGGGAGCAGTTGACAGGGACAGAGGCTTTGTCATCAGAACCGCCAACGTTCCCCTGGACGGGTACGACCTTGCGGCTTTCTTCAAGAAATACACTTCGATCCCCATAAAACTCGACAACGACGCAAACTGCGCAGCCCTGGGTGAAGCGATTGCGGGAGCAGGAAAAGGCAAAAAGACCTCTCTTACCGTGACCCTCGGCACCGGCGTTGGCGGCGGCATCATCATTGACGGAAAGATCTATTCAGGTTTTAATTTTGCAGGCGGCGAGATGGGCCATATGGTGACCCACGTTGGCGGCAGGAAGTGCGGCTGCGGAAGGCGGGGCTGTTTCGAGACATATGCCTCTGCCACAGCCATCATAAGAGACACAAAAGCTGCCATGAAGAAGCACCCCGAGTCCGTTCTCTGGAGCCTCTGCGGCGGAGACATCAACAAAGTCAACGGGAAAATGCCCTTTGACGCCAGGGACCTTGGCGACGAGACGGGCAAAGCGGTGGTCGAGAACTACATTAAAGAGCTTGGCGAAGGCATCGTGAACTACATCAACATCTTCCAGCCTGAGATACTTATGCTTGGCGGCGGCATCGCCTATCAGGGCGAAAAGCTCCTCGAGCCTCTTCGCAAATACGTTTTCGAGAGATCCTACGGAGCCAATCTGCTCCCGAGAACTGAGATAGTCTGCGCCACCCTCGGAAACGACGCGGGCATTATAGGCGCCGCCCTTCTTTGACAGATCATGACGGTAAGGTTGTTTTTAAGGTATGACGGGCGCGGATTCAGCGGCTGGCAGATACAGAACGTTGGCGGTAACGAGAATCCTCTCAAGCCCACGGTCCAGGGCACGCTGAACAGAGCTCTCAGGGAGCTGCTCAAAGACGACACGATAAAAGTCACCGGCTGCAGCAGAACCGACGCAGGAGTCCATGCACTTGACTACTGTGCAAGTTTTGACGCGGAGAAAAGCATTGTCCCAGTGGACAAGATCGCCCTCGCCATCCGCCCTCTTCTTCCGGAAACAATCACCGTGTACCGCTCAGAAACTGCGCCTGACGGCTTTAACGCCCGCCGTGACACAGTCAGAAAGACTTACAAGTACCTGTTTTACTGCGGAGAATCCTCTGTTCCCTCTTTTGACGGCAACGCCTGGTTCGTCAAGACCGGTGAATTCCCGGATCTTGAAGCCATGAACAGGGCCGCAGAAATGCTCATCGGCAGCCACGACTTCTCTGCGTTTTGCGGAGATCTTAAAAACGCCAAGACCACCCTCCGCACACTGTTTGAGTGCTCCGTTGCCCCGGTTAGATTCAACCTTCTCCCCGATCTGTATGAGATAACGGTGATCGGAGACGGTTTCCTCTACAACATGGTGAGGATCATTGCGGGAACGCTCGTTGGCGCAGGTCTTCACAAGATCACACCGGAAGAAGTAAAGCAAGCTCTCGAGTCAAAAGAGCGGAAAAACGCGGGAATTACAGCGCCGCCCCAGGGGCTTTATCTTGCCAAGGTTTATATCAAAGAGTGACTTAAAACGATATTCGCTTAAATAAACAGGGCCTTCCGGAAGAGGAGACCCTGTTGGTTTTTGATATGCGTGATTCCATGTTTTGTCAGATTCAATTCGGAACTTATTTACTCAAATATCCAATCAGTTTTTCCTGAAACTCACTGAGTTTGATCAAAGAGTGGCTTCTCCATTTGATGTCAATATTAGTTTTATTTGAACCGACTATCTTTTTTTCCAATTCATCCGGAACAATTATAATGAAGTTGGCGTTCTTCTTACGGCCTTCGATCAGTTCAGTATGAAAAACGTCCATTTCCAGTTGCATCCAGTCTTTATCATGTTTTTGATATCCCGGCTCCAGCTCGTTTAAATCCGTTATTATAACCACGAAGTGCTTTGCTTTATCAAGGGCATGATAGATGGCATTCTTGTAATCTGTATCTGACAATTCTTCAGATAAACTGACATCATCAAAAAAGACTTCTTTCATCATTGTTTTTAAAAAGCCGTACACGTTTCGTGCAATATCTGTGTCATGACCGCGATGACTCAGAAACACATCGTAATCACCTGTGCCGGGGCGAGAGAATCCCAGCAATGCACGAATGCTTCTTTCAGCCGTAGAGTGGTCTTTCAAAGTACTGTCATCGAGTTTTCGAACTTTGTCTTTCAGTTCTGGTATTCTACTGATGCATTCCGCCACTAAATCGGATGCCCCAATCTCACTGCAGTAGTTTTTTAGCCGCTCGTAACTTGTTATCAGACAGCGCAAAAAAGCGGTCGCTTTCTCATCTTCTCCTATTAATTCAAAAATGTAATTCCCTTCCCTGATATATTTTGCAATGGTCTCCAGCTTTTGACTCTGTTCTGAAGGTACAACTGTATTGGTTTTTTCACAGATATCCGTTTTAGTTTCACGTTTATTAGCCGGGTACAGATATTTCTCTGTTCCCTGAATAAAGTTTTGAATAACCTCTGATTCCTCGGAAACCTTAGGTTTCCTCAAAATGAACAAATCTCTGAGTTCCTGTTGCCGTTCATGTTGACCCTGGCCGGATGCGTTGTTATATGCGTCACCGTTGGTGATTAAGCTCGCACAATCCAGTCGTATCTCCCGATCCCAGTAAATCAGTCTCAGCATACTGGACACGTAGAAAAGATCCTGTTTTTCCTCTGTAAAATCACTCTTTATGCCTTTGATTTTATTAAGCATATCCAGTTTGTGTTGTGCGACAGTTCGCGCCTCTTTGCTGTAATCCGGATAACAATACTCGTCATAGAAGGAATGTATTCTATTCAAACTTTGATCAAGTTCCAGAACTAGTAAATGTTGGGCGCGTAAAGATTTGGTCGGATATATCTGATCAAGTATGGTATCAACGATTTCAGTCAGTTTGTCAATAGCCTTAAGATAGAGATTGGCCTTCGTCAATTCTGACAATTCTTCGTAGTAGCGTGCTTTTTTGTTTTTAAGTTGGATTTCATCAAGAGGACGATCGAGTACACCGGGCCAGCACGGGTCTTTTGAATCTGCTCGTATGAAATTGAGTTTTGAAGACGTCAGTTGTGTCGCAAATGACACGGACGATATATCAACATCGTCTATTACCACGGGAATTATTGTCTTTTCTCTTATCGAGCCAAGTTGCAACGCATAGTTTACCTCAAGAGACAATGAATACGAGGTAATACTTTTGTGAGTTAGAAGAACAATCATGAAGTCACTTTCACGTATTTTTCTCTCTATTGACTCTTTTAGGTCTTCGCCATACGTGATGTCTTCATCAAGCCGGGCAATAACTCCACGTCCCTTTAAATAAAGAGCAAGTTGCAATGCCAAATCTCTGTCAAAGCGAGAATACGACAGATAGCAATCATAATAATTCATTTCTCATTCTTCCTTAATTATAGATAGTGGCAAACACCGCATTATTCGGCTTGATATAAAGTTCACTGCCCGACAAGGAAACCGTTTTCGTCGTACTTGAACCCGTTGACGTCAAGGGTGTTCACCATGAGGCAGGTCACCAGAATTGTCGAAAAAGCGGTGACAACAGAGCTCAGGCAAGTGCCGACAGCTGTAATTCCCGCGGAAAAAACTGTGGTCCAGCCCTCCGGTGAAGGAATAAGACTTAAAAGACTTCCGAGGAGCACCGAGGTGAAAAAAGAGACGCCGGTGCCCGCCAGAAAAGCACCGAGGATCACAGGCCTCTTCAGGATCATCCGCCCTGCCCCGAAAAATCCCCGGAAAGCGGTACTGCCTGTCAGGGCCACGTAAAAAATGCTGACGCCCGCAACTATCAGCGCTATAAACCCGGGAACCACCATCAGCATAAACCCCGCCATGACTATTATCCCACCGCACAGAGCACAAAGAGCTACGCGGGGCATCAGTCTAAGGGCATTGCCAAAATAAAACGCGGCACTTCCCACGTCATGGACTTCGTTGGGTTCCACGTTGACAACGTATATATCGCCAACGGAATAATTTAGCGTCAGGGCTCCGTGCCGGCCCTCGTCAAGGGTCAGCCTCACCAGAGCAACCGGAAAAGCCAGCGAAAGAAGCGCCACGATCATCTCCATGAGAAGAACCGGCAGTATCGAGGGCATCGCCTGGTTGATAGCCGCGGAAAGCACGCTGCTCTCCGTTTCAGGATCTGCCGCAAGCTCATATATCTGCTCTATCTCACCGTTTGACAGCGCAACCTCGCCAATAATGCCATAGATCACAGACAAAGGCAGCATGATGAGAAGAATCAGCGCTATTACTTTCGGGAAGTGGAGGCGAAGTATCCTGACAGTCTCTTTCACTGCTTCGCCGAAACCGATATATTTATTCATTGGCGGTTACCCCGTTTGAATGTTTCCTTTATTTAGCCTTTTTTGACTGTTTTCTGTCGTAGAGATACACCGCAAGCATGGTTGCATAGGCCCCCACGAGTGCAAACAGTGCGGATGCAATTAAGACCGTAACAAGGCTAAGTGCGTCGTCGTGGACCACAAATCCCTCAGAAGTTATCTGATCGGTGTGGGAAAAAGCATAATTGTAGAAGTAAAAAGCTTTCTGGAGCAGATTCATGGGCCTTTCCGGGATCTCGATCTTGGGGGCGTAGTGGATAAGGACCGTAAGAAAATTGGCAATTATGCAGGCGAGCAGGGTGTCCGCCACAATGATCACGTGGGGTTTTGCCCCTTTCAGCGAGCCGTGGCCAAAGGCAAGATAAAATGCCGTCACACCGGCGCCGCACAGGATCATCGTAATTACAGAACTGATATCAAGAGCGCAGAGCAGCACAATATAGAGCAGCGCCCCTGCAACGCCTCCCGCAAGACCCAGAAGTATAAGTTTTATTACCGGCCAGGCTCCGCCCGTATCTTCCGCGCTGTAACTGTTCAGATTGTTGTTCGCCATTTTGAAACTCCTGTTTATATAAAAACGGCGGCGTCTGCGTCCGCAAACCCGGTATCCGCAGCTACGCCGGATATTCTTTCATGAATGCTTTATCTCAGGACGTTTTCCGCGCCGGTGTCAAAAGACTCCGGTTTTCGGATCTCAGTCCTAATCCAGGCACCCGGTCACAAGTATTTCCGCCTCTTCTTTAGTGATACCCGATGCCAGCTGGATCTCACTGAAGAGGATCTTTTTTGAACTGCTCAGCATCTTTTTCTCTCCGGAGGACAACGCCTTCGTTCTTTCCCGCAGGGCAAGATATTTATAAACCGCAACGGTCCTGTAAATATCCCCGGATTTCATCATTTCCAGCAGGTCCCGCTGTCTTTTATTCCAGTTGGGATCCTGGGGCATTACTTCGGAATTTCTGAGAAAATTCAGCACCTTTTCCACTTCGGATCGGGAGATCACAGGTCTTAGCCCTGTTCCGGCGGACGGATTTGCAGGGACCATCAGATGCAGATTTGCGTAGGGCAAATCGATAAGATAGTATTTTTTCGTTTCTCCGTCAGACTCGCACTCCTTGATGCCGCTGATCACACCGGCACCGTGTAACGGAAAAACTACAAAATCTCCTGTTTTGAAATCCATGATCGTCGTCTCTTTAGTATTCAAGCTGTAAGTTCATTCTGAATGTTATTTCAAAATACGACTTGAAACTCCCCCGCTTTTATTTTAAACTATTTAGGGCATTTTTTCAAGTCCGAAAACACCGAAAGGCTCCGCCGGGCGGGCCGGTTTCGTCAGAGTGAACAGCTTCTGCGGGCTTATCGCCAATGTTCCGGCGCCGGATCATTTTGCCGGATTTCAAACAATTTTATGAAAGCAGGTCTTGAAATGGAATCAAACTCACAAACTGAGCGCATATTGTCGTTTTTCAAAGATACATTCGGAAGTACAGATGGTGCAAGGGTCTTTGCCGCTCCCGGGAGGGTCAATCTCATTGGCGAGCACATCGATTACTGCGGAGGTTTCGTGTTCCCGGCGGCTCTGACACTTGGCACATATGTTGCGATAAAGAAAAACGGGACAAAGGAGACGGTGCGGCTTGCGGCCACCACCGTTGACGGTATCAGGTCATTCTCCCTTTCGGACTTTGACGCCGCAAAACAGATGAACTGGGGCAACTATCAGGCCGGCGTCGTTAAAGAGCTCATGGATCTCGGGATGGAGATCGGCGGTTTTGACGCGGCTTATCTCAGCACCATTCCCTTCGGCGCGGGGCTTTCTTCCTCCGCTTCAATTGAGGTATCAACGGGCCTTGGCGTCTCCACACTGTTTGGCAACCCTCTCACGGGGAAAGAGCTTGCCCTCGCCTGCCAGCGGGCCGAGAACAGATTCTGCGGCGTGAGCTGCGGTATAATGGACCAGTATGCGTCTGTTGCGGGCCTTGCCGGTCATGCCATCCTTCTTGACTGCGCTTCGGTGAGCCACAAATACGTGCCCCTTGACCTTGGCGGCAATCTTCTCGTTCTCGCCAATACCTGCAAAAAACACTCCCTTGGCGCTTCAAAATACAATGAAAGACGCCGGGAAGTGGCGATCGGCCTTGAGGAGATGAACAGGATCGCAGTTTCATTGGGACAGAAAGAGCCCAAGCCTGATCTTTGCTCTTTCTCTAAAGATGAGCTTCGTGAATACGCGCCACACATCACAGATGACGTCATCAGGAAGCGTGTCATGCACGTGGTGAGCGAAAACCAGCGGGTTAAAGACTCGGTCTCACTTCTTGAAAATGGAGAGCTTGAAGCCTTCGGCGCCCTCCTCCGGGACGCCAATCAGTCCATTCGCTACCTTTACGAGGCCACCGGCGAAGAGCTGGACGCGATCTTTGATGCGACCCTTGATTTTGAGGATTGCATTGGCTCCAGGATGACAGGCGGAGGCTTTGGCGGCTGCACAGTGAACATCGTCAAGGCGGAAGCGGTGGAGGCTTTCAAGGCCCACGTGGCGAAAAAATACACCGCGGTTACAGGAAACATCCCTGAGTTTTACGTGTGTGAAGTTGGAGACGGGGCAAGGGAGATCACTCTGGAATAAGTGGTATTTTTCTTCACCGCCGGAAAGTATATCTGCGAAAGGAATCTGTTGTCATGTTTATCATTTTGTTTGGCATTACGGGTGAGATAGGTCATAAGGTCCGCGACCGCTACCTTGCAAAAGGGTTTAAAAAGCTGCACAAAGTATACTATTCTGAAATTCCCTCTGAAGCGGAAAGGCTCCGGTCCGAAGGCTGCGATATGGTATCATCCGCAGACGAGATCACAAAAAAATGTGACTATTCATACAAGGTAAACGATCGGCTCGTTGGCTTTAACCAGCAGGACTTTATAAAAGCCGTCAACGGCGAGGAAGATCTCTTTGCGACTTTTTCCTGCACCGACATAGAGTTTTTGAAACAGCTGAGAGAGAACAAGAAAGACTATGTGACCATAGTATACGTCTATATTGACGACACCACTCTCGAAAAAGTTACTCGTTATTACGACAAATCAGAGAGTTCAAAGCGGCTTTCCACAGGGAAAAAGCTCAAACACATCTACAACAATAATAACCAGAGCCTTTTCGACAACGTTGTCCTCTACGGCGGAGAAGACTCGGTCTTCAATGCAGAAAGCCTTTATTCCCAGATAGATGCGGTCATAGAGCATGCAAAAGAAAAAGAAATAAGGATAAATTCCAAACGAAAGGTCGCCCTTCCCTACGGCGGTACGGAGCCGTACGTTTTCGTCAGTTACTCTCACAGGGACAAAAAGGACGTAATGGGAAAACTCCGTCTGCTCCAGCGTGAAGGTTACCGGATCTGGTACGACACAGGCCTTGTCGCAGGACAAAACTGGCGGAAAGTTCTGCGTGAAAAAATCAAGTTTTCGCAAAACGTGATCGTTTTTACTTCAGCCAGGTCCGTGAGATCAAAGGATGTAGGCATTGAGATCGTGCTTGCGGATGCCTTTGAAAAAAAGATCATCAACGTCACCCTGGACGACGCAACTTTTAAAGGAACCATCGGCAAGATCATGGGAGAGATCCACGCAGTCTCAGCCTCTTCCGAGCATTTTGAGGAAGAGATGATCGAAGCCCTGGACGATTCCGCAAGAGAATCCGAAGGCGATACCGTTTAAACTCTTATCGCCAATGTTCCCGCTCACCGGATAACCTGACCTCCCACTGCAAAGCAGTTGAGTATTGATTTTGGTCCCTACTGATATTATAATTGGACCTGCGCGGATATGGTGGAATGGCAGACACGTTGGTCTTAGGAACCAATGCGCGAGCGTGCAGGTTCAAGTCCTGTTATCCGCACCAAAGGGGTTGGAATATTTAGTTCCGGCCCCGTTTTCGGTTTTTGAAGCACCCTGCAAAGCGATCACAACGCGTATTGTCGGTATCTGCGGAGGAAGATAATGAAAAAAAGGAACAAAAAGGAAATCAGAGCTGCCCGTCCCGATGACTGGGAAACCAGGCCAATGCCCGAAACGAACGAGACGTTTATGCTCCACCGTGCCTTCAGCGATAAGGAAATGACTGGGATCCGCCTTGGATATATCCCCAAGTCCATGGATGACAGGTGGTTCTGCTGCATGGATGGCAATATTCTTTGGCTTTACCGCAGCTGGTCCGGATGCTGCATCTACCGGGTTGAGTTTAAGGACGGCAACGGTCATATCGTGACAGTAAACAGAGATCCGGAGCAGTACTCCTGCACGGATATTAAAGAGGACGTCGAAAACCTGAACGGGCTTCTGGACTGGCTTGGCGATTCCTCTCGTTAATAGTTGTCAGAAAAAAACTCAACGATTTTTTCGACAGCAAAGCTGCCTGCTCCCAAAATGATGCGTAGCGGTTATTCCAACAGGAGGACTTCGCCATGAAACTGATAAAAACAATACTGATCGCGATTATTTCACTCCTTATGCTTGTTTCCTCTTTCGGGTGCGCCGATCCTTCTGCTCTGCCCCGGGATGATCAGTCCGGTGTGGTCATTGGCGGGGAGGATCATTCAACTGTTCCGGCTGCGGAGACAGCCACCCACGGGCGTGATCTTGCAACTCTCAGAGAACAGTGTCCCCAGTATTTTGGACTGTCCGTAATGAAGGGGCTCGAGATCTACGTATGCAGTTTTGCACCGGACAACTTTCAGTACCGCATTATGGAAGGCACAAACAGGATAAAGACCGATGAAGAAATATCTGTTCTGCCGGGGCTCACTTCAGAGGAAGTGAAGACGATACTTGCCACCTATGATATTGGCAGTGAAAGCATAACGATCATTGCCTCGAGAAACCCCCTTTCAAGTTACTATTACGAGATCGACGGAGAATATGCGAATAAGGTCAGCGAGCAATTTGGCGGCATGTACCGTGTTATGACGCTCACGGATCAAGGAACTCCCTTAGACTCAAATTAGCCTGATACTGAAATACATACAGCAGGCGGGTTGGCGGGACAACGATCCCCATAAGGCAGGATCTTGCGGAGGAAAGAGTGATGGATCTGCATAAAATTTCAAGTTTTATCAAACGCCAAAACACAGCTTTTATCTGTTCCGTCGACGACGAGGGATTTCCGAACGTTAAAGCGATGCTGAAACCGAGAAAAACTGACGGTTTAAAGGAGTTTTATTTCTCGACAAACACATCTTCAATGAGAGTTAAACAGTATTTGAAGAATCCCAATGCAAGCATATATTTTTATCATAAGGGTCTGATAAAGTATATTGGCGTAATGCTGAGGGGCAAAATGGAAGTGCTGACTGACCGGGAGACAAAAGAAATGATCTGGCGCAAGGGCGACACCGTATTCTATAGGAGTGGCGTTACCGATCCCGACTATTGCGTTTTAAAATTCACTGCGGAAAGCGGAAGATTCTATTGCAATCTGGAAACAGAAGATTTTGCTATCGATTGACAGAAAGCCTGAGGTGAAAGCGTTGCATTTTGGTTTTTCTTACGTCGGATTGATCTTCCTTCTAATGCTCTTTATCCCAAATTTGTTCTGGGCAAAGAACAAACCGAAAGACTATGACCGGTATGCAGGGAAAGAAAACAAGGTACTTTTGATTTTGGAAAGAACGGGTGAAGTTGCCGTTTCCTGTCTGGTGCTGATTTTCAGCGACTTCAATCCCCAGGGGCTATCTCTTTGGCTTGTTTGGCCGGTTGCTGCGCTTGGTTGTATGATCCTATACGAGCTGTACTGGATCCGCTATTTCAGAAGTGAAAAGACTATGAAGGACTTTTACAGCAGTTATGCAGGCGTTCCTGTGG
Source organism: uncultured Clostridia bacterium (assembly GCA_947304585.1). Taxonomy (GTDB): domain Bacteria; phylum Bacillota; class Clostridia; order UBA1212; family UBA1212; genus UBA1212. The sequence continues at coordinate 56,951 of CAMZBI010000010.1, read as the reverse complement.
CCGGCGCCACCCTCCCTGTTATTGCAGTCCTGCTGTTGGCGGTCTACGGCAAGAATCCGTTTCTCTTTGCTGCGGGTATCGTTTTAGGGATCGGACACGTCGGTATCCATTTTATGCACAAAAAAGAACTGACAGGCAGTGAAAATGATAATACGGATTCCGGTATTTCGGAACAATAGCGGTCTCTGTAGACCGGAATCGGCAAAGGAGCAAAATGATTGAAATCAGAGAGACCGCAGTTGAAGACATCAAGAACGTTCAATGGCTTTGGGCTGACGGGGACGTCATGAAGTTCGTCGGATTCCCGGAGGGGTTGGTCGAGACCGATGAGGAGATGCGAGACTGGTTCCGGTGGATCGAATCAGGCAGACCTTCCATAAATCATTATTCGATATTCGAAGACGGAAAATACTGCGGTGAATCGTTCTACGAGATCGACAGGGAGCATAAAAGCGCCTCTCTGGACATAAAGCTTTTTGGATTTGCGCGAGGCCGCGGAATTGCCAATGCAGGACTCTCCCATGCGATCAGAGAAGCTTTCCGAAACGGAGCGGAGACCGTTTGGGTCGACCCAAACCCGGAAAACGAAAAAGCGATCGCATTGTATACGAGGCTGGGTTTTTGCCGGAAAGACTTTCCGGATCATCTGATCGAAGAAAAAGAACAATACAGTTCGATTTATATGGAATTGCGTAAAGCCTGATTGCAGGAACATGATCCGGTTTGCGAAACGATCCTTTAAACCTTAATTTGCGGAGGAAAAAATGAGTGAATTCGGAATCAACGATATGCTGGACATGCAAAGATCTTTGCAGGAAAAGTATAAAAATATCTGGAAACCTGTAGGCCCTGACAGAGGAAAGGACCAGCTGCTGTGGATGATAGGAGAAATTGGCGAGGTCATCGACATAGTGAAAAAGCATGGCGGGGAGAAGGCATGCCGGGATCCGGAATTGCGCAAGGATCTCGTTGAAGAGATAGCTGACGTTCTGATGTACTACAATGACGTACTGCTTTGTTACGGAATATCGGAAGACGAACTAAAGCAGGCTTACGTCAAAAAGTTTGAGAAAAACATGAAACGCTGGTAAACACCTGTCTGTATCGAAAGAGGGACCAATGATAGAAATCTCCGGGCTCAGCAAAAAATACAACGTGCGCAGAATGGATGATTCAGACGTTGACGCCATACTGGATCTCTGCCTCGGCAACACTATGTATTACAAATATTGTGAAGCAAGTCCCACAAAAGAGCAGATACAAAGCGACCTTCACATCACCCCGCCAAATACGCCCTTGTCGGATAAGTATTACATCGGATTCTACGACGCCAATACTCTCACAGCCGTAATGGACCTGATAGACGGATATCCGGACGCAGACAAAGCCTTCATCGGCTTTTTCATGATGAATATTGACTACCAGGGAAAGCAGGAAGGCACAGCGATCATCAGCGAAGTTGCCGGGTATTTGAGGTCCATTGGCAAGACGTCGATCCAATTGGCGATCGACAAGAACAATCCCCAGTCAAACCACTTCTGGAACAAAAACGGCTTTACCGTGATAAGAGAAGTTGACAGGAACGGATGGACTTTGCTGGTGGCGGAAAAAAAGCTTTGACGCTTTCCGGATTGGCGAAATAACGATTCTGTGACCCGAAATCTGTGAGGATGCTGACGTGTTTGACTGCGAAATATATTTTAAACAATACTGCGATGACAATAAACTGGACCTTCTGTTGTCTTTCAATATGCCGGAGGGATATGAAACCGCCAACGGTACTTTTGACGTTGAGTCAAAAACGGTATTCATAAACGCAGAGTGTTTGAAAGAAGCGCCCGATTACGAAAAGACTTTCTTCCTTTTTCATGAGTTGAGACATGCCTCACAGTATCTTTGCCCCGATCTGTTTGGCAATGCGATCAGCCGCAGCCTCCAGTACGTTATCATGTACGACGGCACGTGTTACAAGATCATCAGCGGAAAGTACTGCGAATGCAAGTTGGAAGGCGGCGAAGAGTTCTTTACAAACGTATACCTCGGTCAGCCCTATGAAGTTGACGCCAATCAATACGCTTATGAACAGGCAAAAAAGATCTGCGGAGAGTCGGACGGTCTTCGTGATCTGTACGAATTTTGGATGCCTGTGCAGCCTGTTCCCGAAAGCGTCTATGATTCGGTATATGCTTTGATCGATGAGAAGACACAAGCGAACGTCTGAGAAGCAAACTTCTGTTTGCCTGTACAAAGCGATCCGGTAGACCGCAAGCAGGCAAAACACATGAGAAACCCCGTTTTATTGGAGGAAATCAACATGGAACAGATCTGGCATGATCTTTATCAGGCTGCCAAAGCAGTGCAAAAGCCAAGAGAAATAACCGAACGCATCTATGCAGGCGGTGTGGCGGCTGCAGTCGAATCCGCAGGCGGGAATATCTATACGGGGGTGTGCGTAGACACTTCCTCTTCCCTTGGCGTCTGTGCTGAGCGGAACGCAATGTTCAATATGATCACAAACGGCGAGAATGAGATAAGACGGGTGCTCGCGATCATGCCCGACGGAAAGACCGGCGCTCCCTGCGGCGCCTGCAGAGAGTTCATGGCCCAGCTTATGATGGGGAAAACCACGGACGTGGAGATCATGCTCGATTATGAAAATGAAAAGATCGCCACTCTTGCGGAACTGACCCCGGAATGGTGGATATAGGTTTGGAACGGAGAGTCAGAAAAATGTTTATAATCTTTTGCAAGATCAAATCTTTTGAGATCATAACCCTTCACACTGCAGGAATGCGCCATGTGACAGACCGGGAGATCGTTATGAAGGACGGTATGGCTGAGATCTCAGAATATGCAATAGGATACTCTGAAGGTGAGGAAGTGCGTCATTTAAAGAGGCGGGCGGTCTGTTCTCCGGAAAAGGTGCTTAAGCTTCTGAACAGATGCGGAGTGCTCTCCTGGGACGGGTTTCACGGGAAACGTCCAAATGGCATAAAAGACGGCACCAATTTCATACTCACCGCCAAAGTAAACGGCGGGAAGAAAATACATGCCTCCGGTTCCCAGAGATTTCCCCTCCGCTACGATGCTTTCAAAGGCGGAATTGACGATATGCTCAAGGCAGGCGACAGTTCAATCGGTTAAAGATCAGCGACGCTTATATATGCAAAGACCCCTCTTGGGCCGCAGCAGGCTCAAGAGGGTCTTTCTGTTATATCGGGCAAATCTCCGGGTTTAAGGTTCAACGTAATCTTTCTCATCCGGCACGCTTTCCATGCCGCCGTGTTTTTGGGTCGACGTGCTGGCAGCCCATACCGCATAGGTCCCGGCTTTTTTCAGCATATCTTCCGTGAGTTCCAGCTCTCCTCTTGCGAAGGCCTTCGGATCAAAAGAATCAAGTCTCAAAAGACCCGCCGCAAGGCTGCCTCCGCAGATATCTCCTGCACCTGTTGTGTCCACAGGCTTCACGGAAGGAGCCGTCACTCTGACCTGTGCTTTACGTGATTTAATCACTGCGCCATCACCCCCAAGGGTCACCATAACAAGTTTAAGGTTCGGAAGCGCCTCAAGTATTCTCTCCGCCGCGTCCTTCCGCCCTGCTCCGAATATGAATTCAGCCTCTTCTTCAGAAATCTTCATCATATCAGCTTTTGAGGCGCCGAGAAGCATTTTTTCTTTTGCTTCCTCTTGGCTCTCCCAGAGGGGCGGCCTGTAGTTGGGGTCGTAGGAGACGATCACCCCGTTTTCCCGGGCGATCTCGCAGGCCCGCATTGTCGACGCAGTGCCCTGAGGGGTGGTCATGAGCAGAGAACCCATGTGAAGGATCTTGGCGTTTTTAATGAGGTCCACAGAAACCTCATCGGGCACCAGCATGCTGTCGGCTCCGGGTTTTCTTGCAAATGAGAACTCTCTGTCACCCTTTTCGTCAAGGGTCACAAAAGCCAGGGTTGTAAAGGCGTCATCGGTCACTATTATGCCGGAGGTGTCGATGTCCTTGGCGGCAAGGGTCTTTAAAAGAAGCTTGCCGAAGGCGTCGTTACCAACTTTCCCTATAAAGGCGGTTTTTGCCCCAAGTTTTGCCGCAGCTGCCAGAAAGTTTGCCGGTGCCCCGCCCGGATGGGCCTGAAGCAGCGGATAACCGCCTTTGTCGGTGCCCTCGCACGTAAAATCGATCAATACCTCTCCTATCGCAACAATATCTGCCATGTCATTTCCCTCCGGTTTTAATCTGAATAACTCTCACGACAAGGTTCCTGCCGAAAGCAAAAGGAATGCCGTGAACTGTGAGGATCCCATCCTCGAAATCATACGAAAGAACGTCCCCCGTGTCAACTGCCGTGACTTCAATATCACCCGCCGGAGCCTTGCCAAGCCTGATCTTCACGTCGTAATCCCGGTTTACCGCCAAAGAGACGTTGGGGTCCGCCACGGTTGGCAGCCCGAAAGTGAAAAGATAAAAGTCTCCGTCCATCTCCAGCACAAAATCCCGGTCCTTTTCAAGAACGGACGCAGCTCCTGTGGGAACCCCGAAGCGGAAGATATTGCCGAACTTCTCCATCCACTTGCCAATGAGCTCAAAAATGCCCCTATCGACAGTCCTGAGGCTGCCATCGGGTCTCGGCCCTGTGTTCAAAAGGAAATTGGCACGGGTCCTTCTGCACAGGACCATCTCCTCGATAAGTGTTGCCGGCGATTTGTAGTTTATGTCATCAACGCCAATGCCCCAGCAGTCGTTCATCACCTCGCACATTTCCGAGGCGATATATTTTGGCGAGTTCTCAAGATTTATCGGTCTGGGATTCCCCCGCTCAAAGGTCACGCTGTCAAGTTCAATATGGCCAAGGGCTCCTCTGGCGTCAAGGCCGGTGTTGTTGATGATCATAGCCTCCGGCTGAAGTTCCCTGATCATTCCGTAGAGGGCATCCTCCTCCCAGTCCGCATCAGGCTTGTTCCACATTCCGTCAAACCAGATACCGCCTATTTTTCCGTAATTTTTGCAAAGCAGGCCAACGCTTTTTCTCAGATACTCCAGGTATTTCTTGAAGTCCTCTTCATAGCTTTTTTCGTGCCAGTCAAGCAGTGTGTGGTAGAAAAACGGCTTTATATTTCTCCTGTTGCAGGCTTCAACGAATTCACGGATCAGATCCCGCCCGCAGGCCGAGTGGGGAGCGTCGTAGGTCGTCAGGCCTTTTGTGTCATAGAGGGAGAACCCGTCGTGGTGCCTGGCGGTAAGAGTGATGTATCCGCAGCCCGCTTTTTCGGCAACCTCCGCCAGTTTCTCGGCCCAGTCCCTGTCCGGATCGAACCTCTCCGTCAGCCCTTCGTACTCGCTGTCCGGTATCCTCTCCAGGTACTTCACCCACTCCCCGTGGCCGATGAGTGAGTAAAGGCCGAAGTGGACGAACATGCCGAGGCCAAGGTTTTCAAAAGCCTTTACGTATTGCTTGATTATCATCTGAGTTTCCTTTACAGATCAAAGAACGTTGCAGGTGGCTGCAAGGCCCCAGCTGTTGAAGCAGACAGCGCCCTTTTCAAATTCTGTTGCGCAGAAGGGATGGAGTGCCGGTTCTTCCAGCTCCTCGAGTCTTTCAATTTCTCCGGCGACGTACTTTTCAAGCCTTACGGTGCAGTGTTTTATCCTTCGGAGCAGGCCGCCGATCCTTATGTCCTGAACGTCGAAGCCCTGGGGCTTGTTCTCTTCCATCCACCATTTCTCAAGGGCTGCATAAAACGCCTCAACTCTGTCGTAAACCTCCCGGTATACCGGGACCAGCTCGAGCAAGCCTTTCTTGTCGCCTTTTGAATAGGCTTCCCTTGTTTTCACGCCAAGGTCATATTTCAGTTCAAGGACATTGGCAAGTCTGTAGGGCACTTCAAACATACTGCCGTATTCGGCGTCGTTGATCATATTGGCAAGTTTTTTTGCGCAGGCCGCATATCTTCCGCCCTCGTTGCCTCTTACCAGTGCGTCGAAATTGCCCATGAAGGGATCCGAGTAGAGCATGTACTTTTCCGGATTGTTGATGGAAAGGCCGTCGGTGTTTGGCGTATCCGGAAGTTCCGCCAGCATGAAATCGTCAAAGGCGATCCCGAATTCCCTGTAAAAATCCGCCTTTACAGTGTCCATGTCAAAGATTCCCCGGGAGAATTCCGCAGCGGCAAACAAAGCGGGTATCACCGAGAATCTGCTGGTCTCGCCGCCGTTGTCGCCCCAGACTGTCATGAAAACGTTTTTAACTTTGTGCTCCATGCAGGACCTGACGGCAGCCTCCGTCGCTTTTATCGCAAATGAGATGTGGGGAGTGAATCCCGACCAGGTCCAAAGTCCGCCCGCAAACCAGACGTCCTCCCGAAGCTTTCTGTAGTTTTCGATCCTTGAATCGTAGTGGGCCTTGTCAAGGGAATAGTAGTCCCAGTAGATGAGATTCACGTTGTCCGGGATGCTCTCCGCAAGCTTTTTGTCAAATGCAGCCTTGTCCTCGGGGCCGCCGGTGAGCTTGTAGAACATATCGCCCCACATGAGCAGGTTGAAGCCGTACTTGGCGGCAATGGAAGCCACCCTCTTTAGATGCCTGACCAGTATGTCCATCCGGTTTTCGAGGCCGTGCTCCCTGAAGTATCTGCCCATGCCAATGAATTCCGCCTCGTCCATGCCGATGTTGACTGTCTTTGACGTGAAACACTCGTTAAGTGTGGCAAAAATATCGTCGATGAGTCTGTATACTTCCTCATCCCCTGCGCAGAGAATGTCTCCCATGTCGGCAAGCCTTGAAAACTCCGGCCAGCGCATCAGGGCGTTCAGGTGGGCAAGGGTCTGTATGCAGGGGCAAAGTTCAACGCCCTTTGATCTTGCATAGGCGTCCAGTTCTTTCAGTTCCTCTTTGGTGTACTTGCCCCTGTGGCGGCCGAAATAGGGCCTGCCGTTAACTTCGTAAGTGTCCTCGGTGTACAGCATGAGGAAGTCGCAGCCTGTCTTCTTGAGCAGGTCAATGTATCTTTTAACAGATTTCACGTTCATAACGGCGTTACGCGAGTTGTCCAGCATCACGCCAAGGCGGTCAAATGAGCTTATTTCCATAATTGTTCCTCCGTCAATACATTCTTGCGGTTTTCATTCAATGTTAACGATGATCGTTTTGTAATCGGTGTATGTCACCATTCCGGGCCTTGCCCCGCTCTGTTTCTTCACGTGCCTAACCCTTGTATAATCTACTTCGCAGGGGCCTTTCGACTTGAAGCCGCTTCTTTCCGCGGCAATTTTGGCCGCATCCAGCAGCTGGCCTGCGGTAAAAGCGCCGCCTGTCAGTGAGAGCCTCAGTATGACGTGAGCGCCGGGGTGGTTTTTCACGTGGAACCACATGTCATTCGGAGCCGCAAGTTTTGTGGTGATTAGATCGTTCTGGACGTTGTTTCTGCCAGCCCAGACGGGCACACCGTCTCTTGTGGAAAGCTCCTCAAAATTGTTTTTCTTTACAGAGGGAGGTCTTCTTTTGCCCTTCTCTTTCCGGGGCTTGTAGTAACCGCCTTCGATCAGCTCATCCCGTATTTCGGAAACCGATTCCCCGCCCTCCACGTTTTCAAGGGCGTACCTTACAGTTGACAGGTATTCAAGTTCCTTTTCCGTCGCAATTTTCCCTTTCAGGGCGTTCTCCGCCCTGCCTTTTTTCTTCTTGTAGATTCTGAAATAGCTGCTGAGATTTTTGGCCGGCGAGAGATGGGGGTCAAGGGGCAGTACGATCTCGGGCAGCTCTTCATCGTAATAATTTACGACTTTTATCTCCTTTTCCCCGCCTGAAAGTGCGTAGAGGTTTGCCGCCAAAAGCTCCCCTTTAACTTTGTAGTCTTCATAATCCGCTGACTCTTCAATATCGTTCTCGTACACCCTCAGCCTTCTCTCCGTCCTCTCAAAAGCCGTTTTAAGGGCTTTTGAAAGTTCCAGAGTTGCATTCTTCCTGTGAAGGATCTCGTCCTTTCCTTTGAAGAACTCGTCAATGCATCCGCTTGCGGAAGAAAAGGAGAGAAAACGGCCCTCGGCGCACACCGGAAGTACGTGGAAATCGTTGTACATACCCTCGCCGTCCGTGAATATGGCCGGAGTGTAGCGGTCCTCTTTGATATCAAGAAGAGTCTCCTCAATGGCTTTGAAGAGACTATCTGCGACTTCCCGATCAGCCCCGACAGTGCAAATCTTCTCGGAGGGATCGATGCCGGCTCTCCGGGATAAAGCCTCGGCGACTCTCTTACTGAATCCCGAAAAGCTTTTCTGGAGGAACTGGGAGACAGAGGTTCCGGCGGTTTCACCATTGGCAATGGCTTCGGAAAAAGCCTCTTTAAACTTATCAAAGGCTTCCTCGCTTTGCGGAAGTATTCTGTTCTGAGGGGGCGGAAGCATGTAAACCCTTGCGGGCATGACCTCACGGTAGGAGCTGGTTCTCTCGTCAACCCGTTTGATGCAGTCGATTATAACACCGTTTTCGTTGAGCAGGACGATATTGCTGTACCTTCCCATTATCTCGCAGACAAGGGTCCTTGTCACGGGATCGCCCATCTCGTTTGTGGTTTTAAACACAAGCTTTATGATTCGGTCACAGTCCACCTGCTCTATCGCCTTAAGTTCTCCGCCGATCAGGTGCTTTCTTAGAGCCATACAAAAAGAAGGAGCTTCCATGGGATTCTCCTTTGAGACGTTGGTGATGCCAATGCGGGAATTGCCGGGATTGGCGGAAATGAGCAGTCTGAAATTGACCGAATTGTTCCTTACGGCAAGAACTATCTCGTCCCTCTCAGGCTGAAACACTCGGGAGACCCTGCCTCCAATGGCAATGCCTTCCAGTTCCCACTTTATACACCTTGCAACAATTCCGTCAAAAGCCAAAACAAAACTCCGTAAAACTCAGCCCGAAAAGCCCGACTGAACGTATGAATAGAATGCAAAAGGATCCTTTGAAGGGACCGCCAGCACAGGCACCTTCTGCTCGATCCCGTCGACGACCGCAAGTACCGCGCCAAGCTGCTCCGCCCTTTTCGGCAACGTCAGACAGTTTATCATCCTCTCAAGGATCTCTTTTCTCTCCGCCTTTCTGACTGAAGAAACGTCGGAGGGAATCAGTATGCCGGACAGAACTTCCTTTTGGTTTGAATGGTTCTTTCCCGACCAGGGTGTCCCGTAAACAAACACACCCTCATCCAGAAAACGGATCGCAGAATAGGAGTCGTCGTTGATCTTCACACCGGTCCCGCAGGACAGAAGACCCATATAATAGGATGTTTTCGACTCTTCGCTCTCTCCGGCGACGACAAACGACTGTCCGCCCACCGTAACGTTGGCGGCCTTTATTCCGAAGCCCGAAAACTCCGGAAGAGCTGCAAAAAAGTTTTCCGCGGAAAGCCTGAAAACAGCAGCATCCCTGTCAAACCCCCGGTATTTGTCGCAGAAATTCATGAGTTCCAGATCTGTGACTTTGACGGTAATATCCGGTTCGCCACGGTAGTCATAGCGATAGGCCTCAAGGTTTTTGTTGAGGCGTTTGTTGTCGCAGTCCACCTTTGTGCGTATTCCAGCTATGTTTGCTTTTATGATCATCTGTCTTTTCCGAAACCATTAATATCAAGCCGTGCCGGCCCGTCAGCTCATGCCGGAACGACCCTCAGTTGCTTTTAAGTCCCCGGATCGTCTCTCCGATGTTGCCGCTCTTAAAAAGATACGACCCCGAAACAAGAATGTCGCAGCCCGCATTGGCGGCTGTTTTGCCTGTTTCTCCGTCAACTCCGCCGTCGCATTCGATGAGGTAATTAAAGCCTCTTTCCTTTCTGATCTCTGCGGCCCGTCTGATCTTATCAGTCACGTACGGAATGTACTTCTGGCCACCGAATCCCGGGTTGACTGTCATGAGAAGCAGAATATCTATGTCTCCCAGCACCTCTTCCACGGAGTGCAGAGAAGTTCCGGGGTTTAAAGCAACGCCCGCTTTGGCGCCGCTCTCTTTTATCTGGTTTACAAGCCTGTCCAGGTGGTTTGTGGCCTCCTGATGAACGATAATGATGTCCGAGCCCGCATTTCTGAAGTCCGAGATATACTTTTCAGGGTTCTCTATCATAAGATGGGTCTCAAAGGGGATCGTCTTGTACGGCAGTAGCTTTTTTATCACAGGCGCGCCGAAAGTGATGTTGGGAACGAAGGCGCCGTCCATAACGTCAAGATGGGCCATGTCCGCCCCGGTGTCGCTGACCCTTTTAAGTTCCTCTCCCATCCGGGAAAAATCGCAGGACAACATTGAACAGGAAACTAAAGTCATAAAATCTACCCGCCTTTACAGGGAATCACTTGTATTTGTTCTTGTATTTTTCAAGAAGTTCTTTATATATCTCTTTGTATCTCTCATACCGGCCGGGGGCCAGTTTTCCGCTTGCCAATCGTTCCGGCACGCAGCAGCCCGGTTCTCCGGTGTGGCTGCAATCCTGAAATCTGCAGGGAGGTCTTCCTTCAAACTCCGGATAATAATCCGGAAGTTCTCTGTGGCCAACGTCGAACACGTCAAAAAAGCTGAATCCGGGCGAATCTATCAGGAATTTGCCCTCTCCCGCGTCGAACAGTTCGGAATGTCTGGTGGTGTGCCTGCCCCTCTCTGTTTTAACGCTAAGGCCCCCGGTCTGCATTGCCTCCCTTGAGAGAAGCCTGTTTGTGAGCGTGGACTTGCCGACACCCGACTGGCCGCAGAACACTGTGACGCCTGCGGGTATCGCCTCTTTTATTCTGTCCGCTGCCGACGTCGCCTCGTCGCTCTCCAGAGAAGCGACAAAAACGCCGCCGTCAATGCAGTTTTCATATTCTTCTTTCAGTTTCTGCGCGGCTTCCCCGTCAATATCGCTTTTGTTGATGACCAGGATCACCTTTGCGCCTTTTTGCCTCACCGACACGAGGAGTTTGTCAAGGAGAGCCAGATCCGGCTTTGGATTTGCAGCAGCAATGATGAACAGAACACAGTCAACGTTTGCCACGGCGGGCCTTACAAGGGAATTCTTTCTCGCCCTGATGTCGGTTATCACGTATCCGGAGCCGTTTTCACGGTCGGGAGCCACTGTCACGCGGTCGCCAACCATAGGCTTAAGCTCTTTTTTTCTGAAAATACCCCTTGGCTTCGCTTCGCAGAGCGTTCCTGAGCAGAGTATCGTATATATACCTCCGATACCACGGATTATTATTCCTTGGCGGGTCAGATCGACTGTTTTAGGATCTTTTTCAGACTCGGGCATAGGCAATACTGTGTGTCAAGGTGCAGACGGCGTCCTGCTGTTCGGATTTACCGTCGTTACTTCCGATTCCGGATCCGGAGTCACAATGCCCCATTCCTCAGGGGTGGGCGTTGCGATCATCTGCTCCTCTGTCCTGTGTATTCTGCGCATCTCGTATACGTTGTTCACGTCGTTTATATAGATCGACATGGACGTCTCGGAAGTGCCCCAGTTGAAAGGAACCTCAACTGCCAGCGGAAACTCGTCCCGGGAAACGTTGCTGAAGGCGATCATCTTGGTGTCGCCAAGGCTTGTCACAAAATCGATCTTGATGAGGGATATTCTGCCGCCTGAAAGCTTCTCCTCCGGGCATTCGATAAATTCAATCACCGGTATCGAAACTCTGTCAAGTTCAGATTTCTCGTAAAAATACAGTGTTACAGGGGTTCCCTTGTAGACCTCTTTGCCTGCTTCCGGGTACTGGCCGACCACATAAAGCGATGCCTGATAGGGATTCGGTGTGGGAGTCGGCGTCTCCGTAGGCTCCGGAGTCTCGGTGGGTTCCGGGGTTTCCGTGGGCGTTTCAGTTGGAGTCTCGGTGGGGGTCTCCGTCGGTGTCTCGGTAGGAGTCTCCGTCGGCGTTTCGGTGGGGGTCTCTGAGATCTCGGGAGTCTCCCCTTCTTCAGGTCCTTCGGTGTCCGGCACTTCTGTCTCCGGGATCTCCGTCACTTCGGGAGTAGGCTCGGGAGTCGGTTCCGGCGTATCCGTTGGCTCCGGTGTCGGGGTCGGCGTATCCGTCGGAGTGGGAGTCGGTGTTGCAAAATACAGTGTCAAATCCTCCTCAGGCTGCGGGTAGACGTGGCCCAGAGTAAGTCCCAGATTGTTTATAATGAGCAATGCGTCCTCGTAGGACACCGGGTTGTAGATGTCGCCCACAAGATCCGGCATGATCACGCTGTCACCAATATTGCCCTTGCATACGAACAGGGTAACGGTGTCGCCCTTTTTCACGGTCTTTCCCGCAGAGGGGCTCATGTTGAGTATGGTTCCCGAGGGGTCCTGGCCGTTTACGTCGATAATTCTGACCTTAAGACCCTTGTTCTCAAGGAGCGTCTGGCAGGTATTGGCGGATTTCCCAAGATAGTTTTCAAGAAGCTCGCTGCCCTTTTCAAGGATGACGTTTAGAGTTATCGTGGCGCCTTTGTCGAGTTCGGTACCTGCGGCAATGTTCTGGGAAAGAATATATCCTGAGGGGTATATGTCTGATTCCACCCGGTTGATATTGTAGTTGATTCCGTTCTGGCTGAGCAATGCGAGAACGTCGGAGACCTGGTAACCCACGTAGTCCTCGATCCTGTACACCTTTTGGACCTCGCCCTGCTCGTCCAGGGGCCTGTTGTTCATGTAATAGTCAACGTAGAAAGCCACCAGCGCACCAGCCAATATCAGCGAAATAAGAATGACGAGAACTGCGATGAAACGTTTTCCGCCGCCTCCCGGCTGATCCGCAAACTCTTCCGATTCAGCTGCATTGGCGATATATTCGTTTCGCCCTTCGCTGTAACGCCTGCCTTTTCTGCCGGTCGAAGACGAGGTGCTGTCCACCTCTTCAACTCCGCCGTCCTCCGAACTGTTCACTGCGTCCGGATCTCTTTTGACGGCCCCCTCCGCAATTGCCAGAGGAGAATCCTCCTGAATGATATCCTTGTCAAGGAGGTACTGCGCCGGCACAAGGATCGCCTCCGGGTCCTTTGCCGCAGCGATGAGCATCTCGAGCATCTCTTCGGCGCTCTGGAAACGGTCTTCCGCATTGCGCATAGTGGCCAGAACCACCACGTCGCTTATGGCTCTCGGTATGCTTTCGTCAATTACACAGGCCGGTATGACGTTGTATTTGCTTCGTTTCAAAGCCACGGAACCGGCGGATTCTCCGTCAAAGGGCACTGCGCCTACCAGCATCTCATAGAATGTGATGCCGAGAGAATAGATGTCCGTGCACTTGTTAGTGGTTCCGTCCGCTTCCTGCTCCGGAGCCATGTAATATACAGAGCCGTCCCTGTCGCCGGCTGTTTTAGTGAATGAATCAGGCCTGTTGGTCTTGGCAATGCCGAAATCGGTCAGAGTCACGTGCTTGTCCGCGTCGACAAGAATGTTCTGGGGCTTAATGTCCTTATGTATGACTCCTCTTGAATGGATGTAGCACAGAGCCGCCAGGACCTGCTTCATTATCTCGACGCAGTCCTCCCAGTCAAGAGCACCGCCCTGTTTGATTAGATCGTCCACGTTTACGCCATCGATCTTCTCCATTGCAATGTAGTGTCTGCCGCAGTAATGGCCAAGGCCGTACACTTTTACGATATTTGGATGTCTGAGCCCGCTGACGTTGGCGGCTTCCATCTCCAGGCGCTCGATATGCTCAATACTTTTCGAATACTCGCTCTTCAGAACTTTTATTGCGACGTCGATATTCAGTACCAGGTCTCTTGCCTCATAGACAACAGACATGCCTCCAAGACCCAGAAAATCTCTGACCTCGTATCTGTCGTTAAGTATTGTCCCCACAGGGATTAGATCGGTTCTGTCCATTTTTAACTTTTGAGGAATGTTCCCCTGATATCATATGCGGACAAGGAGGACGGTTATGTCATCCTCGCTTCCGTAGCCAAGTGCGCATCTCACAAGACCTTTGCACAGGATCTCATTGCTCATGGTGCAGTTCTCGTGAAAAATAGCGCTGATCTCAAAATCGTCAACAGCCGAAGAAAGGCCGTCGCTGCACAGCAGAAAAATATCGCCCTTCAAACAATCCGAGGCATAGGTGTCCGGCAGACCCGCAGGACCCGTTCCCGACAGGAACCCCATCGCCTTGGTTATTGCGTTCGTTTTCAGGTATTTTTTGATTTCTTCCCGGGTGTAGCCCTTGTCGAGCATCAGTTGTGCAATTGAATGGTCCTTGGTAAGCTGCCTCAGTTTCCCGTTTCTGAAGCAGTAAGCCCTGCTGTCGCCAACGTTGCAGAGGACCGCTTTGCTTTCCTTTTCTAATATCGCGGCCACAACTATGGTGGAACCCATGCCGTTTTTCACCGGATCCAGAGCGGCCTCGGATTCGATGGTCTTGCTGACGCTTACCGCCGTGTCCGAAATAAAACGGGTCAGATGCTCTTCACCCTCATAGTTGTATGATTTGGCGGCTTCGATGAAGCCCGTCGCAGATATCCTGCCTGCCACGTCTCCCGCCGCATGGCCGCCCATGCCGTCAGCCACCACCGCAAAATAAACCTCTTTGTCCGCAGAAAAGCAAGCCCCGAAGCAATCTTCGTTGACGTCTTTTCCGTATCCAAGGCGGCTTATTCCGTAGCTTTCCAATGCCTGTTCCTCCGGGAAGATGCTGAAAACGTTAAAGTGTTTTGCGAAGCTGAGCCTGAAAACGGCCCGTATTCGTCCTGTTTATTATACAACAAATCTGCCTGATTTCAATAAAAACAAATATTTCAAAGATTTTCAAGTAAATATTATAGATAAAGCGGGCTTTTGACGTCCTTTACTCACAGTAAGTCAGTCCCTGCGTTCCCCGGTATCATTCAGGATTCCGAACCGGTCCCAGCCTCTCCACCGTCTTCAATAACACCCTTTCTCAGCTGTCCGCAGGCGGCACTTATGTCCCGCCCAAGTTCGCGTCTGACCGTTGCAGGTATCCCCTTTTCCGTCAGGTACCCGGAAAATCTTTCGATTGAATCTCTGTCCGGTCTTTCAAAACCTGTTCCCTTGACTTTGTTCACGGGGATAATATTGACGTGGCACTGAAGGTGAGACAGTCTTCCTGCAAGCTCATTGGCGTGTCTTTTCGTGTCATTGACCCCTGAGATGAGGGCATATTCAAAAGTCACCCTCCGACCGGTGAGCTTTACGTACTCACGGCAGGCCGCAAAAAGCTCGTCCAACGGATACACCTTGTTTACCGGCATGATCTCCGAGCGCTCGTAATCAAAAGGATTGTGGAGAGATACAGAAAGGGTCACGGGAATGTTCTCCTGAGCCAGCCTTTTAATGTTTGGAACAAGTCCGCAGGTGGAGAGCGATATCTTTCTTGAGCTGATGTTCAGCCCCTCTTCGGAGGTCGCCAACCTTAAAAATTTGATGACGTTGTCGTAATTGTCAAGAGGCTCGCCAATGCCCATGATGACCACGTGGCCGATCTTTATGTTTTTGCTTCTGTTTATTGCGATTATCTGGCCAAGTATCTCGCCCGCGGTCAGATTTCTTGAAAAAGGAATGCCCGAAGACGCGCAGAATTTGCAGCCCATTCTGCAGCCCGCCTGAGACGACACGCAGACGGAATACCCGTAGGAATACTTCATCAGGACAGTTTCCACCAGCACCCCGTCAAAGAGTTTGAAAAGATACTTGCACGTCTCGTCGATCTTCGACTGCCGCACAAGCACCGTTTCCGGTATCCCCGAAACCGCAACCTCTGAAAGAGTCTGCCGGTCTTTTTTCGACAGCGTCGTGATCTCCCCGATATCCTCTCCGGCAAGAAGTCTCTCCGCAATTTGATTCGCCCTGTATTCAGGCATTCCCAGAGTTCCGACAAACTGTTTGAGTTCGCCTCTGTCAAGATCCAGCAGCCTGACCTTAGTTTCTTCTCCCATCGGATCCGCCAATGCCTCCCGTTCTTCTCAAGTCAAATACTCAAAAGTTCCTTCGATCCTGTGGCCGTTGAGATAGGCTGACGCAGGCATACGCTTCCCGTTTTCAGGCTGCAACTCAATCACTTTAATGGAGTTTTTCCCGCATTTTACCGTAAAATATTTTTTAGTCGCTCCGGTTATGGTTCCCGGTGCGGCATCGGTTTCATCATCACAGATCTCAGATCTGAATATTTTGAATTTTCTGCCCTCAAGAGACGTCCAGGCTCCGGGTTTGTCGTCAAGGGCTCTTATGAGGTCGTGGATTTTCTTCGCATCCCTTGTCCAATCGATCTGCTCCTCGGAGCTTTCAAGCTTTGGCGCAAAAGTCGCCTCTTCGCCGTCCTGGGGGATGCCTTTCAGTGTGCCCGCCGCCAATTCTTCAACAGTCTTTACGATCAGTTTCGCGCCAATATCGGAAAGCAGGTCGTGAAGTTCCTTCATGGACATCTCAGGATCGATTGCAGTCTCCTCACGGAGCAGCATATCACCGGTGTCCATGCCTTCATCGGTCAGCATTGTGGTGACTCCTGAAACGGTGTCTCCGTTCATCACCGCCCGCTGGATGGGATTGGCCCCTCTGAGCTTAGGCAGAAGGCTTGCGTGGACGTTCACTGTTCCGCCCCTCGGCAATGCCAGGATCTCCGGCGGCAGTATCTTTCCGTAGGCGCATGTTACAAAAAAGTCCGCTTCAAAGCGGCCAATAGTCTCATAAAACTCCTGGGTTCTGATCTTTTCGGGAGAAAGGACAGGTATGCCAAGTGCAAGTGCCCGTTCTTTGACCTTGCACATACGCATCTTGCCGCCTCTGCCCTTCGGCGTGTCCGCCTTGGTGATGCAGCAAATTACGTTGAAATTATCATGCAACGCATTGAGAACGGGAACTGCAAACTCGGGAGTCCCCATGAAAACTATCTTTATATCTTTATTGTCCAACAGGTCTTCTCCTCTCACAGAACCGGCGGCAGATCAGTTGTCGTTTACTCTTTCGTATTCGACAGCCTTGTCTTTATAAAGTATGCCGTCAAGGTGATCGATCTCATGGCAGCAGATCACCGCCAGAAAACCCTCCGCGTCAAAAACAATTTCCTTGCCAAGCTCGTTCAGAGCCTGAACAGTGACCTTCATAGGCCTTTTGCACCTGCCTCTGTAGCCGGGAACGCTGAGGCACCCCTCCTGGGAAAGCTGCTCGCCCTCTGATTTGACTATCACCGGGTTCACGAGTTTAAATACATGGCCGTCTCTGTCGTCAATGACCACCATTCTTTTGGGAATGCCTATCTGAGGCGCAGCCAGACCCACCCCGTCTTTTTCATACATAGTCTCCATCATGTCGTCAAGTATCTTCCTTATACTGTCGCTTACTTCAGGAACTTTTTTGCATATCTCTCTCAGAACCGGGTTGCCGTCTGTTCTCACGTTTCTAATGGCCATAAAAATCTCCCTTGAATGTAAATCGTTTTATCATCGGGCCCTTCGGGGCTCCTCTTTTCGCTCAATATTATATGACGGTTTGACCAAAACCTCAAGAAAATTCGGTCTTTTACCTGCCGCGAACGCCCTATACATCCGCAATGCAATCGCGGCGAAGCCGCACCTCAACTCTTCACTCTTCACTGCTTTTCGCGCCTGCGGTGCGAGTGATGCGGCGTGTTGCGCCGAGTGATGCGAGCCTTTGGCTCGAGTAATCGCGCCGAAGCCGCACCTCAACTCTTCACTCTTAACTCATCACTCTTAACTAATCACTCTTAACTCTTCACTCTTAACTCTTCACTCTTAACTCTTCACTCTTAACTCATCACTCTTAACTCATCACTCTTAACTAATCACTTCTCTCTTAACTGTCAAAAAACCGCACGGCAATGATGTTTTCAATACCGCACGGTTGTTTTCATTCTTCAAACATGAAATTTAATACTAATATCAAGCGTTGTTTGTCCCTTCAGAAGAAACGTCTGTTTCGGCTCCCTTGCGCACGTCTGCGGCGGGTCTTGCCGAGCCGTTCCGCTGAGCAGGCGCCTTGGCAGCTTTCTTGCCTGCTTTCGGCTCGAGACTGATGAAAAACTGGATGAAATATGTCACAACGAAAATCGCGAGAGCCGGGAACATTTCCAGTTTACCGAAGGGCATATGGAGGAAAAGCGCTGCAGCTGCCACAACCAGGAGAACTGTTTTCACAATAAACCTGATAAGATATTTTTTGTTTTTAAGATAATCCCTATTTGCGACAACCGGAAATACGATCTCTATGCAGGCTACGCAAAGCACCGAAACAGCAAGGAGCATTGTCGCAACCAGTCTTTTTACGCCGTCATCAAAGCCGAACACGTCAAACTCTGCCAGCAAAAAACCGACAAGCGAAAGCAACATAACTACATACAAAATGTTAGTGAAGAGATTTCTGTACTTCATACCGGACTTAATGCCTCTTTCCGTTTACGCTCCTGAATTCTTTCCGCAGATAGCAGATATAAGATTACCAAATATCCGCATCGCGGTGGATTTTAGCAGACAATGTTTAAATTTCACTTAAAAAAGATAAATTCAAACCATTTTCCGGGTCAATTGGAACCGTTTTCTGTTCACCTGTGGCCATATTTTTCACTGTCACCGTGCCGTCGTCCCTCTCGCTCTCTCCGCAGACCAGAACAAAAGGTATGCCCAGTTTGTCCGCATAACCCATCTTTTTCGCCATCTTGCCGCCGTTGAGGTACGTCTCCACAGAATACCCTCTTCTTCTCATGGCAGAGGCAGTCTTCAGCGCATAGTCAAGGCAGTCATCCATCGGAACCACCAGCACGTCCGTAACGGAAGACCGTTCCGTCCCCCTGAGAAGGCCGGATTCCTTCAGCTGGCTGAAAAGTCTTGAGAGACCGATTGCGATACCAACGCCCGGGAGTTTCTGGTTGGTGTAATTCGAAGCGAGTTCGTCATACCTTCCCCCCGAGCATATGCTGCCCAGTTCCGGATGGTCGTTCAAAAAAGTCTCGTAAACGGTCCCTGTGTAGTAATCAAGTCCTCTGGCTATTCTGAGATTAACTTTAAAGCAATCCTCCGGCACTCCGTAGCCCTTAACGGCACTGCACACCGTTTCAAGTTCCGAAAGACCCTCATTGAACAGTGTATTGTCAATGTTCCAGGTCTTGATCTCGCCAATGACTTCAGAAGGTTTCCCGCAAAGCGCAACCAGTTTCAACGTAGCCTCAATGCACTCCGAAGATAATCCCAGTTCTCCCAGTTCTTTGGAGACCGCCTCCGGACCCGCCTTGTCAAGTCTGTCCACCGCCCGCAGAACCTCTGTGATATTCGTCACGCCGAAGGACTCAAAAAACCCGCCAAGGACCTTCCGGTTGTTTATCATCACAGTAAACCCGCCAAGATCAAGAGCCTTGAAAGTCTGATATATAACGCCAACAATCTCCGCATCGTTAAGGATCGAAAGAGTTCCGTTGCCGACTATATCGATATCGCACTGATAAAACTCCCTGTAGCGCCCCTTCTGAGGCCTCTCACCCCGGTAAACACGTCCAATGTGGTAACGCCTGAAGGGAAACGTCAACTCACCGTAATGGAGGCTCACGTAACGCGCCAGCGGCACAGTCAGGTCGAAACGCATGGCAAGATCGCTGTCGCCCTTGGTAAACCTGTAGACCTGCTTTTCGGTGTCTCCGCCGCTCTTGGCAAGCAGAACCTCTGCCCGCTCGATAACAGGAGTGTCAAGGGGCACAAAACCGAAGCTCTCGTAGGATTTCCTTATCGTCTCGATCATACTGTTAAACAGGATCTGATCTGACGGAAGATACTCGTTGAACCCTGACGGCAACGAGGGAGTGACAATATGCTTTTTTTCACCGGATGAATTGCTCATAAAGACCTCCATGGTACACTTGGCATCGCCAATGACGGCCGCCGGAATCATTATACACTTTTTATTTTCAAAACAAAAGAAAAACAAAAACCCCGGTGACTAAACGTACCGGGGTCCTGGTGACTCATCGGAGGCTCGAACTCCGGACACCCTGATTAAAAGCCAGGTGCTCTACCGACTGAGCTAATGAGTCATGCGCTTTCAGGCGCCGCATTATGATAACAAAAAGTTTTTTTCGTGTCAAGCACTTTTTTCAGTGAATAGTGATTAGTGATTAGTGAGTGCGGCTGACGCCGTAAGTTGGCGCACCGAAGGTGCGGGTGGGTGCGGAGCAAGACTCCGCCAAGTAGTGCGGCTGCTATCTCTCCGGCGCAGCGATCACTGCACCGTCAGGCGCATCACTGCGATGAGCAGCATCGCGCCACTCTTCACTCTCAACTATTAACTCCTTGCAAATCCCCGCTGTCTGTTGTAAATTATGTCGGCGGGAAAGGCACGTCTGTGGCATTCCCGAAATCAACCTTATTGGGAGCCGTTTATCGATGGAATACGTTTTTCTTGCCGCAAGCTGCATCTGTTTCTCTGCCCAGTTTATCTTTTCAAAGCTGTTCCAGAGGCGCACGGACGGAACTGTCCACGCTTCGATGTGGAGCAACATTTTAAGCGGCGTGTCGATCTTTCTGATCGTTTTCTGCCTTAACGGATTCAAAGTCGCATTTTCCGGAGGATCACTTCTTCTCGCCCTCCTCTACGGTCTTTCAAGCATCATCTGCACCTGTGCGTCGCTTATCGGTCTTTCGGCCACGAGCGTTGCCGTCATCACCCTTTACACACTTCTTGGCGGTGTGATTCTGCCCTTCTTTTACGGAGTTTTTGCACTTTTGGAGCGTCCTTCCGTTTTTCGATGGATCGGCGTTCTGCTTCTTATCGCGGCTACGGTTGTTCCCTATGCGGTCAACGCCATTTCGGGCAAGAAAGCTGTTGGCAATGCTCAGGGCAACAGTGCCGTGGAGAAAAGCATTGGCGGGAATACGGATAAACTGCAGAAGGTAAAAGCCGCCGTGTGCTGCGGAGTCGTGTTTTTGACCAACGGGCTCATCAGCATTGCCACCAACGCTGCCACAAGGATCGCAGACGCAGTTGGCTCCAACGACTTTCTCCTCCAGGGGACGATCATAAGAGTGGTCTGTTCGGCGGTCATTCTGGGGTTTCTGGTGATTAGGCGTGAAAACAAAAATCCGTTGCCGAAGGATCCCGGGACCCTCAGTCCGATTGGGCTTAAAGGGTTTTCAATCTTGTTTATCATCAGTTTCTTTTATGCCCTGCTGAATGGGGCCGGCAATATTTTCAGTCTCAACTGCGCGAAAACCATGGACGCATCCCTTCAGTTTCCGATAATCAGTGCGGCCTGTATCGTTTTCTCAGCGCTGATCGGACTTGTTGTGTTTAAAGAAAAACCCGGCAAGGGGGACCTCGTCGGGATACTTTTGGCTGTTGCCGGTATCGTTTTTTCCATTTTTTAGGTCAAAACAGTAACCGTTACTATTTTTCGCATGCACGTACGAAAGCGTTGAAAAGTTTCGCCTGGACCGGGTCGTTTGACGAAAGGTGCTCAGGGTGCCATTGGACCCCGAGACAAAACATGTCATTCTCTCTTTCGATTGCCTCTATCAGACCGTCGGGAGATGTTGCGGATATCACAAAGCCTTTGCCAAGTTCTTTTACAGCCTGGTGGTGATGGGAATTGACTTTGAGCAGTGTCTCACCGGTGATCCTGTGAAGGAGCGTGCCGGGGCGGACGGATACGTGCTGGGTGGGGGTGTATTCCGGAGAGTTTTGGGAGTGCTGAAGTTTCGGAGTTCCGTTTTCCGGATTGAATTCCGAGGTCAGATCCTGGTAGAGAGTTCCACCCGTTGCCACGTTTATGACCTGTATTCCTCTGCAGATCGCAAGGCAGGGTTTCTTCTGTTTCATTATTTCTCTAAAAAGGGTTATCTCCAGACGATCTCTTGCGGGCTGGATCTCTCCGCAGCATTGGCGGGTCTCCTCGCCGTACTCAAAGGGGGAAACGTCGCAGCCTCCTGCAAAAAGAAAGCCGTCGAAACTGCCTGCCATTTCGCGAATGTCTTCGTCAGAGGGATCCATTGGGAGCAGCACGGGTATTGCGCCGGCTCTTTCAAGTGATTGAAAAAAAGGGACAGAAACGTGATATTTGCCGTTGTTTTCGGTTGAAGGAGTAACGCCAATGAGCGGTTTTTTCATATATACCTCAGGTCAAGATCCGGGTAAACGCATCTTCCGCGCTTCCCCGGATCCTCAAATATTTGTGATAATTTAGGACAATCTTTCAGACGGCCTTTTGTCTGAAACTATAATCAGTAGTTCTCTTTTCTGATCTCAAAATAGCTCTGGGGATGAGCGCAGACAGGGCATACATCGGGAGCTTTTGTTCCGACAACGATGTGGCCGCAGTTTCTGCATTCCCAGACTTTGACTTCGCTCTTTTCAAATACTTTTTGAGCCTCAACGTTTTTGAGGAGCGCTCTGTATCTTTCTTCATGAGCTTTTTCAATAGCCGCAACGCCGCGGAATTTGGCGGCCAGCTCTGGGAAGCCCTCAGCTTCAGCTGTCTTGGCGAAATCTTCGTACATATCGGTCCACTCAAAGTTCTCGCCGTCTGCAGCAGCCGCAAGGTTCTCAGCCGTAGAGCCAATACCGTTCAGTTCTTTGAACCAGAGTTTTGCATGCTCTTTCTCGTTGTCCGCGGTCTTCAGGAACAGTTCAGCGATCTGCTCAAAGCCTTCCTTTTTCGCCTTGGATGCGAAATAGGTATACTTGTTCCTGGCCTGGGACTCGCCGGCAAAAGCAGCTTCCAGATTCTTCTCAGTCTGTGTTCCGGAATAGGGATTTTTCTTTTCCTCACCGCCGCCAACTATCTCAAGAGCGTCTCCGTCTGCTCCGCAGAGGGGGCAAACAGCTTCTTCGCCGTCTTTAACTTCAAAAACTTCATTGCAAATAGTGCATCTGTAAATCATTTCAATCCTCCAAATAATAATTCTTATGCGTCAGAAACGCTTCGTCCGGGTTCTCCGGCTTCTTTTCAACCTTTCCAGAGACTGTGAAGGTTGCAGTATGCGTAAACAGCCTCTACCTCGTCACCCTCGCAGATGGCAAATACAGCTTTAGGCTCATCTGTGGGCTTAAGGGCTTTGCGCTGGTTTCCGTTCTTCGTGCAGATTGCGATCCATTCTATGTAATGGGGTTCGGTCATGGGGTGGAGAACGGATCCGACGGTGACTGTAACTTTATTGTCCTTCACTTCATACACCGGCACGTGTTTCTCAACAGCGGCGTCGGTGGTTCCGGGTTCGATTTTTTGCATAGGTTTTCCACAGCACATCGTGGGGGCTTTGGTGTCCTTAACAACTGCAACGATCTTACCGCATATTTCGCAACGATAAAAAACCATTTCCATAGCATTTCCTCCAAATTGTATTATTTACTGTTTCCGGGTCATACCCTCTTAATCAATTTTACTATAAAATTCTGTTTCCGGTCAATCGGAATTATCTTTTCAGCCTTTGGGTTGCGGTTCAGCCCTTCGCGGCGTCGCTGGCTTCTCTCACGGCAATGGCAAGCTGGTCTGCGCAGGAGGTGTCCTTCCAGCCGCAGATATTGCCTTTGAGGACGGATTCTATCTGATCGACTGTCATGCCGTTGACGAGTTTCGAAATGGCCTTGAGATTTCCGTCACAGCCCCCCAGGAAGCTGACGTTGGTTATGACGTCATTGTCAATGTCAAAGCTGATCTGCCTTGAGCAGACGCCTTTTGTGGTGTATGTGTATCTCATTTTGTTCTCCCTGTAAAGCTGCGCCGGAAGGATCGCAGCTCCGGCGCAGTGCATATTGAATCAGTTTTTGATCTTGGCGGAGATCAGATTGCCGACGGCGATTCTGAGTCTCATGTAGAGTTCCGCATCGGTGGTGTAGTTGCCGAGGGACGTGGTGATCTGCTTGATGATGAGGTCGGAAGCGCCCTCTCCGTAGTATGCGTCAAGAATTGTGAAGTAGTCAAATTCCTCGGCACCGTCTCTTACAGATTCAAGTCTCAGGCAGCCCACCGGATATGCATTGTACGACTTGTCGTCAAGTTCGGCATATCTGTTTCTGCTCTCGTAAGGTCTTCCCTCGGAATCTTCAAATCCGTTGTAGACCAGTACGCCGTTGCCGTAAACGTTGTAGGGGTAGGAGTTGTCCGTCTCGTGTTTCTCATACCAGGCCTTGTCGCTGTAGTTGGAATCCCAGTCGTTGACCATGTAGTAAAGGAAACCGTCAACGTTGTACAGTTTCTGCTGCCAGAAGAGGAGCCTGTGCTCGATCTCGGTGTCGCTGATGGAGAGTGTGATCTCCGGATGGTGCGGGAATCTTGTGACGTACCACCAAACTTCATCGCCGCCCTCCTGCTCTTTGGCCATTCTCTCGGCAAAAGTTCCCAGATTTCTCTCGAAGAGAGAGGTGTAGTACTGAGTCATCAGCAGCGGATTATTCCTGTGATCCTCCATGGTTGTGAAGAAATAGGTCTTCGGGCACCAGACGTTCACGTAATCCTCGACGTATTTGAAGTAGTCGACGGTGGAGCTCTTGTCCAGGGACTCGTTGAAGTGCATTGGCGCGATTATCTTTACGTCGTCTCCGAAGACACCCTTGATCATGCTTGCGTAATAGATCAGCTGGTCGAGTTCGCCCTTGTTTTTAGGCTCGTCAATGGGATAGAAGTATGCTTTTTTGAGCCATGCCTGATTGTCTTTCAGGTAATTGTAGGCGTTCTGAAGTCTGGAACTTGTGACCTTGTCCGTTCCGTAACTCACGGGGTTAAACGCCTGCACTCTGGGATCGTCCAGGTATTTATTGATCCGCGGGTCGTTGAAGGGATTGTCGTGGTTCTTATCCGAATCAAGGTAAGGCAGCGTATATGCGTTGACCTTGTTTTCCAGCAGGTAGTCATAGTATTTAGCGTAGGTCTTCGAATCGTCGCCTGCAAAGAGCCAGGGCGGGTTGAAGGAGTATATGTTCCACCAGGAGAGATCCGCAAGTATCTTGCAGTTCGAGGCCTCCGGAAGCATGAATTTCCAGACGTATACATGTACGTTCGCCTTCTTGATCTCTTTGCCGCTACCGTCTTTGATCGTAAGAACGGCCGAGTAAAGACCTGCGGGAGTATCTTTTTCAGTGTAGACTTTAATGAGGAACATCTGGCTCTTGCCCGCTTCAAGATCAAAACTGCCCTTGAGCTCCGGAATCGGGTCGACTATGGATTCGCCTTCCACGTTGTCAAAGTAATATCCTTTGCAGATAACGTATCTCAGCGTATGGCCGTTTCCGTCGGTGATATCCGAGAGGGATGCGGTGAGCCCTGTTTTTGCCTTGGTCGACGCCAACAGGAACTGACAGCCTTCGATCTCGTTTTTAGCCATTCTGATCATGTAAGTGTTTTTGCCGGTGGACGCAACGGAATCCTTGGGCGTCTTGGCGAAGGCGTCGTCGAACCAGAGACTGATATCGTTGTCCTCGTGGGCGGCATTGATCTTTTCATTGCTGACGGAAGGAGCCGTGTCGGTGGCACTGTTTAGAAGAGCTGTCGCCTGGGTCTGCTGCTCCGCTGTAAGAGCGTGCAGGTCTTCGCCGGAGCCCAGCATGTCGGCAACGTAATCAATTGACGGGACAAACATTATCTCGCCAATGAAAAGGGACTCTCCTGCGCCGGCTGCAGTGATCATGTAATCGAATCTGAATCCGTGGATGCCGCCTTCCCAGCCCTTGGCGTCGGCAAGGTTGTAAATGAGGTATTGCCAATCGGAATAGCCGTTCTCAAAGGTGGAAATACGACTGTATCCGCCCATTGCGCCTCTTATAGTTCCGGAAAAATAGAATATTTCGCAGCGGGTGTTCTGGCAGTTGTCCTGACGGACCTTGAGAATCATCACCTTGTTTTCATCAGCCGAGGGAGCTGTGAGACCGTAGGCTTTGAGGTAGTTCTCAAGGTTGAAACTGATATACGGGTCAGTGGACGCACCTGTGGTGGATAATTTTACAACCTTTCCGTAGTCGTCGTCATCCACAAGAGTGGCTGTCACGTCGTGGGCCCCGGTAAAATAATTGGTGGCCTTTGATCCGTTCATCGTGACGGCGGTATTCGACACAGGCCCCAGGGAAACAGGGGTCGGCGTTGGCGTTGGAGTCGGTGTGGGTGGCGTTGGCGTCGGGGTCGGTGTAGGCGTCGGCGTAGGTGTGGGCGTCGGCGTAGGTGTGGGCGTCGCCGTTGGGGCCTCAGTCGGAGCCTCGGTAGGCACATCGGTGGGAGCCGCAGTTTCGACTGGCTCTTCTGTCGGTTCTTCCGTAGGCTCGGCAGTCGGGGCATCCG
The DNA here is from genome assembly GCA_947304585.1 of uncultured Clostridia bacterium. GTDB lineage: Bacteria > Bacillota > Clostridia > UBA1212 > UBA1212 > UBA1212. The sequence goes on along the minus strand of CAMZBI010000010.1, from coordinate 30,745 downwards.
TGGGCACATCCGTCGGTGCTTCGGTCAGAACTTCAGTAGGGGCTTCAGTCGGCAGGTCTGTGGGCTCTTCCCCGGGAGTCTCCTCCGGAGCCGGAGAAGGAGTATCATCCGAAACGGGAGCCGCGGTCTCCACAGGTTTCTCCGTAGGCGCAACAGGAACAGGCTGCTCGACACAACCTGCGAACAGCGCCGCTGCCATTGCCAAAATGATTAAAACAGCAATTATTTTTTTCATTTTTACCTTCCTTAAGTCAAAACTTAAAAGATTTTCAATTCAAAGCCGCCCACTGCTCAGGTGGCAGCTCTTTTCTTTCCCGTCGGGCAGAGAGGATTTTCGTACAGTCTCCCTGTGGTGAAAAAGTCGTAGGATCTGCAGCCTCCTGCACATTCATCGCCGAACTTGCAGTTTTTGCAGTTCCCGGTAAGCATATTCTCGCGAAATTTGCGGTTGTATGCAAAGGCATCCGGGTCTGTCCAGATATCAATGAGCGACCGTTCTCTGAGATTTCCCTCTATAAAGCGCCGGTCATACATGGACTCGCAGCCTCTGACGTTTCCGATGCTGTCGATACCGATTCCGACAAGTCCTGCACCGCATCCCCTGAATTTGAATCCCGGGACGCCTCTGACAGAGCCCTCTTCCTCTGTATAATAGCCAATATTATCCGCAACGCCGATCCTGAAAAAGCCGTCTTTTTCATGTTCTTTGACGAATTTCAGTACTTTTTCCGCGTCAAAACCGATCTCAACACCGTTTTTAAGCGCATTTCCCATTGGCGAGCAGGCCTGGATCTGCCAGGCAAATATTTTGTAATTCTTCAGCGTCTCGTAGAACTTCGGCAGCAAGGGTGCGTTGTCGCTCCGGAGAGCGCTTATGACGGAAACAGGCACGTTTTCTCTTGTCAGCGTCTCGACGGTCTCAAGAGCCCTCTTATAACTTCCCGCCTGCCGGCATGCGTCGTGGACCTCTTCAGGCCCGTCTATCGACACTGCAACAGACTCCACATTCAGCCTCTTTATCTCCGAGACGATCTTTGGTGTCATTTTGAAGCCGTTGGTTATGATGCAGGTCTTGACGTTCCGGGAGGTGAGAGCATGGACGATCTCCGGCCAGTCCGGTCTCATAAAGACCTCTCCGCCTATGAGCGAAACCCTCCTGCAGCCCGCATCGGCAAGCTCCGAAGCCACCCGAAGGCACTCTGAAAGTGTGAGTTCGTTCTCCCTTGCCTTTCCGCCGCCAGAGCCGCAGTACTTGCAGGAAAAGCAGCAGGCGAGAGTGATCTCCCACACGCAGGTTCTGATCCTATATGGAAATTCCTCGTATTTTTCCTTCATCATATTGCGTGGGATCAGATCAATGCGCTGCCGCCGTCACCGTCGCCGCCGTTGTTCTGAGGAGTTCCGCATTCTCTGCAGAACCTGTCCTCCTTTTTACAAGGATATCCGCATTTGGGGCAGTAATACATTCTGACACACCCAGGAGGGGTTCCCACAAACTCAATATTCGGCCTGGGCGGGGCAAAATACTCCGGTCCCGCATAGACGCACATGGTTAGTTGAGGATCGAACGGAGGTCTGTCAAAAGCAGGAGGCGGCGGAAGTTCAGGATCAAGTTCAGCCTCTTCCGTCACCGTATCCGGATCTTCTGACGCAGTTCCCTCGGGATCCTCCTCTGCGGGTTCACCCTCGGGATCCTCCTCTGCAGGTTCAACTTCAGAATCGTCTGATTTTTCGTCAGCCTCGGGTTTTGTGGAATCTTCATCCGGTCCGAGCTGATCAAAATACTCCGGTCCGGCGTATACGCACATGGCTTCCTCACGTTTAGGTCTGTGCCTTCTGAAAACAGAGGGTCTAGGTTCAGGTTCAGGTTCAGCCACCTCCGGCACCGTATCCGGATCTTCCACGGCAGGTACCTCCGGAGCTTCCTCTGCGGGCTCTTCAATGGGATCCTCTAATTTTTCGAAAAATTCCGGACCTGCGTAGACCTCTTCAATGTCATTGTCACGTCCTTTTTCGTCCTTTTTATCTTTTTTCCGAAAAACCCACGGGTACTTTCCGTCTTTCTTTTTCATGCCGGTTCCTCCGTCTCTGAATGGATTATCATCATGGCATCATTTTACACCAAAACCTCTTTTTTTTCAACCTTTTCGCCAAGCCGGAAGTTCATAGGAAGCCCCCTTGTGAAGCGGGCCCGGGCCCTTTTTTCACGCCCGGCTGACCAAAAAACAAGCGGAAAAAGCCTCTCTGGACCTTTCCGCCTGCATTTATCCGAATCCCTGCCGCCTGATAAAGCGGCAGGAAACGGACAGTCAATAATTATTGGCAATTATTATTTAGTCTGAAGCTGAACGTTGTCGATGAGCAGGTTGCGGGCTCTTGCGCCGAAAGCAAAGCTGTCATAGACCGACATGAGTGCAGACTCAGTCTTAATGATCTCGTTGCCTGCGCCGTCAGCCACGGTAACACTCCTGTAGTAACGCTCGTTGTAGCCGACTGCATCTTCGACAAGTCCCGGATCTCCGTAGGTGATCGTGAACAGAAGAGTGCCGTCTGCGGTAACGGTGATCTTGGAGGTTCCGTCGTCGTCGATGACAAAGTGTACCAGCTTTTCGTCAAAGTTAACTGTAGTGTTGACTTCCTTGCCGATAACCGTCCTCTTGGCCTTGTCGACGTTCCAGGCATTGACGTAGATGTAGACCTTGTCGCCGCCTCTGAAGTCGATGCCGATGCCGCTCTTTCCGACGAGGGAGCCGTTGCCGTCAACACCGTAGGCGTTCTCATAGAAGTCTCTGTTGAGGTTGTTCTCGTCGCCGAAGCAGAATACGAAACCGCCGAAGTTTCCGCTGTAGGATCCGTTGTTCATGATGTCGAAGGTCCCGGTGAAGCCCTTGCCGTCCTTGATCAGGCTGTCATGGTAGAGGGCGTCGAACTGGAGGCTGAGAACGACGGAGCCGTCTTTCTCGACAAACTGGGAAGCGCCTGTTCCTCTTGCCACCATCCAGTCTATGCCGGAGAAGAAGTCCAGCTTGTCGCCTTCGCTCATATCGTCGAAGTCGTACATTGTATCGTCGAATGCATTGGCAAGTCCGTCAGGAACCGATTCTTTTTTCTCGACCTTCGGTTTTTCCGCTTTGACAAGCTTATCACCGTAGGCTTCGTTGAAGGCTGCGTCATAGGCGTTTACGTCCTCTTCGCTTGCGAAAGCGCCAAACCATGCGATTGCGAGATCACCGCCAACAGTATCAACGGTGGGGCATCTCATACCTCTCCACTCGCCGCCGGCTGCGGGGAATTTTTCCTCAAGTACAAGGATTCCGACGTGCCAGTCAAGGTCGTTGATAAAATCTATGTCAGCCCACATTCCGTTGGAAGGGCTGGGTCCGCCCGCAGAGGAGAGTGCGTAAAAGTGGTTGGTCTGACGGATGCTCTGGCCGTATCCGATCCTGTACTTGAAAGCGATGATGGGCGTGTCCTCGGTGTAGACGGTCTCGTCGAACGTGAAGGAAATGTTGTTATCGCCTGCATCGGTGATGATGGTGAGCCAGGGCTCGCCGTCTCTGATCTCGTAATCGCAGGCAGAGGTGCTGATCAAAGTGTCGTCTTCAAGATCGATGAGGATGGCATTGCCGCTGTAGTTGATCTGGGGTTTCGGCTCCGGGGTGTCTGTGGGAGCAGGTGTGTCTGTGGGCGCTTCGGTGGGCGTGGGTGCCTCCGTGGGCTGGGCTTCCGTGGGCTGAGCAGTTACCTCAGGCTCCTTCGTAGGTTCCTCCACAGGCTGGTTCGTCGGTCCGCAGGCTGCGATGAGAAGCAGTACCGCCAGCAAAACTGAAATCAATGCAGTGATTTTTCTTGTCATAATAACTATGACCTCCTTTTCATTTCTAAAATCGATTATATAAGGAAATCTCCTTCCAGTCAATGATAACATTGCCAATGGCCCGGGCCGCAGGCAGTCGCTTTAAGGGGATCATTCCAACTTGTTAATCTTCCTGTCAAATGTCAGGATACCGTTGGTCTCGTCCTCCACGTCCGAAAGCTGGGTGTAAACGGCCCCGGAAAGCCCTTTTTCTCTGAGTTTATCTACCTCCAAAAACAGGGCCGAGCAGGCTTCTTTATAGTCTTCACCAGTTTTGAAAAACCTGTAGCCATAGGTCTTCGACAGGTTGAAGCTGTGTTCCGGTATCTTGAACACGTAGCCGCCGTACTCGGAGATGATCACCGGCGACGTCAGATTCTTAGGCAGTTTAAGTTTTTTGAAATAGATGTGGAGGCTTGTAACATCGGTGAGGCGGGGTCTGAACCAGCCGCTGGCGGTATCGATAAATCTTGTGCCGTCAAGGTCCTTCACCGCCTTGTACAGCGCTTCAGAGTCGTGCTGGCCCCAGCCCTCGTTGAAGACCGTCCAGCCGCAGACAGATGGGTGGTTGTAAAGAAACGTCACCGTGCCCTTTACTGCTTCGAGGAAATTCCGTCGTATCTCCGGATCCCTGCACAGTTTCCGGTCGTCGAGCCTCAGATCCAGCAGCGAAGGCAGCGCGGTGTCCCTCAGGAAGCTGTATTTCCCGCAGTTCACCATGTCCTGGATAAGGATGACGCCAATGCGGTCGCACTCGTAATAGAACAGTTCCGGTTCGATCTTGATATGCTTTCTCAGCATGTTGAAACCGTGTTTTTTTGCGGTCTCAATATCCCGCCTGTACGATTCCGGCGATGCGGGGGTATAAAGACCGTCGCTGAAATAGCCCTGGTCAAGGAGACCGTTCAGGAACAAAGGCTCGCCGTTAAGACATATTCTCGGCACGCCCTTTTCGTCTTTTGCGATACTTACGGTTCTCAGCGCAAAATAGCTTTTGACCGTATCTTTTCCGCATTTTAAGGTAAATTCGTAAAGTTTCGGGTTTTCCGGAGTCCAGTTCACCGGCGTTTCCGGCGCTACGACGGCTTTTCCGTTTTTCAGTTCACAGACTCTGCCGCCGCACTCTATGACCCCGCTTGGCGCCTCTTCAAAGCTTCCGTCAACGGTGATCTCGGCCTCCGCAAGATTCGTCTTGATTTTTATAGATTTTATATGTTTCTCCGGCACCGGCTCCAGCCAGACAGTCTGCCAGATACCGCTTGAGGGGGTATACCACATGCCTCCCCGTTTTGAGGTCTGCTTGCCGTAGGGATATTTAGGCGACAGGTCGTTGACCGCTTCTACCTCGACAACGTTGCCGTCTTCGGACAAAAGATCCGTAATGTCCGCAGAAAAAGGCAAATAACCGTTTTCGGAAGTAACCGCTTCACGGCCGTTGATCCGCACAACGGTTTTTCTTGCCACACCGCCGAAGTTAATGATGACCCTGCTGCTTCCCCAATCTTCCGGAATTCTGAAAAAACGTCTGTATAGGAGAACATCACCTGGTCTTACCTGTTTTTCCACTCCCGAAAGAAGGCTTTCAGGGCAGAACGGTACAAATATCCAGCCCCCGGGTTCTCCGTTGACCTCAAATTCCCAGTAGCCGTTCAGGTTCTGCCAGCGGTCTCTTGCCAATTGGGGCCTGGGGTAAACGTTCCAGGGAACTGTTTCCCCTGCTCTTTCAAGCAGTTCTTCGCCCTCTTCCGTCAAAAGCCTTTGAAATCCGGGGTTGCGTCCATTCTTCATTGGTCGTCCTCTTCTACGTTTGCGGCCTGACCGTCCCCGGCGTCATTCTCACCGCCAATGAGTCCGGCACTTTTGACCCGCTTCAGTCCCGTGATCGCAAACCAGACCGTGGTGAAGATCACCACGACGATTTCAACGGCAAGGGCCGCGATAAATATCTTGTTATTTGGCACAAACGATTCCGTTCCGTCGCTTCCGATGATGGTTGCGGCGTCCTTAAGAACAGCAGCGCCGATCGCAGGTCCCACAACTCCCGGCACCAGCACCTGGCCGATGATCCGGAGTCCCTGGAACCTTCCCGCCATTCCCTCAGGCGTCTCGTTTCTGATCCTCGTCCCGAAGACTGCCATGCCGGAGAGAAATCCGCAGAGCATGAGCATGGACCCGATGAAAACAAGAACCTTCATAAGAACGCCTGTCACGGCAACTATCCCGGGGAAGAAGATCAGCATGAGATAGCCCGCCGCCAGCATTGCCAATGATACCGGCAGAGCCCTCTCGAAGCCCTTTTTGTCGATAAATTTCCCGAACAGCGCGGTAAAGACAGCCGCAACGATTATCGCCGGCGCCATAATGAGAACGTAATCCGCCATGTCAAGAGCCTTCTCGTAGTAAATGATGAGATAAGGCATAAAGACCTGGATCGAAATGTTGAAGAGAATAAACCCTGCAAGGGTCAGGTAGAAAGCATAGTTGCTTTTTACCACCGAAGGCCGGAAGCCGTAGAATATGGTGCGGAAATAACCTATATCGTCGGTCTTTTTCGCATTGGCGTCGTCCACTATGAAGAAGCCCGCAACTCCCGCAACGAGCACCAGACCGCCGATTATTATGTAGATAATGCTCCAGCTCTCCGGCTCATCCAGATTGAATCCAATGAACCCGCCGAAGACGCAGAGGATCGCCACCAGAGGCATCATTGAATTAAGGCCCTCCGCGAGGCCCCTGTTTTTGCTTGTGGTGCTGTCCGTAAGCCAGGCGTTAAAGGCTGCGTCGTTTGCCGTTGAACCGAAGAAAGTCATTACGCAGTCAAGAACTATGACCACGTTGACCGCAAGTCCCGCGGCGCCCACAGTACTTCCCACAAGCCCCGAAACAAGGTCGATTCTGATGAGTGCAAAGGCCGCAATAGTAACGCCCCAGGCGATGTAGCCCGCGCACATAAAGATCTTTCTTTTTCCTATTTTATCGGAAAGAGCGCCAATTAATACCGTTGTGAGCGTGGCCACCACTGCGCTGGCGCCCACCATCACCGAGATGTCGGAAGCCGAGGCGTTGAACATCTTGTAGATGAACACGTTGAAATACATGTTTTCAACGACCCAGGCGATCTGCCCTATAAGTGAAAATATGATCAGTGCAAGATAAAACTTCCGTTTGTTCATCTGCGTTTTCTCCTTCTGACCAGTGCGGTCCCTGCGGCAGCCAATACCGAGGTCAGGGCAACAAAGCCTCCGCCTGCAGATCCGAAGCATCCGTCTGTGTCGTTTTCAACGGGTTCGGCGGTGACGTCTGAAGTTTCAGTTGCAGCCTCTGTTGCGGTAACCGTCTCCTGCGAAGAAGTTTCTTCAGGGATTTTTGTCTCTTCTCCGGCCGTCACTTCAGGTGTTTCTTCAACGGGTTTCGTAGGTGCCGGTTCGGTTTCCGCAGGTTCCTCCGTCGGCACCTCGGTAGGCTCTTCAGTCGGCTCAGGTGTCGGAGTCTCCGTGGGTTCCGGCGTTGGGGCCTCCGTTGGCTCCGGGGTGGGAGTCGGTGTAGGCGTTGGCGTGGGGGTTGGAGTCGGCGTCGAGCTTGGTGTAGGAGTCGGTGTCGGCGTTGGCGTAGGACTTGGTGTGGGAGTCGGTGTTGGCGTGGGAGTCGGTGTCGGTGTCGGCGTCGGTGTGGCAGAGCCCACTCCTTCATAGGAGACAGTCCACATCTCGTAGTCAGGTCCGTTGGAAGTCCTGGCAAAAACTGTCACCGTATGGCTGCCCTTTGAAACAGGCACATTGACTTCAAACCTTGACGCGTCGGAGCTCTTCCCCTGAAGCACGTCGGCGGTGGCACGTATCGCATTCCAGTCTGCGGCGCTCACTTTGTAATCCTCGGACCAGACGGTCTCACCGCCGTCCACGGAATAGCCGAAACTCCTTATAAGGCCCAGACCTTCGTTGGCCGCAGTCCATCCGTAAATGCTTATGCTCGGGTATCTTGCAACGTCCACCCGGCCTATGTCCACATTCTCATCGATGTTTCCCTGGGGAATGATATTGGTCTTTTGATTGCCGTCATATCCGAAGATCCGATCCCTCGAGACCGTCGCAGCCTTGGGATTCAGAACCGAAAGAACTATGGAATTGATCACGTTACGGGCCTGTCCGTCGCTGGGTTTGTTTACGATCTCGTAGTTTCCGTTCGCATTAACGTTGACCATGTCGGCGCTGCCCCCTCCGTCAAGGAGAAAAGCATTTTCCACGCCAAGCTGGAGCAGAATCTCGTCCATGTCGCTGATCTTAAAGCCCACTGCATAGTTCGACTTTCTCCCGTCCATGGTTATGAATACGCAGGTCCCGTCCGCCTTGTTTCCGAGGATCGAAGCGGGATAGCGGTTGTTGTCCTCAAGATTCGTGGATTTTCCGTTCTTTACCAGTATCATGTGGCCGCCGACCGCATTGACCACTTCCTGCCAGATGGCGTTGTCCTTGGACGATCCCTTGACGGTGAAAGTGAAGGACAGCTCGTCGTCAACCTTTATTCCTTCGACCTTGGCAATGTATCTCGTGCCCCTTGCAGTGAGTATCAGCCGGTTTTCCTTCATGGCAGGTCTGGACGTGCCCGGTTTGCTTATGGAGGTGACTTTTCCCGTGATCACCGCGTTCTGCTTTATGCAGTAATCGTAGTCGCAGTCTATGACTATCTCGTAGGCGTCGTCAAGGCAGTAGTTGTCCGCGGGGCCCTTGTCGGAGTAAAGCATGATCGCGTCGTTTGAAGGCAGTCTGTTGAGTCCCGTGAGTCTCACCGCCGTCGAGCCTTCCACAGAGTTGTTCGTAACTTTTATCGTAAGCGTAGGCGTGCCCAGGACAGTCCTTCCGTCTGAGGTAAAGCCAAAGCTGTCAAAAGCCCCTTCGTAGGGTGTCTCCGCCTGGGTGTGAGGCCCAGACACTATCTCGCCGTTATAGATCGACAGGCCCCTCGGCAGTTCCAGACCCTTTTTGACCACTGCGTCGCTGTACCCGCCGTAGCTTGTACCCTTGCCAAGGATCCGGGAGTGGGTGCTGGTCATGAGCCACATATCACCGTTTATGGCGGCAATGGGGCTCTTTACGCCCATGGAATCCGATTTCACAGCCTTCATCGTGTTTACTGTGGAAACTCTGCTGTTCAGGTAGTTTCCCTTGTTCGTTACATCAACGATAAGGTCGTCCCTTCTCGGGTCGAACTCGGTCACCCAGAAGGACTGCTGCCCGTATTTTGAAGATTTTCCCAGCGTTATATGGGTGGTGGTGACGCCATCGTAGATCTCGGTGACGGTCCTTGAGGTCTCGCCGTCAAAAACAGTGTCCGGGATCGCAAAGGATTCCAGACAGCAGGCAAATGCCAGGACCGCAGCTGCAAGAAAAACAAATATCACAGACAGTTTTTTCAAGATACTTATCCTCCTCATTCCGGAAAGATGTTTCAAAACGGAAACACAGGCAATGCAATTTCAAATAAAGCCTATGATTCCCTGTTTAATATACGAGAACGGCAATGCCTTAAACATTGCCGCATTTTTCCGTAAAAAATATCAATCTTCAAGAGACAGGAGATACCTTCCGTAATCCGTATCTCCAAGTTTTTCGCCAATGGCCTTCAGCTGCTCCAACGTGATAAAGCCCCGCCTCCAGGCAATTTCTTCTATGCATGCCACATAAAAGCCCTGTGTGTTCTGAACCGTCGAAATGTACTCCGACGCTTTGAGAAGTCTCTCCGGAGTTCCTGTATCCAGCCAGGCAAATCCCCGCCAAAGCCTTGCGCACCTGAGGGTGCCCCTCCTCAGATAGACTTCATTTACGGCGGTTATCTCTAATTCACCCCTCTTTGAAGGCTTGATCTTTGCCGCCACCTCGGTCACATTGGCGTTGTAGAAATAGAGTCCCGGTACCGCGTAATCCGATTTGGGCTCCTCCGGCTTCTCTTCGATGGAGATGACCTTGCCGTCTTCGTCAAACTCCACCACGCCGAAGTCACCCGGATTCTTCACGGGATATCCGAAAACCGCAGCCTCGCAGGAGCCGCTCTCAATAAGAGCCTTGGCCTCCTCGAATTTCGCCGTCAGGTCCTGTCCGTAGAAGATGTTGTCGCCGAGGATCAGGCAAACGCTTTCGTCGCCGATAAAATCCTTCGCTATCAGGAAACTCTCCGCTATCCCGCCGGGTCTTTCCTGCACTGCATATTCAATGCGGACGCCAATGCCGCTGCCGTCTCCCAAAAGTTCTTTAAATAAAGGAAGATTGTCCCTGTCCGAAATGATCATTATCTCCCTGATCCCCCCGAGAAGAAGGACCGAAAGAGGATAATAGATCATCGGCTTGTCGTACACCGGGAGCAATTGCTTTGAGACCGCCTTGGTCATGGGATACATTCGGGTCCCCCTGCCCCCTGCAAGAACGATACCTTTCATAAACCGCCCTCCACCAAAGGATCACACTTCGTAAAACAAGTCCCTTATACCGTCCAGTTTTTCCTTCGACGGCGCTGTAAGGGATATCATCACCATGTATTGGCCTATTTTTTTGACCAGTGTATACTGGCACACCCGGTATGACCCGCCGGCTACGCCGGAGTAATAGAGAGCGTTGAAGGATTTGCCTGCGCATTTCACCTTCACAAGACCTATATCATCGACGGTGAACCCCGATTCCGTATACATCTGTCTTATTTCGTCGATCTGTCCCGAAAGATAATTCTCTTCGGAAACGGTCTGACCGTAGTTCGCTTTCATATCGTCGACAGTAACATATATGTTGGAGCCGTCCGAACTGTTCACGGCAAAGAAATCGTATATGATCGAAACCGATCCATCCAGAGTTCCCATACTCTCGGCAATGCTTTTGAGCTGCTCGGTCGTCTTAAACTCCCAGTCATTTCCCTCAAGTTTTATTCCGATGCCAATGGAGGAATTGGTGTACTCTTTGTTGGCATAATCCACAACGCCGTTTTCAAACGTTCCCCCGTCTGCAATAAGAAAGCAGGACGAAAAAACCGACGCCAATACAGCCAGCATAACAACAGCCGCGGCAATTCTGATACACTTTTTCATGAGGTCTCTCCTTCATTTTCGCATTGGAATCTCTGCTTTTGAATTATATTATAATGAAGGGAATTGTGCAACGCAAAAAAGACGGTCCGGCAACAGGTGTGCAGGACCGTCTTTTTTGCGTTGTAAGTTAAGAGTGAATAGTGAAGAGTTGCCGTGCGGCTTCACCGCGATCACTCGCCGAAGGCGGCTACTGCGCCGCAGGCGCGCTTACTGATTTTCAAACTGCAGCCTGTAAAGCTTCCAATAATATCCGTGATTGGCCAGCAGTTCCTGGTGGGTCCCCCTCTCTATTATCTCCCCGTTCTGCAGCACGATTATCTGATCGGAGTGCTGGATGGTGGAGAGCCGGTGGGCAACTATCAGCATTGTTCCTATGCTTCTCATCTTTTCCAGGGATGCCTGGATGACTGCTTCAGTCTCGGTGTCGATATTGGCGGTGGCCTCGTCAAGGATCAGTATTTTGGGTTTGTGCAGAACAGTGCGGGCAAAGGAAAGAAGCTGCCTCTGGCCCTGGGAGAAGTTTTCGCCCCTGTTTGAAACCGCATCTTCATACTGCTGGGGCAGTTTCTCGATAAACGTGTCGGCGTTTACGTATTTGCAGGCAGCCTTTACGTCCTCGTCGGGAATCGTGTCATCGTGGAGGGTGATATTGGTCTTTACGGTGCCCGAGAACAGGAAAACGTCCTGAAGCATCTGGCCAATGGCTTTCCGCAGCGACTTGATTTTTATGTGCCTGATGTCTTTGCCGTCGATCAGTATACGACCCCGCTGGATCTCATAATTTCTGACAATTAGTCCCAGGATCGTGGTCTTTCCTGCTCCTGTGGCACCCACAAAGGCGCAGGTCTCCCCGGGCTCGATCACGAATGAGACGTCTTTGAGTATCCAGTTCTCGCCCTCGTAGGCAAACCAGACGTTCTCAAATTCGATCCTGCCTTTTACATCGGTGAGTTCCTCAGCATCCGGCAGATCCCGCACTTCCGGCTTGACGTCAAGGAGATTGAACAGCCTCTCCGAGGCACTTTTTGCCTTCTGGATGTTGTTGAGCTGGTCGGCCAGCTGCTGGACCGGGTTGAAAAATCTGCCTGTATATAGGTAAAAAGCAACGATTGAGCCTGCCGAGAGTCCCATCTTGATCCCGAACCAGAATATGAGGGCCATTGTGGTGATGTATACGAAGCTGACAAAAGGTCTGTAGATGCCAAAGCCTTTTATAACGTTGAACCTGGCTCTGCGCATGAAAGTATTCTTTTCGTCAAACTCGTCAAGCTTGCCCTTTTGCCTGTTGAACAGCTTTATGGTCTTCATGCCCGAAAGGGTCTCGTTCATGAAGGCGTTGAGGTCCGAGACGGCCTGCCGCTCTTTTTTGAAGGCTCCGCTGACGTATTTGGAGAATATCAGCGAGGACACGAACACCAATGCCACGGAGATCAGCAGAAGTGACGCAAGTTTCCAGTTTATTACGAACATGATCGCATAAACGCTCACCACAGTCAGCAGATTTCGTATAACGCTGACGATGACGTTGGTGAACATGTCGCTCATGGACTGGGTGTAGGACGTTACCCGGGTGACAAGGGAGCCAACAGGCATCTCGGTGAACTGGCTGAGGCTCATTCCCTCGATATGTGAGAATATCTCCATACGAAGGTTGTAAATGATCTCCTGACCCGCTTTCTGGAGCACCATCGACTCGAAATAGAGGAAAACGTTGTTTATGACGCAAATCACGAGATAAACACACGCCATCAGTATCAGGTATGAAAGAACAGGCGTCTCCGAGGAAAGATTGTCGGTGACCGCCGCAGTGATCAAGGGCAGCACCACGTCAAGTCCGACGTTGATCAGGATCAGAATGCCCGCGAGTATGAAGCGGCCTATTTCCGGTTTCAGATACCGAAAGACCCGCTTGATAAACACGCCGAGAGGTATTTTTTTGTCGCCCTTCAGGCGGTCCTTCTCGTCAACGTCAACAGCCATCAGACGTCACCTCCCTTGATCTCATCCTCAAGAGCCTGGAGCTCAACCATTTTCGCATAAGTAGGCGAAATCTTTTCAAGCGCAGCGGGGGTGTCGAAGGCCTCCACTTCACCGTTTTTAAGCACAAGTATCCTGTCCGCACGGGCCACCGAGGATATCCTCGAAGCGATAATAATTGTCGTGCGGCCCCGTCTTCCCTCTCTTATGTTTTCAAGAATGTGTTCCTCGGTCCTCACGTCCACCGCAGAAACAGAGTCGTCAAGGATCAGCACAGGAGCCTGTTTGAGGTATGCTCTTGCAAGGGAGATACGCTGCTTCTGGCCGCCGGAAAGGGTAACGCCCCTTTCTCCCGTAACGGTGTCATAGCTCTCCGGAAATGCGTCAATATTGTCCGCAACGTCCGCAAACTCAGCGGCTTCCCTGATCTCCTCTTCTGTTGCATCAGGTTTGGAAAAAGAAATGTTTTTGCCAACGGTCGAGGAGAACAGAAAACTGTCCTGGGGCACGAAGGCCACGCTGTCCCTGACGGAGGCTATGTCGCATTCCATTATGTCGTTGCCGTCGATGAAAACGGTGCCGCTTTCCACGTTGTAAAGCCTTGAAAGAGCAGTGAGAAGCGTGGTTTTGCCGCAGCCTACCCGGCCGACGACGCCAATGAGTTCGCCCGGTTCGATCTTAAGCGAAATATTCTTCAGGACTTCGGTATCCGGGTTTGCGGGGTATGCGAAAGAAAAATTCTTAAATTCTACTTCGCCTTTGACGTCTTTCAGTACCTTGGCGTCTTTGCAGTTTGCCACGTCCTCGGGTGAGTCAAGAAAAGCGCTGACCCTCTTTAGCGATGCTCTCGCCCTTCCAAGCATGCTCACAAGCATTCCGAGGGCTATCATTGGCCATATGAGGGAGTCGAAATAGCCGATGAAGGTGACCAGTTGACCCGGATCAAGTGCGATCTCATGGCCGAAGATAGATACCGGGCTTCCGCTTACAAAAGCAAAGACGAACCAGGAGCCGAAGCCCATGATCAGGGCGAGGATCAGCCCGATGATGAGTTCGATAAGAGTGTCGAAAAGGATGTGGACCTTGGCAAACCTGAGATTGGCGTCTTTGTTCTTTTTGGCTACTTTTGCGAAAGCATGGATCTCACTGGTCTCTTTTACGAAAGCCTTGACAACGCTGATGCCGGTGAAATTCTCCTGGGTGAAATCGTACATTTTGTCGTACTTTTCCTGCCTGTCCGTCCAACGCTCCGCGGTGAACTTTTCAACGAGAACGCCCCAGACAACGATCAGAAGCATCGGTATCATGGCAAAAGAGGCCATCACCCAGTCCATTGCGAACATGTTGACGATGACCAGAAGGCCCAGGAACATCGAATCCACTATCTGGACGGTGCCGAAACCTGTGTAATCCTGGATCTCCTCAAGGTCGGTGGTGAACCAGGACATGATGGAGCCCACTTTTGTTTCCCCGTAATAGCGCTGGGAAAGCCTCTCACTTTTTTGGAACATCTCTCTGCGGAGGCCGGATTCAATTCTGAAGGAGGCGTTGAAAAGTGTGAAACGCCAAAGCATCCTGCCGAAAAACATCACCGCCGCAACGCCAAGGAGCTTCAAACACAGAGACCCCACCGTATCCACGTCAAGAGGTCCCTCCGCATTCAGTATGTTTACGATATCGCCAAGATATCTCGGCAGAAAGAGCTGAACGTAGTCAACGGCAATAAGCGCGGCGATACCTCCGAGAAACAGATACCAGTATCTGAGATAATATTTATTTAAATGTTTTCCAAGTAACATATCAGCGTCCTGTCATTTGTATACGAAACACATGCGCCGCCGTTTTTCTCTCTACGGGGCACATTAAACACGCATTGTAGTATTAAGCGAGCGTAAAATCAAGAAAAATCTTTTTATCACCGGCAGAGCGTCATTGGCTTTTTTCCGCTGTTCTGCCTTCAAATGAACTTTTTTCACAAAACACGGCTTATATTTACGAAGTCACCTTGCTTCCAAGAGCCCGTTGTGCATTTTGTAGATAACGTCCAGTTTGTCCATAACGTCCACGTCGTGGGTGACTATTATGACGCAGCAGTCGTGTTCCCCGGCAAGAGTCTTCAATAGATCGATTATTTTATCGCTGTTTTCCGCGTCAAGGTTTCCCGTGGGCTCATCCGCCAATATCAAGTGGGTCTCCGTGGCAAGGGCCCTTGCGATTGCCACTCTCTGCTGCTCTCCTCCGGATAACGTCACCGGAAATCTGTTCCAGCAGGACTCGGGTATCTCCACCTCGCAGAGATACTTTTCCGCCCGGGCTCTGGCCTCTTTCTGGGGTATTTTGCGGAGTTCCATGGGGTACATGACGTTCTCGACAGTCGTAAGAAGGGGAAGCAGCCTGAAACTCTGGTAAATGACGGAGACCTTGTCCCTTCTGTACTCCTGCAGGTTCATTTCGCTTGTGGGTATCCCCTCGTGGAGCACCTGGCCCTCTTGCGGAAGAGTTATTCCCGCCATAAGAGACAGCACCGTGCTTTTGCCGCTGCCCGATTTGCCTATAATTCCGTAAACCTTGCCTCTTTCAAAAGAACAGTTCACGCCTTTCAGAACGTCAACCCTGTTCCATTTTGAATTGTAGCTGAATTTAACGTCTTTAAGTTCAAGTATCATATTCTTCACTCCTTGTCGCTCAGCACGTCCAGCAGGTTTGTTTTGGACATCTTAAGCAGTGATACAACGGAACCCGCGGCAAAGCCCGCAATAAAGCTCACCGCAAAGGCCGAATATACGTTTATCCCGGAAAGCATTGCAAAAACGCCCAAACAGAGAGCCGATCCCGCAACAGCAGGCACAAACTGTTCCGTCAGGAATATGAAAAACACACCGATGTCTTTCTCCCCTATGGACCGCAGCGTGGCGATCTCCACCCTTCGCCTGTATGCCATGAGGGCCGCAGCGGCAAAACCTGCAAGTCCCACCAGCACCGCAAGAGCCGGCACAACGTTTTTCAAATAACCAATGTTTTTCTCTATTTTTTCTATAGAATCGCAGTAATCCCTGTCCGAGAGCACCGGATAGAGCCTGTAAAACCCTGCCGAGTGGACCCTGCTGAAGCCCTTCTCATAAAGCCACAGTTTGGCCTCCCGGATCTTCGACGTGTCCGCCAGTTTGAAAGTGCAGCAGGAGTAACTTCCCCGGAGTTTGGCCCGCAGTATTACGTTGCCGAGTTTGTCGGTTCCCGCCTTGACCAGCTTCGGTGAATTCTGGATCCTGGTGTAGATCGTGTCGTCCCCTCCGCTGGATTTGAAAGAACCTATGATCAGATAGCTCTCCCTGGCCAGATCCTCGCTGACGTCAATTGTCAGTATATCGCCGAGTTTAAGTCCGTACTTCTCCAGCATCGTATCCGGCACCACCGCGCACAGTTCTCTCAGGTCTTTTTCAAAATCGTACATCCTGACTCCGCCGGAGCTGCCAACGGCCCATATTCCCTCGAAGGGTTTTCCGGTGTACGAGAAATAACTGTCGTCGTATCCCTCAAGATAGTCTATTTTAAGATGATCCCCGGTGAAAAACTCCGGAGTGGCGCTCACGTCATCGGTGTAGAATATCTTCGGCCCGGTCATGAAATTGGCGAGAAAACTCTCCGCGCTGAAACCTCCGGAAGGCGGTTCCTCCACAAGCTGGGTGTATTCGCCGTCAGCGTCTCCCGGATTTTCCTTCTTTACATAGGAGTAAACTCTGTAGGGGTCGCAGAGGGAAAAATGGAAGTCAGTGAAATAATCGCCTTCCTTAAGCCTTTCCACCATGCTCTCCGTGAAAACGAGATCGTAGCTCTTTTTTCCGCCGTAATCCGTGAGATATCCTTTGATCACAGTGTTTTTTTCAAGGTCGGAGAGCCTGTTCTCGTAGACTGTGATGGCTCCCGCCGGCACAAGGATGAACAGCGTCATGACGACTCCGATCAGCGGCACCGCTACGCTTCTCAGCCCTCCCCTGACAAAAGACAAAACTATATATTTCAAGCCGGCGCCTTTGATCCCAATGGGTTTTGCGGAAACTGGCACTCTCGGCTTTTTTTCCTTTTTTTTCGGCTTTTCCTCTGTTTTCTTTCCGATATTTCCCACCGCTGAGGAGAGAAAAGCGAGACACGAAACAATGCCTGCGGCGATAAGACCCGCAGCACATGCGATGCCGGGCCAAACGGGCATTCCAACGTTGACTTCAATAATGGAAACAGTGCCAAGGCTTGCGGTGCTGTAGAGTTTCAGCACGGAGCCTCCCTCGGCAAGTGTCTTTGATATAAAATCAGTGAGGATGTCCGAGAAAACGTAAGCTGCACCGCAGCCAAGTATGCCTGCGGGTATGAGAACCGCAAGGGAAGCCGTTGCCACGTACTTCACAAGATCCTTTCCCGGAGTGCCCATCATGAACATGGTCACCAGTGTATCGGCCTGGCGTCCCACAAAGACGTAGCCGAACAGGATTATCATGACCGCCGTTGCGATCATAGCAGCCGCCGTGACTCCCGCAGCGTCGACCCGGAGCTTTTTCAGCATCTCCACGATGACCGAATAGCCCTGGTCTTTTACCGATATTTCCGCCCCCTCCGGGAGCATCTCAGCGAGCCTTTCAATATCCTCCTGCTTCGTACCGTTGGCAATTTTCAGCGTTCCCAGAGTATAACCGCAGAAACCTGTGATACGGTCCTCTCCGTCCCCAAGACCGGACATGTATATGATCGGCTTCTCCTGTGACGTGGTGGAAAAAACACCCGTCAAATACGCCTGAACGTCCCGGGATCCATCCTCCTTTCCCGGTATGTTCCAGTATGAGTCTATGATCGAACCGAAGCGG
Organism: uncultured Clostridia bacterium; assembly: GCA_947304585.1. Taxonomy (GTDB): domain Bacteria; phylum Bacillota; class Clostridia; order UBA1212; family UBA1212; genus UBA1212. The sequence goes on along the minus strand of CAMZBI010000010.1, from coordinate 12,990 downwards.
TCCGAAAGGATCCTGAGGTCCACCCTGTCTCCTGGCTTGTAGTCCATTCTTTCCGCTATAAATGCGGGAAGAATGCAGCAGACGCCGTTCTCTTCTATATCTTTCTTCGTGTACAGAGCGCCCTCTTTAAAAGTGAACTCCTTTTCCACGAAAGGCTCCAGAAACGAGGGATCTTCGGATATCTGAACATAGGTCGAGGAATTGATCCTCTTGTAGGTCTCCGCTGCGGAGAAAAAGAACTCATACCTTGGATCGTCTTTTTCCAGATTTGGATCGTCGGAAACGTCTATCCAGCAGAACTCCTGCACTGCCCCTGCAGAGACGCCTTCGTTGTTTATGACTTCGCCGACGGTGACGTCAATGACTCCCGCCACGGAACCGTCCGTAAATCCTGACACAAGGAAATATCCGCCTTCGACCTCTTCGTTAAAAGCGACCCTTATGACGCTGTTGTCGATAATACTTGTGGCGTAGAGAACCTTAACGGCTTTGTCGGCGGAGCTCATTTTTCTTATGACGCCAATGAACACGTTCTCCGCATAAGACTCTGTAAGGACAGAGGGAAAATTCTCCACGGAGACCACCGCCGCCTCGCTTCTGTCCACTGCCTTCACAAAAGGCAGCTTTGAAAGCTGATCAAAATCTATCTTTTCCCGTATTGTGCGGGCGTTTTCATCGGCAACGGCTTTGTAAGGGAACCTGCCTCCCCTGTACTCCACCGATACTTCCGTGATATACGTTCTGTCGCACTCTTCTATGAGGACGGAACACATGCCGACTAGAGCCGACCCGAGGGTAAGGGCCGTTGTCAGCGAAAGAAGCAGTAAAAAGAAGAGTATTGTTTTTACCGGGCTTCTAAGCACGGATTTCAGACTGTTTTTTACGATCAATTTTATTACCTGCTTTTCAAAAAGCACAAGAGCCGCGGGAAAGATCCCGCGGAGAGACAATCTGACCCGGAAGTATCTGCCCGGATCATTGTTAAAAATTCAAGACCGATGAAGACGCCGGGCCGTCAGAAGACAAGTGCCAGAATCTCTTCCTTCTTTTTGTAACCCATGGAACGGCGGACCATCTGGCCGTTTTTAAAGACGTAGACCGTGGGGATGGCGCTGATATTGTACCTGTTCGCCAGTTCCGGTTCCTCGTCAACGTTTATCTTGCAGACTTTGACTCTGCCGTCGTATTCATTGGCGATCTCCTCCAGCACGGGAGCCAGCATTCTGCAAGGGCCGCACCAGCTTGCCCAAAAATCAACTATTACCGGGATGTCGGCCTTCAGCACTTCCGTCTCAAAATTGGAAGCGGTCACTTTAACCTCTGCCATTTCATCTTCCTCCTTTTTAAATAGACCTTATGATCAGTTTTCAAGAGACTTGTAGTAGAGCATGCAGTGGCAGAAGCCCTCGAATTCAGGGTCTTTTATCTGCTCTTTGAACTCCTTGCACATGCATTTTGTCTCAGGGGTCCTCTCTCTGCGGCAGGGGCAATATCCGCCTGTAGCGGCAAGTCCCTCCCTTATCATTTTAACGATTTCTTTATCTTCGTTTTCGGTAATTTTCATAACAATCCCTCCTTGAAATATTAAACGCCTTAAGCATTGGCGCTTTATCAATCATCAGTGCCTGCATAACCGCATACTTCAATCACTTCATACGGCACGTAGAACACTGCGGCTGCCTTGCCCTTCTTTGCAGTTTTGCCGGAGCCGTCCTCGTACTTGTACGAGGTGGGATTGGTGACGTAGATGGGAAGTCCGCATTTTATCGAATGTTCAGTGCCTGCTGCGTCCGTAAACGTGCGGCTGTTCCTGGTAACTTTGGCGCCGTTTTCGAATGTAAACACTTCTGTTTCTTCATCATATGTTCCCAGGGAATACTTCTCGGGGTCGTTGTTGTCGTAAACCGGTACAAAGAGTTTTTTCGTTGCCAATTCCATTTTTGTGCCGCGGGCAGCCTCTACAACGGCTTCCGCAAGGTCTAAATTGTTGATCTTATAGGCATCGTTGAACTCGGAACCGTCGTAAAATCTGCCGGTCCTCACCTTGTCCGCCGACGCGTCACCGGGGAGGCCGAGTTTTTCAAGTATCTCGCTTCTCACGCTTTCCGGTGCGTACAGCCATACCGGCACGTCCTGAGGGGAGTGGCCGAGAGCGGCGCCGCCCACCACCGTATTGTCCACGACAAGTCCGTCGTGAAGAGCCTGGCAGAGAGAGTCTATATCGGTAAATGCCTTGCCGGGTTTATTGGCTTTCTGGGGCGCCTTGCTCTGGGTCGCAGGGTCATAGAAACCGCCTGAGTCGTGATCCGGGCAGGCCACCACAATGGTGTCACCCCTCTTCATAGCAAAGTTTACGCAGTAACCGAACACTTCGTCAAAGGCCAGATAGTCGCAAACAGCCTCTTTCACGTAGCGCTGTTCCGCCGCATTGTCGATGGCGCCGCCTTCGATCACCAGACAGAAGCCGTTGGGGTTGTCGATGTTCTCCGATAAAACAGTGAGGGCGGACTTTGCAAGATCCATGAGGGTCAGGTCTTTGCCCTTTGTGGCGTCCACGTCGTAAAGAATATGGTGGCCCTGGTAGTCGGTGTTCCATGCTGCGGTGCCAACGTTGTAATTTGTTTTTGTGAGATCATAGCCTTCGTCGATCATGCTCACGAAGTCCAGTTGGAATCTGGAGAAGAGCTTTTTCGCACCGGACTTAACTGCGGTCTCAAGGGACTGAACGTCCGTGACAACGGTATATCCGTGGTTTTCCGCCCTGTCGTCGTTGCAGATCGCTTTTTCGGAGTATTTGGTGCTGCTCTTCACGTATCCGCCGTCGGAACCGTAGCAGAGTTCCACGTCGATAAGCGAGTTCAGGAGCTGTCTTGAAGCGTCCGGCTGGTATGCGCAGCCGTCCTGGTCCGGACGTCTCATAACGTGAACGGTTCCTGCAGAAGGTGTGGCGTCCACAAGGCACTTCGTGGTGACAAATCCGGTGGATTTGCCGTCAAGTCTTGAAGCCTCCAAGATATTGGCGACGGGGTTGAAGTTCTCGTCCATGCCCGTTGCTGTGTAGACCGTTTTGTGTCCCGTGAGAAGAGCCGTTCCCGCCGCTGCCGAGTCGGTGGCGCTGTGGTCGGCCATGTGGGCCATTGAAGTGTCCGCGTGAGCGATCATGTACCGGTCAAGGTAAAGCGTGTTTACGGTCAACCCCTCTATGGCATTGGTGGTGAGAGTCGTTCCCTGGACAGTGTTTTCGGTGTCTTTGACGGGATCCACAATGCCGTTCACAGCCGAAGGCGCGTATTTGGACTTGTATGCATTGGCGTAGTCATAGCTTCCGAAGCCCGCTCCGTCAGGTATCAGGAAAATGATATTTTTGATGACCGGATTTCCGGTGAGTTTTTCGTTGTACTCCTCTTCGGTGATGGAGACCGCACCGCCGTTTTCGTACTTGAAGTAAAAGCCGTCGCTCAGGAACAGGTGTCCTTCGCCGATCCCGTCGTAGCCCCTGCTTTTGAGAGTCGCATCGTATTCTTTGAAATAGTTCTCAGCCGAAACAGTTGCCGCCGCCAATGCCTCAGCCCGCTTTGCTTCCTCTTCCTGCTTCTGCTTGTCGATCCCGCTGTCATTTACGCAGGACGCCAGCAGTGCAAAAACCAGCAGACAAACGGTCAAAACAACCGGAAATAACCTTTTCCTGTCATTAAATCTCATCTGATAATGCCTCCTTTTCACCGGAAAACAGACGTTCCCGGGAAATATCGAACTTGTTTGGCGGCGGTTGCTGATGGCCGCCGGAATTTCTACAAAGATTTTATAATGTGCGGGGGATTTTTTCAACCTTCAATTCAGTCCGTGGCCGGTATTGGCGTCACTTTTTCCCCGTCGTGGGTCACGGTTCCGTCACCGCTGATGTCTATGGCATCGCCAAGGTATTTCGGGTCGGGCCTGAAGACCGTGTTCAGCAGATCTTTGCACCTTCCGAACACTTCCCGGACCTCCCGCATCGCAGCTCCCCTGTATTTGTGAAGATCCGCGGCAACGCCCCGGCACTCGATCCCGAAGGACTCCGCAAGAAAAACAGCTCTGAAAAGATGGTATTTCTGGGTTACAACGATCATTTTCTTCACCCCGAAGACCTTCGCGGCCCTTACAATGGAGTCATAAGTGCAGAATCCGGCGTGATCAAGGAAAATATCCTCCGGAGGAACGCCAAGGCTCTCCGCATACCTTTTCATTGCCCCCACTTCGTCATAATCGTCCTGTCCGTGATCCCCGCTCATGAGAATCTTCGGCGCCGCCCCGGCCTTGTAGAGTTCCACACCGGTCTCTATCCGGTCCCTCAGCATATCGCTTGGGGTGCCGTCAGGCTTTACACCGCAGCCCAGTACCAGGATGCAGTCCGGCCCGTCAATGTCCGTATCATCAATATTTCTGATGCCTGCGCCGCCTTTTGCGATGACGATGACGTTGAAAAGAAGGGTCAGGAAGCCCGCCGTCGCAACGACGCAGAGGATCACCGTGAGAACGGTCTTCAGAACTTTTTTAGCTTTTGTCTGTTTCTTTTGAGTCTTCATTCAGTCCGTCGCCCCCTTCTTAATACATTGGCGTTGTAAAAAAGATTTTAGTGATTCTTAACTATCGAGATGCGGCCGCCAACGGGAACGGCGAACTGCCTTTTCCCCGAAAGAGCCCCGCCCTCGTCAACGACTTCGCCGAAGCAGTTGTAGATCTTGTATGTAAGATCTCTGTCCGGGTCCTCCGGTGCCCCGAAATCGGTCAGGACAACGTATCCCTTGGAAGTTGCGTTGAAGATATCCTCGTCAATACCCGAGATCGGGATAAGGTTTGTGCCGTAAAGCACAGATATCCGTTTGCCGTTCTTTTCCGCGGAGATCACCTCGTAATTATAATCGGGAAGTCCGGGCTCAAAAGTCCCGTCCAGCAATATTTCCCGGTTCTTCATCCAGTACGCAACAAACTTTCTGATGATCCGCTTGTGTTCTTCGGAGCTCTTCGTCAAGAGAACAGAGATCTGCGGCACAGAGAACATAACGTCAAGGAGCTGCCTTGCCACGTTTTCGCAGGACTCCTCCTTCCCCCAAAGCAGCATGTCCGCGTGGACCGCCGTCTTCGAATCAATAAGCCTCAGGGAAGCGATTCCGACCCTGTTGGTGGCGCTGTCATAGGCGCAGTCGCAGACCCGGATCATATTGGCGTGGTTGACCATCTCCGCTCCGATGTACCACTCCCTGAATTCGAACAGGAAGTCCGGGTTTTTGGCCGTCATCCTCGAGTATATCTCGTCCATGAGGGTCAGCGCCGCATAATTCATGCAGTCGTGATCCATCTCGCTGTTCACCGGCGGAAGCACCCTGTCCGGTATGTTCAGAGCGTCCACGAAGTCAAGTTTTAGGCCGTCGATACCGTATTTTTCCACGAACGTTTCGTATATGCCAATGATATAATCCCGGCACTCCTTGTACCTTACGTCAAGAACACCCGCCCTCATGCCGTCAAGCTTTGTGGCAAGCTTCGACTCAAACCGTTTGAAGTCCTCTGTGTTGTAGCCCACGAAAGGCACCGGGAACCAAAGCATGAGCTTCATCCCGAGCCTGTGCACGTGATCCGCAAATCCTTTGAAATCCGGGAATTTGTTCTCCGCCACATGCCAATCGCCGCAGAGGAAATAATCCCCCGTCACGTCGCTTTCGAACTGCCAGCCGTCGTCCAGTATGACCGTTTTGAAACCCATCTCCGCGGCAGCTTCAAGTTCCTTCGTCAAAAGATCCTGCCTGGGATTCTGGTGGAAATTGTACCAGGACGAATAGAGCGGCACCCTTGCACCTTCGGGAACTATCGCAGGCGCTCTCAGGTTCTCCCGCATAAAATCGGCAGCCTCTTCGATTGCCTTAAAATAGGGAATTTTTCTGGTGTCCACCCGCATTACGACAAGCTTTTTGTCCGTCTGGAACACACCGTCTTTCAGCGTCTCCACCCTCCAGAGGAACTCGTCCTTCTGGCTGAGATCGTCAACGCTGAAGGATATCCTCGACGTCTTGACCGAGTCCGAAAGAGCCACCGTCATCACGTTGTTTCCGCTACCGTCAATCGTCGCAAGCACCGGAGAGCCGTACTGGAAATTAGCGTCGTTGTGGGTGGGATTCCACCACTGCCGGATCATATGGTCCCTGATGCAGACCGGCGTCCAGACCATTCGGGCATCCGCCATCCTTGTGGCAAAGTTGTACACGCCCTCTTCCAGGCGGAAATAGAGTATTCCGTTTTCCTCTTTGAAAGCCCATACTTCTTCCTGTTTTTCGTTAAAAATAACCATAGTTCAAAATCCTTCTGTTAAAATCAATTGTTCTAAGCGGGACCCCATCCCGTTTTTGTCAGATCAGCCTTCAATATTATGCAAAAAATACATTGAACAGGCCTTTAATTACACGTTTTCCGCCCGCATTATCCGCCAATGACAATATCCGCTATATCCTCAGCTCTTATCACCGTGCCGTCGTCAAAAACAATAGTTCTTTTCCCGTAGTCGATCTTCTTGACCCTGCCCCGGAAATCGACGTACGAACCGCCCTCCTTGAGAAGATCTTTTTTGAAATATTTCACGGAAATTTCCGGAAAAACGCCGCGTTCAACGTCCTTCCTCACGGTCGCAAGCTTGACGTCAAGTTCATGCCTGAAGGACTCTTCCTGCTCTTCCCTCTCCTCCGTAAATCTTTCGGTCTCGTCGATCATGCCGTCATAACCCGTAAGCGCAGCAAAGGGGGAAAACTGGGCCGCGTAGCTCTCCCTCGGGAGCGGCGGATGCTTGCCCGAGACGTGGTGGGGAAGGTTTATTATGTTGTCGTATTTTTTGTCAGCCATTTTTTCAGTTATCAGTTAACAGTGGTCAGTGGACAGTTAACAGTGGATAGTTGAGGTATGCGGCTTGTGCCGCAATGCGCCGCCACGTTTACAATTCACTCTTTAACTGTTCCCCGGCTTGAAGCACCGCAGGCGCGTCAAGCCTTGTGTCCTCCGACCTGTTTGTTCCGTTCCATTGCCGTTGCCCCCTCCTTGAAGCTGAGCCCCTTGACCACGGCGTTCTTGCCGAACTTCCTCCGCAGGCCGATCTCCGCAAGCTGAAGCTTCTTCTCCTTCTCCGCCGCTGCCTTTTCTTCGGACTCTTTCTCCGCCGCTTCATCCGTAAAACCGAACAGATCAAGCTGAACGGAATCGGGCTTTTCGGGGATATCAGCCTCCGGGATCACGTGATTGGCGACAACGTACATCCGCCTGACGGTCAAATCTTTGTCAACTATGCGGCGGTATAGTTCCACCGTTTTTTCGACAATGATCTTTGAGGAAGACGTGAAGCCCGGAAGGTTGATGGAGCCGTGGGCGTTCTTTGGCGTCTTGCGGCCGTACCGGTCTGTCTCGACAGGACCGTCAAAGCCGTTTTTCCCTATATTTTCCACATCGTAGCCAACGGTGAGAACGATCTGGTCCGTCACCAGGCCCTTCTCGACAATATCCAGCGAAAGGCCGTCGGACATTTCCTTGACGATGATCTCCGCCTTTTCGAAGCTGTAGGGAGTGGAGAGGACCTGGCCGACGCTGAGGCTGTTGTTTTCGGGTTTGTAAGCCTTGACGTCTGCGATGGTGGTGGGCTCGTAGCCCCAGGCGTGGTTGATGAGAAGTTCCGCATTCACCCCGAATTCCCTGTAGAGGATCTCCTCGTACTCAACTGAGCATTTGGCAATGTCGCCAAGGGTGCGGATGTTCATCCTTTCGAGACGCTTTGCGGTGGCGGAACCTATGCGCCAGAAGTCGGTGAGAGGCCTGTGGTCCCAGAGTTGCTGCCGGTAGGATGCCACGTCAAGTTCAGCGATCCGGACTCCGTCTTTGTCGGCGGGGATGTGTTTTGCGACAACGTCCATGGCCACTTTGGCGAGGTACATATTGGTGCCTATGCCGGCAGTTGCGGTGATGCCTGTTTCCGCAAGAACGGTCTTGATCATGCGCATGGCAAATTCCCTTGGTGTCAGTCTGAGAACGTCAAGGTAGCCCGTGGCGTCTATAAACACTTCATCGACGGAATAGGCAAAAATGTCCTCCGGCGCGACGAATCTGAGATAGATCGAGTAAATCAGGCTGCTCACACGCATGTATTCCGCCATCCGGGGCTTTGCACGGATAAAGTCCAGCTCGATCTCCGGGTCGTTTTTCACCTTTTCGTCGTCGTCCGAAGAGCCTTTGAAATCCCTGCCGCCAATAGCTCTCTTCCGCTGCCGGTTGACCTCTTTCACCCTCTGGACGGCCTCGTAGAGGCGTGCCCTTCCGGAAACCCCGTAGGCCTTAAGCGAAGGCGAGACCGCAAGGCAGATGGTCTTTTCGGTCCTTGACTCGTCAGCCACCACAAGATTCGTGGTCAAAGGATCCCTGCCCCGGGCCACGCATTCAACGGAGGCGTAGAAGCTTTTAAGGTCTATGGCAATGTATATTCTGTCGCCGTCGTCGGTCAAGCCTTCCGCCCCCTTTCACTGTCTGTTGAACCCCGTCGCCGCCCGGCACAAAACCTTTGGCAGGCGCTTTATTATGTGTTATACTTCACTGTGAAGAATATCATATTTTGCTGTTTTTAACAACACGGAAGCGGGCATTGAACATGAACGGTAAAACTATCGAAAACTGGAAATTTTGCATGTGCAGGAACAGTATCGTCAAGGCCTCGGAGATCGATCCGAAAACGCTGGCGGATATAACGGCAACAGGTCTCGAGATAATGGACGCGCAGGTTCCCGGGAATCTGGAACTTGACCTCATCAGGGCGGGCAAACTCCCCGAAGACATTTTTGCGGGGACCAATATCCTCCTGGCCCAAGACCTTGAAGCCATGCACGTCTGGTACTTCACGGAATTTGACGTTCCTTCCAAGGCGGAGGACACGGATCTTTTCATACGGTTCGGAGGCATTGACACAGTCGCCAATATCTTCATCGACGGACGTTTTTTCGCAAAAATGGAGAACATGCTCATCCCCCACGAGTTTCCACTTGGCGAAATTCCGGATGGACGACATGAGATAGTGGTCCACGTCATTCCCGTGTCCGTTTACGCCCGTCAGTTTGACCTTGAGACCAAGTCTTGGGCCATGAAATACACCCAGGATTCCCTTCTTGTGAGAAAACCCGCCGCCATGTACGGGTGGGACATCATGCCCCGGGTCCTTTCTGCGGGGCTTTGGCGTCCCGTCACTCTTGAGTACAAAAAACGCCAAAGAATAGGAGATTTTTACCTTTCGACCCACACGCTGGCAGATGGCTTTGCATGGCTTCTTCTCAAGCTTAAGATTGAGACTGATTACGACGATCTCAGAGACCTCACTGTATCGGTGAAGGGCCGCTGCGGAGATTCCTCTTTCGAGTGCACCAGTACTGTATTTTCTGCGAACCAGGTGCTGCAGATACCCCTTAAAGACCCGGTGCTCTGGTGGCCCGCCGGGTACGGAAATCCGAACCTTTACGACGTCACGATCACTTTGTCGAAGACTCTTTACCGGGACGGAGCAAGGGTGTTCAACACGCCGGGCGAGACCCTTGACGAGGTCTGTTTCCGCCACGGAGTAAGGATCGTTGAACTCGAGCGCACTTCTCTCGCAGGCCCCGATGGTAAGTTTCTCTTCCGCATAAACGGAAGAAAAGTGTTCATACTGGGCTCCAACTGGGTGCCAACCGACACGTTTCCTTCAAGGATCGACAATTTCACCGTACGGGGACTTGAGCTGGTGAAAGACATTGGCTGCAACATGATCCGCTGCTGGGGCGGCAGTCCCTATCCTTCAGACGTGCTATATGACTACTGCGACGAAAACGGGATTCTTGTGTGGCAGGATTTTTCCATGGCCTGCGGTCTTTACCCAGACGACGAAAGGATGCGTTCCCTTCTCAGGACCGAGGCGGTCTCCGTGGTAAAAGCTTTCCGGAATCACGCGTCTCTTGCGCTTTGGTCCGGCGACAACGAAAACGACCTCTTCTGCATGCTACGCAACGGCTCAGTGTACGGAAGGCCCGTCAATCAGTTCGACCCGAATCACAATAAACTGACCCGGGAAGTGCTTGCGGAGGTCTGCGAGCGTTACGACGGGATGCGGCCCTATATACCCAGTTCTCCATACATTGACGAAGAGGTCTTCAGTACAGGGAAGCCGCCCTCCGAAGATCACCTTTGGGGGCCCCGGGACTACTTCAAAGGCTCTTTCTACAAAGATCAGTCCGTTGCCAATTTCGCCTCCGAAACCGGCTACCACGGCTGCCCCTCCCCCGCCTCCCTCAGGAAGTTTATATCTGAGGGCTCGATAAACGACCGGGGCGATGGCGCTTTGTGCACGAATCCCGAATGGCTGGTCCACTCCGCAAGTATGGAAGAGGACCCCGCCGCGCCGTTTGCCTATAGGATTCCGCTGATGACAAGGCAGGTGGAGAGGCTTTTCGGCACTGCACCGAAAGACATTGGCAAGTACGCTCTGATGAGCCAGATATCCCAGGCGGAGGCGATGAAATTCTTCATCGAGCGTTTCAGGATGGAGAAGTGGTACAGATGCGGCATCATCTGGTGGAATATAATTGACGGCTGGCCCCAGATCTCGGATGCGGTTGTCGACTGGTACGGAGCGAAAAAGCTGGCCTATTACTTCATCAAGCGGTCCCAGCAGAGGTTCTGCCTCATGTGCGGGGAGCCTTCGGAAGACGGTCTGACTGACGTTTACGTGGTCTCAGACCTTAGGGAAGATACCGAATTCGAGTTTGAAGTAACGGAGGCAGACTCCGGCAAAACAGTTATTTCCGGAAGATCTGCGGCTCCGGAGGACTCGTCGACAGTGATAGGCAGATTCAAAGCGGAAGCAGGCAGGATATACAAACTTGCATGGCAGGCTTCTTCAGACCGGGCAGAACTGTCAGGCGTCAACCACTTCACCGGAGACATCGGTGCGGGACTTGATCTTGAGAATTACGTTGAAGCAATGAAAAAAGCGGGTCTTTGGGTGACCCCCGATGGATTTTGACAGGAGATGTTTTTATGAAAATTTACGCAAAAAGATTGATTGGGACCGCATTGGCGTGTTTGATGATATTATCTGCCTCCCTTTTACTGATCTCCTGGGACCGGGCTGTCAAAATCGACAACTCAACGGTCATGACGGGCTACAGAGAGCCACTGACGGAAGGCGTCTCCAACACGATCACCAACGCCCTCTACATGTACAACACCTTCTGGACTCCCCTTAAGAGCATTTCCGCCTGGGGCACCGCCAAAAAGACCAAAAGACAGTTTGTGGAGGGCCACACCTACCGGGGAATACCCTACGGTCAGCCCGTCCACAACGGCGCCTACGTGGGCTTCAGTTTTAAGGTCAGCGATTTCGTCAACGCAGTTAATGACCCAGACAGCCCTCTCTACACGGACAGAGGCGCCAACACCTGGGATTACACTGAAAACGGCGGTGACATAAAATATTCGCCCTACTTCTCCAACGACTGCAGCGGCTTCGTCTCCTCGGCAATGAGGATAAAAAGGCATACCACAAGGGACATTGGCGCCGATCAGGACATGTTTCCCGTAAAGGGGAGCAACGTCAAGAATGCCAGGCCCGGTGACCTGATCAATTCCCATATCAGCGGACACGTCATCATGGTCCTTGACGTTGAATACGACCGTGAGGGAGGCAGCGTCATATCGATATCCACCATAGAACAGACGCCGGATATAATCGTAGTGAGGACCTACGGCAGAGGCGGCGCCAACGGGGGCATCTCCGACCTTCAGGACCGGGTCACGAACGGTCAGTACTATCTTTGCCGCTACAGGGATATCGAGAGTGTGGAACTGATCGACGGAGCCCGGGAGGCCCTTCCGAAAGTCGTCAATGGAATCTGCGAGCCCTCCTCGATCTTAACAGTTGACAAATCGGCAGAGGGCAGCATTTACGTGGATTTTTCGGGAAAAAGCTTCACTATCGAGGGTTACTCTCTGACCTCCGGAAAAGTGAGATATGAGTATTCCATAGACGGCGGCGCCTACAAAAACCCGGACCATATGCCTGTCTATTCTGAACTTATGAGCCCCGCCCTCGGGTTTTCATATCTTAAACAGGAAGACCCTGCGATCTTCATAATCGACGTGCCTGTCATCAAGGTGTCTGAAGGTTCTCACATAAACATCCGGGCAGTAAAAGACGACGGTTCGGGCTATGAAGTCGCCGATCTCACCGTCAGGCAGGCCCCGCTCTACGTTCCCTTCGACGCCTGCGTAGACTCCTTTTACATGCAGTTTAACAGTTCGAATGTTCAGCACTTTGAAGCCATGGGCACCACTGCGGCGCTTCAGGGCTGGTGCGCATCCGACAGTATCATCCGCTTCGAGATCAAAACAGATGACGGACTTTGGCGGCAGCTTGGGCCAAGCTTCAGAAAAGACGTTTACGATTATATCGGAAGGGATTACCCATCCTGCGTCGAGTGCAATTCATTTAACTGCGCCGTGGATGCGACCACCCTCTCCAAAGGCAAACACACTGTCACTCTCAGAGCCGTGGGTGAAGACGGTCTGACGTTCACAGTCTGTACCGTAACTGCAGTAAATCCCGGAATCCCGTTCTTTGTCTTTCCAGCGGCAGGAGCGCTGGCAACTGCGGCGGTCATAATCATTGTTTTGTTGGCGGTGAAAAAATCGAAGAAGAAAAAAGCGGATAAAGGATCGTCTGAAAAGATAATTGGAGCGAATCCCCCGGAAGACAGTTCTTCTCCGGAAGCTCCGGAATGTATTCCCGCCGCCGATGCTTCTGAAGGCACACCCGAAGAGTGACAAGAATAAACATCCTAAAAATGCGTAAGATCCCCCGGAGCCTCATTGACTCCGGGGGATCTTCTGTTCCGGTCTTTGATATCTCAACCTAAACTTTTCTACTAACATACTAACAAGTTGATTAAGGGGCCCAAATTAGGG
>CAMZBI010000009.1 GCA_947304585.1 uncultured Clostridia bacterium | reverse complement strand
AAATATATGTTTTAGCACTAGTTTTAACCTTGAACTCCTAAAGTCAGGTATTATAATATTTTTGGGCAGAGCCGTCAACAGCGCCATCACGCGCCTGCGGCGCGAGTGGTGCGAGCCTGCGGCTCGAGTGGTGCGGCTTCGCCGAGTGGTGCAATGCGCTTCGCGCAGTGATAACGACTTCGTCGCAGTGAATAGTGAGAAGCGAATAGTTGTTGTGCGGCTTCGCCGCGATTGCTTCGCCGGAGGCAATCACTCGAGCCGCAGGCTCGCACCACTCGCGGAACGAAGTGACGCGCACCACTAGCGGCGCAGCCGCGCAAGCCGCAGGCGCTCACACTTGCGCGAAGCGCACCCTTTGTGTATAATCAACTTTGAAAAAAAAACAAATCGAGCTTGTTGCAAAGAAAGGGAATTGGCGATGCTGAAGATCACTGTACAGGACAGGCCTTCCGGGACCGTAAAACCGGTCCATGGCGTTGGCCAGCCTCCAATGCGGGGCCTTGACACGTCGATGTTTCACTACCTCACCGAGGCAGGCATTCCTTTCTCTCGTCTTCACGACGTTGGCGGTTATTTTGCGGCCGATATGTTTGTCGACATTCCCAACCTTTTCCGGGATTTCTCCGCCGATCCCGAGGATCCCGCAAGCTACGATTTCGCCTTTACAGACGTGCTGATCAAACGCCTTGTAGAGTCTGGTGTGGAGCCCTTTTTCAGGCTTGGCGTCACCATTGAAAACTATTGCAGGATCAAGGCATACCGGATCTTTCCGCCCGCTGATAATTTGAAGTGGGCAAAGATCTGCGAGGGCGTCATCCGTCACTACACCGAGGGCTGGGCCGAAGGGTACCGTTTTCCCATCCGCTACTGGGAGATCTGGAACGAGCCCGACAACGAACCCGACCCGCTGGAAAATCCTATGTGGAGGGGCACGAAGGAGCAGTTCTACGAGCTTTACGAGACCGCTTCTATCTATCTCAAAAAACGTTTTCCTCACCTTAAAATCGGCGGTTACGGAAGCTGCGGCTTCTACGCGCTTTTCAACAAAGAGGCTCCCCCCGACGCCAATGTTGGCGCACGCTACGACTACTTCATGGAGTTTTTTGACGGCTTTCTTGAGATGCTGAAAAAGACCTCGGCGCCCCTTGACTTCTTTTCCTGGCACAGCTACGGCTCCGTTGAGAACAACATCATCTGCGCGGAATACGCTAGGAAGAGGCTTGACGAGGCGGGCTATGCCGGGGCCGAGATATTCTGCAACGAGTGGAACCTTGAGATACACGCCAAAGGCACACTTTGGCACGCGGCATGCTGCGGGGCAATGCTGGCGGCCTTTTCCCGGGTGCCCCTTGACGGGGCAATGTTTTACGACGCCCAGTACAGCGTATCCGACTACGGCGGTCTTTTCAACCCGTTGACAAAAAGGCCTTTTCCGGCCTATTATGCCTTTGCAATGTTCAACGAGCTTTACAGACTCGGAGGACAGCTTGATGTCGAAGTTTCAGGGGCTCCCGGCCTCTACGCCTGCGCCGCCACGGACGGCACTGTTTCAAGGCTCATGTTGGCAAACATTTCAGGCTGCTCGACGGAGGACACTGTCATCGATTTGCCCGGCTCAAAGGCTCCCACAAGGTGCAGGGAGATATTTGCAGAGGGCCTTGACGCGGGAATCCGTGAAGTTGAATTTAACGGCATTATAGAGAAAAACAAGGTTTTGCTCTTTGATTTTTAATTTATTTTGGAGGTTTTTATGGATCTTAAAGGAATCAAGATCAACGTGCTTGGCGACAGCATCACCCAGGGTGTCGGCGCATCGTGTATCGAAAAATCTTTCTGCAACGTTCTCGCCCAAAAAACAGGGGCCACCGTAAATAACTACGGCATCAGCGGCACCAGGATCGCCCGTCAAAAAAGCGATATTCCGGCGCCCCACTTCAACACCCCCTACATCGACAGAGTGGACGCCATGGACAAGGATGCGGACGTGGTGCTGATATTCGGCGGCACCAACGACTTCGGCCACGGAGACGCACCCTTTGGCGAGTATATGAGCGAGGACGAATGGACCTTCTGCGGCGCCTTCAACAGGCTTCTGCAAAAGCTCTTTGTGTCCTTCCCTGATGCGGAGATTGTGGTGCTCACACCCCTTCACAGGTCTTCCGAAAACGTAACTGTTAACGAGATCGGTATCCCCTGCCACCCCCTCCGGGACTACGTGGAGATGGAGAAAAAATATTGCGAGCACTACGGCGTGCCGGTCCTCGACCTCTGGAGCGTCAGTGGTATCCAGCCCTGCAACGAGGCTCTGAGGGAGCGGTTTGCGCCTGACACCCTTCACCCCAGCGACAGGGGTCACGAGCGGATCGCCGACAGGATCATTGGATTTTTGAGCACTTTGTAATAAAATCTCTGTTTCGGCGTTTTGTTCCTGCAGATTTTTTCCTGCGACGCCAATTGCATTGGCGAAAAACATACAACACAGTTCGGGGGATTTTCCCGGTTTTACGAAAAAGGTAACGTTATGATCTTGACAATCGATATCGGCAACAGCAACATCGTTCTTGGCGTGTTTGACGGCGACAACCTTCTTTTCACGTCCAGGATCTCCACAGACATAAACATGACTTCCGACGAGCTGGCGGTCATGGTGAGCGAAATTTTTGCCATCCGGGGGATAGACAAATCAAAGATCGACGGTTCCGCCCTCTCCTCCGTTGTGCCGGCTCTCACAGGGCAGATGGCCAAAGCTGTTGAACTGCTTTCGGGGAAACCGCCTTTCATCGTCGCTCCGGGGATAAAAACAGGTCTCAACATCCGGATCGACAATCCCTCTTCCCTTGGCGCCGACCTTCTCACAGACTGCGTTGCCGCAGTATCCCTTTACCAGAGGCCGCTGATCGTAATCGACATGGGCACCGCCACCACAATGACCGCCGTGGACCGTGACAAAAACATTCTCGGCGTTGCCATCATGCCCGGCGTGCGGACAGGGCTTAACGCTTTGACGAAAAATGCGGCTCAGCTGACCCAGATCTCCATCGAAGCGCCAAAGAGATCCATTGGCGTCAACACCGTGGAATCCATGCAGTCAGGAGTTGTCTACGGCAATGCGGCAATGCTGGACGGAATGATTGCCCGTTTCGAAAAAGAACTTGGCGAGGAGGCTTTTGTAGTGATAACCGGCGGCGTCTCCGACGTGATCTCAAAGCACGTAAGCAGAACGGTGCACCACAACCCATACCTGCAGCTTCAGGGCCTGCTGATCCTGTACAAAAAGAACATGAAATGATTTTTGCGGCGGTTATTGATTTTTTACCGCCGCTTTAGTATACTTTTTCCCGTTAAACAAGGCGGATCCTTTGAGACCGGCCCGGGACAGCCCCGCAAGGCGCCCCAGGGCAGAATCGGTTTCAGGCAGATCCACTAAAGACTTTTGCGTTGCATCCCCCTGCGGGAGCATAAGTGAGGAGTTGAAAATGAAACATTACCGTCTTCTTGTTTTTGTCACGACTGCAATTCTTGCTGCACTCGTGGTCGTTCTTCAGATCGTCGGAGGAATCCCCGTAGGTCCTTTTTCCATCACACTGACACTGTTTCCGATCGTTGTCGGCGCCGTTGTGCTTGGTCCGGTTCCGGGACTTATCCTCGGCATTGTGTTTGGCGTCATCGTGTCTATACTTTCAATCACCGGAAAGGACCCGGGCGGCCAGATGGTTTTTGCGGCAAGCCCCGTTCTGGCCTGGGTCGTCTGCATTCTCAAGGGCGCTCTTGCAGGCCTTGTGCCGGGCCTTTCCTACCGTTTCTTTAAAAAACACTCTCTTGCGTCTTCCGTGGTCACCTGCGGGGCAACGGGCATTTTTGTTTTCCTTGCCGGCTTTGCCCTGGCCTTCAATCTCCCCGCAGACAGTTCTTTCGGTTTGAAATTCGGTCTCACAGCTCTCTTTGCCGTAATCGCCGGAGGCATTCCTGTGGGCCTTTTCTTCCTGCTTAGGACCAACAAAGCGCCATATTACATCGCCTCGATCCTTGCTCCTATCTGCAATACAGGTGTCTTCGTAATCTTTATGCTCCTGTTCTTCCAACCTGTGCTCTCAGCCTGGGCGGGAGGCTCAAACATTTTAGTCTATACGATCACAGGGCTTGTAGGCGCCAATTTCCTGATCGAGTTTACGGTGGCGGTTCTTCTTACGCCTGCCCTTATGGCGATCGCTCAATACGGTGAAAAACATATAAGGCGGCCTGCCAAAAAAGGTGAGCAGTGAACAACTGACAGTGGGCAGTGGACAGTTAACAATTTACAGTTAACGGTTTACAGTTGACAATGAACAGTTGGCTCCGCATTGCGCTGAAGCGCGGCGCGGAGCCAACTGTTTTTCTATCCACTGATCACTTGCGGCGCCCCGACGCACCCACTAGTTGCATGAAACGCAACTCACTGCGCCAACGGCGCCTCACTTGCGATGCTGCGCATCGCACCCACTCGCGTGTCAGCACGCTCACTTGCGGCGCCCCGCCGCACCCACTAGTTGCGTGAAACGCAACTCTCTGCGCCAACGGCGCCTCACTTGCGATGCTGCGCATCGCACCCACTCGCGCGTCAGCGCGCTCACTTGCGGCGCCCCGCCGCACCCACTAGTTGCGTGAAACGCAACTCTCTGCGCCGCAGGCGCATCACTTTCTCAGTTCCCTGATATTCCCAATATATCTTATCTCCGCAGGAAACTCTTTTTTCAGTTCTTCCTTTTCCAGCGCCGCCACAGCCTGCTTGTTTGACAGGGGCATGTATACCTTTTTGAAGCCCAGCCTCAGTATTTCGCCAAGCCTTTTGTCCGCATGGGAAACCGCCCTTACCTCTCCGGTCAGACCTATTTCTCCAAAAAACACGCAGTCCTTTGGCAACGGTGTGTTGGTCACCGAGGATATGATCGCGCTGATCACGGCAAGGTCCGCAGCCGGTTCGTCGATCTTCATTCCGCCAACCACGTTGACGTAGGCGTCGCAGTTAACTATGCTGAGGCCCAGCCTCTTCTCAAGAACGGCTATGAGCATTGACAGCCTGTTGTAGTCAACTCCGGTGCTCATCCTGCGGGCTGTACCCGGGTTTGCGCCGCTGATCAAGGCCTGTACCTCCACCAGCATTGGTCTTGTGCCTTCAAGCACGCAGGCAACGGCGGATCCGGGAGCGTTTTCCGGCCTTCCCTCAAGAAAAGCACCGGAGGGATTTGGCACCTCTTTAAGGCCCGTTCCCGTCATCTCGAACACGCCGATCTCATTGGTGGATCCGAACCTGTTTTTCACGCAGCGCATGATCCTGTAGAAAAGCTGCCTTTCGCCCTCAAAATAGAGAACCGTGTCCACCATGTGTTCCAGGATTCTTGGCCCTGCGATGGAGCCGTCCTTTGTCACGTGGCCCACGACGATCGTGGTGATGCCTGTGGACTTGGCAATTTTCATAAGAGAAGCGGTGACCTCCCGCACCTGGGAAACAGAGCCCGCCGTTCCCTGGATGTTTTCGTCGCACATGGTCTGGATGGAGTCCACGATCAGAAAATCCGGCTTCAGTTCTTTCATCTGGCCGTAGACCTTGGCCATGTTGGTTTCAGTGAGAATATAGAGGTTTTCTGCACTTACGGAAAGGCGGTCGGCTCTGAGCTTGATTTGCTCCCCGGACTCCTCTCCCGAGACATAGAGCACCTTGTACTTTCTGCCAAGGCTGCCGGAAAGCATGAGCATCAGGGTGGACTTGCCAATTCCCGGATCTCCCGACACCAGCACGATGGAGCCCTTGACAAGGCCTCCGCCCAGCACTCTGTCCAGCTCGCCAATGCCCGTGGTGAAGCGCTCTTTCCCGGTGGCCTCGGCGTTTTTGAGCAAGATTGCTTCTGCACCGCCCTCATCCGCAAAAACCGCAGCCGCGGAGCTCTTCTTTGAACCCTTGGCCCCCTCGTCAGGCGCCTCGACAAAAGTATTCCACTGTTTGCAGGCGGGACACTGGCCCAGCCAGCCGCTGCTTGACTCGTATCCGCATTCCTTGCAGAAAAACACGCCTTTGGATGATCTCGCCATTTAAATCCTCCCGGTCTACACAAAAACACCTTTTCGGAAACAGCCGGGGACCCCCGGCAGGTCATTATTTTTTCTCCAGTCTTTTTTTCTCCGCCTTTTCTACGCAGGTCTTGAAGAACATGATCAGAGTGTTCGAATCGAATTTGTCGCCAAAAAGATCCAGTTCCGCAGCCATTTCGCTGTCCGTGAGCACTGTGAACTGGCCCTCGCACTCCTTCGGGTAGAAGAAGGCGTAGGTATTGGCGTCGTCAAGGTCCTTGGCGTCCGCCTTCACAAGGGCGATACCCCATCTGTCCAGGTCCCGCATCTCCTGAGCCTCCGACAGGCTTTCCGGCGGAACAGTGATGAATCCAAGAACGCTGTAGCCCTTTTCGCCAACGTAAGACTCGCCAAAGGCCCCTGCATCGTCGATCGCCGCCTGGTAAAGCCTCAGCTTCCCGTCGGTCTTTATGTTTTCAAAGGTGTCCTCGTCCCCGGACCTGCTCATCTTTGACCAAATAAAGGCTGCCTTGTCCTCCTCACGGCAAAGAACTGCGATGGCTTTCAGGTCCTTTGCGGCACAGTAGGGCGAGAGAGTCACCGCATCCGCCGGGAATCTCAGCTGTCCCAGTTCCGGTTCGGCGTAAAACGAGGCCTCGCACATTCTGAGAGCTCCTTCGCCCCCGAAACACCCGTCAAGGATCACGTAAAGCCCCAGATTTTTGGCCATTGTGAGGAGCATCGAAAGGGTCATTAATCCCTCAACTCCGTAGAAAGCAAATGCCGGATAGTCAAATATCACGGCTGCCGTTCGGTCGGAAATACCCACAAGCGCCTGTGTCCCGTAGGAGGCGATGCCGCTCATTCTGCTCTTTGAATTGTCGCTTTCATCGTTTGGGATCATGCCCGGGGCAGGAGAAAACCTGTAGATCACCCTGCTGTTCTTTTCCTCTGCTCTTGTCAGCAGCATATCGATCGAATTGTCCATAATTATCTCCCCTGTCAGACCTTCAGCTTCACCACAGTGACGCCAAAGTCCCCTTCGCCGAACTCGCCAATGCGAAATTCTTTCACCCGGCGGTCCCGCTTCAGCATGTTGTGGATCTCTTTTCTCAGCACGCCTGTTCCCTTGCCGTGGATGATGGTCACGTTCTCAAGCCTTGCGCCTACCGCGTCGTCAAGGTATCTGTCCGTCACCGACTTTGCCTCCTCCGCGGTCATGCCCCGGAGGTCCAGTTCGGGCCTTATGTTCATCGCCTTGTCCACAAGGGACCGGTTCGAGGCGCCTTTCCCCCGCTTTTTGTCGTCTTTTTCCTCCGGAGGCGCACCTGCGATCTTAAGGTCAGTCACCGGCAGGAACATTTTCATGATGCCCGCCTGGACGAAGACGTTGCCGTCCTTGTCCTGTTTTTTGAGGACCGTGACGTTGCCGTCAATGCTGGAACTGTAGAGAGTCTGTCCCGGCAACAGCGGCGTGTCCATATCGACCTGCTCGCCCTCCACCGGTTTCCTCGCAGTTTTGATCTTCTCGCCTTCAGCCTCGTCGCTCATGCGGCCCAGCTCTTTTCTCAGAGCCTCCGCCTCCCCAAGCTTTGATCTGCCCTCCTGGGCGTTTCTTAGGATCGTTCTGATCTCCGACAGCATGGAGTCAGCCTCTTTTTTGGCCTTGGCCACAGATTCGGCGGCCTCCTCCCGGGCTTTTTTCATCATTTCGGCTTTTTTCTCGCCAAACTGAGCCTTCTCCCGGTCCAGCTCCGCCTTCAGCCTGTCGGCCTCCTCAGTGAGTTCCTTTATTCTCCGCTCGCTTTTTTCGATCTCGCCTCTTCGCTTCTCGATGTCGCTCAGCATGTCCTCAAAGCGCACGTCCTCGCCGGACAGGAACTCTCCCGCTCTCTCTACGACAGCCCTGTCGAGTCCAAGCTTTGTGGATATTGCAAAGGCGTTGCTCTTTCCGGGTACTCCGATCATCAGCCTGTAGGTGGGGCTCAGGGTCTCCACGTCAAACTCGCAGCAGGCGTTCTCAAACCCCTCTGTTGTGGCGGTAAAAGCCTTGAGCTCGCTGTAATGGGTGGTGGCAAGAGTCGTGGCCCCCATCTGGTAGAGGGTCTCAAGTATGGCCATGGCAAGGGCAGCACCCTCGGTAGGATCTGTCCCAGCTCCAAGCTCGTCAAGAAGCACCAGAGAACTGTCATCCGCACCCTTCATTATCTTAACGATGTTGCTCATGTGGGCTGAGAATGTGCTGAGGCTCTGGGCAATGCTCTGCTCATCGCCAATGTCCGCAAACACGTTCCTGAAAACCGCTATCTCCGAGGTGGATTCGCAGGGCACCAGAAGTCCCGCCTGGGCCATCAGGGTGAAAAGTCCCACTGTTTTCAGGGTGACCGTTTTTCCTCCGGTGTTGGGGCCCGTGACCACCAAGGTCTTGAAGTTTTGCCCTACATATACGGAGATCGGTACCACCTTATGGGGGTCAATTAGGGGGTGTCTGCCCTTCAGTATCTTGATTCTGCACTCATTGTTGAGCTGGGGCTTGTGGGCTTTCATGGAAAGGCCCAGGGAGCCCTTGGCGAAGGCAAAATCGATCTCGGCAAGGAGCTTCACGTCCTTTATAATGACGTCCGCCTTTTCCGCGCAGAGACTTCCCAGGAGAAGGGTAATTCTTTCTATCTCCTGTTTTTCCTTGATCCTCAGCTCTCTGATCTTGTTGTTTGAATCGACAACAGAAGCCGGCTCAATGAACAGGGTCTGCCCGCTTCCCGACATGTCGTGGACAATGCCCGGAAATTCCGAGCGGAATTCGGCTTTAATGGGTATGCAGTATCTGTCCCCCCGGACTGTTATGACCTCGTCCCGGATGGTCTTGGAGTATTTCTGGGAGTGGATAAAATCGTTCAGCTTGTCCCGGATGGAGGTCTGCTCTTTGGCGATCTTTTTCCTTATATCCGCAAGGGTCGGGCTTGCCTCGTCTGCCATCTCGTCCTCGGAAATGATGCAGCGGTATATGTCGGTCTCCAGGCGGTAGTCCTCTTCAAGAAGCCCTATTTTTGCGATGATAACGTTGGTGTCTCCGCTGCTCTCCACGCCCTCCCGGCAATGGTTTACAGTGCGTCTGGCAGCCTTCAGCACCCCGGCGATCCCCAGCAGCTCCTTAAACGAAAGCATGCTGCCGCCGCAGGCCCTCTTTACGGAAGGCACCACGTCCGTGAGCCCGCCAAGGGGCGGCCGGCCTTTTCGCATGATGACCGCCACCGCGTCGTCAGTCTCCCTGATCATTTCGCAGACAGTCCCAAAGTCACCGGAAGGCTCCAGCTCTTCGCAAAGCCTCACGGAGAGCTCCGAGGAGGTCAGTTCACGCAGTCTGTCCCTGATGATATTAAATTCCAGAACGTTTAACAGTTTCTGATCCATTTCAGCCTTTGTAGTCTTTTTTATATGTTCAGGATCTCATTGGCGAGAAGCATGTCCTCGTGGAGTTGCTTCTTCATCTTGAGGCCTTCCTCGATGTCAACGGCAACGCACTCGTCGTTTTTAAAAGCGACCAGTTTGTTGATCTCGCCGTTCTTGAGGCACTGGACCGCTTTCACGCCCATGAGGCCTGCCACGACTCTGTCCTTGACCGTTGGCGAGCCGCCTCTCTGAATGTGCCCGAGGATGGTTGACGTGGTCTCTATGCCGGTGATGGCTTTGACTTTTTCAGCCAGCTCCATGGTGCCGCCAACGCCTTCCGCCACGATCACGACATAGTGGTGCTTGCCCCGGTTCCTGCACTCGATTATCTTCTTCACCACGTCCTGCTCAAGGTTGAAGGGCTTCTCCGGGATCAGGCAGACCTCGGCGCCGCCTGCGATCGCGCAGTTCATTGCGATGTAGCCCGCGTTCCTGCCCATGACCTCCACAAAACTGCAGCGCTCGTGGGAGGAGGCGGTGTCCTTGATCTTGTCGATGGCGTCCCTCACGGTGTTCATTGCCGTGTCGAAGCCGATGGTGTAGTCGGTGCAGCCTATGTCGTTGTCAATGGTGCCCGGAATTCCGATGACCGGCAGGCCCTCTCTTGAGATCTCAAGGGCCCCGTTGAAGGATCCGTCGCCGCCAATGACCACTAACGCGTCGAGGCCGAAGACATCCGCCATTTTCTTTCCCTGGACAATGCCTTCGTGGGACCTGAAGGTGTGGCACCTGGCAGTCTGGAGAATGGTTCCTCCCCGGTAGATAATGTCGGAAACGGATCTGGCGTTCATCTCCTTCATATCACCGTCAAGGAGGCCCCTGTAGCCTCTCCTGATACCGTAAACTTCAATCCCGTAATATGTGCAGGCCCTGACCACCGCTCTTATCGCCGCGTTCATTCCCGGTGCGTCGCCGCCTGACGTGAGCACGCCTATCCTTTTGATCTGAATATTTTTCTCTGCCATAATAAGCTCTCTTTCCGCGAACCTTTTTATTCTCACCCGCCAATGGGTCAAGTTCTTTGATCCGCTGTATATTAATGCCTGCTCCGGCATCACGTTCTGATGTCCGCAAACTGCGGTCAGTTTATCACAGTATATCATTTTTCGGGGAAAAAGTGTAGAAAAAATGCTTTGCAAAATACTTGCAAAATACTTTATAAAACACTCCGCCGAAGAATGTTTTTCAGGGCTCTGTAAGCTTTTTCGCCCTCTCTTGCGGCATTGGCAGGGTTGGAGAAAAAATCGCCCGGTCTTCGGCATTTTTAAATTGGCGTCAACCGAAAAAAACAATGACAAAAGGCCTGCAATCCTTTATAATTTGCTTTGTGATCAAGGCGCAGAACCGCGATATTATTAAACAATCTTTGCTTTGGAGGGCATTATGAAAAAAATAGTTTTGCTTGGCGATTCGATAAGACTTTACGGATACGGACCGTATGTTAAGGAGTTCCTGGGAGAGGGTTTTGAGGTGTGGCAGCCCGAGGACAACTGCCGCTTTACTTCGTACACCCTGCGTATGCTCTTTGACTTCCACGATCAGATAAACGGCGCCGACGTGATCCACTTCAACGTTGGTCACTGGGACCTCTGCCGCCTCTACTCCGACGGCGGGACTTTTACTCCGATAGACATTTACACCCGGGAGATCGAACGACTCGGCAAGCTTCTCCTCGAGCTGTCCCCGAAGGTGGTCTTTTCCTTCACCACTCCCGTAAGGCCCGAAAACCCCTACAATTCAAATGCAGACATCGAGGCTTTCAACAAAGCCGCAGCCTCTGTGCTGGAGCCCCTTGGCATAAAGATCAACGATCTCTACACCCCTCTTGCAGGCGACGTTTACGCCAATATCTGCGAGGACAACATCCACCTGAACGAGACTTCGTCGAAGATCTGCGCGAAGCTCGTTGCCGAAGCGATCAAAAGCGTCCTCTAAGGGAGACTGTGATCTCAGTCCTCGTACAGGTAATACAGGCACAGCAGGCCGTCAACTTCGCACGTTCCGTCATCTTTCAGATGTCCGCATTTATATGTTTTTGAATCGAGAATGTAATCAAACCTCGGACAGTCCGCAGGCACTTTGACCGTCCGGGTGTTGCTTGACAATTCACTGAGATAGTCTTTGTATTTTTTGAATAAACCTTCCGCCACGTCAATGAGGACCGAGTCACTATTTGACTCGAGTCCTATCTTTTTCAGTTCGCCCGCCGCTGTTATTGCTTCGTTGATTTCCAAACCGAGTTGCATTAATCTGCTGTTTTCTCTGCTGTTTTCCCAAACATCTGTCAGATCAACGCTTTCCTTGTTCCGCTCCTCATAGTCTTTTCTAAGGATGTGAACAAAGGCCAGAAGCACTGTCCGCATATCCTTATCGGCACAGGATCGCGCTTTTTCCAGGTAATCCTGCGCCATGCCAAGGGAACGGTACCTGTCCTCATCGGACATCCGCTGTCCGCTGCTTTTTGCAGATATATCTTCCAGGACTGCCAGCACCGTCGCTTTTGCCACATACAAAGAGGCATCCGGATCACCGTACATGGAAGCCTGAATGATCCTGAGCGGATCCGGCACTTCTTTTCTGATCTCTTCCTCGAATATCTTTTTGCCCTGTTCTTTATCAGCCTTTTCCTGTTTTTTCTGTTCCTCGCGGATCTTGTCGTTCCTGTACTTTTCCGCTCTTTCATAGCCAATATCGGCCAGGCCTGATATGACTGCCCAGTCAGGTTCCTTCTTCTCCGTCTCCCGGTCAAACAGTCTTCCGGCCTCTTTTTCGGATGCGCTGTACCGGCTCTCCAAACCTTTCAGAACCGCTTCTTCCACTTGGATCTTGCGTGCAACTTTTCCCTGCTCTATCTTTACTCTCTTATATTCTTTGCACTCCTTCACAAGGCCCCGGATCACTCCGATAAGGATCACCCCGAACAGTACCGCCAATGCCGCGCAGAGAATTAAAACATACGTTCTGAAATCGCTTTCCTTTACATCAAGGCTGTCGGTGTTCAGGATCTCAAGGATCCTGTGATACATAGTGTCTCCTGCATTCCCGACAAATATCAGCTTGCCGGCTATGTAACCTGCAAAAATGACCGGAGCAGAACAGATCAGGATCACTATGGGAGAGGCAATGAAAGTCGCCCGCCGCCTCACATATTTTACAAAGGCAATGACGTAGAGGACCAGAGCCGCAACTGTCAAAACTCCGAAAACAATGGCAAGAGGCAGACCCTCTTCCCCTGCGAGGAAAAAGGTGTACGCCAAGAAGAAATTTCCCGCAGCCAGCAGGCACCAGAACAGAGTTCTGACGATGCACCACGTGCTGTCGTCCTCGTTTTTGTACTTCTTGGTCCCGTACTCCTCATGAAGCTTGTTCAGCCGGCCTGTCGAGCTTTGGATCTCCGATTTTAAGGTTTTCAGATCTTCCATTTCGGTGCACCTCTTTTCATCGTTTTTTTTAGTTTTACGACTCTGGCGGAGCCATTGGCGCCGGTACTATTCAGGGTGTGCCTGCAGATAGTCTTTGATGTTTCCCGAAAGCTGTCTTGACCTGATCTCCCGGCCCTTGCCCGTCACGTGCCACTCCGAATTCCACATAAGTTCCGGGTCGTAAAGGTATTCGTTCACGTTGGCGATGCGCTCCGCATGAAGCAGCCGGTCCACCGCAGCCTCGTACTGCTTTTGCCGGTCACTTCCTTTCTCCGCATCTTTTTTAGACAGACAGAGACGGTCCATGATGCAGAAGGCGAAGAGGCACTTGGCGCCGGTGCCGTGGATCTTGTCCATGGCCTCGTTGAGCCTCGATGAGTAGTTTTCAAGGAGTGATACCGGGTATTCAAGCCCAAGAGAGCCGCCGTTTTTCCTGTAGTATGCCTGCCTTTCCGCATAGGAAGGCTTCGTTGTTTCAATATAGGTGCTGTAGTCGCCGTACTTGTTGATCTCCCCTCCCGTGTGATGGAAGGTGAGCTCTTTCATGTTGGTTTTTGTCTTGTTACAGGCGGCAAAAGAGGACCAAACGTATTTGTATCCTCTGATGTCCACCTTGGCAATGGTCTCGTAGGCCCCTTCGCAGCCCTGCCACATAGTTGTGGAGAAGGCGGCCCGGCCGTACTGGTTTTCGTTCATCTCCGGGGAAAAGATTACAAGATCCCCGGTGCCGGTGTAATTTGCGGCGACCTCCGCGTTGAACGTCGCGGACATGTTCACCGTAAGGCCCAGATTGACGACGGTAAAGCCCGGCAGTTCCTGCTCCATGATCCGGGAATCTATCCCGTAGAGGCAGCCGGAGCCGGAGATCAGCACGATCTTTTTGCCCTTGGCAAGCTGGAGACGCTCATATTTTATTGTCCCCGCACCCATGAGAACGTTCATGTAGGCGGGATTCCGGACTGCGCAAATGTATACCGTCTTGAGAGCGGTGCAGCCGTTAAAGACTCCGTCGCTCATCTGTATCACGCTGTCGGGAACGTACGCCAATGTCAAAGAGGTGCAGTTTGAGAGGGCTCCCCAGTCCATCACCTCAACGTATTTCGGAATGAATACCGAGCGGATCTTTTTGCCTGAAAAAGCGCCGCTGGATATTTTCATCACCTTTTTCCCGTCGATCCGCTCCGGGATCACAACGTCTAATGAGCTTCCCCTGTAGGATTTTATTACCGCAAAACTGTCGGTGAAGTCGCACACAAAAGCGCTCTCCGGCTCGGTGGCCTTCCAGAGACAGTAAAGATCTATTTCTTTTTCACCGTCTGTCACTATATTCCAGCCGGGAGCGTAGTATGCCCCGGAGCCGTCCGGATTTTCGGTGTAACCTGCAAGCACAAAGCCATCCCTTTTGAAATATCCGGTGTCAGGGAGTGTGTTGGGCAGGAGATATGTGTCTTTCGGGAAATATACAAAGGCCGCCGTGGAGCTGTTGCCGGTTATTTTTCCTCCGTTGGAGTGGTAGATGATCTTAAAATCCGTCTCAAGTCTCGGGTCCGGTGGAGTCTCCGGCTTGTCCTGAGGGCCGTAATCCCCTGAAAGGGGGTAAAGGGTTTCGTTAAGGGCAGGCTCCTTCAGGGTTATGACAAGGGGCGTTGCCGTGGGCTCGGAACTGTCTGCAGACGCAGATGTCGGCGTCGGTGTCGCGGTCACAGCCGGTGTTGGAGTCGCTGTGGGGGTTGCGGTTTCGGTGGGCTCAGGTGTTTCCGTGGCGGGTTCGGTGGTCGGGGTCTCCGGAATCTCCGTGGGCTCTTCCGTGGGAGCAGGGGTTGGGTCAGTCGTTGCCGTTGGCTCTGCCGTGATCTCCGGGGTGTTTGCCGTTCCCTCCGTGGGACTTTGTTCCCCGGGCTTCAGCATACGGACGGTGACCGTTGTGGGGTACCTGACGTCAGGAACTGTTATTGTGCTCCCATTGGCGTCATAGAAAGCCCCTCCGCCCTCCACTGCGCCGATTTCATATCCCTCCTCCGGGGCCACCAAAAAGGTCACGGTGCCTCCCGGCTCCACGTCTTCGTAAGTTCCGGACAAAATAGCAAGGCCCTCTGTCTCCTGGATCATGACCCTGACTTTGGCGTTTTCACCGGAGACGGCCGGTTTTGAAGGCATGAAAAAAGAACACCCCACAAGCACGGCTGCCAGGCACAGAGTTGCGATATGCAGCAACAGCTTTTTGAAGTGTTCCAAATTGTTTTCCGTCCTTTCCCTGACAACAGCCCGGAAAGCGGGCTTTGCTCCGTCAGGAGGGGATGATCGCGGACCGGTTCATCATTATCTTAAAACGTCCGCAGTTTAAGGCTGCTTATATATCGATCACGGGCAGATCCACCTCTCCCGATTTGGGAGTCGGTTCCGGCGTTGTCTCCGGAGGCTGGGTCTCTGCGGGAGGTTCCGTTTCAGCCGGCGTTTCGGCAGGCACTGTGGGCTCCGGCGTTGGTGAAGGCGTTGGCGTCGGAGTAGGAGTCGGCGTTGGCGAAGGTGTGGGCGTCGGCGTTGGCGAAGGCGTGGGCGTCAGAGCATCCGTGGCTTCCGGGTTTTCTGTGTCCTCCGGGACAGGGGTTTCCTGTTCCGGGGTCCCGGTCTCCGCAGCTGTCGGGAGAGCCGTCTCACCTACAGGCGTCTCCGTTTCTTTAGATTCCCCCGTGGGTGCGGGCGTTGGCGTTGACGGAGCCTCGGTCACCGCAGGTGTTCCCGAAGGAATGACGGGCGTTTCGGTCCCCTGAGTCCCGCCGTCGCAGGCGCAAAGAGAAAAAAACATTAAAAATGCGGAAATCACAAAAAACAGTCTCAACGTTTTCGTCATTTCCGCACCTCCTCTTGCTTTCAGATAGTCCCGGTGCCCGTCCGGGCCCGCTCATCTATTATATTACACTTTTTTCGGAAGTGGAATCAGTTTTCTTTCCTGTCGATATAATCGCAGGCCGCAATGGCACACCATGCGCCGTCGGAACAGGCTGCAGTCACCTGTCTCACCCGCTTGGACCTGCAGTCACCTGCAACGTATATTCCCTCTGTTCGGGTGATACCGTCCTCCCGGGCCTCAAAATAGCCCCACTTGTCGGTTTTGGCAACGTCTGCGAAGGGACCGTTGACGGGCTCCAGGCCTATGGCAGTAAATATTCCGTCCACCTTCAGCGTCTCGACACCGCCGTCGGCAACTCTTTTTATATTCAGGCCGGTGAGCGAGTTTTCACCGTTGATGCAGTCTACCACGTAACCCAGCTTGATCTCCACATTCGGAGCAGCCTCAAGGATCTCCGCAAGCTTCTTTTCCCCGGTAAGAAAATCAAGGTTCTGAACCACAGTGACCTTCCGGGAGGTCTTGGAGAGAAGAACCGCCTCCTGGAGCGCGGAATTGCCGCCGCCGATAACAGCCACGTCCTTTCCCTCGTAAAACGCTCCGTCACAGATGGCGCAAAAGGAGATACCGTTGCCAAGGAATTTGTCCTCACCCGGGACCTTGAGCAGCCTGTGTCTCACACCCACTGCAATGATCACGGCTTTGCCTTCGTAACTTCCGAAGTCGGTGATCACCTTTTTTGTGCCGTCCCCGGCGGTCTCGATCCCCGTCACCTCTTCCATGGCAAACTCGGCTCCCTGCTCTGCAGCCTGTTCCACCATATTCTGGGCAAGTTCGCTTCCCGATATGCTCACAAATCCGGGATAGTTCTCTATTTTTGGCGAAAAAGTCATCTGTCCGCCGAAATTTTCCTTTTCAATGACCAATACCGTTTTGCCAAGTCTCAATCCGTATATCGCAGCCGTAAGTCCGGCAGGTCCGCCGCCAATCACAATAATGTCGTACATATGGTCTCCTGTTTAATATCTTTGTTGTCCTGTTTTCTAAAACTGTCCCGTATTTTTAAAAATCGGAGAGCCGACCCCTTTGTCAGTTCAGGCCGGTTCTCCGTTTCCGGTTTTCATATGCCCCGGCAGGGGTATATTACATTCTCACTTTTCTGATATAGTCTCTGACTCCCGCCACGCCAACGTATTTGTCGTCGCCAACGATAAGCGTCGGTGCGGATTTCAGTCCAAGGCTTGTGGCCAGTTCCCGCTCTTCCTCAACGTAATGCTTTTCAAACGGGATCCCGTTCTCGTTCAGCATCTTGGTAGCCGCAGCGCAGTTGGGGCAGGACTTGGTGGCAAACATGATCACTTTGTCCTTCGGCAATGCACCGGTGATGGGAGCGGCTTTGACTTCTTCAGGAGCGGCCTTTTCCTTTTCGGGAGCCTTGGGGGCTGCGGGCGCAGCTTTTTCAGGGGCTTTGGTCTCAGGCGCAGTTTCTCCGCCAAGGTCCATATCCGGATATCTGTTGTATTCCGGTGCGGAAACGTTGTACACCTTGCGGTCCTTGAACTCCTGGGCCTTGCCATCGTTGAAGTTCTGGACAGGTCTGTAGTAACCGGTTATGCGGCTGTAGACCTCTGTGGGCTTTCCGCACTCCGGGCAGACGTATTTTTCGCCAACGATATATCCGTGGGTCTTGCAAACGGAATATGTGGGAGAAAGAGTGTAGTAGGGAAGCTTGTAGTTCTCGGCGATCTTCCGTACCAAATTGGCGGCAGCCTGCCAGTCAGGCAGCTTCTCTCCCAGGAAAGCGTGGAATACTGTTCCCGACGTGTAGAGTGTCTGGAGCTCGTCCTGAATGTCCAGAGCCGAATAGATATCCTCTGTGTAGCCAACAGGCAGGTGGGAACTGTTGGTGTAGTAGGGGGTCCCGCAGTTCTTGCTGCTGGCGGTGATGATGTCGGGGTATCTGTTTACGTCGTGCTTTGCAAACCTGTATGCCGTGGACTCCGCCGGGGTGGCCTCGAGGTTGTAGAGGTCGCCGTACTGCTCCTGGTAGTCGGAGAGGCGGTTTCTCATATGGTTCAGAACTTCTTTTGTGAAGGCCTGGGTCTTGGGATTCGTCATGTCGGCTTTGATCCAGCGGGCGTTGAGGCCTGCCTCGTTCATACCCACAAGGCCGATCGTCGAGAAGTGATTGTCGAAGCTGCCAAGGTATCTCTTCGTGTAGGGGTAGAGACCTTCGTTGAGGAGCTTCGTGATGACCGTTCTCTTAACGTGGAGTGAGCGGGCGGCAAGATCCATAAGCCTGTCGAGGCGTGCGTAGAATTCCCCTTCGTTCGCAGAAAGATAAGCGATTCTCGGCATGTTGATGGTGACGACGCCAATGCTTCCGGTGCTCTCGCCGGAGCCGAAGAAACCGCCGGATTTTTTCCGGAGCTCTCTCAGGTCAAGACGCAGTCTGCAGCACATCGAACGGACGTCGGAAGGTTCCATGTCGCTGTTGATGTAATTGGAGAAGTAGGGGGTGCCGTACTTGCTGGTCATCTCGAAAAGCAGTTTGTTGTTTTCCGTGGGAGACCAGTCGAAATCTCTGGTGATGGAGTACGTGGGGATGGGGTACTGGAAGCCGCGGCCATTGGCGTCGCCCTCGATCATTATCTCGATGAAGGCCTTGTTCACCATATCCATCTCTTTCTGGACGTCCTTGTACTTGAAATCCATTTCCTTTCCGCCAACGATGCAGTTCTGCTCCGCAAGGTCTGCCGGAACCACCCAGTCAAGAGTGATGTTGCTGAAAGGCGCCTGGGTGCCCCAGCGGGAAGGTGTATTAACGCCGAAAATGAAGGACTCAAGACATTTCTTAACACCCTCAAAGTCAAGGTTGTCCGTTCTCACGAAAGGTGCAAGATACGTGTCGAAGGAAGAGAAGGCCTGAGCTCCGGCCCATTCGTTCTGCATGATGCCCAGGAAGTTGACCATCTGGTTGCAGAGAGTGGCGAGGTGCTTCGCAGGTGCGGAAGTGATCTTTCCGGGCACGCCTCCGAGACCCTCTTTGATGAGCTGCTTCAAGGACCAGCCGGCGCAGTAACCCGTGAGCATGGAGAGGTCGTGGAGGTGGAGGTCAGCGTTCCTATGAGCGTCGGCAATTTCCTTGTCATAGACCTCTGACAGCCAGTAGTTGGCCGTGATGGCGCCGGAGTTGCTGAGGATGAGACCGCCAACCGAATAGGTTACAGTGGCATTCTCTTTCACACGCCAATCGTTGACTTTGAGATAATCGTCAATGATCGTCTTATAGTCAACAAGTGTCGTTTTAACATTTCTCAATTTCTCATGCTGGCGGCGGTAAAGGATGAATGCTTTTGCAACATCGGTATACCCTGCCTGGATCAGAACAGACTCCACGCTGTCCTGAATGTCCTCTACGGCGATCAGATCGTCCTTTATCTTCGGTACGAAATCCGCTGTGACTTTCAGCGCGAGAAAATCGATAATGCTGGAGTTTGTGTTTGTTTCGCACGCCTCAAAAGCGGACGTGATGGCGTTCGTGATCTTTGAAATGTCAAAATCCACGATCTTATTGTTTCTTTTACGTACTCGGTACATGATCGTTTCCCCCTGTTAAATCAAGTTGCAAGCGATTATACCACGCCCCCGGCGGGCCTGTCAATAGCAAAGCGACTACATTTTGTAAAAAAATCTCGATTTTTTCAGATTAAACACAATATGTAGTTTTGTATACAATTCTTGCCGGTTTGCGTTATCTCTCCTAAAAATGCCGAAAACCGGGCTGTTTCAGGTGTTTCCGCACGCTCAGCCCGGTCCTTTATGTTGTTAATTCAGAGATCTGGCGACTTCGTCGCAGTTAACAGTTAACAGAGAACAACTAGGGTGCCGCTGCGCGGCGACCACTCGAGCCGCAGGCTCGCACTCACTCGGCGCTTGCGCCGCACCACTCGCGGAACGAAGTGAAGCACCCACTTGCGCGAAGCGCACCCACTCGAGCCCCAGGCTCGCACCACTCGGAGCTTGCGCCGCACCACTCGCGGAACGAAGTGACGCACCCACTTGTGCGAAGCGCACCCACTCGAGCCCCAGGCTCGCCCACTCGCGGAACGAAGAGACCCGCCCCACTTATGCGAACCGCATTCACTCGAGCCGCAGGCTCGCACCACTCGGCGCTTGCGCCGCACCACTCGCGGCGTCAGCCGCGCTCAAATCCCTCTAACAGCTGCGCCCGGTATCACTGTCCTTGCGGCTTCCAGCAGTTTTCTCGCCTCATCCGGTGCAAAAGCCTCAAGATTTTCCCCGCCGCCGGTCCTCTTGGCAAGTACGTCGCCGGAATCCACGTACATTTGAAGGAAGTATTTGCTGCCGGGTCCTATCTCTTCGCAGATCTTCAGGATATCCTCTGCGGTGTGTATTCCCTTGACGACAGTGGTCCGGAACTCATGGTCGACGCCCGACTCATTAATATATCTTATACTCTTTCTAAAAGGCTCAAAATCAAGTTCCGGAATGCCCGCGGCCTCCCCGTATTTTTCCGGAGAGTGTTTCACGTCCATGGCGACGTAATCCACGATGCCCCGGTCCAGAAGATCCTTCAGCCTCTCCGGCAGAAATCCGTTGGTGTCGAGCTTCACGGCGAAACCCTTTCCTTTGATCTTCGCAATAAAATCACCGATGTCCCGCTGCAGCATGGGTTCGCCGCCGGTAATGGCAACGCCGTCGAGAAGACCCTTTCTCTTGTCAAGAAGGGCAAATATCTCGTTCTCGTCAACAAGAGGTTCCTCGTCGAAGGTGTAATCACCCCCGTTTGCATTGGCGTTTCTGTCGCCAAGCACAAGACTTGCGTTGTGGCAGAACGGACAGCGCAGGTTACAGCCGCAGGTAAACACGGTGGCGGCGGTCTTTCCCGGAAAATCCAGCAATGTCAGTTTTTGAAGCGCTCTTATTTTCATTTTATCTCCTTTTCCATGCCTTCCGGCAGCGGTTCCCGTACGTTTTAAATGAGGTTCACTCGATTCCTGCCAACCTGACTGCGGCGTCAAGCACCTCGCCTATCTTGTCCCTTGAGATCACGCTTGCATATCTGTCGTAAGCGGTCTTCTCACGGTTGATCAGGACCAGTCTGTTCCCTTTGTAAAACTGCACGTAGGAGCTTGCGGGGTAGACCGACAGTGAGGTGCCGCCGATTATGAGCATGTCCGCCTTGGAGATCGCTTCCACCGCCTTCTCCGTAATGTCCCAGTCCAGCTGTTCCTCGTAAAGAGTCACGTAAGGTTTGATCACGCCTCCGCATTTCGGGCACCTCGGCACCCCTGAAGAGTTCCTGCCCTCCCCGAAGACCTCGCTCACAGTATATTCCGCCCTGCAGTCGACGCAGCCGTATTTTGAGGTGGTGCCGTGGAGTTCGAAAACCTTTTTGCTTCCCGCCAACTGGTGCAGCCCGTCAATGTTCTGGGTGACGACGCCAATGAGTTTCCCCGCCTCCTCAAGCTTTGCAAGGGCGTAGTGGGCCTTGTTTGGCCTCACATCCCCGCCAATAAAATATTTCCGGTAAAAATCGTAGAAAACGTCGGTGTGTCTAAAGAAAAAAGTATTGGAAAGGATCGTTTCCGGCGACACGCCGTACTCTTTTACCGTGTTGTACAGTCCGTCCTCGCTCCGGTAGTCCTTGACGCCGCTCTCGGTGGAGACGCCCGCTCCGCCGAAGAAAACGATCCGGCTCGATTCTTTTATCATTTCTGCGATCCTGTCGGCATTGTCGGGCAACGCCGCCTGATATTTTTCGTTATCGGTCAACTCGACCCACCTCTTTCTTAATTTGTTACGTCAGCCCCGCACGCTCTGCGGCATAAGCAATTATTTTCTCGTATCTGTCTTTATCCTCAAGGAAACTCACCCCGTGCTGCGCATTGGGGAAAGTGCACCTGTGGCAAAGGGGATTGGCCTCAGGGAAGCACTCGCTCATTTCGCAGGGCACGTATCTGTCTGCTTCTCCGTGGATAACGACCACCGGCACTGTCGCCTTCTTCAGGCTTTCCTCCGCACTAATATCACCGGGATCAAAACGGGCTAACAGCCTTGCCGCAAGATATACCGGTATATAGGCGACCCCGGGGGGAAGGCCCATGGATCTTATTACGCTTTTGATTATATCCTCCGGCCTGTTGTAAGGGCAGTCTGCTGCGATCAGTTTCACATTGTCCGGCAAGTCCGGATCTCCCGAGGCCATGAGGACCGTCGAGGCTCCCATAGAAATGCCGAAAAGCAGTATCCGGGTATCCCCGCCAAAGCGTTCCGCAGCATATTTCACCCAGTCGATGCAGTCAAACCGCTCTTTGATCCCAAATGTGATCGAATGCCCTTCGCTTCCGCAGCAGGCCCTCTGTTCCGGAAGGATCACGTTGCAGCCCATATCGATAAAAGAGTAAAGGCCTCCGCTGAAATCTCTTGAAGGAGTGCCTCTGTAGCCGTGAAAACCGACGGCAACAGGTGCATCCGAGCCGTGCCTCACGTAGAGCCTGCCCCGGAGCCGAAGACCGTCCCTTGATGTGATAAACACTTCTTCATAAGGTTCACCCGCCGCCTGTTTTACCATGTTAAGCGGGAGATCACCGTATTTTGAATAATCGATCTCAGAGGGAAGGTTCAGATCGTCGTTTTGCCCTTTTTTAGGCGAATAAAAGACGATGAAGTATGTAACCGTCACAAGCCCTGCGAAAAGCAGCGCCGCCGTTCCAACTGTTATCGCAATGATCTTAAAAATCATTTTTACCGTCTCCCGCCGCCAAAGTGTTCAAAAGGTGGCTGCTCCTTATTTCTTTTTCACGTCCTCTGTCACTGTCAGCCCGGAGAGCATTTCGGGTCCGCCTGCAGTCACTCTAAGGATCCTCTCCGACACGTTCCCCGAAGAATCAGTGGCGGTCACTTTCAGTTCGAAGGTGCCCTCGTTAAGCCGTCCCAGACTGTCAAATGCGCCGTCCTGCCACTCGTACTCCACCGATTTGACCGCAAAGTCATCGGTCACTGTACCCTTCACCTGAACTCTGCTCCCCGCCGTGCATTTAATACTGCCTGAGCCGAGTCCGATTACCGGCGGTGTTTTGTCAGGCGGGGCTACTTCGGCTTTGATGCTCATCTTCTCGGTGTTGCCAAAGCCGTCGGATGCGGTGAGAACAAGCCTGTATCCGGTGCCCACCGCCGGGAATCCGTCCTCCTCAAGAACAGTCCCCTCTTCCCAGCCGATCTTTACGGGCACGTTGCGCTTCTCCTCGAATTCGCTGGCGTAGACGTCAAGCAGTATTTCCGCACCCTTGGCGACTTTTACGACCTCCGGACCGTTGTAGTGTATCTCCGGCCCCTTGCCGCTGTCGTAGTCGTACCTGATTATGAGCGAGTCGATGTAGAAATTGCCCTTGCCGGACTGGCGCCTTACGGCCAACTCAAAAGCTTTCAAAAAGCCGTCCCCGTCGGCAATACCCGCAAAGGCGTTTTCGCTTTCGCTCAGCCTCTTGGCGTCTTTATACATATTGGTGCCGTCCGCATACATGACCAGGGTGAGCCATCTGCCGGTCTTGGCGCTTGCGTCGTATTTCACTATCCAGGCGTCCGGCTTGGAGGGATAGGGAACTCTCAGCTCGGGATAATGGGAATCCCCTTCCGTTATGTCGCCGGCAGTGGGTTCGATATATACTCTTACAGCTATGGACCTTACCGCATAGACATTTATGCCGGCGCCGGTGAAATCAAAAGTAACACCGACGTTTGAGGAGGGATTTGCGGTCACCACATGGCCGGTAAACCCTTCCGGCACGCCCTCAGCAACGGCCTCCTCTTCGGTCAGTACCCACACGTTTGTAGAGTTATAGACGCTTGTGCCCTTGAGTTTATTGACAATATTACAGGGACCGAACTCGCCTCCGTAGGGCAGATCCGGGTCTGCAGTCTCCTCCGAAGAAACCGTCACCGGGTACCCGAAGACGATACACACCGCCAACATCACCGAAATGAGGACAGCCGCGGTTCTGCAGGCATTTTTACTTTTTAAAAAACTTAACCTGTTCATCACTCAGTCCTCCATGATATTCGCCCTGATGGCTTTGATCTCTTCGTTCGTGACGCCGATGTCGTTGAGGAACTTTTCAAGATTCTTCATGCGGCTGCCGTTTGAGTAATTGTCAATGAATTTGAATATGTTCCGCAGATTGTTCACGTGGGAGCTGGGGAGTGCGCCGTCGGCGGAGCCGGCCTCGGAGAAGAAGGAAGCCACAAAATCCTTTTCGATGGTCTCCTGGTCAACGCCGGCCAGCATCTGGATAAGGCAGGCAAGGGTCCCCGTCCTGTCCCTGCCAATGGCGCAATGGAAATAGATTGGATAACTCTCGGGATCCGCAAAAACCTTGATCTCTTTGGCCAGTTCCGGCATATAGTCCGGGTTGTTTATGCCCATGCTGTTGTCGGTGTACATCGGCGCCTTGACGCTGACCACGTTGATGTTCTTGTGGAACACTGATATCTCGGTCCCGGTCCTCAGGTCGATCTCGGTTTTTATTCCCAGTTTTTCGAGAAAATCGACTTTCCCCTGTTTTGTGACGCCGTCAACGTTGGCCCCTCTGTA
Organism: uncultured Clostridia bacterium; assembly: GCA_947304585.1. Taxonomy (GTDB): domain Bacteria; phylum Bacillota; class Clostridia; order UBA1212; family UBA1212; genus UBA1212. Next base: position 45,222 of record CAMZBI010000009.1, on the reverse strand, counting down.
TATGATCCCCTGTTTGATCTTCTTTCCGCCGGTGCCTGTTTTACCGCCAAGGTCTCTCGTGTTCGAAACCCCGCCAACGCTCACGGTCCTCAGGTAGTCCTCCGTTTTAAAACTGAAATAAACCGAGGCCAGGGCCTCCTCTCCTCTCACGGCGAAAACCCTGTAGTAATAAGTTTTTCCGCAAAAGAGTTCTATGGCCTCCACCGAATTGTCGACGGTCACAAAATACTCGGTGCCCTCGCTGCCGGTGATGTCTATGTCCTTGTTCAGGGAGAGGCCCACCACGTAGTAGTCCGCGCCGCCTTCGCAGGTCCAGCTGAGCTTCACCGGGATCGGCTTGTAGATATCCCGCAGATTGTAGAGCATGTCCGCACTCCCGGGGCTCTCGTAATCCGTGTAAAACTTCCTCAAAAGCTCCGGCAGAATGGGAACGGTCTCGCCGTTTGCAGGTTCCGCGTTGATGATCTCGCCCTGCTCCGGTTCCGGAGCGCAGCCGAAAAGAAGCATCGCCGTCACAACGGCCAATATAAAAGCCGCGATCTCAATTGCTGTCTTCCGAACAGTTTTTTTCATCATAAATCTCCTGTCAACAATGGTCTCCCGCGATTCGGACTTCCGTTTTTTTGCAGCATCCCGGATCCGCTGAGGGTATCTTTCGCAAAGATATTAAAACTCCCTGCGATGTGTGATCTTTCTGCTGTCCGGCTCCTGCCGCCGGGCTCTTTGCGCCTGTTGAAAACTCTTCCCGACGCCCCTGCTCTGTGATATAATTGGCAAAAAAGAAGGATAAGGAGGCTGCCATGCTTACGGAATCAGCTTTACGCGAAAAAATCAACGAAAAACTGCCCGGCTCCGAGCTTTACGACTTTGTTCCCGGCGAGTTCACGGCAATGGTCTTCAGCGACCGGGACTACCCCGACGGTGACGACGTCTGCAGAATGTTTCTCCGCTGCTGCGCCAGTTTTCACCTCCGCACCGTGCTGGGAGACCTTTTCTGCGTCCTGTCGGAAAAGGACGAGGTATATTCTCTCCTGCCAATTTCGGAATCCGCAGGTATCCTCTACTCAAAACGGGCCAGACAGATCGTCTGATCTGCGGATGACGCGGGTGCTCCGGAAATCAGAGACCCGGTTTTCCCGTTTTACATTCCAATTACTATCTCAAGAGCGGTGTCCGGAGTCATAAGCCCGTTTTTTGCGCTGAGATCAAGCTCAGCTATAGTATCTATCATTTCCGCCAGGCCGTTTCTGTCAAAGGCCCCGCACTGTTTTACGTATTTTTTGGCGATAAAATCCCTGAGCCCCAGTTTCTCTGCGATCTGCGAAACCGTGTTTCTCTCATCCATCAGGCACCTCACGTTGTAGAGGGCTTCATAGTGTTTTGCGACCGAGGCAAAGATATACTGTGGGGGCGTTTTGTCTCTCAACATGGCGCCGAGGAGACTCATGGCCTTGTCAAAATTTTTCTCCACCACTGCATCGGTAAAATCATATATTTTCGCTTCGATCGAAAGGGGCGACTCCGCCAGCACCAGATTCTCGTCGATCACGCCTCCCGGCACCAGAAGCGCAAGTCTGTCCACCTCGTTATACAGACCGTAAAGATCTTTTCCTATGCCTTCGTAGAGCAATCTGATTGCCCCGGGAGTGATACCGGTTCTGTTCATCCCGGCTCTCCTGGTAAGAGAACTAACCACCTCCGGCAGGCTTCTGAGGCTGCAGTCAAAGACCGTCCCGCTGCTCTCCGCCATCTGATAAAGGGCGTTTGATCTGTCCGCCTCCTCCTCGATGAAGATCACATAACTGTCCTCGTCAAGTTCTTTGAGGAAGGCGAAGTCTTTGGCAACGCTCGCGGAACTGCCTTTAAAAAGCCCCGACCCTGTCACAACGGCAACCGTCTCCGACGCAAAGAGAGAAGAGGATCCCAGTTCCTCCCGGAGATCCTTCGCAGCTATTCTGCCTTCAAAGCGCTTTACAGACTCCTCCGACACACCTATCCTTTTAATCAGGCACTTCGAAAAGTAGGACTTCAGAAACTCGTCCTCTCCGAAAAAAAGATAAAGGTTCTTAAGCTCGTTTTTTTCTATCATTGCCGCCATCGAGGAGGCGCTCATGCCAGGCTCTGTCTTTTTCGCCATATGACTGTAAACTCCCTGCCGAAAAGGTCGATTCCCGCTTTGACCCGTATCGCCCCGTCCCGGTCTGTTCTGTAGACCGCGGAACCGTCGATTCCCAGGTCTTCCAGCGTCTCAAGAACGAGCTTTGACGGATGTCCGTAGCTGTTTCCGTACCCTGCGCTAATGATAACATATTTCGGCGAAATCTCCCACAAGAATTTTTCGTCTCCCGAGGTTTTTGACCCGTGGTGGGCAAGGCAGAACACCTCCGTCTTTCCCAGTTCTCCCCGCTCGAGAAGTTCTCCCAGTTCACCGTTTTCCGCATCCCCAGGCAAAACAATACTGCCCCATTTTCCCGAAAGACTCACCACAAGAGAGCCGTCGTTCAGGTTCTCTTTGTCCTCAAGGGGCTCCGACAGTTTCATCAGAGTGTACTTGCCAAGGCTTAAAGACATGCTTCCGTTTACGGCCACAGTCTCGACGCCGAAACATTGGCCCAGTTCATTGCAGTATTTGTCAAAGGCATTGTCGGGCACAAAGACCGTTTCCGGGTCGAACTCCCTGAGCACGTTGGCAAGGCCTCCGTAATGGTCCGAATGGCCGTGGGATATCACAATGAAATCAAGTTTGAACACCCCCTCCCTCTTCAAAAGTTTCGCAACGTCCGTATCCCCGGTGCCCGTATCCACAAGCCCCGTGACCCCGTCGACGGTCCTCACCAGAGCCGCACTGCCCTGCCCCACGTCAAAGAAAAGCACCTCCACCCGGTTCATGCCGTTGCCGATGAGCGCCGCGGCAACAACGATCACCGCCAATACAGGCACCGCCTTCCCCTTTCGCCCTCTGACGGCCCCGATCAGCAGCCCGTAGTAGACCGCAAAGAAGACGATCCCGGGAGCACCGCACTCTGTCCTGAAAAACCAAGAATCCCCTCCCGAAACGCTGTCCGCAGCTTTTTGAAGGCCGAAGGAAAGACTAACCAGCACCCGGGTCAGTCCGTTCAGCGGGATCCACGAAAGTATCTTGTCCGCTGCGTATACCAGGTAGCCGCCGATTGAAAGAAAGCAGGCGACGTAGGACGCCGGAACCGCAAGAAGCATCCCGCAGGGGGAGAAAGAGCCAAACTTCCTCATCATCACCGGCAAAAGTCCTGCGTTCACCGATGCTCCGGGGAGAAGCCTGCTCATGACAGGGTTGTTCATTCCTTTAATTTTCTTAAGCGCCGGCAGTATCTCCGCTATAGACAATACTGCTCCGTAGGACAGCAGAAAACCGGTGCTGAAAACGGTATACGGATTCGTTGCCAATGCGATCAGCCCTGCCAATCCGAGAGTGTTTTTGACGTTCGGCGGCTTTCTCAGTGCTTCCGCCACTGCCCCGAAGATGAACATCAGCGCAGCCCGGGTCACGGTGCAGGAGCCACCCGCCGCAAACCAAAGGAAGACCACCGGTATTATCAAGAGCAGTTTTCTTTTGTCGTGGGCAATAGTTGTCCTTCCCAGCAGAGCGGCAAAAGGCAAAGTGAAAAAGGATACGTGGGCCCCGGAAACCGCAATGAGGTGTGAAAAACCCGCAGAAGTCAGGTTGCTCCTGGACTCAATGTCAAGAGCACCCGTCTCCCCGGTCATCACTGCCTTGATCAGCGCCGAAAAGTCCCCGGAAAAGTATTTGTCAAGGCTCCCGGAGATGTCCTCCCTTATCCTCGACGAATAATATGCCAAAGACCTTCTCAAGGTCCTCACAGCCCCGTCTGCCCCTGTGTACTCTGCAGTCAGGAATCCCTCCGTCACCTTCCCCGGCACTTCAAGATCGCCGTTGTTTGCGTAGGTATAATAATCGATGCCGTGGGACCTCAGGTATCTGCAATAGTCAAATTCATACCAGTTGCCGGCGGTTTCCGGAGTCTTGACCTTGAGCTCCCCGGCGGTGCACACCCCGGCTTTTATCAGTTTCCCGATCTGCCCGCTGTACATATACTCGCCTTTTACAAGTATCCTGTATTTTTGTCCGTCGGCGTCCCTTGCAGACAGAATAAAATCTTTTTCGCCGTTCCAGGGCTCTCTGAAGATCTCGCCGGAGATCCCCTTTAACGCCAACGTCTCGCTGTGGGCGCAGGTCTGTTCCATATATATCCCGCAGAATATATAGCAGAAGACCACAGCGGCGGCCATAAGCACCAAAAAAGGCGCAGTCATGATCCTGCGGATCCAGCGTTTCAGAAACACCCTTTTCACCTCCCGGAAAACATTGCCGGATAAGTTTACCCTCTCAAAATATTTCCGCCAAGGGTTGGAAATAATTTTTATCACTTTCCCGGAGATAATAATTCTTTGCAAAAAAAACCTTGAGGAACCGCAAAAAAAGTTGTTGACAAAAAATTGGCAAGTGATATACTTGCTTAGCAGTCTTCCGGGACGTGTACGCGGGTGTTGTTCAATGGTAGAACGTCAGCCTTCCAAGCTGAACACGAGAGTTCGATTCTCTTCACCCGCTCCAAATGTGCCCGTAGCTCAGCCGGATAGAGCAACGGCCTTCTAAGCCGTGGGTCGGGGGTTCGAATCCCTTCGGGTACGCCAATCCGGTGGTAATTATGGAGAGGCCCACCTGTACCCATGCCGAACACAGTAGTTAAGCTCTCTGATGCAGACGATAGTGCGCCGGAAGCGGCTCGCGAAAATATGTCATTGCCGGATACCTGAAGCGCCCATATGATTTTTCATTGAGGCGCTTTAAAACTAAAAAAAGAGGCCCGTCTCTTTCGGGAAACCGGCCTTCCAAATATACCTGCCCACTTAGCTCAGTCGGTAGAGCATGCGGCTGTTAACCGCAGGGTCGTAGGTTCGAGTCCTACAGTGGGCGCCATTTCCTTAAGTCGACATTGATTTGTCGGCTTTTTCTCTTTCCGGGAACGTCCGCCCGGGGCTGCTGAAAAATCTCATGGTCCGGGATGTGCCCTTCGCAGACGGAAAGGCCTTGGCGTCAAAGCCTGATGCAGACAGACCCTTTCCGGAAGGATCAACTTTTTCAAAAAAAAAGAGGCTTTTAAATGGCCGTAACGATAATTATATCGATCATCACATTTGCAGCTCTTGTTGTATCCATTCTGTTCTTTCCCACCCTCAGGATCGGCAGATTCAAAACAGGTACGTACTGGATAGTTGCCCTTGGCGGCGCCGCCCATCTGTTGATCTTTCAGCAGGTTCCGGTAACCCGCATCTGGCAGGAGCTGACCGCAGACACCCCCGTAAATCCCCTCAAGCTTCTGATCCTGTTCTTTTCCATGACCTTTCTTTCCGTTTTGCTTGACGAGGCCGGGCTGTTTCACCTGTTGGCGAGGAAAGCGGTCCGCATTGCCGGGAAGAAGCAGTTCAGGCTCTTCGTGATCCTCTATTTTCTGGTGGCGGTCCTGACAGTGTTCACCTCCAACGACATCATGATCCTGTCCCTCACCCCGTTTATCTGCTTTTTCTGCAAAAATACGGGCATCGATCCACTGCCCTACCTTGTGGGAGAGTTCGCAGCCGCCAATACCTGGTCAATGATGCTCATCATCGGCAACCCCACCAACATCTACCTGGCCACCTCCGCAGGGATCGGTTTTGTCGATTACCTGAAGGTGATGGCCCTTCCCGCCGTTGCCGCAGGCGCCGTCGAGTTTGCTCTGATCCTGCTCATATTCCGGAAAAAACTCAGGGAGCCTCTCACGCCCCACGAGGACAATTTCACCGTGAAAAGCAAGCCCGACCTCATCGCCGGCGTTGCCCACCTGGCGGTCTGCCTCTTTTTTCTGGTCATTTCCGGCTACGTCAACATCGAAATGTGGATCGTATCCGCCGTCTGCGCCGCCTCTCTGCTGGTCACAACGGTTATTCTCAGGATCGTACGCCGTGACGGCTGGTCCAGCCTTGCCAATTCCGCAAAGCGTCTCCCCTGGCAGCTCATCCCCTTCGTCCTCTCAATGTTCGTGATCGTGATCTGTCTCAACTACCGGGGCGTCTCAGCCGCCATTGGAACTTTTCTCGGCGATAAGGCCTGCGTGTGGACCTACGGCGGCGCCTCCTTCCTCGCCTCTAACCTCATCAACAACATCCCCATGAGCATCCTGTTCAGCACCCTTCCGACTGCCCTTCCCGCTGCCCAATACTCCCAGGCGGTCTACGCCTCGATCATCGGCAGCAATATCGGCGCCTTCCTGACGCCAATCGGAGCCCTCGCGGGCATCATGTTCACCGAACTTTTGGACCGCCACGACGTCAAGTACGGCTTTAAAGAGTTTGTGAAATACGGGGCAATGATCTCCGTGCCGACCCTGCTGACCGCGCTTTTGGCATTGGCGGGCGTTACTGGATAGTGCGCGCGGCCGGCGCCGCGATGCGCACCTCCGGTGCGAGTGATGCGCCTGACGGCGCAGTGAAAAGTTGTGGAAAAAAGATCGGGCCGCAGCAACTATCCGTTTACTGTGGCCCTAAGTTTATATTATTTGGTATCTCTCATGCGGTCCGTAAGGTCAAGCTTTCCGCCCGCGCCGTCAAGCCCGTTCTTTGCGGCTTTGCCCTACGCAAAAGCGTTTTGGCGCAATGCGCAGCCCACTGTTAACTGCTAATTGTTCACCTTTAATTGTTCGCTGTCAACTGTAACCTGTTCTCTGCGACCCGCAATGCCGCCCTTCATCACTTCCCACTGAGGAAATCGTCAAGGCTCGTATACCCTTTTGCAAGGGCCAGGAACTTGTCGTTAAACTCATCCACAATAGTAGCGCTGCAGTCTATCATGTAATCAAACAGATCTCTCCCGATCCTGCTCTCCTTGAATGAGGCTGTCAGCCTGAATGCTATCAAACCTTTCACTATATCGAAGTCGAAGCTTCCGTCAGCAAGCATGTTTGTTGCGTGGCAAGTGGCTATTGCCAGTTCGGCACGCTTGTCCTCCGGGACAGTAAAGGGAATTCCGGACATCATCCTGATCAGGCTCCGCTCTGCGTCGACGATAATTAAAAAGTCCATCGGAAGATCGTCACCCACAAGGCCAAAAGACACAGCCAGATGCTCCTCTATCTCGTTGTACTTCCAGCCCCTGGCTTTGATTACGTCACAAAGATCGCTGTATACACACTTGGCAAGTTCCATTGCTTCATTCTCGTTCATCACACCGTCCTCCTTCTGTCAGAATCAAAGAAAATCCCTAAAATCCATTTTGCCTTTATTCAACATAAAGAATTTGTCGTTATACTCGTCTATCGTGACCATAGACACATCAAACATATACTTCAGAAGCGCCGGTCCAATGTCGCTGTCGCGGAAACTGTTGGTCATTCTGAAATACAAGTCGCCGCTGTTAATGTTAAAGTCAAAACTTCCGTCAACGAGCATATTGTTGACAATACTCGTTGCGATAGCTGTTTCAATTCTTTTTTCATCATCAATTTTGAACGGCATCGGAGAAAGAAGCCTGACCAGTTCCCTTTCCGGGTCAATTTCGATCAATGCCCTCATCGGGAGATCATCCCCTCTTACAGTAATATCGATAACAAGCTTCTCATCGTCTCTCTCGTACCTCAGGTTCATCGAATCAAGGGTGTTGCATAAAGTGCTGAACACTTCTGTGGCCCTTGCCAATTTGTCGTTTGCCATATTAATACCCTCCTGTATATTATAACGTCTTTCAAATCCGGAAATCCTTCTTTAAAAGATCTGTAAACGTCTGTTTTAATTGTACCATTTGTTTGTAAATAGTTCAACCGTCGCCAATAGCTACAACGCACCTTCGGTGCGAGTGGTGCGGCGCAAGCGCCGAGTGGTGCGAGCCGCAGGCTCGAGAGAGGCGCTACAACGCGCCTTCGGTGCGAGTGGTGCGGCGCCGCGATTGCTCTAAAGCCTCGCTGCGCGCCACAGAACGCGCTGCGCAGTGGATAGTGATTAATGAACCATGTTGGTTCAGTGGACAATAAACAGTGAATAGTTGCGGTGCGGCTTCGCCGCAATCACTCGGCGCTTGCGCCGCACCACTCGAGCCGAAGGCTCGCACCACTCGCGCGTCAGCGCGTTGCAGCGCACTTACTCGCGCCACAGGCGCTCGCGGCGTCAGTCGCGCTCACTCTTCACTTGCTACGCAGCTGCATCATCCCTCCGTAAATGCTCCACCAGTACCCTGAGACAAAGCTTTCGTAGCTTTCGCTGTCCGGCAGGAATATGGTGATGTTTGTCCGTCCTCCGAACAGGTCGTCGCCGGCCTCCATCTCGTCCGCAATCTTGGCGTCGATGTAAAGGCTCTTAAGCGCGGGCAGATCGAAGGCTCTGTCGGCGATGAAAGTTATATTGTCGTGGACGGTGATCTCCTCAAGGGCATTGCAACCGGAAAAAGCGCTTTCCAGGATCGCATAAACGGGCGTGCCGTTGAACTCCCTTGGAATGTCGGCGGTCTGCATGGTTTTCGCACTGTCAAGGACTCCCTCAACGGCAAGGCCCCGTCCGAAGGCCCGGTAGACGTAGACTCCGTCGGTATTGGCGTTGGCGAGGGGATCTTCGGTGGGTCCGGGAGTCGGCTGCTCCGGAGTTTCCGCAGGGTAGTCGATCTTCATCGCTTTGTTGTTGCCCTCGGCGCGCAGCAGGTCTCTTGCCAGAAGGCCGGTCCTGATCTTCACGCCAACGTCATTCAGGTGGAAGTTGGTGTCGTAAAAATACTCCTCCGGGAGAATGTAGTCGTTTATGTCGGAGATGATCCGGCAGCTGAGCTTTTCCGCAAGGCAGGTGTAAAATTCATAGATCGATTCGTCTGTTGTGCCCTCCTCGAGGCCGCTCTTGTTCACCGGGCAGAAGCTGAACCAGACGTCTGCGCCCTTTGCAAGACAGGCGTCAACGTAGCTGTTCACTATGTCGGGAAACTCTTCGGACAGGATCTCGGGCTTCAGGGAGACGGGGCGGTTGGCGTCGTAGCCAAGGGTCATCACATTGGCAGTGCGCTCCTTGGCGATGTCGCCGTGGCTGTTAAACGATGCGCGGTTGTAGATTCCCGCGGGGTTGGGAGTGATGTCGCTGCGCTTCAGCGCGGAGGCCTCGGAGAGATAGGTCAGAAAGCCGCCTGCCATCTTGCCCCAGTCGTCCTTGCCAACGTCCCGTAGCATGTCGTAGCGGCCGTCAAGGGCCTCAAACACCGCGTTCTGGTTGAAATAGTCCGACAGCGTCTGGGAGTCCAGTTCGGGGGCAAGGATCACCGTGTCTCCTTTGTTGATCGCCCGGAGGGAGAGGTCCAGCATCAGCTTGGTGCCGAGGGTTGCGTAGAGCCCGAAGTCCACCACTTTGCGGCCTGTTTCAGCCTCCAGAAGAGCGGAGTCCAGTCCGAAGCAGACGGAACTGCCCCCCACCACAACGATCTTCGGCCCTTTGGTACTGTAGAGCAGGTCGTATTTGTCGGCAAGGGCAGCGGTGAAGGTGTTGCGGTAGACCCCCTTGACGTTTTCCGCCGTCACAGCCGCGCAGACGAAGGGCGTTGCCAGCAGCAGGATCGAGAGTATTATAACCAATGTTTTTTTCACAGGGTTTCTCCTTTTCTTCTGCCAGCCCCGTCAGAACTGGAAATAGATGAATGCGCTTTCGGCGGAGGTCGACGAGAGCAGCAGCCAGGCCCAGACCACCGCCCAGATCATCACGACGATTACCGCAGGCGAGGCGCCCGGCAGGTCCGTTTCTTTTTCTGTGAGCAGTTTTCCGTTCCGGTCCTGTCCCCCGGAAAAAGGCAGGCTGAGGCGCACTCTTCCGCTGTCGACAACGATAAGCAGAGCGGTCCCCGCCAGCAAGATAAGTGCGGTGGTAAGATCGCCAAAGACACCCTCAACACTTCCCGCCTTGAAAGAGAATATCGTAGTGATCACTTTCCAGGCTTCGGAAATGCTCTCCGCCCGGAAGAATATCCAGAGGAAACACACGGTGATAAACGTTGCGATCCGCCGGAAAGTTGTGATCGCTTTGCCCTCCGGATCCACCCGGACAGCTTTCCAGAAAGCGTCTCTCGGTTTTTTGGTAAGTCTATCCGCCACGATCAGGACCCCGTGGAGCAACCCCCAGAGCACGAAATGCCAGGCGGCGCCGTGCCAGAGTCCGCTGAGCAGGAACACAATAATGAGATTGATGCAGGTCCGAAACTCACCCTTCCGGTTGCCGCCAAGGGGTATGTAGACGTAATCCCTGAACCAGCCGGAGAGTGAAATGTGCCAGCGGCGCCAGAAATCGTTGACAGAAACCGCCGCATAAGGCTTGTCGAAATTCTTCGAAAGACGGATGCCCAGGAGCTCCGCTGCTCCTATGGCGATGTCGGTATATCCGGAAAAATCGCAGAATATCTGTATCGCAAACATCACGGCGCCAAGGGCAGCCAGCCCGCTTCCCGCCTTGTCAACGTCTGCGAATATCGCATTCACGGGCCCCGCCATCATATCCGCAACAGCAATCTTTTTGAAGAAACCGGTCAGCATCCTGAATAAGCCGGAACGGATATTGGCGCCTTCAAGAGTCTTTTTTGCCTTGAGCTGAGGGATGAGCACCTCCGCCTTTTCGATTGGCCCCGCCACCAGCTGGGGGAAGAAGGATACAAACAGGGCGTAGTAGCCAAAGTGGGTCTCCGCTTCGATCTTTCCCCGGGCAACGTCCACCACGTAGCCAACGGCCTGAAAAGTGTAAAACGAAATGCCAACGGGGAGCACAATGTCGTACCAGCTGAAGGCTTCCCCGCCGATCGAGGCGATCCGGCTCACCGTCTCCGCAATAAAACTGAAATATTTGAAGAAGACAAGCGCCAATACGCAGACCGTCCCGGCGGCTCCCGCAGAGATTCCGGCGGCTTTGTTCTTTCCCTTTCCTCTGAAATACCAGGCTGCAAGGCCTCCCGCATAGGATACCGTTGTGACCGAGAATATCAAAAGGGCCATCTCCGGCCGCCAGGACATATAGAACACGTAACTGGCAAGGAGAAGCCAGACCCAGCGGACCTTGTGGGGCAGGAGGTAGTGTACCAGCACCGTGACCGGCAGGAATATTAAAAAAGCAACTGAATTAAAACTCACGGCGGCCTCCTTACACGATCAGCAGCAAAAGCATGCCAAACAACGCCGCAAGCTGAAATGAGTGGCTCGCTCCGGTAAACACCAATATCCCGAAGACCGCAGCAGCGAAAGCGCAGGCAACGAGGGAGGCAACAGTTCTTGCGGTCTTTGCCCGTTTCAGTTCGCCGCCGGTTTCCGGGACTGTTTTTTTCTCTGTTTCCAAAACAGTTTCTTCAACAGCCTCTTCCTCGGTTTCCGTATTCGTTTCCTCAGCAGTATCTCCGGCAGTCTCCCCAGCTCCGTTTTTCATTAAAACGGATGCCTTTTTCCGGAAAAACTTCTCTAAAATCGCAGCCCCGACGAAGAAAGCCGCGCATATCACTATTGCGATCAGTTCAAACTTGTTCACTCAAGGCCTCCTTCTTCCGGAATCTCTTCCCCGGCAGGATCTTCCTCGCCCCTCTCAAGGCTCTCAAAATACGCCAATATATCCTCGGCAAGCTTATCCGTACGTATCGTACGCCCCCTGCCGTTTACGTGCCACTCCGCATTCCAGAAATATTCGGGCTCCAGTACGTAGTCGCAGACTCTGGATATTCTTACCGCCTCAAGATACGTGTCAGCAGCCTCCTCGTAGAACCTTGCGTTTTCAGGGGTCGTGTCTTCAGGTTCCTCTCCGTCAGGATCTTCGTTCTGCTCCTCACCGGAATCTGCAGAGTCTTCAACCGAGATTTCCGGAGACGGGCTTTCCATTGGCGTCTCTGTGTTTTCTGCTGCGGGTTCATCGGAAGGATCCTCCTGCTTTTTCGGATATCCCCCGGACGCTTCCTCCAGGGAACACCTGTCGCAGGTCCCGAAGGACAGCAGCGTCTCGCAGCCCTTTTCCCGCAGCTTAAGTATCTGTACGTTCAGAGACTCGCCGTACCTCTTGATGAGGCTCGCACCCTCCAGGAAAGAAATGCTGCCGCCCTCTTCAAGGTACATCTCCTGCTTGATGGAATAGCCGGTATTGGTGCCTTTCAGCGTGTAGCTAAGGTCCCCGTTCCTTGTTATCTCCGTGCTCCGGAGCCTGTAGTTTCGCTCGGTCATATTGGCCCGTGCCCGGTTGTACTCCGCAAAGGAGGAAAAAACTTTGGTGTAGTTCCCGATGTCCACCCCGGCAACCGCGTCGTAGGCCCCTTCAAGGCACTGCCACATTGTCGCATTAAATCCCGGAACGCCAAGCTGATTTCCGTTGATCTCGGGAGACATCACCACTATATCACCCTCCCCGGCAACCCGGTTTATTGTCTCCAGGGCAAAGGTCGCATTGAAGCTTGCGTGGATGCTGAAATTGACGACGGTGTAGGTCTTGCCGAGTTTGCTCTCCAGCCTTGGGGAGTCCAGACCGTAAAGACCGTTGGAGCCGGAGACGTGGACAAGTTTCGGCCCCTCGACGGTCATCAGCCGCTCGTATTTTATCGCCCCCGCGGTGCCAAGCACAGTTGACGTGTAGGTGGGATTTCTCACCGCCAATACGTTCAGCGTCCGAAGTTTTCCGCAGTTCTTGAAGGCGCTGTCGTCCATGTAGAGCACACTGTCGGAGATGAAGACCGTTTCCAGTTCGCCGCAGCCCTCAAAGGCGCCTTCGCCAACGACTTCCACGTATTTCGAGATGCAGACCTCTTTCACGGGTTTTAGCATGAAGGCGGCGCTGTCGATCATGAGCACCTTGGCGTTCCCTATTTTTTCGGGAATAACCACAACGTCGCTCTCCCCGTTGTACCTTCGTATCACCGCATAGTCCGAAACGTTCTCATAACTGAACTCCTCTTCGGGGGTAAATGGTACCCAGAGGCAGTAGAGATCTACAACGTTTTCGCGCTCTTCGACCAAATCGGCGGCAATCTCTCCCTGTTCCTCTTCCTCGCCAATGTCCTCCGGATCCGCCGTTTCTTCCGGCTCCTCAGCAGGTTCCTCCCCGGGTATTATATTCCAGCCCGGGCCGTAGTATCTGCCCGTTCCGTCGGCTCTGTCGGTGTAGCCGAGAAGCAGGTAACCCTCTCTTGTAAAGTAGCCTGTATCCGGAAGGGTATTGGCGCAGTAATAGTAGTCCAGCGGAAAAAACGCGGAGGCGGTTTCGGAATCGGTTCCGGCAATGAGACCGCCGTTGGCGTGGTAGACGATCTTGATTTCGTTCTCCGTGCTATTTGTTTCTTCCCCGGGGTTGAGAATCTCATTGGCAACAGGGTCTTTGAGAGTTATCTCCAGGGGCGTGGGGACGGGGGTAGGCGTAGGCGGTTCGGTTTCGTAAGGGGTTGCAGTTGCGGCAGGAGTCGGAGTTGGGCCCTCAGGCTCATCCGTGGGAGCGGGCGTTGCATCCTCGGGCCCGTAGGTGGCGGCTTCGGTCTCCGTCTGCGCGTCCGTTGCGGAAGGGGTTGGCGTCTCGTCTTCCGGCGCAGGAGTGTTCGCAGGAATGTTGTCCGTTTCGGAGGGCGTCTCTGTTTCCGGCGCCGGGGTGCCTTCGGTATTCTCTTCCGCCGCCTTTTTCAGCGATACCGAAAGAGTCGTTGGGTACCTGGCTCCGGCCACTATAATGCGTCCGCCGGTCTCGTCGTAAAGCCCGTCGCTCAGCCCGCACAAAACATAGTAGGGATCTATGTCCACTTCAAAAACCGCGGTTCCGCCGGGCTCAACATCCACAAAAGCGGAGGACTTTATGACAAGCCCCTCCGCCTTCTCCAGCATCACCCGGACTTTGCCGTTTCCTTCAGATCTGTTTCCCGCCCGGGACAGGCCAAAAAAGCCGCAGCCCGCGGCAAACAGCGCAAGCAGCAGCAATACGGCTAATATTATTTTCCGGGCCTTTTTCTTCATCTGCGACCCTCCGGGGGCTTGGCTCGTTTTTGAATTTATTATATACGGATCTTATGCGAGATCCTCCACATTGATGGATATTTTGTTAATGACGGTCTCGCCGGGCCTTAGCTTTCTGCCTTTTACGTAGCCGTCAAGCCAGCTGGTGGCGGGTTCAAGACCTATGCAGTAATCGCCGCTGCCCCTGCTCTTCCACTCGATCAGGCAGGGCAACGTGTCCGCGGAATAGGACAAGGTCATTTTTTTTGCAATTTTAGGGTTAACTATGCTCACCTCCGGCTTGGACTGGCGGTGATAGTAGACCATCTCCTCCATGTTGTCGGAGGGAGGCTCGATCTTAAACAGCGTTTCTTTGTTGGCCTCCGCCCAGGGGGTCCTGCTGAGGCTTTCATCAAACTCACCGGTGATCTCCGCGCCGCCGTCCACAAGGGGATAGCCCGCATTGACGTGGTAGAGCATGCAGTACTCTTCGGTCTTGTAGCCGTTGTTGGTTATCCTGTCCTCAAGGTCAAGCCTGCCGGAGCCGTACTCCGTCGTGATTGTCCTCGTCACGGAAATGTTCTCGCCGAAAAGCTCCGTGAGCCTTATTTCCGCGGAAACAACGACCCCTTTTTCGTCCGCTTTGATCTCTTTCACCGATGCGGGCACCGAATGGAAGCGGCCGTGGATCCTGAAACCCTCTCTGGCGCCAATGTTGTCGAGGCCGCAGGTGTAGAGCATGCCGGCGGGAAAAGTCCTGGAAAATTCGTCATTGGCGTTATAAAGGCCGTTTTTGGTGAGGAAGCCGATGTTGACGCCCCCGTGCCAGAGCCTCAATATGTCAAGAGCGTTGGTGGCGTTCAGAACAAAGTTCAGCTTGCCGTTGCTCACGTAAATGAGGTCCGCTCCCTTCGAGGGGCCTTCAGAGGCTGTGACGCGCATTGCTTCGCAGAGCTGAGCGGGGTTTCCTATCCTTCTGTCCATTGCAGGGCTCCTTTCCCGTAAAAACAGGTCTTTATTTGAAAAACTTCTCGATAGTTGCTTTGTCGGAGATGGCCATCAGGTGGTCCTGTTCAGTGAAAACGTAGTCTGCAGACGCAGTCGTGATCTTGTTTCCGGATTTGACCGCCACGATACTGATGTTGTAATTGTTTCTGACGTCGACCTGCCTGATGGACTTGCCGATCCACTTCTTGAGAGGGGTGATCTCGAAGATTCCGTAGTCGTCGGAGAGCTGCACAAAGTCAAAAATACTGTTGCTGGCAAGGCTTGTGGCCACCCTGTCCGCAATATCCCTCTCCGGGTATATGACCTGGTCCGCTCCGTTCCTCAGCAGGAACTTTTCCTGCACGTCCTCTTCGGCCTTGGCGACAACGTATTTCGCCCCCAGATCCTTGAGGAGCGACGTTATCTGGATACTGCTCTGGAAATCGTTGCCAATGCAGACCACGCAGGCGTCGAAGGAAGGCACGCCCAAACTCTTAAGCACCTTTTCGTCCCTGCAGTCTCCGACTTTGGCGCTGACTACGTAGGGCAGCAGGTCCTCGAGCTTTTCAGAGTCCTTGTCGACGATCATGATCTCGCAGTGTTTTTTTCTGGCGAGGCTCATGCAAAAATGATGTCCAAAAGTTCCCATTCCGATAAGTAAAAACGATTTCATAACGCACCTTTCCTGTTGATCGCAATAATTGTACTGTATAAATGTCCGGCATTTCCCGCGCCTGCAAGGTCACGGCGCCTGTTATTCGGTTATCCCACTGTTATGGATTCCGTCGGGTAAGTTACAGCCGGTCTTGCTTTCCTCTCCAGCATGGCCAGACCGAAGGACACGCTGCCCACCCTTCCGAGGTACATGAGTGCTATTATCACAGCTTTTCCCACATTCGAAAGACTTGCGGTGATGCCCGTGCTCATGCCAACGGTTCCTATTGCCGACAAAGTCTCAAAAAGAATGTCTCTCACGCCAAAAGGCTGAAACGCTCCTATGACCAGCGCCCCGGCGATCGCCAGCATCAGGTTGAAGGAGATCACGTAGAGAGACTGTTTGAGGGCGTCCTCGCTTATCCTTCGTCCGAAGATATTGGCGTCCGGTTTTCTCCTGATGCCGCTGACGGCAAACACTATCACCACCAGAATGGACGTAGTCTTTACGCCGCCCGCAGTGGAGCCGGAATTGCCGCCGATGAACATCAGCATGTATATGAGTATCAGTGAAGGCGAAGACATTGCCCCGGTGTCCACTGTGTTGAAGCCCGCAGTCCTGGTGGTGACCGAAGTAAACAGGGCCGTCAGGATACGCTCGCCGGTGCTCAGGTCCTTGCCGGTGGCGTCTCTTTCAAATATGAATATGAGCACGGCCCCGGTGATCACAAGTACCGCCGTCATAAAAAGGACCGCCTTTGTCTGGAGCCTGTAGCGCTTCCACCTGAGTCCGTGGACCCTTATATCCTCCCAGACCAGGAACCCGAGGCCGCCAATGATTATGAGCGAAATTATCACTATATTGACAAGGGGATCGCCTGAGAACTCCGTCAGCGACACTGAATTGCCGCCGCTTCCCATTATGTCAAATCCCGCGTTGCAGAAGGCCGACACCGAGTGGAAAACGCTGTACCAGACGCCTTTTGCAAATCCGAATCTGGGGATAAATCTTATTGAAAGAAGGATGGCGCCGGTGCCCTCAAACAGCAGCGTGCCGAGGAAAATAACTTTCGTGATCGACAGGATCCCGCCGATCTGAGACGCGTTGATGCTCTCCGTCATGATCTGGCGCTCTTTTAGTCCCACCTTCCGCCGCATGGCCATAAGGAAAAAAGTGACCAGCGTCATAACGCCAAGGCCGCCCACCTGGATCAGTATCAGTATCACTATCTGCCCGAACAGGGACCACTGGGAACCGGTGTCCCGGACCACAAGCCCCGTCACACAGGAGGCGGAGGTCGACGTGAAAAGAGCGTCAAAAAAGGAAACGGGAGGCTGACCCTCTCTCGAGGCAAAAGGCAGCGTAAGAAGAAACGCTCCGGTGACCACCAGGATCAGAAACCCCAAAGCAATTATCTGTGTATGTGTAAGCCTTACCGCAAAGCGGTGCTTTTTTGCAACCGTTTTCTTTTTGCTCAAGTTTGATTTTCCTTTCAAATGCTCATGAGCATTCCGCGCGTTTAACTTCTGCAGTTTTACAGCCGGTATTGGCCGTTTGGATATACCCGGTCAGTTTTACGGGGCACTCTTACAGCATCGTCCGTCTGAGTTCTTCTCCCGAAAGAGGCGACAGGTACGCCGGAGCAATGTCGAATACCGTTTTGCAGCCCGAATCGCCCTCCTTTGAGAGCCTCGCCACTGCTCTGCAGAAGGCAATGATTGCAGAAGCCGTGAATTCCGGATTGGAATCCAGCTTAAGTCTGTACTCTATGACGTGGCTGTTTTCACCGTTTCTTCCGGTCTTCCCTGTCCGTATCACGAACCCGCCGTGGGGTATGCCCCGGTGGTCCCTCAGGAGTTCTTCCTCGGTTATAAAATGCACGGTGGTGTCGTAGTCCGCAAAATAGTTCGGCATGGTCTTGATCTCGTTCTCTATCCTCTCAAGATCCGCGCCCTCCTCGGCAACCACAAAGCACTCTCTCCTGTGCATTTCCCTCGTAGTAAAATCAGGCTGCTGGCCGCTGCGCACCGCTTCCAGCGCCTCCGGCACCGGGATAGTATACTGTCTGGCGTCCTTCACGCCCTTTATCCGTCTTATTGCATCAGAGTGTCCCTGGCTCACGCCCTTCCCCCAAAAGGTGTAATTCTTCCCCTTGGGAAGTATGCAGGACGAATAGAGCCTGTTCACCGAGAACATGCCCGGATCCCAGCCCGTGGAAATAAGGGCAACGTGACCCGTCTCCCGGGCGGCTTTGTCAACGTTTGCGAAGTGCTCAGGTATCTTTTTGTGGGTGTCGAAACTGTCCACAACGTTGAAAAGTTTTGCACACGCAGGGGTCTGCTCCGGCATATCGGTGGCGCTTCCGCCGCAAATGACAAGCACGTCGATCTTACCTTGCCACTTTTCAAGCTCCGCAGCAGCGACCACCGGGACGTTTTCAGTCATTATCTTCACGCTTTCGGGGTTTCTCCTGGTGAAGACCGCCGCAAGCTCCATATCTTCGTTGTCGGCAACCGCGCACTCCACGCCTCTGCCGAGATTTCCGTAACCAAGGATACCTATTCTGACCAATGTCATCCCCCGCTTTCGTTTTGAGCCTGGCGCTTTAGCGCAGCGCGCAGCCGGTGTTCACTGTCAACTGCTCACTGATCACTATGCACTGTTCACTGACCACTGTTCACTTGCGATGCACAGCATCGCATCGCACCCATTCTATCACTATTTCCTCTTCTTTTCCACTTTTTAAAAATTTAAAGTAATTCTTAAAGCAACCTTCGGGGGTCCGGCTTTGTCCCGTATTGACAAACAGTCCGTTTTTTCGCATAATTCGGTCGGGGTGATTATTTTGAAGCGAAACATTCTCAAACTGATATTGCTGGGAGTTGCAGTCATGCTTTTGTTTACATCTTGCGTAAAAGACCCGGGAACCGTGGATCCGCCGGCGGAGACGGAAGTGCCCGGAGAGGAATACGTTGACGATAATTTTGAATTTTCGATCTATCCGAAGCCGTTGGCGGCTGTTGTCTCGGAGGATGAGTCCTTGGCTGCGGACGCATCGCTTCTGACCCCGAGCGACAGAAGTTTTGACAACATGTTTGTCCATTTCGGGTTCAAGGTGGGA
This sequence comes from uncultured Clostridia bacterium, assembly GCA_947304585.1. Taxonomy (GTDB): domain Bacteria; phylum Bacillota; class Clostridia; order UBA1212; family UBA1212; genus UBA1212. The sequence continues at coordinate 26,474 of CAMZBI010000009.1, read as the reverse complement.
ACCGGCGGACTTCCCGTTGAGATAAAGCTTGACAGCGCCATGGCCGAGGAAGAGTACAGCCTCGTTTCAACCAAAGAGTCGGTGACCCTTACAGCCTCCGGTGAGCGTGGCGTCTACACCGCCCTTTCGACCCTTGCCCAGATCCGTAAAAACGGCAAGATAGCCGCGGCAGAGATCTCCGACAAGCCCTCCGTTCCCCTGCGGGGCGTTATTGAAGGTTTCTACGGGGTCGCCTGGACCCACGAATACAGGCTGGACCTCTTCAAATTCATGGGAAAATACAAGCTGAACGCCTACATTTACGCGCCAAAAGACGACCCCAAGCACAGATCCGAATGGCGCAGCCTTTACACCGAAGAGGAATTGGCAAAGATGACGGAGCTGGTAGACTGCGCAAGAGAAAACAACGTCCGCTTCATCTATGCGATCTCCCCGGGCCTTGACATCAAGCTTGGTACAGGCTACGAAAAAGACCTGCAGAAACTGTTTGACAAGTGCCAATCCATGTACGACATTGGCGTCAGAGACTTTGCACTGCTCCTTGACGACATCACCACCCTTGACGCGGAAGGTCACGCCAAACTCCTCAACGACTTCCAGAACGATTTTGTGAAGACCCACGAGGGCTGCGCGGACCTGATAATGATCTCCCCCGAGTTCTGCGACGCAATGATCACCAAATACTCCCGGGACCTCGCCCCGCTGCTCCAGGCTGACCTGAAGGTGATGTGGACAGGCGAAGGGGTCATTCCCGCCAATATTACCGACAAAACTCTCCGGAAGGCGACAAAGCTCTACGAACGGCAGCTGTTCATCTGGTGGAACTATCCCGTCAACGACACCATGGCGAACAACCTCTTCATGGGGCCCTGCGAGGGCCTTGGCGGGAACATTGACGAGGCGATCAACGGCCTTGTCTCCAATCCGATGAACCAGGGCTACGCGTCCATGCTGCCCCTTCTCACCATCTCGGATTTTCTGTGGAATCCTGCGGGCTACGACAAGGAGACTTCTCTTTCGGAAGCCGCCAATAAACTCGCCCCCGCCTGCTCCGAGGGTCTTCTGGCTTTGGCGGACCTTTGCCGGGCGTCGGTGATGAACGGCAACACCTCGTCCCTCTATTTGAAAGAAGCGATATCGTCCTTTACCCCCGGGGACAGTGAGCGTGCTGATGCACTTCTGTCGAAGCTTGAATCGACAAAAGCGGCTCTTGCTGAATTTCGGGAAAAGGGCAGCAGGCAGCTCGTCAGCGAGGTCAAAAAATGGCTGGACAAGGCGGAAAACCTCATAAACGCCTCCATTGAGTATATTCATTTCGAAGCTGCTTCAGACGAGGCCTCGAAAGAGGAGCACGCGCTGGCCTTCGTTTCTCTCTATAAAAAAGCAACTTCATCAACCGCCATCGTAAGTCCCGACCTGCTTGTGCCCTTCCTCGAAAATGCCCGGAAGTCCGTGAACGGTATCCTTGGCGTGTCCGAGACTCCCGTTTCGTCGCCAAGCGTCTCAACCAACATGCCCGTTTACCTTGACTACGTGCCGGAAAATGCGGTTGACGGCAACGGCTCCACGTTCTTCTGGTCGAACGGCGCCCCCGGAAACGGCAGTACCTTCACATATGACCTTGGCAACGTCACGGAGGTCAAAGGCGTTAAGATCTCCATGGGCGTCTCAGGCCACACTGACGACTATATAAGGAAGGGCGTTGTTGAGTATTCGACCGACGGCTCCTCCTACACAAAACTTTGCGACATTGGCGGCAGGAACACCTCCGACAGCACCGTTTTCACAGCAAGGTACGTCAGGATCCGCTGCACCGCCTCCCAGACCAACTGGGCAACCATCTCCGAATTCAAAGTCACCCGCGACATGGACCTCCCTGATGGAGTGACCTTCAGCGGCAACGCCAATGCAGACCTCTCCCCTCTTTTCGACGGCAGCCTCTTTACGGAAGTCAGCTACGTCGGCACAGGCCTTTCCGGCCAAATAATTACAATTGACGCATCCGGCAGAACCGGGGCCGCGATCTACTTCAATGCGACGGGGAAAGTCAAAGTGACCGTCACCGACGAAAGCGGAGACACCCTGCAGCCCGAGCTTTCGGGGGTCTGCGTGAGAATCGACCTGACGGGAAAGAAGACGCTTGAGATCACGCTGGGCGGGCAGTTCAGTATTGCGGAGATTGTGATTAGTTAAGAGTGGGCGCGGCTGCGCCGCGAGTGAGCGCACCTCCGGTACGAGTGATGCGCCTAGGGCGCAGTGAACAGTGATCCGAGAACAGTTGCGGCGGGGCGAATTTATGTTGCCTGCGCCGCAATTACACATTTTTCCGGGTTTTTAAAGGCACTATTTGCACATTTTTCTGAACTTTTAAAGGCAATTCTTACACATTTTTCTGATTTTTCTCCATATCTGCGTCGGACTGCTTCAAACAAACCAAATGCTCCGACCCATAAACAGGGGCTTAATATAAAGCGTCTTCTCAAGTATTATCAAACTGGTAAAAGACTTTCATTTTGGACAGCACCGCCTGACTTGCAACCTGAAACATTCAAAAAGCCGTCAGCAAAGAAGCTGTCCAAGAAAGGCGAAAAGCTACGTAATAAAATATATAAATAATAACTTTAAACAAGCGCAGCTTGTTTAAAAACCTAAAAATGGTCATTGCTTTGGAGATTTTAGTACCCTCAAAGTGGAACGAAATGACAACAAAAAGAGGCTGTTAATTCACCAGCTGAAATGCCAGTTTTTTAACAGCCCCTGCGTTATTTTATCTGAAAATGATTATTGGCTTGTGTCTCGGGTCAGCGCTTTTTCTTCAGCAGTATGCAGCAGGCAGCAAGAGCAGGGATCGCCAGCACGAAGGCGGCGGAGCTGCCGCAGCCTTTGGCGCAGCCGGCAGGTTCGTCCGTGAAATCACCAACCTCCACCACGCAGCGGTCGATGTACTTTCCGCTCATCGTCGCGACGGTGATTAGGGCCTCGCCTTCGGAAACGGCGGTGACCTTGCCGCTCTGGTCAACGGTTGCCACGGATTCGTCGGAGCTGGACCAGATCAGGGCCACGTTGGTGTCGACGTTTTTGTAGTTTACGGTGAGCTTTGTCTCGGTCTCGGGCTTCACCCGGAAGTGGGCCTTTTCGAAGGAAATTTCCGTCATGTAGGTGCCCTCGTAGAGCTGCTTCACCACGGCCTCCGCATTCTTTGTCTCCACGATCACGAAATCGTCAAAATCGCCGTCCGCCTTGAACTGCGCGCCCGGGAGAGAGCCCAGCACCAGTTCAAAAGTCCTCAGAGAGATATCGTTTTTGATCTTTACACTGCCGGCCTTCTCGCCGTTCACCCAGCAGACCACCTCGGAGCCGTTGCTCGTGAAGCAGAAGTGGGTCCAGGTTCCGGCGTATTTTTTGATGTTGACGCCAAAGGAGCTGTCGCAGAGCTCGGGGCAGAAGAGTTTGAGTTCGCCCTCGTTGGCGTAGATCTCGAAGTGTCCGGCGATCTTGTCTCCCTTGGCCAACAGTATTTTGAAGCCTGCGAAGTCGCTGCCGCCCTTGAACCAGAAAGAGTAGACCGTGTCTCTCAGGGTCAGGCTCGTTTCGGTGAGAACTATGTCGTTCTTGTCGGGTCTTATGGCGCTGCCGGTCCTGCCCTCAACGTACTTTGCACCGTCGGCGGTTCCGTCCTTGGTGTGGAAGTTGGAGGCGTCGTGAAGGGTCTTGCTCTTGTCGTCAAAGGACCAGTGGCCCGCCAGCCTGTTGTCCAGTTTGAAGCAGCTTCTGGTGGCCCGGTTGCCCTTGGCAGAGGTGTCTTTTACGCCAAACACGGTGAGTGTCCTGCCCGAAAGTCCCTCCTCAAGGCCCTCCAGTTTCAGTTCCACGCTGTAGCCGTCTGCGCTCAGTGAGGCGCTGATCACCCTGCCTCCAAGGTTCAGAACGTAGTAATCCGGATTTGATGCGGATTCCCGGTCCACTTTTTTGTTGAAAGTCACGATCGAAGTGTCCGTGCCCTTCATCTCAAGGCTCACGGCGTAGGGCGGGTTCTCGTCATTGAGGGTCCTGCATTTTACGGTCTTGGTGGTTTCCGAGGAGGCGCCGGAGGTGCTCACAGCCACGAGCCGGAGGCCGTATTCGGTCACCTCTTTCAGGTCTGTCACGGTGAAGGAAGCGGCGCTTCCCTTGATATTGCAGCGAAATTCATCGTCTATATAAAGCTCGTAGTAGCGGATATTCGACCCGTCTGAAGGTTTATCCCAGGTCAGGGTGATCCTGTCGTAGCTGTTGGCAACTGCTTTGAGGTTTTTGGGCGTTCCCGGAGTCTTAAGGTTTCCGTCCTTCACAAGGGTGTTGAAGCCCTCAAGAGAGGCAAAAGTGCCCGCTTTGATCTCCACGGTATAGGTCTCGCCGGGTTCCAGCCAGATGTAGTTGTCGGAGGGTCTGAATATGTCGGTGCCCTCGTTTGAGACGAGATACACGCCAATGGCCGGTACGTCGCTGTTGTTTTTGAGCGTGACTCCTGAGCCGTTTACGGTGCAGTCCACGTCAGCGGCGGGGATCGCGAAAAGGCAGCCCGGGTCCTTGCCGGAGTTCATAAACATATAGTTGCGGGCGACAAAGGAGCCGTCCTTGTAAAGGGACGTGACCAGAAAGAGGGGCGCCGAATCTGTCTGCTCTTCGGTGAGGGTGAACCTGCCCGCTTCTTTGGTCATTTCCACGGAGCCGTTGCTCTTGTACCTCTCCTCTTTCACAACCTTAAGGGAACTGTTGTAGGCCTTTACAACCACTTCCCACTCGGAGCCGCTTAATGCATCCGCATCGTCCAGCACCACCACAGGGAAGTCTATCGACTTGTCAGATTTGTTGTAGGTGTCGTAGCGGTCGGCCTTGAGACCGGCGGTGAGAGGCGCATAGGCGTCCTGCAGGAACCAGTAGGCCATCTTTGGCGAGCCGTAGTAGTCCACCACCGACCAGGATGCGCCGGGGTAGACGTCGTTGAACTTATAGTACATAACCATTGACTGCACCGGGAAGTTGACCCGGGAGTTGAAGGCCGAGAAATAGTCCGCCATGGTCTGGGCGATCTGGCTGCCCTTCACAAGGCTCTCCAGACTGTCCACCTCCACAAACTGGGACGCATAGTGGATGAACGTGTCGACGTCGTAGCCGTAGGGAGTCTGGGTCCAGCCCTTCATTCCGTTGAAGGTGGCGGTGTGATATGCGACGGTCCCCTCAGGGTCTATCGGCCACTGCTCCATCTCCTCTTTCGTGGCGTATTTGGCAATGGAATCCATGTTCATCATCGCGTCCAGCCCGTACTCGTGGAGGTTGCTGGTAAAGTCGTAGTAGATCTTGGCGTAGTTTTCCGGATCCTCGCCGCCCCAGTGAATGTGGTTGTGGGCGATGCCGTTGGCGCCAACGCCTCCGTCCTGCCTCCAGAAGTCCCTGGTTCCGTCGTATTTGTAGGTGAGGGTTCCGATCATGTTCATGACCGCGTCGTTCGAAGGAGCCTCGCCCTCGTTGCCGCCGCCGTAGACAAGGAGGCTGGCTCTGTTCCTGATGCGCTTGGTGTTAAGGGTCACTGTCTCGTACAGGACCTCCTTGGGCTGGGTCTTCTGGCTGTCCCAGCAGCAGGGCCATTCCTGGTAGACCATTATTCCGTACCAGTCGCAGAGGTCGTAGAAATTTTCCGTCTCCACCATGCCGCCGCCCCAGGAGCGGAAAACGTTGAGTCCCTGGTCGTAGGCTCTGCAGAGGATCCTGTCGTAGTCCTCACGGCTGAAGTTCATTGTGGCGTCAATGGTGCACCAGTTGGCGCCTTTGAGAAATACTGTCTTTCCGTTGATCACCGCCGTGCGGTTGTACATATTGGCGGCTTCCCTCCGGGGTCCCGAGGTAAGTTTCAGGGTCCTGACGCCAAAGTCTGAACTTGCGTAGGAGCGTCCCCCTTCAGAATCGACAAACAGTGTCTCCAGCGTGTAAAGATTCTGCTCGCCGTAGCCGTTGGGCCACCAGAGTTTGAATGTGGGAAGATCGAAGCGGAGCCTTGCATTGGTCTCTCCGGCGGGGATCTTATAGCGGAACGAGTAGGAGTCCCCGGTAAAGTTCTTCGGCGAGACGGAGCAGTACACAGTTCCGCCCTTTGATGCGCCGGTGCCGCCAATGTCAATGGACATGTCCATGGTTCCCTTCTCGTGGGAGACCGTGGTGATGAAGGGATGATCGAGTTCGGTGGTTGACCTGTCCTCGATCCTGACGGAATTCCAGATGCCTATCGGCGGAAGGTCAGCGTAGTGCCAGGCGTAGGAGCAGTTGAAGACGACGGTCCTGGTGTAATCTATCACCGGCTTCAGCTGGACCACCAGCTCGTTTTCACCTTTTTTTATGAGATTCGATATATCGATGTACGGGCCTCCGAACATGCCCTGGTGGGAGCCGACCTTCGTGCCGTTCACGTAGACCTCCATGCGGTCCGCCACTCCGTCAAAGCAGAGCCAGACGTTGGCGCCGCTGCCGCTGTAGGTGAAAACCTTGCGGAAATACCAGGTGCGGGTGCCAAGCTCTTTGGCCTTGGCGTCGTTCCTGCCAACCGTCGGATCTTCGAGCTTTCCGATCTTGAAAAGAGCGGTGCTGAGGCTCGAGGGCACGGTCACGGTGTATGCGTTTTTCCAGTCGGTCTTGGAGTTTGAAAGGGACCAGTCGTCCCCGTCGAGGGCCAGACGGTATCCGCAGGAGGAGCCGGCCCCCGCCGCTTCGTTGGTGCCCTTCGCAACGGTCACGGTCACCGGCTTTTTGTCCATCGGCGACTCGGTCTGCATGGAACTCAGACGCTCAGCATCCGCCATGCTCTTGGCGTAGGACACAATTGCCCCCGCCGTCATGACGGCAAGAACTGCCAGGACGGCCACCGTTATTGCAAATACTCTTTTAGAAAAACGCTCCATTGTTGTTCTCCGTTTTATCCGGGCTTGCCGGGTCAGTGTTCTTTCCTTTTTTTAGAGAAAAACATCACAGCTCCGAAAACTGCCGCAGCCATCGCGGCGCCTCCCGTTGCAACGCTTCCGCAGCCATTCTTCTCGGGTTCGGGTGTGGGTTCGGGAGTTGCGGTGGGTTCCGGATCGTCCGGCGTTGCCGCAGGTTCGGGTGTTTCCGTGGCCTCGGGGGTGTCGGTGGGCTCGGGAGTCGCAGTAGGCTCGGGAGTTGCCGTCGGAGGTGTGTAGTCCTCGGGGTAGTTTGCCTCTACGGCCTTCACGATGTCCGCTCTTGCCCCTGCGGGATCGCTGTAGAGTTTTTCTATGAAACTGTCGCTTGCGGCAAAACCTGCGACGAGAAGCTCGTCGTATTCGCCCATGCACTTAAGGGACAGATCGTTGAGACCGCCCAGCGAAATGAAGTCCTCGGTGCTGCCCAGGCCCGGCATCTGAATGGTATTGGCGGAGCCGTAGACCGGCTCGCCGTTGAGGTACAGGCTGAAACCATCCGGCCCGTTCACCGCCGCAATGTGGTTGTAAGACCCTCTTTCAACGATCGCCAGATTCTCCAGATTCCACTGGTTGCCGGTTCCGTAAAAGGACAGTCCGCCGGCGTCCTCATTGACCCTGAAATAGAGCTCGAAGTGGTGGTTGGTCTCCTTGCCGGCAATGGCAAATGGTGCGGTATAGCTGCCGTTGTCGTTTTCCTCCCACTTGACCCAGAAGGCAACGGTAAAATAGGTGAGATCGATATCTTCGGGCAGCATGTCGCCGGCGATCGGGTCTTCCAGAATGATCCCCTTGCCAACCTTTCCCTCCGCAAACCCTGCGTTCATGCCGTCCGAGTCTATATCCATTTCACGGTGGGAAATGTCCCTGGTGGTGCCGTCAAAAGTCCAGTAATATACAGGGCCTGCGGGAAGTTCCGCATCCGGGTTCTCCGGCAAAGCGGTGCTCTCCGAAGGCGCTTCCGTCTCGGGGGCTTCCTTTACGTCGGGGGTGATCTTTTTTGTCCCCTCGGCAATGGCTTTGAGGGTCTCAGGGCTGTCGTAGGCGGCTTTTACGTCCTCCTCCTTCATGGCGAAATTGGCGTAAAACGCATCGTCAATGAGGCCGCAGAATTTGAAGGTCTTTCCGTCGTGGTTGAGAGCGCCGACGGTCAGCCTGTTAAAGTTTCCCCTTGTCTCCGTCAGGGGATAGTTCACCTCTCTCTCGGCAAAAAGCTCGCCGTTAACGTACATGCGTACCTTCTCAAGGTTATACGTGACCGTGATCTGGGTCCAGGTGTCGTAGGGGATGAACTTGCCGTCGGGCTCGTTTGAAAGCTCTGCAGCGGTGGCCGGTGAATACTGGAGAAGAACTCCGCCGCCCTTTGCTTCGGAAGCATGGCCAATGTGGATCTGGATGCGGTCCCGCTGGGCGTCCGAGGTGTTGCCCTTCGACATGATAATGTTCCACTCGGCGGCGTCGCTGCCCAGTTTGAACCAAGCTCCCATTGTGTAACCCGCAGTGGTCTTTTCGGACAGAACCGCGGATCTCATGGCGTCCCCGGCCTCTGTGTCAAGGGCCTTTCCGTGCTTTCCGGCAGAAAACTCCGGGTCGTCCGCGGAGAGATCAAGAACTCCCGACGCGTCTTTTCCGTCCCCGTCAAAGGACCAGTAATGGAACTTGTAATCGTATTCCTCGGCCCGGACAGTCACAGGGCAAAGCATTCCAAAAGCAAGCAGTGCCGCGATCAGTGCGGCGATAAAAATGCGGACAGTCTTGTTATTCATCATTATTTCCTCCTTTTCAGGGTCGTACAAAAACAGTAAAAATCATTCCGGGACTTCAGTAGCCCAGTTTTCTTGATATCTTTTCCGCGATCTGGCACACCGTCTCCGCGTACTGGGGAATCTTTTCCCTTGTAACACGGTCCACGGGGCCGGAAATGCCAATGGCACCCACCACCCTGCCGCTGAAATCAAACACCGGCGCCGCAACGCACCTCATTCCGAGAGTGGTCTCCTCGTCGTCAATGGCAAACCCCCGCTCCCGGTTCCTGCGGGCCTCTTCAAGCAGTTCTTTTTCGTCAACTATGGTGTGGTCCGTGTGCCGCTCCCTCGGGATCTCCGTGAGCAGCCTCATCTGTTCCTCCTCCGGGAACGCCGCGAACATGGCCTTTCCGTGGGCCGTGCTGTGGATTTCCTCTCTGTCCCCCACCTGAAGGATCACGCCGAGGTACTGGGGGCTGCTCAGACAGTCGATCAGATATATCACGTCGCCCTTGCGAACGCTGAGGCCCGCCGCCTCGCTGGTAAGCCTTGTAAGCTCCTCGAGGTAAGGTCTGGCAATTGCCCGGATCTCGTATCTGTCAAGGACCCTCTCCCTGAACTTGCACAGCTTAAGGCCAAGGGCATACTTTCCGCCCTCCGCCACCTGTTCCACGTAGCCGTTGTCCTCCAGGGTCTTGAGAAGCCTGTAGGCGCTGCTCTTATTAACGTTTATCAGTTTGCTCAACTCCGTCACGCCAATAGCACCGTGCTCGTGAATGATGTCCAGGATCATAAGACCCCGGGACAGTGAGTTGATTGTCTGCACCTGTTTATCCATGCGCGTGCCCCGCCTTTCGTATGTAAGACTATTATAACATATTGACAAAAACAGCGCAAGGTGATACAATGATTTTTAGAAACGCGTTGCATAATAAGAAACGTTTTGAAAGGAATATGAGGTGACAGGATATGAAATTAGGCTTTTTGGCAAACGGCGAGATGCTTGGATGGGATTACGAAAAGCTTTGCGCTTTCATACGCGAATCAGGTTACGATTGCGTGGAACTTATCGACGACATCATCTTCGCACCCGGTAAAACTGCTCAGGACAACGCCGCTCTTCTCAAAGCTGTTGAGAAGAATGGTCTTGAGATATCTGAAGTGCTGCTCCAGCATGATTTTGTCATACCGGACCCCGCAGCAAGGCGTGCTTCCATCGAAACGGTAAAGACCAATATCGCGAAGATCGCGGACCTTGGCGTCAATACCGCCAATCTCTTCACAGGCCCTGTGCCCTGGATGCCCGATCCGGTCATCGTCAACCGTCAGGTCTCCGCTCAGCAGGCCTGGCAGTGGGTGTTCGAGGCCTTCGACGAGATTATTCCCGTGGCGGAAAAGTACGGCGTGAAGCTCGCAGTGGAAAACGTCTGGGGCATGCTGGTCCACGACTTTTACACCAACCGGTACCTCCAGAGTCGCTACAGTTCGAAGAACCTTGGCGTCAACCTGGACCCCTCCCACGACGCGCTCTACGGAAACACCGACCCGGAGTTCCTCGTAAAAGGCTGGGGCAAGGAAAAGATCTTCCACGTCCACATCAAGGACGCCGTGGGCGTTGCGGCGCCGGGCAAGTTCACCTTCCCTGTCATTGGCGAGGGCGTGATCAACTTCAAGGCGTTCTTCAATGCGCTTAAGGAGATCGGCTACGAGGGCTGCGCCAGCGTTGAATTCGAGTCCTGGTCCTACCGCAACGTGATGTGGGAAGGACAGCATGCTCCGGCTGCGCCGGCGATGTACAAGATCGTTAAGCAGCTGATACAGTGAGGCGACTGTGTCGCAGTGAGTGCGCCCGGCGGCGCAAGTGGGGCGGAGCAAGCTCCGCAGTGAACGCACCTGCGGTGCGAGTGACGCGACTGCGTCGCAAGTGAGTGCGCCTGGCGGCGCAAGTGGGTGCGCCCGGCGGCGCAAGTGAGTGCGGCTGACGCCGCAAGTGGTGCGGCTTCGCCGCAGTGAGCGCCATTGGCGTGAATTAAAGTTAGGAATCCCGCCATTGGCGTGAATAGAAATTAAAGAACAAAAATCATCTAAAAATAAAAGGGGAAATGAATTATGATCAAACACAACATTATTATGGTTGGATGCGGCGCCATCGCCTTCCGCTGGCTGGACCACATCACAAAACGTGACGACTGCCGCATTATCGCTCTTGTTGACAAGAATCCCGACAATGCGAAAAAGTACAGTGAGCGCTACAATCTCAACTGCCCGATCTACACGGACCTTGACGATGCACTTGCCAAAGAAAAAGGCGACCTGCTCATCGACCTCACCTTCGTGACCGTGCACCACCAGATCGTAACCAAAGCTCTCAAAGCAGGTTACAACGTGTTTGGCGAGAAGCCGATGGCCTTCACAGTGGAGCAGGTAAACGAGATCCTGAAGACCGTTGACGAGACCGGCAAGAAATATTTCGTAATGCAGAACCGCCGCTTCATCGACAGAGTGGGCAAGATCAGAGAGCTGCTGAAATCCGGCCTTCTCGGCGCCCCCACCCTTCTCTCCGGCGAGATCTACGTCAACGCCGACATGGGCAGCATCAGGAACAGCTTCAAGTATCCCCAGCTCCAGGACAACAACATCCACAGCTTCGACATGGCCCGCTATCTGGTTGACGGCAAGCCGAAGGCGGTCACTTATCACAGCTTCCGTCCGAAGGATTCCATGTACGACGGCGACTCGGCCTGCGACGCGGTGTTTGAGTTCGACAACGACGTAACTTACCTCTTCAGAGGCTATAACGGCGCCCAGGCCTGCTGGACATCCTGGGACAACGTCTGGAGGATCGACTGCGAGAAGGGATCTCTGGTATGGGACGGCGAAGGCGACGTCAAGTATCAGTACTACGAGAAATCCAACGACCTCTTCAACGGCAAGTGGTATCAGGAAGGCGTTTTCAAAAAACCGGACGTTGTAAGAGACCAGCACGACGGAGCCCTTGAGGATCTGTTTGACGCCCTCGACACCGGCCGCACACCGGGCACAGACTGCAAGGACAACGTTTACAGCATCGCCATGGTATTGGCAAGTATCAAGAGCATCGAGGAGAAGAGAAGGGTCGAGATCGAGGTCAACGACACCTATCCCTATCTCGTACTGAAGTAAAGAGGTAAGCCATGAAAAGAACAGGCGGAGAAGTAGTAGTAGATAAACTTATTCAGGAACAGGTCCCGTATGTTATAGGTATTCCGGGACACGGCGTGCTGGGTCTGTTCGACGCAATACGCAAAGCCGACGCGGACGGCAAGATCCGCTATTTACAGGTAAAACATGAACAGGCTGCAACGGCAATGGCGGACGGTTACTACAGAGTTTCGGGTCAGCCCCTTGCGGTGTTTGCATCCATTGGCCCCGGCACCCTCAACCTTTCGATAGGCCTTGCCACCGCTTTTGTGGACTCCACGCCCTTCCTCGCCCTCTGCGGCGACACCCACACCAATATGTACGGCGTTGGCGTGCTCCAGGAGGTGGAGAGGTACCACGACAGCAACATCCAGAGAGCCCTTGAGCCCCTGGTGAAGAGGTGCTGGAGAGTCGAGACCGCAGATCAGCTGCCAAGAACAATGAACAACGCTTTCAAGGAGATGCTCTCCGGAAGGCGGGGACCCTGCGCGATCACGTTGCCAATGGACGTCCAGGCGGACAGCACCGAGAGAAACGTTCCCCTCATCAAACAGCCCCAGTGGGAGCTTCCCAAGGCTGACGAGGCTGCCGTTGACAAGGCCATCGCCCTGATGAAGACCGCAAAAAGGCCTCTCATCTTCGTCGGCGGCGGCGCTTTAAGGACCAAGGCAGGCGCGCTGATCGAAAAGCTGGCCGAAAAATGGGGCGCAGCCATCATCACCACTTTGGCTGCAAAGGGAACCATTGACGAGACCCATCCCCAGTACTGCTTCCACACGGGAAGCAAGGGCACCAAGATAGGTCTTGAGATCAGCCGCAACGCGGACGTGGTATTGGCGCTGGGCACCCGTTTTGCAGACGAGTCCACCTGCTCATACCGCAAGGGCATCGCCTTCAACTTCCCGGACACCAAGCTGGTCCAGGTGGATCTTGACGGCCACGAGATCGGCAAGAACTACATTGCGGACGTTGGCGTCCTTTCGGACGTTTCGGCGTTCGTGACCCGGGTGCTGGAAAAGGATCCGGACTTTGAGATCAACAAGGCATACCTCAAGGAGATCTCCGACCTGCGCAAGGCCTGGTTCGATTTTGTCGACGCCAAAGAGAATGCGAAGACCGAAGAGATGACAATTTCCCGGATGATCGGCGTTATGAAGAAGGTCCTTCCCAAAGACACCGTCATTTCCACATCCTCCGGCAACACCCAGGCGCAGCTCTTCCAGGAGTACTGCTACGCCGAGCGCTACTGCAACCTCACCACAGGCGGCTTCTCCACCATGGGCTGGGCAATGCCCGCCGCCTTCGGCGCTAAGCTTGCGGCTCCCGACAGACCGGTGGTGGCCTTCCTTGGCGACGGCGACTTCATGATGGTCATGCAGGAGCTCTCGACTGCCGCGCAGTACAACATCCCCGTCATCACCATCCTTGCCGACAACCAGGGCTGGATGGCCATCAAGGACCTGCAGGTGGACGTGCTTGGCAAAGAGAACACCTTTGGCAACGATTTTGAGCAGAACGGAAAGGCTTACCGCCCCGACTTCAAGGCCATTGCGGACGGGTTCGGCATTGCGGCCTACCGTGCCGACGACAACGAGTCCTTCAAGGCAGCTCTCGAGGACGCCCTCAAGCAGAAAGGACCTTCACTGATCCATGTGAACGTATCCTCCACTCACCCCTACTCCGGCGGCGAAGCCTTCGGATGGTGGGACGTGCCGATTCCGGGATACATGGAAGAGAAAAGAAAGGTTTACGAAGATGCCGTCAAAGAAGAAACCGTTTGATAAAAGCGAGACACTTCGCGCAGCCGCCGAGATCCGCAAAGGCGTGATCCGTGCCCTTGAAGCCGCAGGCTCGGGGCACATTGGCGGCAGCATGTCCCTTGCGGAGATTCTGGCCGTGCTCTACACGGATATTCTTGACGTGGACCCCAAGGACCCGAAGAAGAGGGACCGGGACTACGTGGTGCTCTCAAAGGGCCACTGCGGACCGGCTCTCTATGCAACTCTCGCTTACAAGGGCTATTTCGACCCCGCAGAGCTTCTGACTCTCAACAAGGGCGGGACCAACCTTCCCAGCCACTGCGACAGACTGAAGACCGTCGGCATAGATATAAGCACCGGTTCCCTTGGCCAGGGGCTGTCCCTTGCGACGGGGGTTGCCATTGGCAAGAAAATGCAGGGAATTCCCGGAAAGGTCTATGCGATCGTCGGCGACGGAGAGCTCCAGGAGGGGCAGAACTGGGAGGCGTTCCTGTTCCTTGCCCACCGGAAAGTGACCAATCTTATTACCATCGTCGACAACAATAAGAGGCAGCTTGACGGCTACACCGCCGACATATGCTGCGAGGAGGACCTCGGCGAGAAACTCAAGTCCTTCGGGTTTGAGGTGAAAAGAGTTGACGGTCACGACGTCACCGCCCTTTACGAGGCTTTCAGCACTGCAGGGTGCGGCGACAAGCCCACTGTAGTCATCTGCGACACCGAAAAAGGTCACGGCTGCTGCATTTCGGAGATCGACGGGTTCAACCACTACATGCCTGTGAGCCACGAGGACGCAATGCGGGCCATCGAGGATATCGACAGGAGACTGGAGGCGGCGTTATGAGTGATTTTTTGCTTGATTCCTTCGAAGTCGATTCGAGAGAGATGCGCCAGGCCTACTGCGATGCGATAATTGCCGAAGCTGAGCGCAACGAAAAGCTCATTGTCGTGGACGTGGACGTCAGCCACTCGGTGGGCACCGGAAGGTTCTACGAAGCTTTCCCGGACAGAGCCATAAACTGCGGCATCATGGAGGCCCATGCCATCGGTATGTGCGCCGGCATGTCGGAGACAGGCCTTGTACCCTTCTTCCACGCCTTCGGAGTGTTTGCCACCAGGCGTATTTTCGATCAGATATTCATATCCTGTGCGTACCAGAACCTGAACGTTAAGATCATCGGAGCGGACCCGGGAGTCACCGCCCAGACCAACGGCGGCACCCACATGCCTTTTGAAGACCTTGGCCTCATGAGGCTTATCCCCAATGCCACCATAGTGGAGCCCGCGGACAGCACCATGTACGACTATATCGTCCATGCCATGGCGGAGCAGTACGGTGTGTTCTACCTACGCACCTCCCGCCGCAAGACCGTTAAACTCTACAAGCCGGGAACTCAGTTCACCGTTGGCAAGGCCATGAAGCTCTATGACGGAAAAGACGTCTGCATTATTGCCTGCGGCATCATGGTCTATGAGGCGATCCGGGCAAGAGAGATCCTGAAGGCTGAAGGCATTGACGCTGCGGTCATCGACATGCACACGCTGAAACCCCTTGACGAGGAGGCTGTGCTGAAGGCTGCAAAGAAGTGCGGCGCCATCGTGACGGCTGAAAACCACAACGTCATCGGAGGCCTGGGCAGCGCGGTGTCGGAGTTCACAGCCGAAAACTGCCCTGTCCCCGTGGAGCGGGTGGGCGTGAGAGAATCCTTCGGCGAGGTGGGCACCCAGCAGTATCTGCAGAAGAGATTCGGCCTCACAGGCGAGGAGATCGCCGCAAGGGCAAAGATCGCCCTTCAGAGAAAAGGAGCTAAAATATGAGAATTGCGGTAATTAATGAAGTTTCGTCCCAGGACAAGAACGAGAAGGTCATAAAGGCGCTGGAGCCCTTCGGCCATGAAGTGTTCAACGTCGGCATGACCGGTGCGGTCAACGAACCCGAGCTCACCTACATCCACACGGGCCTCATGGCGGGCATCGCCCTGAATTCCGGCGCGGTAGATCTGGTCATCGGCGGCTGCGGCACGGGCCAGGGATTTATGATCTCGGCAATGCAGTACCCGGACGTTTATTGCGGTCTGATACTGGATTCCCTTGACGCCTGGCTGTTTTCCCAGATCAACGGCGGCAACTGCGTGTCATTGGCGCTGAACAAGGGCTTCGGCTGGGCCGCAGACATAAATCTTTCCTATATTTTCGAGAAACTGTTTTCAGATCCCATGGGCCGGGGCTATCCCCCTCACAGAGCAGAGAGCCAGCAGGCCAGTCGCCTGAAGCTCAAGGAAGTCAGCAAGGCCTCCCACAGGAATTTCCAGGAAATACTCGACAAGATCGATCCCGCACTTGTAAAACAGGTGTTCTCACATAAGCCATTTAAGGAGTTGATTGAAAACCATGGAACAGTTAAATTTATTTATTGACAACAAGTACGTACCCTCCGCCGCCACCGAGTGGTCGGACGTTTACAACCCCAGCACCGGCGAGCTTATCGCCAAAGCCCCGAAGTGCACCACCGATGAAGCCCTCGCAGCAGTGGCTTCCGCTTACAAGGCTTTCCCCGGCTGGCGCGACACCCCGGTCCTCAAGCGCATGCAGGTCCTCTACAAGGTTCGCGAGATCCTGGTGGAGAGAATGGACGAGCTTACCATGAGCGTTGCCAGGGAAAACGGCAAGGCCTGGGAAGAGGCAAAAGGCGACGTTCTCAAGGCAAAAGAGGCCACCGAGCACGCCCTGTCCATGCCTTCCCTTATGCTTGGCGATTCCATGATGAACGCCTCCAACGGCTACGACACCCAGATGATCCGGGAGTCCGTTGGCGTGTTCCTGGGCATCGTCCCCTTCAACTTCCCGGCAATGATCCCCATGGGCTGGATGGCTCCTATGTGCATCGCCTGCGGAAACTCCATCGTGATCAAGGCTTCCAGTTCCACTCCGATGACCGCCCTCAAGATCGCCGACATCTACCGTGAAGCGGGTCTCCCCGACGGCGTTCTCAACGTTATCACCTGCGGCAGAGACGTCACCGACGTTCTTCTGGCAGACGACCGCATCAAAGGAGTTTCCTTCGTCGGTTCCACCAAAGTCGGCCAGTCGATCTACGAGAAAGCCTCCAAATACGGCAAGAGAGTCCAAACCCTCTGCGAAGCCAAGAACCACGCTCTGGTCCTCAAGGACGCTCCAATCGGACGTACCGCGGCGGGCATCATCAACGCTTCATTCGGCTGCGCAGGCGAGCGCTGCATGGCACTCCCGGTAGTTGTGGTTGAGGAGGAGATCGCAGACGAGCTGGTGGCGGAGATCGTGAAACTTGCCAAAGGCATCAAAGTGGGTCCCGCCTACGACAAGACCACCAAGCTTGGCCCTGTCTACAGCGCCGCTCACAAGCAGAAGATCTGCGCAGACATCGAAGGCGGAATCAAAGACGGTGCGGTATGCGTGCTGGATGGCCGCAACGTGGTTGTCGAAGGCTACGAAAACGGTTTCTACCTCGGGCCCACGATCCTTGACCACGTCACCGGCGACATGTACGTTGGCTCCAGAGAAATCTTCGGGCCTGTGCTCTCCATCAAGAGAGTGAGAGACTTTGAAGAAGGTCTGAAAGAGATGAACAGCAATCCCTTCGCCAACGGTTCCGTCATCTACACCCAGAACGGCTACTATGCAAGAGAATTTGCAAAGCGCACCGACGGCGGCATGGTGGGCATCAACGTGGGCATTCCCGTACCGGTCGGCGTATTCCCCTTCTCCGGCCACAAGAAATCCTTCTTCGGCGCTCTCCACACCCTTGGCAAGGACGGCATGAACTTCTACACCGACGCCAAGTGCATCACCCAGCACTGGTTTGCCGAGGAGGAGAAGAAGTCAAGAGACGTCAGCACCTGGGACGGCACCCTCAACGGCTGACCTTTATAAAAAAAGAAAGCAGGCTTTTCGCCCTGTTGACAGAACGAAAAGCCTGTTTGTTTAACGAAAAGAGAGGACCCGGAACTTCCGGAAGCCTCTCTTTTTTACCGTCGTTTTAGTATCACCGGGGGCTCTGTTTGCCGCCTTTCAGTCATGGTCGTAATAGTAGTAGTAGACGTTGTTTTCGGCTGTTTCAACGGGCCTGTAGGCAAAAATGAATGGCGCATCCGGGTAGCTCACAGGCTCGTAGGTGGGCTGGTCCGGGTTCTGGATGCGTGTGTCGGAGCCGTGGTCGTAGCGGAGGGCCTTGCCGTCCTTCTGATCCGAGGCCAGCATAAACACGTGCTGGGGGCCTCCGTCGGCTGCAGGCCTGACGAAAACGATATCCCCCGCTTTAAGATCATCTATGTCCGTGATTTTTTCAAAGCCCATCTTTTTGCACCAGGTGTGAAGATTTGACACCACGCAACCCTGGACCAAAGGCTGTTCCTCCGTAAATCCGGCCCTGTACAGTATCCAGTCCATCAGCCTGTCGCAGCTGGTCCTCTTCGGCCGGTGGTTGATACCGGGATTGGTGCAGGAGTCGCCGTATTTGAAATCCATCGTTCTGGCGTAGTTGACTATATAGTTGCCCTCCCGGAGCAGGTCGCAGACCAGCAGCGAATAGGGAGTGTAGACGACCTCGCCTTTTTCATTGGCGACTCTGAAACCGTACTCTTTGTTTTTGTCGCAGAACGCCTTTGCCCCGTCAAGATCTTTGAATACGATGCCTCTGACGTTGTCCTCAGGAAGGTGGAGACGGTGCTGGTAAAGACAGACGTAGTAACCCTCCGCCACCGCAGGTTTCGGTGCAGGGATCTCTGTCTCTTCATCGATAAAGCGGGTGGCTTCGTCCATATCTTTGCAGAAAGCCGCCTTCTCCAGGAGGAACAGATCCCCTTCGCAGGCGTAATTTGTGTAGTCAAGGCGGAAGCCGTCGTTGAAACGGGTTGCCCAGTCCTTTGCTTCTGAAGCGTCAAACACCAAAAACCGAGAGACCCGCTGTCCGAAGTGCTCCGAGTCACCTCCGTAGATCTCCGTCAGCGAGTAGCCTGCAGCCGCGTCGCTGCGGGATCCCGTAGCGTAGAACATCTCGAAGGCGCCGCCCCACTCAGCCCTGATCTTGAGGACTATGACTTTCACGTCCTCCGGAGTAAAGGGGACGTATGTGCTGCCGTCCTCCGAAGGACCGTAGCCCGCCGCTTTGTACATGGAACTGATATTCCAATGGACGTTGGGATCCCGGGACTCCTCAGTGCCCGCAAAAATAATACCCTCTGCATCAAGTCTCGGCTCCGCGGCATTTCCGGGAGCGAAGGAGGCGTTGAACAGTTTTTTGCTCATGGCAGAGAAGTCGATTCGTCTTGGATCCTGTATCAGGTCAGTCCGCTCTTTTCCGCCGGCGTCCGGGGCCGTGCCCGCGCAGGATGCAAGGCAAAGAGGCAGCGCCAGTACGCCGAGCATCAAAGTAACGATCTTTTTCATAATTTTCAGTGAACCTTTCACAAATATACATCCTCCAAAGGCATGCGGCTTAAGGCATTGGCCAATATCCCGTGCCCGTCACTTGCTTATCGTAAACGTTGCGAACACCGGCAGATGGTCCGAGATCAGAAAACTGCCCCTCTTGATGAGGAAGGTCTCATAGCTCTCCGCTTTCGTGCGGGCGGGGCTGTAGAACACGTAATCAATTGGTTCCTTTGCCGGGTTGTAGGAAGAACCCGTCTCGTCGTAGTTCGAGACCATGGTCGCAATGTGATCCTCGTCAACGGTCTTCTCCGCGTCAAGGCGGGCATCCGAAAGCTTCATCTTGTAGTTGCCGCCGTTTCCGTCGTCCACGGCGCTCTTGCCGGTGATCATCTTGTAGAGTGCGTAGAGCTTGCCTTCGCTTGTGGTCCGCCTGTTGTTCATATCGCCGGTCAGGAACATCGGTATCTCACCGTATTTCTGCTCCAGCTTGATCCAGAACCTGATCAGGACCTTCATCTGCTCCTTGCGGACCGTATTGCCGTCGGTGGAGTTGTTGTTTCCGTTGTGGTCAAGGTGGGTGTTCATGTGGGCAAACACGATCCCCGTTGCCCTGTCCCGAAGGATGACGTAGGTGCAGATCCTGGGGTAATTGGCCTTTTCGAAAGCCGACCCCACAACGTCAGGCGTATCAGACAGCCAGAAGGTGCCGCTCTCCACAAGCTCGAACTTGTCCTTCCGGTAGTAGATCGAATTCGCCTCGCCGCCCTTGCTTCTGGCCTCGCCAACGCCCTCATAGGAATCGTTGAAAACGAAGGCGTCAAGCCACTTGAGCCAGTTCACGGTGACCTCCTCCATGCCGACAACGTCAGGCTGAAGTTCGTCCATGAGCTGTCTGTACATGTCCGCTCTCGCCCGGAAGGGTGTGGAGTTGCCGTTTTCGGTCTGAATGTTGAACTGCAGGACCTTAAGCTCAAGTTTGTCCTGATAGGTCTCGCCAATGTCATAAACGTCCGGCTTGATGTAGGGCTGCGCCTCCTCCTTGGTCAGGAACATGATCTCGCTGATCTTGAAGATCTCGCCGTCCGCCGCTGCGTACTGTTCAAAATTGACCCGGAACATGGAAAGTTCCTCCGGCTTTTCAACCCGGGAAAGATCGAAACACACGTACTGCCAGGCGCCGTTGGCAACGGGCATGAAATATTCACTCCTCGTGGTCTCTGTCTCGTATTTTGTGGCGGCGCCAAGGAGGCTTAGCATGCTGTTTGCAAGCCCCTCGCCTTTTACCTTCAGCACAAGGTAGGGTCTGTCGCCAATGCTCACCGGGGTCTTGCCGGCGTTCTTGCAGAAGCCGCTGTAGTCTAAGAAAAACGAAGGGGTTCTGGTGTCGGGCAGCGTAATGCTTTTGGTCTTGAAGACAAGCACCGCACCCTCCTCCGGATCCTCACCGGCTTCATAGGAGCAGTATTTAACGTTCGTAAGGTATGAGGTCAGGTTGTGCTGAAGAGCCGTGTCCATGTCGAGGCGAGCCGGGTCAATGACGGACTGGAAGGGGATGGGCGTCGGCACAGGTGTTGGGGTTGGTGCAGGAGTGAATGTAATCGTTGGCGCGGGTGTTGGTGTTTGTTTGGACGTGGGTGCGGGTGTCGGTGTGCTTTGGATTTCGGGCGTCGGGGTTGCTGTGGGCTCCGGAGTTTTAGTCTCCTCCGGTTTCGCAGTCTCCTCCGGGGCTGCCGTGGGCTCCGAAGATCCTTCCGGCGTCTCAGCAGTTACGTCATGCTCCGTGCTTTCGGGAGTCTTTTCCTCCTGTGCCGGTGTGCTTTCCTCGCCTGTCGCTTCCGGTGTCTCTTCTCCGGGGGCGGTTTCCGATGTATTTCCGTTCTCCGCTGTCGGAACAATTGCCGTTTCAGAAGCAGGTACGGTCTCCGTCGGATTACTGTTTCCGGGTGTCGCACAACCCGCAAAAACCGCGATAAACAACGCCAAAACTGCAACCGCCGCTATCCTGCAGACATTCCTTTTCAAGATCATCTCCACCTCACAGTTAAGACCAATTTGCTTTTATCTAAAGAAGCCTTTCGCCGCAGCCAGCCGCCGCAGCTGCTCTCTGTGACTATTCACTGTATCCGTAAGGGGTCCCGATGAACCCCGAACGGTTGAATTTTACCATATTCCGGCGGACGATGAAATCAATATATGAGCCTATCAGTTTGGCGAACAGCAGGTAACCCATGTTGTTGAGATGGCCCCCGGTGTAAAACAGCCTGCGAAACTCCTCGTCCTGGACAGGGCCGTACTCCGCAAGGTCGATCACGTAAGTGTTGGTAAAATGCTCCGCCAGATCGTACATAAGCTTCCTGTGGATCCTGTGGTTTTCCCTCCACTTGGCATTGGCGTAGGGCTCCGGCTCCTCGGGAATGGTCAGCAGAAAGAACACGCCGCCCGGCTGGATCTCCTTGTAGCGCTGGATGATCTTGGCAAGGTCCCCCGCAAAAGTTGCCCTGTTTCTGTGATAGTCGCTGTCAATGTCCTCCACAGAGCCGGGCTCCTGTTCAAACTCGTCAAGGTCGTTGACGCCAAGGGCAATTATATACGCCTCCGCCGCCAACTTCCGGTCCCAGAAACCCCTGCTCTCCGCAAAGGAATTGTTGTACTCCCGGGCAGTCATGTTGCCCCTCGTAAAGTTGTAGACAGTAGTCCCGCTGAGCCGCCCGATATACTGAGGCCAGGAAATGTCGATAATGTCGTGGTAATCCCGGGGACTTCCGGGCACGCCAATGGACTCAAGATCTCCGGACGCAAGGGAATCGCCAATGGCCGCAACAGTCCTGAAAATACACGTAAACCCGCAATCGTCCTTTATGACGTCAAGGGGTTTCTCTCCGGGATCAAATGAATAAAAATTCTTGGTGGTTGACATGGGACCTCCGGGCTGCGAAGCCGCGACGCGGCTTCGCAGCAGTGATCAGTTAACAGTGATCAGTTTCGGTGCGGCTTCGCCGCGATTACTAAACTGTGCGCCTTCGGCGCAGTGATTAGTTAACAGTGATCAGTTGCGGGGCGGCGCTGTTTTACTGTTTGCGCTGCGATCACTAAACTTTGCGCCTTCGGCGCGGTGCGGCTTCGCCGCGATCACTGACTTGAGCGATTTAGCGCAATGCGGCAGCCGCTGTTATCTTTTCCCGATCATGCTCAAATACTTCGGCTGATCTTTCAATGGAATCCTGAGAGCCTTCATGGCATCCTCAGCAGACATGTCAAGAGATTCCATAATACTCTGTATATGGAGAATCGTCGTCTTCTCTTTTCCCTTTTTCTCCCCGCGTTTTTCTCCGCGTTGAAATCCCTCTTCTCTTATCTCATCTAAAACACCAGACATCTCTCTTACCCCTTTCTCATTTTCTTTAAACTGCCTGACCCTGTCCGCAAGCACCTTGTAATGCATCTCATCCGCGTTCTCGCAGAAGAAATCCCTCATCAGAAGCCCGAGCTCAGTATTCGGATCACGGTACGCACCGTTTACGTAAACAATATTTGAGCCGTCCCCAAGTTCCCTCCCCGATTTTTTTGCGGATCTTACAAACCAATAAACAGGCTCGTTATCTCGGAAAACATCATGCTCTGTAATAAAAATCACAAACGTGTCAGGAAGTTTTTTAAATTTCGCACCGGGCTTGAGCAGCTTCGAATCCAGCAAGCTCGAATGGTACCTCGCCCTCCGGCCTTCAGCCTTGGACGAATCCCTCTGGATCTCAATATTGTAAACTTTTCCCTGCTCATCCTCCGCAACCACATCAAGCCGCAGATCTCTTCCGTTAAGGTTTTTATATAACACCTGACCCTTTGTATCTTTGACCTTAAGATCGTCTCTGCTGAGAATAATTCTGAGAATAAGTTCCGTGCCCTCGTTAAAACCGTCAAAACAGGCTGTCATAAACTCGTCGTCGATCAGGCGAAGCCGTCTTAACCGATCGATATCTTCGACACTCATTTTACCTTTTTCATACAACTTTTTCAATATTACGCTCCCCTTTTCATTGCCAATAAAATTCCGCACAAGAGAAATAAAATTTTAAATATAACGGCTGTTTTAAATGAAGATCTCTCCTTGAGCAAGCATGATTTTAAGCGACGAAAATGAAGATGTCAAACTGAAAAATATCTCCGGAAAATAAGATATTTTCCGGAAATAATATTGCAAAACAAAACAATAAATAATATTTAACGAAATTTTACAATAAAATTAATATTATTTTAACTTGTGTCCGGTTGTTAACTGTTACCTATTCACTATTAACTGATCACTGCGGTGATTGCGCCGCGATGTACGCCGCATTCACGACCTTTTCCACCAGCGCCCTCTTCGTGAAATAGTAGTGGTTTGCAGCTTCGAAGCCTATTGCCGGGTTCTCGTTCATCAGGGAGAGCATCAGGCGGGCGGTCGCTTCCTCATCCCGGGCGATCTCCCGCATTTTTTCTTTGTCTCCGGCATTCCGGGCTCTGATAAATCTGACCTGGCTTAAGGATGAGCGGTACAGGCACAGAGCGGCCTTGGCCATTGCCGCGGTCTCCGACTTGTCGCCCTCAAGGTACTCAAGACCCTTTTCCCAGCCCCGGCAAAGCTTTTCCAGCTGGCTTTCGAACACGTCCTCAGAGTACACAGAACGCCAGCTTTCCAGGTCGTCGTAGGCAAAGCAGGTCATAGTTGCCTTGTATCCCGTTGGCTCGGGGAAGAGCAGATTGGCGGGTCCGCCGTTCTGTGGCCCCATGTAGAGCGTAAGTAAGTCGAAGGGAAACTCTTTGAAGGCCTCCGAGAAGACCTCCTGAGCCCGCCGGACGTTTTCAGGCAGTTCGGGGAGTTCCGTTTCGGTGTAAAAGTACCTGGCTGCGGCGGCAATATTATACGACGGATAACCCCCGAGAGTCCAGCTGAGCATCAAGTGGCGGACGCCGGCGTCCCGCAGGGCTTTGATATGGTCCTCCACAAGAGGCAGCACGGGTATTGCGGGTACCGTTGAGCCCTCCCAGGTGGTGTTGATCTGGACCTTGGCGGCGGTCTCGAGGCCCCGTTTATTGGCCATTGACCATTCCGAGGAGGCTGCAGCGCCCGGGCCGATCCTGCTCATTGAGTAGTCCACCACCCGGTTTTTCACTCCGCCGGTCTCAAATTCAACGCCCTTTTCGCTCTGGCTGAGAAGGATCACCCGCGGGGGAAGACGATCGATGATCTCGGCGGTGTACTCGTCCCAGCCCCAACTCCAGGCAAAGACCTTGATGTTTTTGTCCACATGGTCCGCACCCTCCCGGAGGCAGGAGATCACCTCGGCCACCACTTCGCCAACGGTCCTTTTCGAGCATCTTTCGCATTGGCAAGTGCCCTTGCCGGCGTGGGAATAGCAGTTGGTCTGATTTTCGGAACGGGTTATGGTTATGAAGCCGCCAATGTCAGGAGCCGCCCGGCAGACGGTCTTCACTGCGGACCTGAGATACTCTCGGACCGCCGGCACGGAGGTGCAAAGGCTCGTATTGTCACGGCCGCCCGACATGCCCCGCAGATCCTCCCGGGTCTCGAAAAAGCCGTCCGTCATCGGCCTTGGCTCGTTCAAATATAGGTAAAGCTTTATACCGAACTTCTTCAGCCTCTCGGTATACTTTTTAAGATTTTCCAGGCGCCTCTCCCAGCCCCCGGAGACCGAGGGGTCAAAAGGAAAAGGAGTCAGCCTGTGGAGGATGCCCTGGGTGAAGACGCCGTTGACGCCAAGTCTCCTGTAGCTTTCAAGGAGCCCGTCGGGACACCAGGTCTCGCTGTCCGTCTCAAAGGCGTTCAGGTAGAGTCCGGAAAAGGGGTAAATGATTCTGGTCTCGAACACCTCCCTGCCGCCGAACTTTATTTCAGGCTGCAGGTACCTGAAGTCAAAGGCCTTGGCCCCCGACTCGTCAAGGCTCTCCACCACTTCCCTGATCGCCCTTGTCCGTTCCGCTTCCTCGGGAGTGAGTTCCCTGAACCGGACCTCCTCGCAAACAGGCTTCGGCCCGAGCTTGACGTCCAGGAAATCCTCTTCCCGGAGCATTGCCGCCAACGTGTCCCCGTCAACGCCGATCAGCTCCAGCAGCTGGCTGTAGGGAAGTATGTGCCACATGGCCCTTATCACGGAAATATAGCCCTTTTTGAGCCACAAGTCACCGTCCCCGCAGGCCCTTTCGATCCCCATCTGCCTTGCGCACTCCCTGACGTTGTCAACTCCAGTTCCCAGCACCGAGGCGATCTTCTCAAAGGACACGAACTCGCTCGCCCTGAATATAAATGCCTGGTGCACCGCAGGAAAATGCGGGAGTTTTACAGGCGCCTTTCCGGCTTTCGGCAACGGTGTCTTCATAGCCCCTCCACGCCAAGTTCGGCAAAAACTTTCCTCCAGCGTTCCTTCATCTCTTCGGTATTGGCGTCAGGCAGGAACCCCGCCTCCAGGTAGGTCTTTATCGCCGGAAGTCTGAAATCGTCGGTGGTAAGAAAAGCCGGGCCCGCACCCCGCTCCCAAAGCTTCGTAAGAGCCAGGGAGATCATCGCCCTGCCAATGCCCCTGCCCCGGTGCTCCACAAGGCAGCACACCATGTGTATATACCCACGGCCGTCCTTGTGGAGGACAAAGGCAGAAGTCGCCACTCTCTCTCCGCCGGTGGTCTTTACGAACACCAGATCCTTCAGCGGATCAAGGTCCGGGTAGTCCTCGATGGCCGCTTTGAACACAGCCGCGTCTGCTCCCGGCTCCAGAAGACCCTCTTTGCAGATCCTCAGCCAGTCGCCAACCTGCCCGGGCAGGCCTGCGTAATATTCGTATTCGTATCCCTCCGGGAGAGGTATTGCCGCCGCAGGACCCGGCGCCCTTGTCATTTTCAGCTGTTCCATATCTTGTCCTAAAACCCCCGGCGTCTTGCGCTTTATACCGGGTCCTCACCCGCCAATGCAGGTCAAATCCGGGTTCTGCAAAGTAACTTGTTGTATCCGGGATTCTACCCGATAAGGGAGGGAAAATCGGGTAGGAGGGGGTGGCTAACCCCCGTCCTCCCACACCACCGCTCATGCGGGCCCGCAAGCGGCGGTTCAGTTGCTGGCACTTGACAACACGTTTGGTTGGATATCAGGACGCTCGGCGATTCCGTCATACCTTCGGTCACTCACCTATCCTCTGACGGACATCCTCTTATCGAGCAACTGCTTTCAACACGCCCGAATTCCTATCGTGCTGTATTACCAGCAACCGCCGGGCCCTTCCCTCCATCGGCTTTCACCGACTTCTCAGGTACTATGGCCCAGACTGACTTCTGTGGGTTCAGCCATGTCTTGCGACATGGGTTACATCTTTCGATGCGTATCCCACAGACCTCCCCGCTTAAGGTGCAATAGCCTTCATCCCATG
>CAMZBI010000008.1 GCA_947304585.1 uncultured Clostridia bacterium | reverse complement strand
ATGCGGAGCCGAAGGCGGCCGGAAGCGAATCTCCGTCAAAACTTGACACGGTCTCATTTTGTTTTCGGCCGGTCGCAGATCAGCCGGGATATCATAAACAACGCCAATGCACCGGCGCATTGAGCTTGGGGCATTTAAGCCCTCAGGGAGGTAATTATGAAAGTTGAAGAATTCTGGGCTCTTTACGAAAAGGTCTACAAAAAGTTTGAGTATACAGGCTTCAGAGCCGTAAAGAGACCTGTCGATATCAACTCGTCCTATTTTGAAGAGGGCCTTTTCCAAAACGAAGAGGGCGTCTGGTGCGTGGAAGAGACCTCCGAAAAGGGAAAAGCAGCTTACCATTGGCAATTCGAAAGCGAAGAGGAAGCTGTTGACACAGTTCTCAGGGAATGCGAAGGCCGGAAGAAACTGGCGTTTCAGTGAGCCTGCCGGGTCTTTGCTTTCCCGGTTTGCAGGATTTTGGACTTGCCAATACGGTTTTACCCGGCTTTTTTGAAAAAACATACTTGATTAATTTGACACGGTATGGTATTATTCCATCCGCGTCAGAAAACGCATGGAGATGTCGCCTAGTTGGTCGAGGGCGCGCGACTGGAAATCGCGTAAACCACACCATGGTTTCGGGAGTTCGAATCCCCCCATCTCCGCCACTGAATCGGGGAGTAGCCACAATGGTTACTCCCCGATTCAGTTGTAGAATTAAGGGGGATTCGAACTCGAGAGAGTCGAGGCGTTAAGCAAATCTTCCGGTGGATGATTTGTAGCCGAGATCGCGAAGAGCTATGCTCGAGCAGCGCCGGATGCAAGCAACGCGCCGCAGACGGGCGAATCCCCCCATCTCCGCCACGAAAAAGGACTCCAAAGCGGGGTCCTTTTTCGTGGTGGTTTTTAAGAAAGAAGGGGCCCCCGAAAGCGCTTGCGCTTTTGGGGAAGAGGAGCCGGGGCGGCGGAAATGAAGTCTTTCAAGGAATTAAGCTAAAGAATCTTGGAAGACGAAATCGTCGGCGTTCGCAGCGACGAGAACCCGAGAGGGTCGAGGCGTCAAACAAATCATCCGGTGGATGATTTGTAGCCGAGAACGTTTGAGAAAAAGGGGCCCCCGAAAGTGCTTGCACTTTTGGGGAAGAGGAGCCGTAGCGGAGCGATTGAAGTCTTCCAACAAAGGAGAAATGAAAACCGTTGGAAGACGAGGTAGTGAAGCTCACGGCGACGACGAGCGGCGCAGCACGCAAGTGAAACTTCACGCAGCGGGCTGCGAATCCCCCCGTCTACCACTATGATTCTATTGGCAATATCTATCTTACCTTTTTCCACACCCGCAACAGCGTGTTGCTTGAAATCCCCGCACCTGCAAACTATAATACTTCCGAAATACCGGAGGAGGTAGGCTCAATGGAAACTAAAGACGTAATACTTGATCTCAGAACGAAGAGGGGAATGTCCCAGGATGAACTTGCGGAAAAAGTGTTTGTGACGCGGCAGGCTGTGTCCCGCTGGGAGACCGGAGAAACGGTGCCGAACACAGAGTCTCTGAAGCTCTTGTCCGAATTTTTTGGCGTGTCCATCAACACTCTGCTGGGGTCGCCAAGGAAACTCATCTGCCAGTGCTGCGGCATGCCGCTGGAGGATCCGATCATCAGCAGAAACAAGGACAAGTCTTTTAACGAAGACTACTGCAAGTGGTGCTATGCGGACGGGGAGTACACCTACAGCGACATGGACGACCTGATTGAGGTCTGCGTAAAGCACATGGTCAGCCCTGAATTTACGGAGGAACAGGTCCGGGAATACATGCGGGCTACCCTTCCCAATCTGGATTACTGGAAAAGGCACAAGGAGCTTGGCGAAGGGAAAAAGTTTGAGGAACTGAAGAGAAGGCTCATCGAGGAGTTCAATGCGCTTAACATCGAAGGCATGCCAAAGGTGGAAAAACTTAACGCTCTTGTGGGCTGTTACGTCAACCTCGAATACAAGCTCCCCGGCGGCGAAAAAGTTAAATTTCTTGACGACGAAGCCACATACCTTGGAAATCAGCTGGAATCCGGGACGGAGGGCCGCTGCTTCGGAATACTTGCCAATGCGGATTTCCTCCTTGTCTGCACCTACGGCGAAGGGGGAAGCGACCCGGAACTGATTGTTTACAAAAAGAGATAGAGAGAAACAAAACTTTATTCACACACGTCCGGAATCACCTGCAAAGGGTCTTTCCGGACTTTTTTCATGCCCGGAGCATATGAGTTATCACGAGACAGCTCCGCAGCAAGGAGTTCCGATTGTTTTGAAGCCTCGGATGTGGTAAACTGAATGTGAAGAAAAACCGGGTACCCGGGCCGGAGGAAACTATGAAAAGATCTTTATATGTTTTGGCGTTTGTGACGCTTCTGCTGGCCGCTGCCGCTGCCTTTGGCGTTGCCGCAAGTGCATTCGATGCGGGAGACGGCTACTGCGACACCTACGTGTACGCGCCGGGCGTTTACGATATGTCTGTGTGGTATGAAGATCCGAGTGCAACGTTCCTGTGGGGAGCTTCCATAGGGTATCACGGCGATTTCATTGGCCTGGAGGACAACGACGCCTATTCGGGGACCTCGACTTCCAGAATGCAGCTTAAGACAAACGACGGGCTTGCCTCCGGAGATTGGAGCGAACTGGTCTTCTGGTGCCGGGTCACCATAAACGGCCAGACCAGGGATCTCGTCGGCAAGAAGATGTGGGTCGCAACTCACTCAAAGCTTTTGAGCGATCTCAAAGCCGACGGCGCAGCGTTAACGTATATTGGCATGAGCAGTCAGTATTACATGGCGGAGAGGACCGTTGGCGATATCACCTATTTTGACTGCCCCGCGGGAGAGACTTTCTATCCCCTGATCGAATGGTCCGGGACGGATCTCGGCAAATATCTTCAGTCGGAATTGGAACTTAAGACCGAGATACACGTGATCGAGGACGGAAAGGACGTGGTCTGCGGGAAGGGCGAAGGATACACGCCAAGGAAGACCGGTATGGGCAAAATAACCCTCAGGGGCGACCTTGTGCTCTACCAGTGCGGACAAAGAATGGAGACCATAGACACCAAGTCTGCCGTTATAAACGTTCTGACTCCCGACGGAATCGGCAAGGCTGTTACGAAACAGTCCGCGGCGATCCTTGAGGAGCGCTACAGCCAGGCGAAAGTCCTGACCACGCTGCCGAAGGGCGAAGAGGTGACCCTGATCGAACAGTCCGGGAGCTATTGGAAAGTGGTGGGAGGCGGCTACGCAGGCTATATCCCCGTAACTGCGCTGGAAGTTCTTGAAAATATCGAGAGCGTGGATCTTTCGCTGCCGGAGCCGCTGGTGTATGCGGAGATGAGCACGTTGGCGGTGCCTGCGGATGAGAATCTCTACGACCTTTTCGACAACGAGCCTGTCACGTGGTACGACAAGACCGCCGGCAAGTTCCTGAACCCGGGGGACAGGTTCCTCGCGGGGCACACCTACGAGCTGAGCATCTGGGTGAAGGCGAAAAACGGCAAGCGTTTCCACGTCCGGGACGGAAGCCCGGCTGTAAAGGCAACCGTAAACAACGTTTTGGCAACCGTCAATAAAGCCTATGAACAGAACCCGGAAGAAGTTATAGAAATAACCATTACCTACGACCACGTCCACGACCTGACCAAGGTCACACAGGTCAATCCTACCTGCACGAAAGAGGGCAAACTGACTTATTACAAATGTTCCTGCGGCTGGTGTTTTGAAGACTATCAGGGTCTGACAAAGATCACGGACGAGAACTGGGGCGTGATACCTGCACGGGGCCATCACGAATCGGAGTGGAGGTCTGACGGCGAAAACCACTACAAGATTTGTCTCAGGCGGGAATGCGGAGAAGTGGTGGAGGGTACCACCGGCAAACACTCCGGCGGCAAGGCCACTTGCACTCAAGGCGCGGTCTGCGATATCTGCGGACTTACTTACGGCTCTCCCGGATCCCACAACTGGACGGACAGCTGGGATTATGTTACTGCGGAAGGCCATGCGCACTATTGCTCGAACCTCTGCGGCAGTCACAGTTCACTCACGGCCCACAGACCGGGACCTGCCGCCACGAGCAGCTCGCCACAGGTGTGTCTAGACTGCGGATACGTTATAACTCCTGCAATAAGTCATACTCACAAGCTGGAATTTGTGGACACCGTTCCGCCGACTTGTACTGTGCCGGGAAAATCATCTTATTACCGCTGTTCCTGCGGCGCCTGCTTTGAAAACGACGACGGTCTCGTCCAGATAACCGACAGTGATTGGGGAATGATACCTCCCCTTGGCCATGTTGAGTCTGTCTGGCAGCATGACGACACACATCACTACAGGAAATGTCTCAGGCAGGGCTGCGGGGCGATAATCGACGGTACCTACGGAGAACACTCCGGAGGCACGCCAACCTGTGTCGAAGAGGGGTACTGCCATATCTGCGGAACGGCATACATGGCAGCCTGGGGCCACCTCTGGAGCAATGAATGGACTATAATCGACGACACGGGGCACGCCCGTTCCTGCATACGGGAGGGCTGCGAAGCTGTCGACGAAACGGAGCCCCACAGACCCGGACCGGATGCCACCGAGACCACGCCAATGGTCTGCCTCGACTGCGGTTTTGTCCTCAAAGAGGCTACCGGAGTCGAAACTGAAGCTCCAACAAAGGAACCTGAAAACACGCCGGAAGCGACAGCGGCACCTGAAATTACGCCGACACCTGATCCTGAGGCGACTCTTCTTCCGAGTGCGGGAACACCTGAAACTACAGACGGGCCTGAGAACTCCGTGGAGCCCGGAGGGGATAAAGATGGAACGCTGAAGATCGTTATGGCTGCACTTATTGCAGTCGTGGCCGGATTGGCGGGTGCGGCAGTTGCTTTGACGGTGGTTCTGTTAATCAGAAAGAAAAAGAGCTGACGTCTTTTATTACAAAAACAGGAGGCAATATGACGGTTTCTGCGGACAAGGCAATGGAAAGGCTGTGCCTTGGCAATAAAAAATATCTGGACGCCGGAACAAACAGCGGCGACGTTTCAAAAGAAATAAGACTGAAGACTGCAACAGAAGGTCAGACCCCCTATGCGGTCATAGTGACCTGTTCTGATTCAAGGGTCATCCCTGAAAGCATTTTTTCCGCAGGAATAGGGGAACTTTTTGTGATCAGATCTGCGGGGAACGTGATCGGGCTCAGCGCTCTCGGAAGCATCGAATATGCGGTGGAGCACCTTGGCGTGAAGCTGGTGCTGATCATGGGACACACGTCCTGCGGAGCCGTCGGCGCAGCTCTTTCGGGTCACGGCGGCGGGTTTACGAACCACATACTAAAACGCATTCAGAACGTTGTCGGCACGGAAACGGATCCGCTTGCCGCCTGCAGGCTTAACGTTGAGGCAGGGATCGGCACGGTCAAAAGCATGCTCGGTGAGCTTATGGAAAAAGAATGTGGCGTTATGGTCAAAGGGGCGGTCTATCGCATTGAAGACGGCTCAGTGGAGATGCTTTAATCGTAAATGTGAAGGACAGGAGGACAGACATGGACAGCCAGAAGAGTTCCGACAAAATTATAGAAAAAGAAACCGGAGAGACAGGGGAGAGAAAGATCACCGAGAACATTACCCTTGGCCCCGACGGCAAGTACCGCTGGGTATTCAGCATGTCGCTTTTCAAAAATCCTACGGTGTTCCTGCTGGTGTTTAAGATACTGTTTTTCATAGTACTTGCGGGTTTTGCGGTCATGTTCCTGTTCAATGTCGGCAAGCCGGATTTCTTTCCGAAGGGTGCACTCGAGACGCTGGCGGCTTTCGGGATCGCAACGGCTGCGGTTCTTGTGCTCACAGGCGCGGGCTATCTTATATATGCCGCTATAATGCGGGGAAAATATATTGTCGAGTTTGAGATGGACGAACGGGGAATAAACCACACCCAGATCCCCTGGCAGGCAAAGCGGGCGGAAGGAATATCGATGGGAGCAACGGCGGCAGGAGTCGCAGGGGGCGGCTTCGGAGCGGTCTCCGCAGGAGCTGCGGCATCAAGAACTTCCATGTATACCGAATTTGCCAAGGTAAAAAAAATCAAAGTTTACCCCCGCAGGAACCTGATAAAACTGAACGAGACCCTTGAGCACAACCAGGTCTACTGCGAAAAGGAGGACCTGGAATTCGTTCTGGCATTTATCCGTGAGCACTGCCCGGGGGGCAGATAAAAAATAACAGACCTCCCTTTATAAGAAAGGCCTGTTTAGATTTGAGAGGTCCCGGAACCGTTCCCGGGCTTTGACAAAACGAAACGATTAGGCCTCAGGGTGAAGCTTCATATACACCTTCTTACAGGAGAAATCGCTGCCCAGCTTCAGACCGAGCCCTGTGAGAACTTCTTTCAAAAGCTCTGTTTTCCTTACGGGATCCAGGGCTTTCATTGTTTCGTCCTCCTCGTATTCGATAAAAAGACCGAGATCTCTGACGTCCTGAAGGGCAAGACAAATGCTTCCTTTTTTGAAAACACAGGTGCTGTTTTCGATTTCACAATAACTATCAATTCCGGAAAGACCGAAGATCCGGTCAGCCTTTTCAGGATCGCCAATGGAGACCTTCACCTTCTCCTCCGCAATTACGACCCCTTTTTCGTCAATATCTTTTTGCTTGTAGATCAAAAACGCCGACGTCTCCTTCTCGCAGATGATCTCCCTGACCAGAAAAGAGTTTTTGATGAGCTCCCCGTAGGGCAGATCTTTGGCATTGGCAAGTCCCGAATAATAGCGGTCTTTGATCACGAAACGGTCCGCAAGTTCAAAGTCCCTGGCCGCAAGTATTGCGCAGGTCTCCTCAAAATCGTTAAAAACCTGAACCGTAACTTCTGTTTCTTTCATAAAAACACCTCATTCCCTGTGGTTTTCCCTGTACTCGCGGGGACTTGTTCCCGCATATTTCTTGAAGACCCGGATAAAATGGCTCTGAGATGAAAAGCCGAGATATTCCGAGACGGACAAAAGCGATTTGTCGGTGTAGCGAAGCAGCCTCTTTGCCTCCTCGGTCTTTTCGGAGAGGACAAAGTCGGTCAGGGTCCGGCCCGACTCCTCCCTGAATTTTTTAGACAGATAGGGGCGGCTGATGAAGAGTTCCGCTGCGATGGCCTCCGCGGTGACGGGCTCCGAGAGGTGCTGCCGGACGTAATTGGCAACGTCGATCACAAGCCTTGTGGCATTGCCACCCCGGTGAAGATTTTCCACGTGTTCTGTGAAGTCCAGTATCATGTGGTACTGAAGATTCGTGATGCGCTCCGGGCTTTCAAGGAGCTCGCACTTCTGTATGTAGGCGTCGCTCATTGTGAAGGCCTCACCCTGAAGCATTCCGCCCCGTATGGCCGCCCGGGAGGCAAGCGTTGCAGTCACTATGAAGATGTTTTTGCGTTGGCGAAGACCGTTGGGGGAGAGGGTGCCGCCGCCAACGGCAGGAGCCGAGGACAGCCATTCCCGGAGAGTTGCCGTGTCGCCTTTTCTTATCAGATTCATCAGGAGCTGTTCAAGATCGTAGGTGTTGTGGACCTCCGGTGCCGGTGCTTCGACGGATTGAAATCTTTTTTCCGCGCTTGTCTTAAGATCCCGGGCCGAGAGGGCTTCCTGTTCCCTGTCGTATATCGCAACGTCCCGGAGACTTTTTCTTTCACCCGTAAGGATAAAATTCAGCGCGCAGAGCAGCTGCAGGAGATTTTCAAGAGGCATTCTTCTGATAGCTTTCATGCCCGAGGTAAAATCCCGTACGAAGTCAGCGGGGATGTCTGCCTTGAAGGCAAGCTCCCGGAGTTCCTGATCGCCGGGCACCGACTCGGAAACAGGCCCCGTCACGATCCTCACACCGCCGTCGTTTACCACTCCGTAGTACTGGAAACAGTCCGCCGCAAAATAACCGATGCGGTCGGGAATCGCAAAGATATTGTCAAGATATGCCCCGGCGGGATCTCCCGGGAGGTCCACGATGGAGTGATAGCAAAGCAGCTCGCCGTCAAGATAAATCCTGACTGGGATGCCGGTGAGATTGGCGATTGAAGTGCATATGTAATTGAGATCTTCTTTTTTCATAAAAAGCTCCTTATTGGTTACGATTGTATCAAATAAATAACAATAATGCAATAAACAGCACGGACGGTTTGATATAATACAGTCAGAAATCATCATGGGGGTATTTCCATGGACATTGAGAAGATCGTTTTGCAGATGACTGCGGAGGAAAAGGCGGCCCTTGTATCGGGCACGGATTTTATGTACACCAATCCCATTCCAAGGCTTGGGATTCCTTCTCTTTGCATGTCGGACGGCCCTCACGGTCTCAGAAAGCAGACCGGGTCAGGGGACAACGGCGTCAGCCAGTCTGAAAAAGCCACCGCCTTTCCGACAGCAGCTGCCACCGCATCCTCATGGAATCCAGAAAACCTGAGAAAAATGGGGGAGGCCATTGCCGAAGAGTGTCTGTACTACGGAGTTCACACACTCCTGGGACCCGGCGTAAATATAAAGAGGAACCCTCTCTGCGGCCGCAACTTTGAATATTTTTCAGAGGATCCGCTGCTTTCGGGGATCATGGGCGCCGCAATGGTTGAGGGCGTTCAGTCGAAGGGCGTTGGCGTGTCTCTGAAGCATTTTGCCCTAAACAACAGTGAAAATTACCGTTTTATGGGGAATTCCGTGGCCTCCGAGGACACGATGAGGAACCTCTATCTCAAGCCTTTTGAGTATATCGTCAAACACACAAAGCCCGCAACGGTGATGTGCGCATATAACCAAATCAACGGAAAATGCTGCTCAGAAAACAGGTGGCTTCTTACGGACGTGCTCAGAAATGAGTGGGGCTTTGAAGGCGTGGTGATGAGCGACTGGGGCGCGGTGAAGAACAGAGTGCCGAGCCTTGAAGCGGGGATGGATCTTGAGATGCCCGGGGATACGGATATCTGCCGCAAATGGATACTTGACGGCCTCAAAGACGGAAGCCTTTCGCAGGAGGCCCTTGACAACGCCTGCCGGAACATCCTCAGGTGGATCGACAGATACTGCAGAGCGGAGAGAACTTCCGAAGTTGACTGGGAAGCCCACAATGAGCTTGCAGCCGAGATCGCCGCGGATTCCGCAGTGCTCATGACAAACGACGGTGTGCTGCCCATTTCCGGGAACGAAAAGATTGCCGTCGCAGGTCCTCTCTTTGCCAATATGCGCTACCAGGGTGCGGGAAGCTCCATGATCAATCCAATGTTTGAAAACAGCCCGGAATCGGAGTTCAGGTCCCGGAACGTGAAGACCGTGGACATCGCTGAGTGCGACGTGGTCCTTTATTTCGGCGGACTTACCGACGAATACGAATCCGAGGGAGGGGACCGGGACAATATGCGCTTTCCCGAAGACCAGCTGTCCGAGATCGAGGAGATCCTAAAGACCGGAAAAAAGATCGTTGTGGTCCTTTTCGGCGGATCTCCCGTGGAGCTGCCTTTCTGCGACAAGGTCAGCGCCATCCTCAACATGTACCTGCCGGGACAGAACGGGGGCAGGGCGGTATACGAGCTTCTGTTCGGCCTTAAGAACCCCTCGGGCAAACTGGCGGAGACCTGGCCAATGAGCTATGAGGACGTGCCCTCCTGCGGAACCTTCGGAAAAAACGTCAACGAGATCTACTCCGAAGGCCGGGATGTGGGCTACAGATACTATGATAAACACAATGTTCCCGTACGCTTCCCCTTCGGATTCGGCCTCAGCTACACCACCTTTGAACAAAGTGTATGGGCCAAAGAGGGCGACAGTTATAAAACAAAGGTGACCAATACGGGCAGCCGTTACGGCGGGGAAGTTGCGGAGCTTTACGTTGGCGGTGAACTGAAAGGCTTCAAAAAAGTCTATTTAAACCCGGGAGAGTCCGCAGAAGTGGTGATAACCCCGGAAAAAGAAGACACAAAGACTTATTCGGACCGGTATGAGGTCCCGGAGGAGCCGGAAAAGTATCCGTTGACGTTGGAATCCCGGTTCACCGACCTGAAGCAGACCTTCATGGGCCGAATCCTTTTCAAAGCGGTGCTTTCGGTGGCGGACAAGCAGGAAAAAGAGGCCCGCAGGATGCCGGAAGGCCCCGAAAAGACCAACAAACAGAAAGGCGCCGCCTTCCTCCGCAGAATACTGGAGAGCAATTCCCTCCGCTCCATGTCCATGAGCGCCGGCAGGAGCTTCCCCTACAATTTCGCCTGCGGCTTTAAAGAACTTGCCAACGGACACCTCATAAAAGGCATCCGTTGTTTCACATCAAAAATCAAAGTACCCAAACTACCCAAGGAGGAGATCTGAAATGAAGCTTCCGTCAAGCGCGATCAAAACCCCGGAAGTCAAGGCAAAAGAAAAATGGCTTGGCTATCTGCTGGGGCCTGCCGGCGCACTGCTCTTAAACGCAGTACTGGCGACCTACCTCAACGTCTACTATACCGACGTTCTGAACCTGACACCCCTCTGGGGCGGCCTGTTCCTCACCATATTCCCGATCGTTTCCAAGATCATTGACGCAGTGACCAACGTCATCATGGGACAGGTGATCGACCGCACCAAACACAAAGAGGGCAAGGCAAGACCCTGGTTGTTCCTGTCCGCCTTTCTCGTTCCGATAACCGGTATACTGCTCTTCACGGTGCCGAACGGCAGTGACTTTGTGAAGGCGATCTGGGTCATGATCTCCTACAACCTTTTCTACTCCTTTGCCTACACCATCTTCAACATGAGCCACAACCTGATGGTGCCCCTGTCCACAAGGGACGGCAAGGCAAGAGGCGGTCTTTCCGTGTTCAACCAGATCACCACTATCATGATGTCAGGCATTCTTGTTGCCCTGGTATTCCCCATGGTGGTCATGCCGATGATCGGTGCCGACAAGTCAAAATGGATCACCCTCATGTGCATCCTTTCGATATTGGCCCTTCCGCTGACCCTTCTCGAATACTTCTTCACCAAGGAGCGTGTGACCGAGGAGTCCGCTGCCGCAGGCGAGGAGACCAAACTGCCATTCTTTAAGCAGATCAAGCTTCTCTTCAGCGACAAATACATGATACTGATGTACGTCTACTTCTTCATCTACACGGTGGGAACGACTCTCAAAAATCTTGGCCTTGTCTATTACTGCAACTACGTCCTGGGCACCTACAACGACGGAATAACCCAGATGCTTGTCTCAGTGATAGGCGGCATTCCAATGGGTATAGGCATCTTTGCGGTGTGGCCCCTTGCCAAGAAATTCGGCAAGCGCAACGTGACCATGTTCGGCTTTGTCCTCTACGCCATCGGCTCCTTCATCTGCTGGATATTCCCTCAGAACCTGGTGCTGGTGCTCATTGGCCAGTTCATCAAGAACATCGGCGGTCTCCCCTGCGCTTACGTCTTCATGGCCCTGTTTGCGGACTGCCTTGACCACCTGGAGTGGAAGACGGACATAAGGATCGACGGGGCCGCGATGTCTATCTACAATATTATTGCCGTGGCAATGGTGGGCATCATGACAGGCGTGTTCAACTTCATGCTCTCTTCGGCAGGGTACATTGCACCGATAACCGCCAATACCACCGCTGAGGCTGCCACGACTCTTGCACAGAACGGCTGGACCTCCCAGGTGGCCCTTGAATCGCTGAAGCCCGCTACGGACGGAGTCCTCACGGTGGCAATGCAGCAGCCGGCAACGGTAAACTGGGTCATTACTTTTGCATTCGTTGGCCTTGAGGTTTTCACGGGAATCGCTCTCGTCGTCATTCTTTTCTTCCTGAAAGTAGAGAAAAATCTGCCCAAAGAGCAGGCCGAGATAAAAGCAAGACACGGGCTTGCGGAAAACACCGACGGTGAAGCTGCCGGAGCAGGCGAAGCGGATGCCGTAACGACAGAAAGCAGCGAACCGGAGAACGGAGATACCGGCACAGACGACGGAGACGGAGAACAGTCATGAAAGCTATAAGATTAAGGACCGAATACCTGAGGGATCCCATTGGCGTGGACTTTGAAAAGCCCAGGCTCATGTGGAACTGCGAGGGCGGGATCACCCAGACTGCCTACAGAATAGTTACGGAAAAATGGGACAGCGGCAAAGTCGAAAGTTCATTGATGCACGCTGAATATCCCGTGAAGGCCGGAGACCGGGAACGGGTGAACTGGAAGATATGCCTCTGGGACGAGAACGACCTCCAGGGCGATTGGAGCGAAGGGTTTTTCGAGTACGGAATCTCCTCCTGGGAGGCCAAGTGGATCACCGGCAACTACACCGTAAACAGAAGAGTTCGCTACCCGGCAGACTGTTTCAGAAAGGTGTTTGAAGGTGGAACGGACATCAGATCCGCAAGGCTCTATATCACCGCTTGCGGTCTCTACGAGGCGAAGCTCGGCGGCAAAAGGGTCGGCGACTTCGTGATGGCTCCCGGATATACGGACTACAGAAAAAGGATCCAGTACCAGACCTACGACGTCACGGATATGCTCTCGGAAGGCGCCAATGAGCTGGAAATCACCCTTGCCGACGGCTGGTACAGGGGTTCCTGCGGGGCCTGGGGCCTCAAAAACCAGTACGGCACCGAGACAAAGGTCATCGCCCAGCTGGAGATCCTTTACGGTGATGGAACCTGCAAAAAGATACTTACGGACGGCACCTGGGAGTGGTCCAACGACTCGAAGATCAGATTTGCCGACAACAAAGACGGTGAGATAGTGGAGGCCTTCAGAACTCCTCTTTACGGCGGACACGCCAAAGAGACAAAGTGCAGTGTTACCCCCGTCTGCTCAAACAACGTGCCGGTGAAAGAACACGAACAGTTCAAACCGGTCATCACAACTGCTCCGAACGGCAAAAAACTTCTGGATTTCGGCCAGAACATCGCGGGATACGTGTCGTTTACCGTATACGCCCGGGCGGGTCAGAGGATGCTTTGGCGCTTCGGAGAACTTCTCGACGGTGACGGCAATCTCACCCTTCAAAACATCCAGCTGGGGAAGAGAAACAGGGTGACCCCAAAGCAGCAGATCGACTACACCTGCGGCGAGGGCAGAAACGACTACAAGACCACCTTTGCGGTTTTCGGCTTCAGATATGCGGAAGTGGACACGGAGGTTGAACTCGATCCGGAAAACATAAGGTCAATTGCCGTATACTCCGACATAGAGGAAACAGGCTTCTTCAGGAGCTCAAACCCGCTTCTGGACAAACTGGCTGAAGCTA
Organism: uncultured Clostridia bacterium; assembly: GCA_947304585.1. Lineage (GTDB taxonomy): Bacteria > Bacillota > Clostridia > UBA1212 > UBA1212 > UBA1212. The sequence goes on along the minus strand of CAMZBI010000008.1, from coordinate 57,360 downwards.
CCAAATGGTCCACCAAGTCCAACTCACTGGACATCCCCACCGACTGCCCAACGAGGGAAAGGCACGGCTGGACCGGCGACGCCCAGATCTTCTTCGGCACCGCCAGTTACCTGTTTGACTATGCGGCTTTTTCCGAAAAATACCTCAGGGACGTATACGATTGGCAAAAGAAAAACGGCAAGCTGCCCCAGATCGCACCCTACGGCGGCGTCGATTTTTACATGAGCTTCATGAACGGCTCTGTGGGCTGGTCCGACATCGGAATACTCCTGCCTTACAGGTTTGCCAAGAAGTACTGCGACGACAGGATCCTCAGCCGCTGCTACGGTTCCATGAAAAAATACGCGGAGTTTATGATCTCCCGCTGCGGCAAGAGAGACATCCAGTCGCCTGCCATTGGCGCGAGCAAAGACGCCAAAAAATTCATCGTCAATAAGGGCCAAAGCTACGGCGAGTGGGCTGAACCCAGTGACGTGAAGGCCATGGACTGGAAAGATATGGCCGTCCCCCATCCTGAAGTGTCTACGGCATACACCGCCTACGTGCTGGGACTGATGGCCGAAATCGCAGGTCTCCTGGGACATACCGAAGATCAGAAGAGATATCAGGGGTACAGCGACGGCTGCAGATCGGCATACCGTGAACTTGTGAAGCTTCCGGATTATTCTCTTGACAGCGACAGACAGGCCCTTCAGGTGAGGCCCCTTGCCTTTGACCTGCTGGGGGGAGAGCAGAAAGAGTTTGCGGAGAAGAGGCTGATAAAGGCCCTGGAAAACTATAATTGGCGTCTGGGGACGGGGTTCCTTTCAACACCGCTTATCCTTGGCGTTTTAGAGAAGATCGACATCGAGGCCGCGTACAGGCTCCTTGAAAACGAAGAGATACCGGGCTGGCTCTCAATGCCCAAAAACGGAGCTACGACCATCTGGGAGAGCTGGGAAGGAGACAAGGCCCAGGGAGGCATAGGCAGCCTTAACCACTATTCGAAAGGCGCGGTCCTCGAGTGGGTGTTCGGAAGCATGTGCGGCATCAACGTGGAGGGCGAAAACAGCTTCAGGATAGCGCCAAGGCCGGGAGGACGTTTCACATATGCTTGGGCAAGCTACAACAGCGTGTTCGGCGTTGCGGAGAGCGGCTGGGAGAGAAAAGACGGGAAAACGGTGTACACCGTTAAAGTGCCCGCAGGCTGCACCGCAAGGATCTTATTGCCAAAGGGTCTTGAGAAGACGGTGAAGGCCGGCACATACGTGCTTACTGAAGAATAAAGCAAGGTATATTTCAACGGTTTAAAATCACAGGGCGGAGAGGAGATAATAATCTTCTCCGCTTTTTGTAAAGAAGTTGATGTTTTTACCTAAATCTGGGCAACATGGATTTTCAAAACACCGACTGTACCGAAACGATTTTTTTCAAAACACCGAATGAAATCCTTTCAAAACACCGAATGAAATCCTTTCAAAACACCGAATCTGCCTTGACAGGGCTGCACAAATCGTATAGAATGACCCTGACGAAGGGAGTGAGGAAAGTGGCAAAACAATATACAAGCAGGCTTGCCGAAAAAATGCTCGAGGTCAAATTGAATTCTTCGGGATGCGTCCTTGTATCCGGACCTAAATTCTGCGGAAAATCCACAATGTGTGAGCGGTTTGCAAAATCGGTGACACCGCTCAAAACTTCAAATGCGATAGAACTCGCCAAGGCAGATCCGCGTTCCGCATTGGCAGGGGAAACACCTCATCTCATTGACGAGTGGCAGAAAGCACCTGACATCTGGAACGAAATAAAGAACGATCTTGATGAGGATTATGAATTCGGGAAATATATCCTTACCGGAAGCACAACTCCCGCTAATCCGGAAAGGATACAACACTCCGGCGCCGGAAGAATAACAAGGATGACGCTGAAACCGTTCACTTTGTATGAATCCGGAGAGTCATCAGGAGTTGTTTCGCTTGGAAATCTGTTTGAGTCCATCCCGGATCCTTTCCCGACTGTATATGCAAGCGATAACAGGACCGGTCTTTCGGATATCGCCTTTCTAATCTGCCGCGGCGGCTGGCCAATATCCGTCATGGCAAAAAAAGAATATGCAATCAACGTCACCAGAAACTATTTTGACGGATTGTTTGTTGTTGAGAACGAAAGCGATGAATTCGCCGCATTTTTGAAAAATAAAAACGTTGAACTGCTTCAGATAGTTATGAGGACCTTTGCCAGGAACATATCCACACAGGCCAAGCGGACAGGCATGATAAAAGACATTCTCGACTCCGGCGCAAGAATATCCCTGGACGACGACACTTTTTCGTCGTATGAAAAAGTTCTGAAAGACCTGTTTATCATATTCGACATTCCCGCATGGAATATGAACCTGAGAACGAGCGTATCTGTCAGAACTGCCCCAACACACCACTTTATCGATACGTCAATGGCAGCGGCGGCGCTCAGGATCAATCCTGCGGATCTGATGAACGATATGAAATCCTTTGGCTTTTTCTTCGAGGATTTCGCCGTCAGGGATCTGTCAGTATATGCGGAATCGATCGGAGGAGAATTGAAGCATTATCGTGACAGTTCAGGGCAGGAAGTGGATTCGATAGTTGAACTTGAAAACGGCGATTACTGTGCGGTAGAGATTAAAATTGCAAGCGAGAAAAACATCATGGAAGGGGTCGCTTCTCTCAACAGATTTGAAAAAATAATGAAAGAGAACGGAATGAAGACCCCTAAATTTAAGATGGTCCTCACTAGCCACGGGGCGTGTTACAAAACACCCGACGGCATTGTCGTTGTTCCCGTCAACTGCCTGAAGAATTAGGCACTTCTTCGCGGCGGGCAGCCTTGCCCGGTATTTTACAGATAGAAAAAACAGGGGCTGTCAAAACCGTACAAAATGCCGGTTTTAACAGCCCGTTGTTTTATTTTGAGATAAACTTATGTATTGGCACGAACGTTGGCCAATACTCACCCGTCACTCTTTGCGGTCTTTTTCCGGGTGAAGCGATTTGACTCTGATCACTATTTCATTGGCGATCAACAGGAGAAAGACCATGACTGCTGCGCCTGTCGAAACGTCACTGAGAAAGTGAGCGGCGGCTAAGATCCTTGCAATAGCCACCGTAACGATCAGACAGCAGCTCGCAATGAACAGCGGCCGCTGAAATTTCTTGAAACTTGCACCGGCCAGAGGCAGGAACAGTGTTGTGACCAGCAAAATTGCGGCTTCGGCGGTGTGCCCGCTTGGATATGACTTGAAGTTGTCGCTTGAAGTTTCGTAAAGCGAGATCAGATCCTTATAGTTCTTGCAGGGCTCCCACCAGTTGTGGAATTCAACGCCGGTGGCCTCTATGAGCCTGAAACGGGGCCTGTGGACAATGTCCTTGAGCGTCGGAATGATGCCCAGCAAAGCGACGACCAGCAGCACTATCGTGATCACGAATATGATCCACATTTTTTTGTATTCGCAGTTCTTGAAGAGGAAGTAGCCAAGTACCACTGCGCCGGCTTCCGGCAATAACACGACTAGGTAACCGGCCCACTGGGGAGCAGCTCCGTAAAAACCGTTGATGCCGAAATATTCACCCGCAGGATAGTATATCGACACCCCGAAACAGGCCAGTGCCAAGACCCAGAACAGGATCTTTTGCCAAATCTTATAATCGCCTTTAAGCGCAAAGCGGATAAAACCTCCGCCCATCACGGCAACGCCGGCAAAACCTATCGTCGGACCTATTGCCGAAATCGCCAATCCTATTGCGCTGTCGGCGGAAGCAATGGCCTCGGAAATCTTCAGATCGAAAAACGATCCGAGAATAATGCCAATAACAGCAACCCCCAAAACAGTCAGTAAAGGGATCCTCATATTTTTCATTTTATTATACACCTCCCGGTCGATTGAATCGTATCACAAAGCGTTTGACAAATCAAATAAAAACGGAACTGCAGATATTTCAGTAAGGTCATTCTTTGAAATTATCGGTAACGCGTTTGTCAAGGCCCAGATTTTCGGCGCTCTTTCCGCAAGTGTTTCCGGAGTGTTGGCCTTCATTTCAAGAAGTGAGCTTGCAGGGATTGCCGCAGGAGGGATTGCCTCGTTGTTGTTTATCCTGTTCGCAAGCAAAGGATTATAATAAACTCAGACGGATGCTTCGGTTTTTGCCGTTTCTGCGAAAAAAAAAACAACCTTGACACTTCCGCATCAAAGTTGTTTTCCCAAATATGGTGGAGATGAGGAGAGTCGAACTCCTGTCCGAAACCGTCTCAAGCCTGACTTCTACGAGTGTAGCCGTATGTTTGAATTTCCCCGGACTAAGCGCCAAACGGCGGGCTCATCTCCCGGGTAGCTTCATAGGATCCGCACCTGCTCAAAGCTTTGCAAATGTGGTTGGCGGAGTTGACCCTTAAACCCGCAGGGCCCAAATTGCTGACACCGCTTGCCGAAGGCTTGGGTAACCCGCGGGGCGGCGCAAGCTGCGATTAAGCAGCCTGAAGTGCAAAATTATCGTTTGCGTTTAAATTTAGATTTTCCGCTTTTTAAAGAGGCCAACGGAACCCTCTACTCGCTATCCGACCATTGGCGACCCCGTCGAAACCGGAACATCCCCTTGGCGGACCGATAATATACCATTTTTTGCGGCAAAAGTAAAGTGTTTATCCGGCGCCGACCTGAAGCCTGAGCTGAAGCAGTATAGCCCTCGGAGCAGGTCGTTTGAAGGCTCGGGAAACGGGTTTTTCCTTGAAAAGGTTCAAAATCAGGTGGTATAATTGCATTGGCGTTATTGTTGGCGCAATTTGATAATCGGAGGTTTTATGGGACGTCTTTTTACAAACGATTACAGCGAGACCTGCAGAAAAGAAATACTTGATGCCATAGCGGGGATCGGCAATGATCAGAACAGGGGCTACGGCCTTGACAAACACAGCGAAAATGCGGAGAAACTGATCCTGAAAAGGTTTGGCGTCGAGGGCGGCAGGGTGTTTTTTGTTGCCGGCGGGACCCAGACCAATATGACCGTGCTGTCCTATCTGCTGAAGCCCTACGAAGCGGTGGTGGCGGCGGCCACCGGACACATCAACGTCCACGAGACCGGGGCTGTGGAGGCGTCGGGCCATAAGATCGTTACGGTGCCGGGCCTTGACGGAAAGGTATTGCCGGGTGAGATCGAGGCCGCGGTAAAAAAGCACACCGACGAGCACATGGTGAAGATCCGGGCGGTCTACGTCTCGGATTCCACCGAAACAGGCTCCGTTTACACGAAAAACGAGTTGCTGGAGATAAGAAGAGTCTGCGACAGGCTGGGTCTCCTTCTGTTCCTTGACGGGGCAAGGCTCGGCGTGGCGCTGACCTGCGCTGCCAATGACATCACTCCTGAATTTATAGGGCAAAACTGCGACGTGTTCTACGTTGGCGGTACGAAAAACGGACTCCTTTTCGGAGAGGCTGTGGTCTTTAAGGACAGGGCTCTTGCCGAGGAGTTCAGATACCACATAAAAAACAGAGGGGCCATGCTGGCCAAGGGTTTCGTTGCCGGGGCAATGTTCGAGCGGGCATTTACGGACGACCTTTATTTTGAGATTGCAGCGGATACCAACAAGGCGGCGGAATACCTTGCCGGGAAGCTCCGCGGCAAAGTGGTGTTCACGTCGGAACCTGTGACGAACCAGATCTTCGTGGATCTCGAAAGTGAGAAGGGCCTTGAGCTGATCGACCGGTTCGGGTGCGAGCTCTGGGAGGACAGGGGCGAGAGGCTTACCGTCAGGATAGTGACATCTTTTGCCACAAAAAAAGAGGATTGCGACGAATTGGCGGCTTTCATCGGCGGCTAAAAGAGGTTAAAAAAATGTCGGAATTAACTGAAAAACTTGAGAGAATAAAACGCCTGCTGAACCGCTGGTCCTACGAATACTACGTGCTTGACCAACCCACGGCTTCGGATTACGAATATGACGAGCTTTACAGGCAACTGGTGGAGATAGAGACGGAACATCCGGAGCTTAAAACCGACGACTCTCCGACTCACAGGGTCGGGGGCAGGGTCCTGGACAAGTTCGAAAAGTTCAGCCACCGGGTGCCTCTTATGAGCCTTGACGACGTTTTCAGCCGGGAGGAGGTCTTTGCCTTCTGCGACCGTGTGGAGGAGGCTCTTGGCTACAAGCCGGAATACGTTGTGGAGCAGAAAATCGACGGGCTCAGCGTTGGCGTGACCTACGAAAACGGTGTTATGACGGTGGGCGCCACAAGAGGAGACGGAGTTGTTGGAGAGAACGTGACTTCGAACCTGAAGACCGTGAGGTCCCTTCCTCTGGGCATTGTCAATGAAAACATCCGCCGGATCGTTGTTCGCGGAGAGGTTTTCATGCCCCACAAGGCCTTCGATAAGCTCAATTCGGAGTGTGAAGCAGCGGGACAGAACACCTTCGCCAATCCCAGAAACGCCGCAGCCGGCTCCCTTCGCCAATTGGATTCGAAGATAACCGCGTCGCGAAATCTTGATATTTTCGTCTTCAACCTTCAGGAGATAGAGGGCCTTTCCGTTGAGAAACACTCGGAGTCTCTTGAACTGATGAAAGGTCTTGGCTTCAAGATCAGCCCGGACTACAAGGTCTGCAGGACGAAAGAAGAGATCTGGGACGCGATCTGCGCCATTGGCAATGCCAGAGCGGGACTCGACTACGACATAGACGGAGCGGTGATCAAGGTGGACAGCCTGGCGGACAGGGAAAGACTCGGCGCCACCACCCATGCACCTAGATGGGCCTGCGCTTACAAATTCCCTGCGGAGAGAAAGAATACAAGGCTTAAAGATATTGCGGTGCAGGTGGGCAGAACAGGTGTCCTGACGCCTCTTGCGGTGCTTGAACCCGTTTTTATTGCCGGCAGCACTGTTTCGAAGGCGACTCTCCACAATACCGACTACATTGAAGAAAAAGATATTATGATCGGCGACGTCGTAACGCTGATAAAGGCGGGGGACGTCATACCGGCCGTTATTGGCGTTGACGAAAATGCCCGGGGCGACGGCGTGGAGAGAAGAAAGTTCAGAATGCCGGACAGGTGTCCCGTCTGCGGAGGGCCCGTAGTGCAGGAAGAGGGCGAGGCGGCTTACAGATGCACGGGCATAGAGTGTCCCGCCAAGCTTGCGAGAAGCCTTGAGCATTTCGTGTCAAAAGACGCGATGAACATAGACGGCTTCGGGACCCAATTGGTGGCAATGCTGCTGGACAGGGGTCTTATCAGCACCATCCCGGATATCTACAGACTTGTGGAAAAGAGGGAAGAGCTTCAGACCACCGAAAGGCTTGGCGAAAAATCGGTCTCAAACCTTCTTGCGGCAATAGAAAACTCCAAAAAGAACGATTTTTACAGGCTGGTTTTCGGCCTTGGCATCAGAAATATAGGCGTCAAGGCGTCGAAGCAGCTGGCGGCCGAGTTTGGAAGCGTTGAGGCGATCTCCAATGCGACGGCGGAGGAGCTCCTGGCACTTGATGATTTCGGCGAGATAATGGCAAACAGCGTTGTCTCATTCTTCGAGGACGGACAGACCAAACACACCCTGTCCCAACTTGCGGAGCTTGGCGTCAACATGACCTTCACCGAGCAGAAAAAAGCCTCCTCAGGTGTGTTTTTCGGCAAGACCTTTGTCCTGACCGGCACTCTCCCCACCATGACGAGAGACGAGGCCAAGCGGCTTATAGAGTCAAAAGGGGGAAAGACGTCCGACAGCGTCTCGAAAAAGACCGACTACGTGGTGGCGGGGGAGGCTGCGGGGTCCAAACTCACCAAGGCCAATCAGCTGGGAATCGCGGTAATCGACGAGGAGACCCTGCTCCGCATGGCGGAAGCCTGACTTCAAAACAATTATCTTTTTACCGAAACTGTTAACTAATCACTGCCCACTGTTTACTGCTCACTGTTAACTGATCACTGCTCACTGATCACTGCGATGCAGTCGCTGAAGCCGCAGGCGCACCGGCAATCGCACCGAAGCCGCACCTCAACTGTTAATTGTTCACTCATCACTGTTAACTGTACGAAGTCGCATCACTGCTGCGCAGCCGCAAAAACTGTGCATAGTAACCAAAAAAGATGCTTGAAAAGGGCTGAAAATTTTACTTTGCATTTTGGGAAAATACTGTTATAATATCGGCAGCGCATTTCATGTGTGGCTTAGTTTATTTGGAGGAATGACAGATGGCTAGCTTAAAGCTGAAAAACATTTACAAGAAGTACCCCGGCGGTGTTACAGCCGTTAACGATTTTAACCTTGACGTTCAGGATAAAGAGTTTATCGTTCTTGTTGGACCTTCCGGCTGCGGAAAATCCACCACCCTGAGAATGATTGCAGGTCTTGAGGAGATCACCTCGGGCGAACTGCTCATTGACGGAAAACTTGTTAATGACATCGCTCCTAAGGACAGAGACATCGCGATGGTTTTCCAGAACTACGCTCTGTATCCCCACATGACGGTTTTTGAGAACATGGCTTTCGGCCTGAAGCTCAGAAAGACTCCGAAGGGCGAGATCAAAAAGAGGGTGCAGGAAGCTGCCAGAATACTCGAGATCGAGCAGCTGCTTGACCGTTCGATCAAGGCTTTGTCCGGCGGTCAGAGACAGAGAGTCGCTCTCGGACGTGCCATCGTCCGCGAACCTAAGGTATTCCTCATGGACGAGCCTCTTTCAAACCTGGATGCTAAACTCCGTGCTTCCATGAGAACGGAGATCATTAAGCTCCACCAGAGACTCCAGACCACCATCATCTACGTTACCCACGACCAGACAGAAGCTATGACCATGGGTTCCAGGATCGTCGTTATGAAAGACGGCTACATCCAGCAGGTCGAGTCACCTCAGGTTCTTTACGAGAAACCGGTCAATATGTTCGTTGCCGGATTTATCGGATCGCCTCAGATGAACTTCGCCATCGTAAGAGTTGAAAAGTCAGGCTCCGATATTCTCCTGAGACTTGGAAGATGGACAGTAAAACTTCCTCAGAGAAAAGCTGAAGTTCTTGAGCACTTTGGTTATGTTGACAAAGAAGTCGTTATGGGCATCAGACCTGAGCACATCCACGATGAGCCTGTTTACATCGAACAGTTCAGCGATTGCGTCATCGAAGCGCCCATCGACGTTGTGGAGCTCCTTGGTTCCGAGTCGCTTCTCTATTTCACACTTGAGGGAACGAACTTCGTATCCAGAATCAAGCCGAGACATAACGTTTACGTCGGCGACCTTCAGAAGTTTGCCATTAACGCTGAGAAGGTCCACATTTTCGACAAGGACACCGAGAACATCATCACAAACTGACGCATATAATTGCCAATGCAAAAACCGCCGCTCCCAAAAGCCGGAACGGCGGTTTTTTTTGCCCGTGAAGGGATGTCTTTTAAAAGGCGGTCATCCGATCCTCTCCCTTATCTCGAAACCGTCTTCCGTCTCCTCCACCCGGAAAAGCCTTGGCCTCTCGTTGGGGTTCACGTTGGTGCTGTGAAGAATGAGATAAGTCTTTCCGTCAAACCCATCGAATATCATCCCGTGGCCTCCGTCTTCGTCATATATGAATCTGTCTCCGTGACGCCAGGGTCCCCGGATATCCCCGGAGTCGCTAACCGCAAAGGCCTGCACGTACCAGTACTGGGGGCCTGCGTGAAAACTCGACCAGAGGAGATAAAGCTTTCCGTCCCTGACTTTTCTAAAGAAGGGACCGTCGGTGACAAAATTATTGCCGGAAGAATCGATCAGAGAGTAGGCCCAGGGCACGTCTCCTGCTTTTATTATGACCTGCGGTTCCCCGACGGCCTTGGTGAGGTCCTTTGACAGGGGCATTATGTCTATGGTGCCGTTGCCGATCTGAGTCCATTCGTGGCAGAAGGCGGTCCAGGGGGTGCCGGAAGCGTCAACGTAAAACGTGGCGTCAAGGCATGCCCAGCCCTCTGGCGTCAGCGGCCCCTCCGTAAAGGGCAGAAAAGGTCCCAAAGGACTGCAGCTTCTCAAAATCTGGGAGCAGCGGAGTCTGTTTTCGCTCCTGAAACTTGCAAACATGTAATAAAAGCCGTCGTATTTGTGCACCTCCGGTGCAAAGAAGTCCCTGTCGGCCCAGAAATCCTCAGGCCTTGTAAAACACTCGAAAGGCCCCGCCCAGTCCAAAAGATCCGTTGAAGTGTAGACGTCAAGGCCCCTCCAGGGTATGACCTTGGTAAGAGGTCCCCGGCGGGTCCCGTAGAGGTAATAGACCCCATCTTCGGCAAACACGAAAGGATCACGAAGATGTATCTCCTGAAGTTTCATTGGCAAAAGCTCCCCCAAAATACCGTTTTACGGCAGTTTTGCCGCATTTACAGGGCTATTTTACAACTTGCCAAGGCCTCTGTCAAAAAACAGATCGGCGGTTTCCGGAGGCGTTGGCGATTGACAAAGGGGCGGCCGGATGGTATCATAATGTTGAGGTCAAAAGCCATCACTCCAGCGGAGGTTTTCTAATAATGATAAAAGTTTTTTATGGGAAAAAAGGCACCGGTAAGACGAAACACATGCTCGAGAACGCGAATGAGATAGTTGTCGAGGCAAAGGGAAACGTTGTTTACATCGACGACAGCAACGATCAGCTGATGAAGCTGGCCCGGGAGATCAGATTCGTCAACGTCATGGATTACCCCGTGAAAGGAACCGAGGCTTTTCTGGGATTTATCTGCGGGATCGCGTCCCAGAACTACGACATAGAAACGATTTTTATCGACGGACTGAATTATATCGTTGGCGAAAAAGGGCTGGAATCCTTCTTCAAAGGACTTGAACTCTTCGAGAAGGACAACGAACTCAACTTCTTCATCAGTATAAACGGCGACGAAAACAGCGTGCCGGACTATATTAAAAAGTATATCTGACCTGCCTTGGCGACCTGAACGCGGACGGAAAGACGCCAATGGCTTCCGGCGCATAGGGGCAGACAGTGAGCCCGAACGACCTGACCGAGAGGTGTTTGTGAACGCAAAGATCCGGATAATACGTTCAAACAGCAGCTTCGACATAGAATACACCTACATTGTCCCCGACGAGATGAGAGGGGATGCGCATGTGGGTGTATTTGTTGATGTGCCCTTCGGAAACTCGCCAAAGTCCCTCGGTCTGATCGTGGGGCTTGAAGAAGGCGATGACCATGTGCAAGTGGGCGGGAAAAGTATGCCGCTGAAACCGATCGGTGCAATTAATAATGCTTACAGACCCCTTGATGAAAAGCAGCTTGAACTCTGCGACATGATGGCGGAAAGATACGTCTGCGGAACAGCAGAAGCTTGCAGACTTATGATGATCAAGACCCGTGAGGTCAGCCCGAAAACGGTAAAAGCGGTAAGACTCAAAGTGAGCGCCGAAGAAGCCCTGGATTATCTGAAGAACAGGAAAAGCGTAAAGGAAGGAGCCTTCTCGGCGGTAAAAATGCTCTCGGAGAACCCGGAGGGGGTTCCGGAAAAAACACTTATCACGGTATGCGAGATATCTCAGGGGGCAATAAAAAGGCTGCGGGACGACGGTATAGTTGATAGGTTCGACGGAGAGAACATTGAGTCAGAGACGGGGACGGCGGCCGGAAACCCCGAAGGCATACAGGAGCCGTCTTCAACAAGACCCGAGGTCGTGCTGAACAAAGGCCAACAGGAGGCTTTCGACAGACTTTCGGAACTTCTTTTTTCGGGCAAATTTTCGGAATTTCTCCTGAGGGGCGTCACAGGCAGCGGAAAGACCGAAGTGTACTTTAAGCTCATGGGGCAGGCCCTTGAGAAGGGCTTCGGAGCCATTCTTCTGGTACCGGAGATAGTGCTCACGGAGCAGATGATAAAGAGGGTCAGAAAAGCCTTTGGCGAGGGCGTTGCGGTGCTCCACAGCAGGATGACGGACAAAAAAAGAGCCGAGGAGTACGCCCGTATCGAAAAGGGCGAGGCAAGGATAGTTCTGGGCGTCAGATCTGCGGTGTTTGCGCCTGTCAGAAACCTTAAACTGATCATTCTTGACGAGGAGCAGGAGCCTTCGTTCAAGTCTTTTGACGCGAGACCTTATTACCACGCAGGAGAGGTGGCCGCCATGAGGCTGCTGCAGGAAAAGGGCCTTCTGGTGTACGGCTCGGCGACTCCGAGGGTCACGACATTTCACAGAGCGGTTTCCGGGGAGATCGGCTACGCTTTCCTCAGGGAGAGGGCCTTTGCCCAAAGTATGCCTGAGGTCATAATCGTGGACATGAAAAAGGAGGCGGCCTCGGGGAACAACTCGCCGGTGTCGCTTACATTGGCGTCTGAGATCAAAAAGAACATAGAGCGGGGCGAGCAGTCCATCATCTTTTTGCCAAGGCGGGGATACAGTTCAAAGCTCATATGCTCAGGGTGCGGAAGAATGATAGTCTGCAGAAACTGCGGCGTTCCTATGACTTACCACAAAAACAACGAAAGACTTGTCTGCCACTACTGCGGTACATCAAAGCAGAGGCCTTCAGTCTGCCCCGCCTGCGGGTCACCGAGAATTAGCGGACGGACCTTTGGCACCGAGTTTGCGGAGGACGAGATCGAGAGGCTTTTCCCCGGCGTGCCCGTGGTTCGAATGGATTCCGATACCACAAGGATGGCGGACGGCCACAGGAAGCTTCTTGAGAAGTTCGAGCAGGAAAAGGTCCCGATCCTGATAGGAACCCAGATGGTGGCCAAGGGTCTTGACTTCCCCAACGTGACCCTTGTGGGCATCGTCAACGCCGATTCCCTTATGGCAATAAGCGAATACAACGCCTCAGAGAGGGCTTTCCAGCTTCTTACCCAGGTGACGGGAAGGGCGGGAAGAGACCCGAAAAAGCCGGGCAGATGCGTTCTCCAGACCATGAATCCCTCGTCTTCCGTTATCAGAACTGCTTCCGAACAGGACTATGACAGGTTTGCGGAGCTGGAACTTGACTACAGGAAGACTCTGGAGTACCCGCCCTTTGCCTCCATTGCCAATGTGACCGTCAGCGGGGCAGACGACAAGGGAGTCTACGAAAACGCATTGGCGCTGAGAGAGGCCGCCGGGAAGATCGCCGAAGAGACCTTCGGAAAAGACAGCGGGGCGGTGGAACTTATGAAGGTCACAAGAAGCGGACTGCCAAAGGTGGACGACAATTATTTCTGGTGTTTTACGGTAAAATCCCAAAGCAGCGGAAATCTTCTGGCGGTGCTGAACAGACTGAAGAACACCGTTGTCACCGGGGCCGTGAAGAAGAACAGCGCCATAAAGGACGGAAAGCAAATAAAGAATTTCAGGATATCCATTGACGCCGAGACCTGCTGACAGGCTTGACAAACGGTTTATTTAATGTAAAATCACACCGTAATGCGGGAGAAAAAAGCTCCCGGAGAGTGACAAGAGGCTTTTTATGATCAAGTTGGTTTGTTCGGACATCGACAATACTTTCCTCCGTAAAGATCCTGCCGGGGGAAACTATGTTCTGGCGGGGCTGAAAGCGAAGGGCGTGCTGCCCATGCTTGCCACGGGGAGGTCCGTTGCCGACGTTTACTCTTTGTTCCCCGAGTCCCTGTCGAACACCGTGATCGCATCCCTTGACGGGGCTTTGGTTACTGTCGGAGGCTCGGTCATCGTTGACAGACCTGTGGAAAAGAACATACTCCGGGCGTTCTGGGATTCTTTTCAAAAGTCGGCCCTCGCCGGCTGCTCTTTGATCTTTTACACCCGGGACGCCTGCTATGTGACCGGCGATGCCGCGGAAAGGGCCCTCAGGGAGGGAAAAACCATGGCTGGCAGAACAAACCGGATCAGTGACATTGGCGGTATACCTTCCGAAGTTTACAAGATATCTGTTTACTCGGACAAGGAGAGGGATTTTGATTATCTCTTTGCCGACTGGGAAAACTACCTGAACTGTGTTTACAGAAGGGGCAACTGGTGTGAATTTGTATCCGCCGGAACCGACAAGGGCCTTGCTCTGTCTTTGATAATGGAGAAATTCATGTTCGGAAAGAGCGAAGTGCTGGCCTTCGGAGACGGTGAAAACGACTTTACAATGCTGGAAGCCGCCGGTTGCTCATATGCCATGGCCGGAAGCCCCGCAGAAAGAGAGGGCAGGGGAGATTTCGTGACCTCGGACGCCCTGAGAACGATAGAAGAACTGGTGCTGAGAAGGTAAAGACCCAAAGTTTTTTTGCCAACGGACACTTGCCAATGGACCGGCCCTTCGCAAAAATCCGGCAGAGGTTGAGCGCCCGCCGGATCTTCGTGAATATAATATGTCAGAACTGTCAGACCGCTTTACCGGCGGTCTTTTTGTATTCCCCCGGCGAACATCCAAACCTGTTCCGGAAGACCTCGTAGAAATATTTCATGTCGGAATAACCGACGGCCTCCGCGGCGTTTCGCACGGAGCAACCGGTCTCCTGCAAAAGCCTTGCGGCTTCTGTAAGTCTTACAGACCGGATATACTCCACCGGTGTCTCGCCTGTAACGTCCTTGAAGATCTTGTGAAAGTACCCGGTGCTGACAAAAGCACGGGCGGCAAGTTTCTCGCAGGAGATGTCCTCAGCGTAAAACTCCTTGATATAGCGGACCGCACTTTCGGCAATGGCACCCTTATACGCACCTGAAGCGCTTTCGGCGGTGCTCCTTTTGAGCCGGAAGACGGTGATGAGGAGCCTTGTGAGATTGGCGGCGTTGATCTTGGCGTATCCGTTCTGCTTTTCGGTGTATTCCCGGAACATGTCCTTTATGATTCCTGCAACAGGCTCAGCGCCGCGAAGCAGAATGTATGGCTTTTGCTCCTCGCCGGGTACAGGTGAAGATTCGAGAAGAAAGTCGTACACGATCCTGATGAAGTCGTCGCTGGGACTCACGGAGGCGTCAAGGACCGCAGGGTCAAAGAGACAGTTGTAGATGACCAGGGAATCGGGGGGCTCCACTCGGTAACCGTGGGCCACGCCGGAGTTGAAAAGCACAAGGTCTCCTTTTGAGATCCTGGAAACGCTTCCGCCGGCGATCTCGTGGACTCCCTCACCGGAATCCACGTATGCGATCTCTATGAAACGGTGCCTGTGAAGCTCCACGCTCTCCTCCACCCGCCGCAGTTCGACTATTATCTCGTTCTGCTCCGAGAGGACTATTGTGTCCCCCTCTGTGTAATACTTGCTCATGATCAAACTCCGTGTTTAAAAACAGACCCCTGAATCGCCGCCAATGCACCTGAGCCTGTTGGGCAATCGTGAACTAATACTCTAAGGGAATCTGCCAAAACAGAGACCCGGGCTGATTATAACCCTATTTTAGAGGCCAATCAACGGTTTTGAAGAAAAAATGAGGTGCGTCACCGGATCGATGAAAGAGACAGAGCAGAATACCCCAACAAGAAGGGCAGAATTGCCCATTGTGAAGGAGGGGGATATTGGCGAAAATAACACTGCCGCAGACTTGCGGAAATATTTCGTCAGGAGCGATTACTATGAAAAACATGAGAGTTGGCATCATTTTTGTCGGAAAGATATACACCCCCACACCGGAGGAGAAAAAAGTCAGAGATCTGGACCTCAGCGATCCCGAAAAACTGAACTACGTAACCGACGTTTCGTTCAAGAAAAAGTATGAAAAGATAATATCCGGACTTCTGCCTCAGGGTATAGACTGGTTCGCGGCGGAAGTGGACTCCGAGAGCGATGCACTTGACGTTGAAGAGGCGGACGCCTATGTCCTTATGCCTTTTAACGCCATCGACAAGGTCTTCGCGGTCCTCCACTCCAAGAACAGGCCGATCGTTATCTACACCGCCCCCTACGAGGACGTCTGGTCCTACGGCAACGTCTTTTATCCCTATTTTATGAGAGACGTTCGGAAGATCGACGCCTACATGTGCATAAAGCCTGACGTGTTCCTGGCGGAGAGCGAGCAGGACTTTACCGACACGTTGGCCGCCCTTCAGGTCCGTTACAAGATCAACAACACCTCGGTGCTCTGCATTGGCGAGGCAATGTACGAACCCTACCACAGCTTCAACTGGGGCTACGAGATCATCCGCCTCATCCAGGACAAGTTCGGCATCAAGTGGTACCACATGGGCAAGGACCGGTTCATCAAGGAATACGAGGCCTGCGGGGAGGGCGATCCTGACTATATCAGGAGCATTGCCAAGAACGACCGGCTCCCCAAGGAATACTCCGCCGCAGACTGCCAGAAGGCCCACAAGGTGTACAGAAAACTGATCGAAGCCTACGGCGTCAACGCCTTCACTGTAAACTGCCTTGAGTCCACTGTCCACACATCCTGCCACACCACCTCCTGCTTCGCTCTTTCACGTCTCAACGACGAGGGCATTATTGCAGCCTGCGAGGCGGACGCTACCACTCTGATGGACATGCTCATCACATCCTATGCCTCAAACGAGCCTTCGTTCATGCTGAACCCATATCTCTTCCCGATGGACAACAAACTGTTCGTCTCCCACTGCACGTCGCCAACACGCCGCAGCTATGAAACCGACGAGAAGGACGAGTTCAACACCTATGCATACTTCGAAATGCGGACTCTCCCCTGCGGCCTCCAGGTGCTGAAACAGCCCGGCCCGGTAACGGTCACAGGCATCTCCCACGACAAACTGGACAGAATGGTCATCGTCCGGGGCAACCTCATCAGAAACACCGCCTTCCCCTCCTGCCGCACCCAGGTGGTAATCGACGTGCCCGGCGGAATAAAGAAACTGGCCGAGAACTATGAGGGCAGACACTGGGCCCTTGTTTACGGAGACCAGAGCGGGAAGATCGCCAAGGCCAATGAGATGCTGGGAATCGAGAGTGTGATTATTTAGACAATATGTAATGACCTCCGGATTTGTAGTCTCGTGGATTTACCTGTATACTATAGATCCAAAAACAAAAAGTGGTGACAGGAGTTACCGCATACAAATGGAGGTCATCAATATGAATTATAGCACAATTTACGTAGGAATGGATGTACATAAAGAGAGTTTTTCTCTTTGTTGTTACACAAATGAGAAGGAAACTGCTGAATATCCTCAAAGAACTGAGGCCCACTACAGCAAAGTTCTAAACTACATTGAGGCGATGCGGTTCCATTATGGGAGAAATGCATTATTCATATGCGGATATGAGGCAGGGTGTTTAGGGTATACATTGTACAAACAACTTATGGCACACAATGTCGAATGTGTGATCCTTGCACCAACAACCATGCTTCAACAGAAAGGCAGAAAGAGGGTGAAAACCGATAAACGTGACGCAGCACTTATTGCGAGATGTCTGGCTCACCATGACTACTCCCCGGTATATATTCCAACCGAACAAGACGAACAGGTTAAAGAATATCTCCGGATGAGGTCGGATTACAAACAAAAATTGAAAGAATTGAAGCAGCAGATACTTTCATTTTGTCTACGTCATGGTTGCATATATGATGGAACAAAAGGTAACTGGACTCAAGGTCATTTAAAATGGCTTAGAGAGTTGAGACTGCCGGGATTGTATGCGGATATACTTCAAGAATATCTTGCAACATACAACTACTACATTGATGTCTTAGAACGAACCGAAAAGCAAATCGAAGCATTTGCATCTGTTGAACCTTATGCAGATGATGTTAAGAATCTTTCGTGCTTTATGGGAATCAAAACCTTGACTGCTTTAACAGTGCTCACCGAAATTGGTGACTTCAAGCGATTTGCTACAGCAGAGAACTTCGCATCATACATCGGACTTACGCCCGGGGAAGACTCGAGCGGAGGCGATAAGAATTATCTTGGTATCACGAAAGCAGGAAATGTCAATGTACGATGTCTTTTGGTCGAAGCAGCACAAAGTTACTGCCGGGGTAAGATCGGGTTTAAATCGAAAGCGTTAAAAGCCAGGCAGGAAGGCGTTTCGACACAAGTGATTTCGTATGCGGATCGGGCAAACGATCGATTACGCAGGAAGTACTATCGGCTGGTACTGAAGGAAAACAAGAATTCGAACGTAGCGAAAGTAGCAATTGCACGGGAACTGGCATGCTTCATATGGGGTATGCTTACCGGAGCAACAGCATGAGTATCACTGCGTTCCGGTCGTGTAAAGGCCAAGCCGCAACGCGGTGCTTCGCAGCCTTGACACAACCGTCCCGAAGTGATACTGAACATATATGCCGTCGTAAGCCGGCTTGCGCCGTTTGCGACGGCGGCAGATAATTGATTGTTGGTAATATCCGAAGGCTCCTTGAGAGAGCTTTAGGCTCTTCAAGGTTTGAGCTATCTACGAGTTCACTATGTTGGCACTTTTTGTGATCCACGAAATTAGAGGGTAGAGCTCACGGCGGACCATTGACCTGTAGGTAAGGAAAATCATTCCCGAATCCACGTATATCAGAGTGGTCAATGCCGGAGACAGATACCCTAAAGCTCTTTCATGAAGCCTTCGGACGAATAGAATAGAAAATGTGGTGACTTATGTTAAATACTGCTTGACAACGGTCATTACATATCAGTGAAGAGTGAGCGCGCCTGTGGCGCGAGTGAGTGCGGCTGTGCCGCAAGTGATGCGCCTTCGGCGCAGTGAATAGTTTAGGTGCGGCGCTGTTTTATTGAAGGCGCCGCATTTGCTTTTCTCAGCAAGTGCAGTTCAGCACTTAGTGCAGCAATCGCGCATCAGCGCCCGGCAACTGTTGACTGCTCACTGTTCACTGCAAAACCGCCGAAACAACCTGTTGTGTCCGGCGTTTTTGCTTTGTGTCATGTTTGCACCGTGCTGAAATCCACTGATTGTGGGTTTTTGTTGTTGGATTTGTGCGTTTTGAGTGTGAAGTCAACATAAACAAACATAAAAAATGCTATAAAAATAGTGAAATCAACAAAAAACATCAGAATTCGGTTGAAAGGCATTGGCGGGTATGTTATACTATATGTAGTCTCGATAATAGGCGAATTTTCGCGGGAGACTTCTCACGGATAAAAATTTGCACAGATAACAAGTAAATACAGACATACGGACCGCTGTACCGTAAAAGTTTGGAACAGGGAAAACGCTGACTTAAAGCCGCCGGAGGGATAAAAATGAATTTTGACACCAGCCCGATCAAGAGAACTGAGAGAATCGAGAGACTGCTTGACGCCTTTTACAAGGCAAAGCCCGAAATAGAGGCAGCAAGAGCCGAACTTCTCACCGAGTCCTACAAGAGCACCGAAAACATGCCCGAGGTGGAGAGAAAATCCAGGGCGTTTGAGCATATATTGGCGGGTATTCCCATCATCATCAGGGATGACGAACTGATCGTCGGTTCCACAACCCTCCAGATGAGAGGCTGCCAGACATACCCTGAGTATTCCTATGAGTGGCTTGAGGCGGAGTTCGAGACTGTGGCGGACAGGCTTGCCGATCCTTTCAATATTAAAGACGACACGAAGAAGAGGCTGAAAGAAGCTAACAAGTACTGGAAGAACAGAACCACCAGCGAGCTGGCCACGGCCTACATGGACCCCAGGGCTTTGAGGGCGATCAATCACAATATCTTCACCCCCGGAAACTATTTCTACAACGGTATAGGACATTACACCTGCAAATACTGGACCGTACTTGGCGAGGGCCTTGAGGGGATCATCGCAAGGGCCGAAAAATGCATTAAAGAGCTTTGCGTCGGTAAAGAGGACGCCTGCAAACGCAGAATATTCTACGAGGCTGTGATCAGAAGCTGCAAGGCCGTTATCAGTTACGCCCACAGATATGCCGACCTGGCGGAGAAAATGGCAGGTTCCGCATCCGGCGCGAGAAGAAATGAACTTCTCAAGATCGCCGAGGTGTGCAGAAACGTTCCCGAAAAGCCGGCCCGCTCTTTCTACGAGGCCTGCCAGTCCTTCTGGTTTGTGCAGCAACTGCTCCAGGTGGAGTCCAGCGGACACTCAATTTCTCCGGGACGGTTCGACCAGTATATGTATCCTTATTACAAAAAGGATCTTGACGCGGGCATCATGACAAGGGAAAGCGCACAGGAACTCTTAGACTGCATCTGGATCAAACTCAACGATCTCAACAAGTGCAGGGACGCCGCATCTGCAGAGGGCTTTGCGGGCTACAGCCTTTTCCAGAACCTGATCGTAAGCGGACAGGATAAAAACGGCCGTGACGTGACCAATGACCTTTCCTCCATGTGCATAGAAGCTTCCATGCACACCGGACTTCCCATGCCTTCACTCTCCATCAGAGTCTGGAACGGTACACCCCATGAGATCATGGTAAAGGCAGTGGAACTGACCCGCACGGGCATCGGTCTTCCCGCTTACTACAACGATGAAGTTATTATCCCGGCTCTCATGAACAGAGGCATTCCTCTGGAAGAGGCCCGTGAATACAATATTATCGGCTGCGTTGAGCCCCAGGTACCCGGAAAGACCGACGGATGGCACGACGCCGCTTTCTTCAACATGCTCCGGCCCCTGGAACTCACGTTTACGAACGGCTACGAGGACGGTGAGCTGGTTACTCTTGAGACCGGCGACGTGACGAAAATGACATCCTTCGAGGAAGTCTACGAGGCATACAAGAAGCAGATGACCACCTCCATCGCGCTGATGGTCAATGCGATCAATGCCATTGACTACGCCCACGCCCAGAGGAGCCCGCTGCCCTTTGAGTCATGTCTCATTGACGGCTGCTTCGAAAAAGGCCTCTGCATGGAAGAGGGCGGAGCGATCTACAACTTCTCGGGTCCTCAGGGCTTTGGCATTGCCAATGTGGCCGACGGACTGTTCGCCATCAAAAAGCTGGTATTCGAGCAGAAAAAATACACCATGGCAGACTTCAAGCAGGCCCTTTCGGACAACTTTGGAAAAGGCCTTACAGCTCTTGACGCCGAGCACATGGTGAAAGCTGTCTGCGCAAATCTCAAGGTCGACGGCCGGGAGATCACTCCTGAGGTCGTAAGAGCGGTCTATGAGAGCGTTGTCGCCTCGAAGAAACTCTCCCCCGACAGGATCAAATACTACGAGCAGATGCTCGAGGACATCGAGGCACTTCCAAAGTACGGCAACGACATCGACGAGGTTGACTATTTTGCAAGAGACGTGGCCTACACTTACACAAGACCTCTTGAGACGTTCAAGAACCCGAGAGGCGGCATGTTCCAGGCAGGTCTCTACCCGGTATCCGCCAACGTTCCTCTCGGAAAACAGGCAGGCGCCACCCCGGACGGAAGACTCTCCGGACAGCCCATTGCCGACGGTATAGGCCCTGCTCAGGGAAGAGACAAACTGGGTCCCACGGCAGCCGCCAACTCCACCGCCAAGATCGATCACATGATCGCCTCCAACGGCACCCTTTACAACCAAAAGTTCCACCCCTCCGCTCTCGTTGGCGCAAAGGGAATCGACAACTTCATCACCTACCTCAGAACCTACTTCTCGAGGAAAGGCATGCACGTCCAGTTCAACGTGGTAAGCCGGGAGACGCTCCTTGACGCCCAGAAGAATCCGGACAAATACAAGACGCTGGTGGTAAGAGTCGCAGGCTACAGCGCTCTGTTCACCACTCTCTCAAGGTCACTCCAGGATGACATCATCTCAAGAACGACCCAGGCCAACACTTTCTGAGAAAGCAATTGGCGTCGAGAGAAGAAGCTATTGGCGCTGAAAAGCAAGGTATACCGGGTATTTCAGATTGAAGGACCCGGACGGTAAAGACGGGAACGCGGAAAAAATCTATGGAACAGGATTACATGCTCAAGACCGGAAGGATATTCGACATCCAGAGGTACTCAATACACGACGGGCCGGGGATCAGAACCATTGTGTTCCTGAAAGGCTGCGTTCTGAGGTGCAGATGGTGCTGCAACCCGGAGTCCCAGGAATTCGACATCCAGGAGATGACGGTGGCGGGCAAGAAAAAAATAATCGGCAGGGACGTAACCGTCAAAGAAGTCATGGAAGAAGTCATGAAGGACGGGGACTACTACAGAAATTCCGGAGGAGGGCTCACCCTTTCCGGAGGAGAGTGCCTCTGCCAGCCGGATTTCGCCGCCGCACTGCTCAGAGCCGCCAAGGAGAACGGCATCACAACAGCCATTGAATCCGCCGCCACCCTTCCTTACGAAAACATAGAGAAACTGCTCCCCTACCTGGACACCTACCTGATGGACATCAAGCACATGGATCCGGTAAAGCACGAGCAGTTCACCGGAAAGAGGAACGACAGGATCCTCGAAAATGCAATGAAGGTAGCAAAGAGCGGAACACACCTGATCATAAGGGTTCCGGTCATTCCGACCTTCAACAACACCCCGGAAGAAATTGACAGGATCGCAAGATTTGCCGCCACATTACCGGGAGTTGAGGAACTGCACCTTCTGCCTTACCACAGACTTGGTCAGGACAAATACACGGGGCTTGGCAGAGACTACGCCCTCGACGGCATCGAACCGATGTCGCAGGATTACGTGAAATCGCTGCTTGAGGTCGCAAAGAGAAGCGGGCTCAAGTGCCAGATCGGAGGCTGATATGGATCTTCAGGGACTTATCCAGCAGGAAGACGATAAGAAGATGCGCATCGTCCAGGAGCTTGTTCCCGGAAAACAGGTGACCCTGGCCCACATCATTGCCAATCCGGAGCCGGTGCTCTACAGGAAGATGGGACTTAATCCCGCCATTGACTATTCGAAATCCTCCATCGGAATAATGACGATGACCCCCGCGGAAACGTCAATAATTGCCGGAGATATCGCAATGAAGGCCTCGGGAGCCGACATTGGCTTCGTGGACAGGTTCAGCGGAACACTGATCCTCACGGGAACGGTCTCGGAGGTGGAAGCCTCGGTGCACGCGGTGGTGGACTACTTAAGAGACACGCTGAAATTCACCATCGTGCCCATCACCAAGACGTGAGGAGCCGGCGGGAAAAGACTTCGGGAGGCTTTGAAAGAAGATGAAAAAGATCATTCTGATAGGCCGCAGCGAGGCCGGAAAAACCACTCTCACCCAGGCGCTTCGCGGGGAGGAGATACACTACCACAAGACCCAGTACGTGAACTACGATGACGACGTCATCGACACTCCGGGCGAGTACATCCAGAGCAGAGAGTTCGCAAGGGCCATTGGACTTTACACATACGAGGCAGACGTGGTCGGGTTCCTCATTGCCGCCAATGAGACCTACTGCCTCTTCGATCCGGGCAGCACCGCCTTCTGCAACAGGGACGTGATCGGAATAATAACGAAGATCAACGACCCCGATGCCAATCTCCCCCTGGTGCTGAACTGGATGGACATAATGGGCGTGGAGCCAAACAAAATCTTCCTCGTGGATTCGGTGGCAGGCGAGGGCGTAGAGAAAATTAGGGAATACCTTGAGCGGGATTAAAACCGCGCAAGCAGATATACACAGAAAACAGTATTTATACAGGGAGGCAAGTTTAATGAAATCAGAGTATGAGATCAAAAAAGAGATATGCGACATCGGCCGCAGGATCTACGACAGAGGCATGGTCGCCGCCAATGACGGAAACATCTCCGTTAAGCTGAACGACAATGAGTTCCTCTGCACACCTACCGGCGTCAGCAAAGGCTTTATGACACCCGACTTTATCTGCAAAGTCGACGCCACCGGAAAAGTCATCCAGGCAAATCCGGGCTTCAAGCCTTCGTCCGAGATCAAGATGCACATGAGAGTTTACAAGGAAAGACCCGACGTCAATGCAGTCGTTCACGCCCATCCTATGTACGCCACCTCGTTTGCAATTGCCGGAATTCCGCTGACCCAGCCCATCATGCCTGAGGCTGTTATAGCTCTAGGCTGCGTTCCGATCGCAAAATACGGCAGACCCTCCACAGAGGAGATCCCGGACGCCGTTTCGGAGCACGTTCAGTATTTTGACGCCGTTCTTCTTGAGAACCACGGCGCTCTCACATACTCCAACACACTTCTGAACGCTTACTACAAGATGGAATCCACAGAGTTCTATGCCCAGCTGCTCTACCAGAGCAAGATGCTCGGCGGACCCAAGGAGTTCACACCCCAGCAGGTCGAGGATCTCTACGAGATCAGAAGAAAGTTCGGTATGCCCGGACGTCATCCCGCAAATCTCTGCCCCAACACCCTTGCCGGCAAACCCAGCTGCCACAACTGCGGCGGCCACTGCGGTTCCCATAAAGGCGAAGCAGCGGGCTCGGACGATGCGCTGATTGCCGAGATCACAAGGAAAGTTATGGAGCAGCTGGGAAAATAATCCCGGCCATCTCAAATGACCAATGATCCCGGGCAGTGTTCCGGAGATCTTAGGAAAGGTATCCTGAAATGCAGTTCACCGACAGGGAAATCGAAAAGATAGTCGCTGAAGTGATAGGAGCGGTAGAGAAGAGCTCAAAAGCCGGCGGAAGCGATCCCTCAAAAGAGAGCGGAGCGCCCCGGAGTTTTTCAGGCCTCAAGAACATGAACCTCGCATTTGCGAAGGAACTCATTGAAGGCGTGGAAAAGAAGGCGAAAGAGATCGGCGTTAACGCCGTGATCGCCGTCTCGGACAGAGGAGCGAATCCCGTTGCCGTCCACTGCATGGACAATTCATACATCGCAAGCTACGACATTGCTTTTCAGAAGGCATACACGGTGGCCGCCCTCAAAATGTCCACCTCCGAGCTGAAGAAGCTGGCACAGCCAGGCAAACCTCTCTACGGAATACAGTGGACAAACAACGGACGCATAGTCATATTCGGAGGCGGCGAGCCTCTTACGGTTGACGGAACGGTGATCGGCGGCATTGGCGTAAGCGGCGGAAGCGAAGAACAGGATACGTTTCTGGCTGAATACGGATTAAAACTTTTTAAGGAGGCAATCGCTAAAAATGAACGAAAATGATATCAAGGCCATAGTCGCTCAGGTGATCGCAAACATGCAGCTTTCGGATACCCCCGCAGAGAAAAGGCTCGGCATATTTGAAGATATGAACGATGCCATTGCGGCGGCAATCGAGGCCCAGAAGGTCATGCAGAAGATGCCTATGGACTTCAGAGAGAAAATAATCTCCAATATCAGACGGCTCACCATCGAAAACGCGGAGCTTCTGGCAAGAATGGGTGTTGAAGAGACCGGCATGGGCAATGTCGGAGACAAGATCTTAAAACACAAGCTCCTTGCCGAGAAGACCCCGGGCACCGAGGACATCACAACGAGAGTCTGGTCCGGAGACAGGGGACTTACCCTTATTGAAATGGGACCCTTTGGCGTGATCGGAGCCATCACACCGACCACGAACCCCAGCGAGACCATTCTCTGCAACAGTATAGGTATGATAGCAGGCGGAAACACGGTGGTGTTCAACCCCCATCCGGCGGCAATAAAGACCTCCCAATTCGCCATTGAACTCGTAAACAGAGCATCGATGGAAGCCGGCGGACCCTGCAACGTTGCCACGTCTGTGGTGAAGCCCACACTGGACACTTCTAAAATAATGATGTCCCACAAGGCCATCCAGCTCATCGCCGCAACAGGCGGCCCCGGAGTCGTTACCACAGTGCTCTCCTCGGGAAGAAGAGGCATTGGCGCAGGTGCAGGCAACCCGCCCGCCCTTGTTGACGACACTGCTGACATCCCGAAGGCTGCAAGAGACATCGTGAACGGCTGCACCTTCGACAACAACCTTCCCTGCATCGCGGAAAAGGAGATCGTTGCCGTTGAGAGCATAGCGGACGAACTGAAACATCATCTCCTGGAAAACGGCTGCTACGAAGCAACACCCGAGCAGATCGAGAAGCTGGCTCAGACGGTCATCACTCCCAAGGGCGCTCTCAACAGAAAGTGCGTCGGCAGGGATGCCAAGACCCTGATGAGGATGATCGGTGTAGAGGTTCCGTCAAACGTCCGCTGCATAATCTTCGAAGGCGAGAAGGAGCATCCTCTCATTGCCACAGAGCTCATGATGCCCATCCTCGGTATCGTGAGAGCGAAGGATATTGACGACGCCATCGAGAAGGCTGTCTGGCTTGAGCACGGCAACCGCCACTCGGCTCACATCCACTCGAAGAACATCGACAACATCACCAAGTACGGAAAAGCCATCGACACCGCGATACTGGTGAAGAATGCACCGTCATATGCGGCTCTCGGATTCGGCGGCGAAGGCTACTGCACATTCACAATAGCAAGCAGGACCGGTGAGGGACTGACTTCCGCTCAGACATTTACAAAGCGCAGACACTGCATCATGTCAGACAGCCTGTGCATCAGATAACAGACGGAGGAAGCATTATGGACAACCAACGTGACATTCAGGAAATCGTCAGGAAAGTCCTTGAGGCCATGAACGGCGCTCCGGTTCCCGCTTCGGGCAGTTCCTATTCTGCTCCTGCGGCAAACGGTGCGATCCCGAAGACGGCTCACGTGGCGTTTTTGACCGCTCTTGAAAAATTTGAGATCAGAGAATATCCGATCCCCGAAGTGGGCGACGACGATATCCTCGTAAAGGTTGAGGGCTGCGGCATCTGCGGCACCGACGCCCACGAATTCCGCAAGGATCCCTTCAGTCTCATCCCCGTGGCTCTGGGACACGAAGGCACAGGCGAAATCGTAAAAATAGGTAAAAACGTTAAAGTTGACAGCGCGGGAAAGCCTGTTGGCGTCGGCGACAAGATCGTGACCTGCATGATCTTCAAGGACAACCCGGCCATCACTATGTTCGACCTTAACAAGCAGAACGTTGGCGGCGCAGACGTTTACGGACTCCTTCCGGACGACGACGTTCACCTCAACGGCTGGTTCTCGGATTACATCCTGATCAGGGGAAAACTGGGATCCACATTCTTCAACGTAAGCGATCTCGACCTGGACTCCAGGATCCTCATCGAGCCCTGCGCAGTTCTGGTACACGCAGTTGAAAGAGCCAAGAGCACCAACATCATGAGATTCAACTCCAAGGTCGTTGTTCAGGGCTGCGGACCCATCGGACTCATCTGCATCGCAGTGCTGAGAACAATGGGAATCGAGACCATCGTGGCGGTTGACGGAAATGCCCAGAGACTTGAATTCGCCAAGAGAATGGGCGCCAAGGCATCCGTGAACTTCAAAGACCACAAGAGTATTGAAGCACTCACCAATGCGGTCAAGGACGCCTGCGGCGGATCTCTTGCAGACTTCGCATTCCAGTGTACCGGCGCTCCCGGAGGCCACTCCAACATCTACAAGTTCATCCGCAACGGCGGCGGACTCTGCGAGCTGGGCTTCTTCATCAACGGCGGCGACGCTACGATCAACCCCCACTTCGACATCTGCTCCAAAGAGATCACCATCGTGGGATCCTGGGTATACACACTCAGAGATTACGCCACAACATTTGATTTCCTCAAGAGGGCACAGGGCATCGGACTCCCGATCAAGGAGCTCATCACCCACAAGTTCCCGCTGGATCAGATCAACGAGGCAATGGGAGTCAACCTGAGGCAGGAAGGCCTGAAGATAGCAATAGTTAACAAGTAACAGTTAACAGTGAACAGTTGACAGTTAAAATTTATAGTCGACTGTAAAAAAATCATCCGGAAAGAGTTTCAAAGAGCATGGGAGAAGCGGTTGGATTTGTAGAAGTATACGGACTTGTTGCAGCTTTCGTGGCAGGCGATGCCGGCTGTAAAGCGGCGAACGTTCACATGGAAGTTTTCGACAGGAACAAGCCTGCTCATCCGGAAAAACTTTCGGTTCCGCTGATCGTGCTTGTGAAATTCAGAGGCAGTGTTGCCGCGGTGGAAGCTGCGGTGGAAGCGGCAAAGGAGGCCGGCAACAAGGTGTCGGAGGTCATCTCCACATACATTATCGCCAATCCGGAGCCGGGCACTGAAAAAATGCTGAAGCTGAGCGGCCTTGACAAGTTCTAGCGGACCTAAGGGCATTGGCGTAAAGCAAAAGGTAATCATCAACAACAATTGTCCGAAAGGACCGAAAAAGAAAAAACCAATTTTATACGGAGGTAAAAATCATGGTACAGGAAGCATTGGGAATGGTTGAGACCAGAGGACTCACAGCAGCTATCGAGGCTGCGGATGCAATGGTAAAGGCTGCAGAGGTCGTTCTTATCGGCACAGAGAAGATCGGCTCCGGACTCGTAACAGTTATGGTCAGAGGCGACGTTGCCGCTGTTAAGGCTGCTACAGAGGTCGGCGGCGCAAACGCTGCAAAACTCGGCGAGCTTGTTGCGGTCCACGTGATCCCGAGACCCCACAACGATGTTGAGAAGATCCTTCCCCAGGTCAAGTAATTTGCGAAGATCAAGGGAAAAACGGTAAGACCGGTCGGAACGGGCCGCAGAGGCCAGGTTCACGGAGGAACAGGACATGGAATCATTGGGCTTAATTGAAGTGTCAAGCGTGACAGGAGCACTGGATGCTCTCGACGTTATGTGCAAAACCGCCAATGTCAGCTTCGTTACATGGGAACGGAAGCTGGGAGGCAGGCTTGTGACCATAATCGTCAGGGGTTCCGTGTCGGCGGTCACCGAGGCAGTCGATGCGGCAATGGCACGTGGCCTTGTAAGACCTTGCGCTCATGCAGTAATCGCCAATCCCCACGAGGAGACGGAGAGGATCGTAGAGATAAGCGCAAGCAGACTTAAGAAAGGATGATTGCTATGGCAGATGAAAAGAAACCCGTAGCAAAGAAAAGCTCCGCTCCAAAGAGCGCTGCAAAACCCGCGGCGGAGAAAGCCCCTGCGGAGAAAAAAGTAATTATCTCCGGCGACGCCGGAAAAGCTGAAATAACCAAGGAGGATAAGAAAATGGTACAACAGGCTTTAGGAATGGTTGAAACAAGAGGACTTACAGCTGCTATCGAGGCAGCCGATGCAATGCTCAAAGCTGCTAACGTAGAGCTGGTAGGCACCGAGAAGATCGGATCCGGACTCGTTACAGTTATGGTCAGAGGCGACGTTGGCGCAGTTAAATCCGCAGTAGAAGCAGGCGGCGCAAACGCTGCAAAACTCGGCGAGCTCGTGGCTACACACGTGATCCCCAGGCCCCACAACGACGTCGAGAGAATTCTTCCTGTACTGAAGTAATACACCCCCGAATTGATAAAAAGCCGGGTACGCTTCACAAAGCGGAACCGGGAAAAAGCTTTTGTGCCGCGGGCGCCGTGTGACCGTTTCGAACACGCGCGGACTCGCAAGACGAACCGCAAGAAAAGCGGCGCCCGGACTGAAAGACCTGCAATGCAATAAAGGCGGAAAGTTATGGATCAAAGTATAGAAGAAATCACAAGAGCTGTGCTCGAAGTTCTGGGAAAACAGTCCGAACACGGTTTTACGGTTCCTGTCGGCGTGTCCGCAAGGCACATACATCTTACACAGGAAGACGTAGAGAAGCTCTTCGGCGAAGGATATCATCTGACAAAGAAGAAAGAACTGATGGGCGGGCAGTTTGCCTCGAATGAACTTGTGACGATAGTGGGACTTAAGCTTCGTCCGATCGAGAACGTAAGGATCCTCGGCCCGGTAAGAAGCAAATCTCAGGTCGAGATCTCGGCCACCGATGCGAGAACGCTCGGAATCAACGCTCCGGTAAGGCTGTCGGGTCACCTTGAGGGCAGCGCTCCGATAGCGATAGCGGGACCGAAGGGGGTAATCTACCTCGAAGAGGGCTGCATCGTTGCCGCGCGCCACATACACATGACACCGAGAGACGCGGAGCTTGCCGGCGTAAAGCAGGGCGACGTGGTTTCGGTCAAATTTGATAATGAGAGAGGAACGATATTCAACAACGTGGTTATCCGCGTCGATCCCTCGTTCTCGCTCGAGATGCACATCGACACCGATGAGGCGAACGCCTGCAGGATCAAAACCGGGGATGTCGGTGTTATAGTGAAATAAGCTGCTGTTTGGGGCTTCCTTGAAAGGAGCCCCGGGGAGCTTGGAAACAGGTGGGTTATGCTTGTAGGAAAAGTGGTTGGCAGCGTTGTTGCCACAAGAAAAAACGAAAATCTGGTGGGAAACAAATTCATGATCATCGAGCCTATGGAAAGCATGGCCGATAAGAAAAGAATTGTTGCCATCGACAACGTCGGAGCCGGTATTGGCGAGATAGTTCTGGTCGCCGAGGGAAGTGCGGCAAGGATCGGCTGCGGTCTTGTCAACTGCCCCATCGACGCGGCGATAGTCGGTATCGTCGACGACAGCATCGGTCTCGAGTGATATATCGGGACCTGAGAAGCTCATACAGCGGGTACTGTCGGGTATTCCGCATAAGTTATTGTTATGGAACTTGCGAGGCTTAATACAATATTACGCGAGAAGGGTATCGTGGGCTGCGGCGGCGCGGGCTTTCCCAGCTACGCCAAGCTGAACAAATCAGCCGACACGGTCATTCTTAACTGCGCCGAGTGCGAGCCTTTGCTTAAATTGCACAGACAGGTCATGGAGAAGTATGCCTACGAGATCATGACGGCGCTTGAAGAAGTTGCCGGGGCTCTCGAGGCTGAAAACGTTATCATTGCCATAAAGCAGTCATACTCCGGAGCTGTCGAGGCGATCAAGGCAAATCTGTCCTCCTTCAGAAGGATAAAGATAGGTTTTCTCCCGGAGGTGTATCCTGCGGGTGATGAGGTCGTTACGATCTACGAGACAACAGGAAGAGTGGTGCCGCCGGGAAGCATTCCCATTGCCGTGGGATGCATCGTTTACAACGTGGAGACCGTGCTGAACATCTACAGAGCGATCCGGGAGGACCTGCCTGTAACCGAAAAGTACGTTACGGTCTGCGGCGAAGTGAAGAAGCCGGTGACTCTGAAGGTTCCCGTTGGCGTTTCCTTCAGGGAACTTGTGGATCTGGCAGGCGGAGCGACTGTGAGCGATCCCGTGTATCTCTCGGGAGGCCCCATGATGGGGAGACTCGCCTCTCCTTCGGACGTGGTCACAAAGACCACCAGCGGTGTCATACTGCTGCGCCAGGGCTCCTATGTCGCCAATGCTTTAACGCCTCACGTCAAGCTCCAGTTTGCAAGGGCAAAAGCGGTCTGCTGCGACTGCATGATGTGTTCCGATCTCTGTCCGAGGCATCTTCTGGGACATCCCATATCCCCGGCGGATTTCATGAACGCAGGAGTCAGTCTCAAAACGGACAACGTGAAGCCTTTTGTGGACACTCTCTACTGCTGCGGCTGCGGCGTCTGTGAACTGTACGCCTGCAACCAGGGACTCACCCCGAGAACACTTATATCCGAATACAAATCGGGTCTGAGAAAGGGCGGAGTTGCCATGGCGGGCCCGGCGGAGGTAAAACCGGTCTCGGCACAGAGACCTCACAGGCTCGTGTCCAAGGAGCGTCTCACCGCAAGGCTGGGATTGTCCAAATACGACGGACCTGCTCCTCTTGACGAGAGCGCAAGATCCTTTAAACAGTTCAAGATAATGCTTTCACAGCATATCGGCGTACCCTGCACGCCCCAGGTCTCCAAAGGGGACAGGGTGGTGAAGAACCAGGTCATAGCTTCGACACCGGTAACGGGACTCGGAGTGGCCCTGCACTCACCGGCAGACGCCACTGTTTCGGAAATTACCGAAAAATATATTGTTTTGACAACGTAATGACGGAGAAGCGGAAATGAGCAAAGCGATTGGTTTGATCGAATACAGAACTATTTCCACAGGTCTTAAGGCTGCAGATGTTCTTATAAAGGCTGCTGAAGTCGAGGTCCTCGAAGCCCACCCCGTATGCCCGGGAAAATACATTATCCTCTGCGGCGGAAGGCTGGGGGCTGTGAAGGCTGCAGTGGAAGCTGCGACAACGGCCTACCCGGAGATGCTTGTAGACAGCTTTGTGCTGGGCAATCCTCACGAGACGCTGTTCACGGCGATCTACGGAGCCACGGACGTCGGCGAGCCGGAAGCGCTGGGAATGGTCGAGACCTTCTCTGTGGCAGGGGCTATAGTCGCTGCGGATGTGGCTGCCAAAACAGCAGACGTCAGACTTATAGAGTTGAGGCTGGCAAGAGGTCTCTCCGGAAAAGCATTCGTGCTTCTCACGGGAGATGTGGCGGCGGTCACCGCTGCCGTTGAAAAGGCCCTGGCAACCGTCGGCCCCACCGGAATGGGCCTTGACAGTGCCATCATACCGAGGCCTGACAAAAAACTCTGGAACACACTTCTCTGACATTGTTGTATTTCCGAACCTGATACAGCCGCTTTTTGCGGTAAACTGCGGAAATATCTGATCCCCTGAATCATAACGCCGGAATGCTTGCCATCGAGAGACTCCAATACATAAGAGATAAGCTTCAGAAGGAAAAAAAGGTCATCGTCTCGGACCTTGCCCTGTTTTTCGGCGTGACTGAAGAGACTGTTCGGCGGGATCTGATGAAACTTGAGAACGAAGGAGTTGCACAGCGCATTTACGGCGGCGCAGTGCTCCTTGAAAGTTCCAACGTGGACCTGCCTTACTCGGTGAGGAAACTCTCCAACGTGGAACTGAAGCAGGCCATAGCCGGGGTCATGGAGAAACTGATCCCCGACAGCGCCAATATAATGATGGACGGAAGCTCCACCGCGCTTTTCGTGGTGAAAGCTCTGAAAGTCAAGAAAAACCTTACGGTAGTGACCAATTCTGCCGAGATAGTGTGCGAAATCAGCGACAAACCTTCCTGGCGCGTATTCGCCACCGGCGGGCTCCTGAAAGAAGGCGGATACGCTTTCGTTGGGGCGAGAACAGTGGAAGCCATCAGATCATTCCACGTGGATTACGCCATCTTTTCCTGCAAAGGAATTGACAAGACAACAGGTCTGATCACCGACATCAACGACGCGGACGCAGAGGTCAAGAGGACCATACTGACATCCGCCAAGCGAAAAATATTGGCGGTGGACAGCACAAAATTTGACAGGATATCTCTTGTAGAGATCTGCGCGGTGACCGGAGTGGACATGATAGTTACAGACAGCGATCCCGGCAGCGAGTGGAAGGATTATTTGAACGAAAGAGGAATCGGACTTTATTATCCATCCGGTTTCTGACGCGGAAATGTTGAGATCCGCGGACCCTTACAGAAGATTACGTGCGGAAAGGCACTGATTTGGAGAAAAGCCTATGGAAAAAATGTCAATGAACTCCAATCTGATATTCGGCGCAGGGTCGATCGACGCCCTGGCTGCTTTTAACGGGAAACGGGTTGCCGTTATTACCGATCCGATAATGACAAAAAACGGTGTCGCCGATTCCGCAACAGGCCTCATGGGCTGCGGAAAAGAGGCGGTATTCGACAAAATAGAACCGGACCCCACCCTTGAACAGGTGGCGGAGTGCTGCGCATTCGTCGAGTCTCTAAATGCGGATATAGTTGTCGCCCTCGGCGGCGGCAGCGCAATAGATACAGTAAAGGCTGTGGTGCTGGTGCTCCTCGGGAAGGGCAGAAAAGTTTATTTCGTTGCGGTTCCCACTACTGCGGGTACCGGTTCCGAGGTCACCAACTACACAGTGGTCAAGGATGTTTCCGTCGGCAGAAAAATTCCTCTCTCCGACGACCGGATGATACCCGACATGGCGATCCTGGACTATACTCTGACAAAAACCGTTCCCAAAACAGTCACCGCTTTTACGGGAATGGACGTTATAACTCATGCGCTTGAGGCTTATGTGGCGGTAAACGCCAGCGCCATCTCGGATGCTTATGCGGAGAAAGCCCTGCGCCTTGCCTTCGCCAATCTCCATGACGCATACCTCCGGGGCGATGAGGACACACCCAGGGAGAATATGATGATGGCCTCCTACCTTGCCGGTCTTGCCTTCACAAAAGCGGGTCTCGGCATATGCCACAGCATATCCCACGCCCTTGGCGCTGCCTTCCGGATACCCCACGGCGAGGCCAATGCGATCACGCTTCCCCACGTGATAGCTTTCAATTCAGGCCTTGACGTTCCCTTCGGCGCGGACAAGTCGTCGTCTGCGGTGAGATATGCCGAAGCCGCCAGGATCATCGGTCTTCCGGCAGCCGGAACCAGACTTGCCGTTCAGTACCTCGTAAGGGAACTGGAAAACCTCAACAACAAACTCGGCATACCGAAAACTCTCATGCAGCTGGGAATCAACTCTGCTGACTTCAAAGAGAGAAGAGCGGGAATAATCGAGTCTGTCCTGAAGGACGGATGCACCGCCGCCAATCCCGTTCAGCCCGATGCGGGCCACGTGGGAAAGATACTTGACAAGATATTTGGCTGATGCCTGAGAAACCCGTCTTCCGGAAACGGACGGCAAAAAACGCATCATCACAAAGAACTGCCGCAGCACGGAGATCCCGGACTGCGGTTTTTTACTCTTTGTCCCTGAGTATCTGTTTGCTGAAAACTCTATTTTCAGAGGAAATGCGAGGCGGAAACCTTTAAAAACACTTGAAATCCCTGCGGGGAAATGGTAAAATTTGGGAAAAGTGAGATAGCGGACATTATGTCCGTTCATGACTTAAGGAGGATCTTCTATGAAAAGATTTATATCGATTATCGTAGCTCTGGCTATGGTTCTCGCCCTCGGCAGCGCATTGGTCGCTTATGCCGATGAACCTTTCAGAGGCTATATCGACAACGGCGGCGAAGTCTCGACCGCTAACGCAAGTCCTTCCGGACCTTCCGTTACTTCTTTCACCATTGGAAAGGGAACCGGTTCGGTATCCGTAAGCGGCTGGGCTATTTCTCTTGCAGGCGTAAACGGATTCAAAATTGAACTCGACGGAAACGATATCACGTCCACCTGCACCATTTCCCAGGGACAGCGTGCCGACGTTCTCGGCGCTTTCGCAGGAGAGGGATACAATGCTGAAAACAACCCGAACCCGGGCGTAAGCATCAGCATTCCCACAAAATCTCTCAACAACGGTGATTATTCCGCAGTGGTTTACCTCGTTGACGGCGACGACAACGAACAGGAACTCTACGATATCGACATTTACGTTGAGGCAGGCGCAGAGGTCGTTTCCGAAGAAGCCGCACTCAAGGGAAAATCCCTGGATGCAGTTTACTTTGACGACGATGCAGTGTGCACCGCCAATGCAATAGCATGGCTCGATAACAACTACGCAGACAGACTTATCAACAGAACTGACGAAGGCTTTACATCGATTGCTCTTTACGGCTGGGTCGGCTATGTTGGCGAGATCGCTTCCTTCGGATACAGGATCGGCGATACCGACACATTCGGCGATTTCTTCCATGAGACCGGATCTGACGTTCTCGGCGCAGGCGGAGCAAACGCAAGACGTTTCACCATCAGGATCCCTGTGGGCACCATTGTTGATGAGACAAGAATCGACCTTATCGTTAAGTTCACCACCGATGAAGTCATTGTTATCCAGGATTTCTGGGTAGCCATTGAAGGCGACGCAAACGATCTCCATCCGGAGCAGGGCGGAGAACAAGGCGGCGACACACCTTCCTACACATACAGGAACGCATCCTTCGACTCCTTCTACGTTGACGGCGTGCTCAACTTCGGTGAGGCTGACGGAAACGCTTCCGATAAGCTTGATGCACGGAGCAGAAGAGTTGGCGAAGGCGACGGCGCTATCCAGGAACTCATGCTTCGCGGATGGATCGGATTCGATCAGGAAATCGAAGCTTTCGGTTACAAGATCGGCGATGCAGCTCCCGTTTACAGCGCAGATTTCTTCCAGGCTACAGAAGAAGCTGTTAAAGGCGCAGGCGGAGAGTTTGCTCAGAGATACTGCGTAACAGTTCCCGTTGCAGGCATTGAAGGCGAACAGACGATCGTTATGATGGTCAAACTTGCAAACGGCACAGAAGTTGCCATTGACGATCAGCTCGAAGCTACAGGCGTTGCAACTCCTCCGAACACTTCGTTCACATTCGTTGGTGTTCCCGGACAGCAGCCTCCGGCTCCCACAGCAGATGCTTCCATGATCATCTTCGTAGTTGCAGCAGCAGCTATCGCACTGGTAGTCCTTAAGAAAAAGGCTTTCTGATATCAGAACTGATTTCTGAGACGTTTAATTAACAAGCACACACCTTTTGCACAGGTTTCGAAGCTTTTGCGGAAGGTGTGTTTTTTTGCTGTCCGGGGAGCTTGAGAGACCGCAAAACAAGCTGTTGTCTAAAGGAAGAAAGGCCCCTTCGGTATTGAAAAAAACGGCCGTTTTGGTATAATTCAAAACGAAGAATAAATTGGCGGGCAGGGATTTCTGACATCCCCGCCGGAGGTTTGAAAATGAATAACGACATACTGAACAGAGGATACGCTGAGCTTGTAAAAGAGTTTAAAGATCCGGGCAGAGAATTCCGGGGAAAACCTTTCTGGTCCTGGAACGGAGAACTTGAGGAGAAAGAACTGAAACGGCAGGTTGACGTTCTTAAAGAGATGGGCTTTGGCGGTTATTTTATGCACAGCAGAGCGGGCCTCATCACCGAATATCTCGGGGACGAGTGGTTTGACCTTTGCAATAAAGTGGCCGAGTACGGAAAAGAGACGGGAATGGAACCCTGGCTGTATGACGAGGACCGCTGGCCCAGCGGAAGCGCAGGCGGCATTGTCACAAGAGACCTCAAATACAGGATGAAAGCACTTGTACTGCAGGAAACGGCTCCTGAGGACGGCCGCCAGCCGGGACAGATGTTGGCGGTATTCGAGGCACTCATAAAAGAAGACGGGATCACGCTGACAGATTACAGACCCTTTGACGGAAAGCTTAAGTTCAAACCGGCAGAGGGTGAAAAACACAGGCTTCTCAAATTCTGCGTGGTCTACGACAAGCCCTCCAGCGGCTATAACGGCACCACCTATATCGATACCATGATGAGGGAGGCTACGGAAAAGTTTATTGAACTGACCCATCAGCAGTACAAAGACCGGGCGGGTGAAGAGCTTTGGAAAGAGATCAAAGGCATTTTCACCGACGAGCCCCACAGAGGACATCTCCTGGACGACGCCCGGAGAGACGAAAACGGTATGCTGAGATGCAGCATTTGCTGGACCGACGACATCTTTGAGGAATTCATAAAAAGATACGGGTATGACGCAAAACGGATACTGCCGGAGATTTTCTACAAGGCCCCCGGCTTTGAGACTTCTTTTGCGGTGAAACACGACTACGTGGATCTTGCCAACAACCTGTTTATCGAGCGTTTCGCGGATCCCATAAACGACTGGTGCCTCAAAAACGGTATCGATTTTACGGGCCACGTGCTCCACGAGGACAGCCTGACCAACCAGACCGTGCCCAACGGCTCCCTGATGCGCTTTTACGGACACATGGGTGTGCCGGGCATCGACAACCTCACCGAGTGGGCCACAGTATTCTGGGCCGGAAAGCAGATCCAGTCCGCCGCCAGGCAGCTTGGCAAAAAATGGCTGCTCTCGGAGCTCTACGGCTGCAGCGGCTGGCAGTTCAATTTCAGAAGCCACAAGGCGGTGGGAGACTGGCAGGCTCTCTACGGGATCAACGTCAGGTGTCCCCATCTCTCCTGGTACACCATGGAGGGAGAGGCCAAACGTGATTATCCCGCAAGCATCCTCCACCAGTCCCCTTACTACAAGGATTATTCCTTTGTTGAGGATTATTTCGCAAGATTTGGAGTTGTAATGACCGAGGGCCGGGATATTTGCGAAATTCTGGTGCTGAACCCCATCGAGAGCATCTGGACAGGCATTTATTCCGGCTGGGCCCAGTGGATAATGCCCGTTGATCACGACGCCAATGTCCTTGAGGACAACTACCGCAGACTCTTTGCGGCCCTTCTTGACGCCAACGTGGACTTCGACTACGGCGAGGAACAGATGCTGGCGGAGATGGGCTCCGTGGAAGAAGACGAAAAGGGCCCTTTTATCAAGGTCGGCCTGAGCACTTACAGAACGGTGGTTATAAGCGGAGCGAAGACCGTAAGGGGAACCACACTGAAACTGCTTGAAGATTTTGCCGGGAAGGGCGGAAAGATCGTCGTCCTGGGCGACGAGCCGAAGATGGTCGATGCGAAGAAGGATGAGAGCTTTAAAAAGCTTGAGTACCTGAAGGGCACCCTTGACGGTGACAGCGTGAGAAAGCTTGTAAAGCAGGGAATGGCCGTAAAGATGTCCTTCGAAAACGGCGGCAGCTGCAGCTTCCACGCAAGACTTGCGGATGCCCGGGAGAAGGACGGCATAGTCGCATTGGCGGTGATAAATGCGGAGAGAAACCTTGGCGGGGAAAACGTTAAGATAACCGTCGAGGGAATAGAGGGTATAACGGACTGCGCAGAGTGGTGCCTTGAGGACGGCAATATCTACCCTGTGAAGGGCTTTGAACAGAAAGACCGGTCGGTGACGGTCACAACGGATTTCTTCCCCGCAGGCGAGAGGGTCTTTGTATTCTACTTCAAAGGTAACAAGCCTGAGTTTACAGCGGAGGACTGCTCCGGAAGGAGAAAGAAGCAGGATGTGGTTGCCGAAGAGGAGCTCACAGGGGAGTTTGAATACGTCCTTGACGAGCAGAACGCCATGGCTCTTGATTTTGCCGACGCAGAGCTTGTGACGGAGAATGGCGAAACAAAGAAATTCGACACGTGCGAGATACTTAGGCTTGACATGCAGGTCAGAGATCACGTGGGCATCGAGCATCGGGGCGGCGGCATGCTTCAGCCCTGGTATGCGAAGAAATACGCCAATGACGCCTACGGCGACATCACCGTGAATTTTGAGTTTGACGTGGAGTCGATTCCCGAAAGCGACATACTGATCGCCGGCGAGAGGCCCGAACTGATCGAATACTATCTGAACGGCAAAAAACTTACTCCCGACGGAGACTTCTGGGTGGACAACGCCTTTAAGACCATGCCCGCAAAGAAGGAATGGCTCGTCGAGGGAAAGAACGTGGTCACTCAAAAGACCCGTTTCAGGCGGACGACAAACCTCGAATGCGTCTACGTTATAGGCGACTTTGGCGTGAAGTCGGAGCTTAAGGAGAAAAATCCCGCCAGGCGCTTAAACGACAAGGGCAACATTTACAGCAGGCACAAGGTGATGACCGCGCTGCCGGAAAAACTGACCATTGCCAATATCACAGACCAGAACCTTCTCATGTACACCGGCCGTGTGAGTTATGTCGTCACGCCGGAAATGCTTGCAGACATAAAACTCAAAGAGGACGAGCGGGCGGTCATAAAAGCCAACGACTATGCGGGAAGCCTTGTCAGAGTTGAGACCAATGAGGGCAAAAAGATCGGCATACTCGGCTGGGAACCATATACCGCAGACGTGACGGACTATCTTAAAGAAGGCTTCAGAGTGACCCTGGTCTGCTCAAGAAAAAACATTTACGGGCCGCTCCACTTCCTGCCGGCAATACCGGGAGCAGTGGGACCCGAGCATTTCGTGGTTGGGGGACCTTCGTTTACCGAGGATTACGCGCTTATGGACAGCACCCCCGGAAGACTGTTCATCGACGTTGTAAAGAGTTGACAGGGCAGAGGTTTTAACCGCATAGGACCGATCCAAAGGAGATTTTTATGAAAAAATACGATGTGGCAGCATATATCTGGCCTTCCTACACCGGAACGGAGCCGAGGACAAGGATATTCTGGGACGAAGGAATTGGCGAGTGGCAGACCGTGAGAAAAGCAAACGAGGACGACCCCTCAAGGCCCCTGCCTGTCTGGGGTTTTGAGGACGAGGCTGACCCGAAGGTCATGGAGAAGCAGATCGACGCCGCGGCGGATCACGGTGTCAACGTGTTCATCTATGACTGGTACTGGTACGATCACAGGCCTTTCCTTGAGCAGTGCCTTGACAACGGCTTCCTGAAGGCGAAGAACCGCAGCAGAATGAAGTTTTATATCATGTGGGCAAACCACGACGTGGGCATGACCTGGGACCGCCGCAACGCGGACTACGACGCGCTGATCTATGAGGGAAGCGTCGACAGGAAGGATTTTGAGATCATTGTAAAAAGGATGATCGAAAACTACTTCTCCCAGCCCGAGTACTACAAAATTGACGGCAAGCCGGTGTTCATGGTCTACGACGTTATGAATCTCATTAAAGGACTTGGCGGCGTTGAAAAAACAAAGGAAGCCATTGATTATTTCAAAAAAGAGACTGTAAAAGCGGGTTTCCCGGGACTTGAACTTCAGATGACATACTGGAACGAGTACGCGGTTAACCTTTCGGGGGTGGATTCGGAAAAGACCGGCTCTGCGTCGGATGCGGTGAATCTTTTGAAATTTGACAGCATCTCCCACTACCAGTTCATCCATTTCACATGGCTGCCCGAGGACAGACCTTACAAGGACGTGGTGGACCGGCTTGAAGAGGAGTGGGCTCAGATCGTAGCAAAGTGCAACGCCACGTACTATCCCCACGTATCCATTGGATGGGACAACAACCCGAGGTATAAGAACAGGGGCAGGACCATCATGACCGGTGCGACGCCGGAACTGTTTGAAGAGGGCCTCCGCAAGGCCAAGGCATACGTGGACGCAAGACCGGGTATGACGCCTCTCATCACCGTCAACAGCTGGAACGAGTGGACCGAGACCAGCTACCTGGAGCCGGACACGAAATTCGGATTCGGCTATCTTGAAGCGGTGAAGAGGGTCTTCAAGGAAGAGTGAGGATGCCCGGACATTGAAGCCATAGGAGTACTTATGAAACGTGTTATTTTATTGATCGCGATACTGGTTACCCTGGCGGCTCTTTTTGCGGGCTGCGGAGAGGATCACACCCATCATTTCGGCGAATGGAAGACAGATGTTGCCCCGACCTGTGAGGAAAAGGGCTTAAGAAGGAGGGAGTGCCTCCTCTGTGAATATCTGGAGGTTGAAGACATTCCCGCAACAGGCCATACCTTTTCGGAGGCCGACTGCACCACGCCAATGACCTGCAGCACCTGCGGGGCAACGGAGGGTGAAGCCCTTGGCCATGTTGGAAAGCTTGGCGAGACCTGCGAACGGTGCGGGAAAACGATAAATCTTGTGATAGTGA
Source organism: uncultured Clostridia bacterium (assembly GCA_947304585.1). Taxonomy (GTDB): domain Bacteria; phylum Bacillota; class Clostridia; order UBA1212; family UBA1212; genus UBA1212. The sequence continues at coordinate 16,468 of CAMZBI010000008.1, read as the reverse complement.
TCCCGAATCTCCCTGTTGAGACCAAACTCGGCGACCACAACAAAAGCCTTGTGGATAACGTAAAATACCGGTTTGACGGAAATGAGATCATATTTGAAGCGGAACTGACCAAGGTGGAGGCCTACGACGACTGGAACTACAACGGTTTCCTGTACAGGATAACCGACGAAGAGGGCAATCCCATCAAGGCAAGCCCCGTGCAGCTGTCCGGAACCGGAACGGGCGAGAGAAATTTCGTCAGCTGGAGCTTCTGGATATACGATCTTGAGCTGACACCCGGAACGGAAAAGGTCTGGCTTGAAATTAAGGACTACAGCGGCAGCTGAAAATGCATAATCTGACGGCTCCGGAGGCAACTGAGAAGGAGCCGTTGGCGAAAGGTAAAAATGACAAAGAATTTATTAAGAACGGTTTTGCTGATCCTTGCGCTGGTATTGGCGGTATCATGTGCCGGGTGTTATTCCGCACAAAAGGGCAGCGGTTACGGAGACAGAGCCATGAGACAGCTGGAAAACTATTTTAAAAAGCCTTCAACTTTTCCTTTTTCCTTCAAATACGGTAAAACGAAGTACACCGGATTCGGCGAGGGCTTCGACAAGCTTTCCGAGGAGAAAAAAGACGTCCCGGACGGAAGAGAATACGACGCGCGGTTCCTCCACAACGCCAGCGGCGCCGTGTTCACAGTAAAGGCAAAGGCTTACAAGAACTACGACGCCTGGGAGTGGACCGTATACATCACCAATGAATCCGAAAAGAATACAGGAATCTTCAGCGAGATACTTGCGGCAGATGCGGTCTTCAAGGGCGGCTCGCCTGTGCTAAAGGGCATCAGCGGAGACCTTGGCGACATGTACGCCCCCTACGAGATAGACCTCTCGGAAACGCCTTTCTACCAGAGCTCCACGTCAGGAAGGCCCACCCACGGCTCGTTCCCATATTACAATCTGGACTACGGCACCGGCGGTATTTTTATCGCCATCGGATGGCCGGGATGCTGGAAGGCGGGCTTTGAAGGCCTTGACGGCAGAAACACCCATTTTACAGCAGGCCAGAACGAGTTCTACGCCTATCTGGAGCCCGGCGAAACGGTCAGGACGCCTCTTGTGGCATTCCTTCGCCACGAGGGAAGAGACGAGACAAGCAGCATGAATCTCTGGCGGAGATGGTTCATAGAGTGCAACATGAACAAGGACACCGCCGGAGAGGTAATTAAACCGGCTCTATGCTGGGGCGCCACGGTGGACGGACACACCACCCATTCCCTTACGAGAACCGCCAATTCCTACCTCCGCCACGGGGTGAAGCTGGATTATTTCTGGATGGACGCGGGCTGGTACGTGAACGCCGACGGCAATTCCTGCGGCTGGCCGGAGACGGGCATGTGGCAGGTGGATACGAGCCGGTTCCCGGACAAACTTGCGGAGGTGTCGGCCCTTGTCCATGAGAACGGCGGCAAGACTCTCCTTTGGTTCGAACCGGAAGTTGTAAGGTGCGACGAGAAAAAGTTCCTCAAGGCAAACCCGGATTTTGACCCGGACTGGTTCATTGGCACCGCTGCGGCAGGCTCCTGGCTCCAGGGACAGCTGGTGGATCTGGGAAACCCGGATCTGAGAGAGTGGCTGTTTAACAGGATATCCGGAGTTCTTGACGAGAGCGGCATCGACATGTACCGCCAGGACTTCAACGTGGATCCTGCGGAAGTCTGGTATTACAACGACGACTACGACCGGAAGGGCGTCACGGAGAACAAATACGTCACAGGCTATCTGGCCCTCTGGGACAGGCTTCTTGAGAAATATCCGGATATGACGATAGACTCCTGCGCATCCGGCGGAGGCCGCAACGATCTTGAAACCATGAGAAGGGCTGTGCCTCTTCACATCAGCGACTACTGGGACGGCCAGACGGGACGGTACGACGAGAGACAGGCGTTGCTCCTTGCCCTTTCCCAATGGTTCCCGTACTACAAGCTTCAGCTTGGAGGCAGCGACGAGATAAACGAATACAACATCCGCTCCTGCATGGCCCCCTGGATGAACCTGAACGTCCCAACAATGAGCAAGGACACACCATGGGATACGGTTCGGAAATGCGTTGCCGAGTGGAGACAGCTGTCGAAGCTTTATTACAAGGATTTCTATCCCCTCACAGAGTACAGCAAGGCTGCGGACGTCTGGAGAGCCTATGAGTATTACGACGAAGAGGCGGACAGCGGAGCGGTGATGGTCTTCCGGGCATCCGCCAATGAGGAAACGGTCAAAACATTCAAGCTCCACGCAGACCCGGGAGCCAAATACGTTGTAAGGGACTGCGACGGCAAACTTGCGGATATAATGAGCGGATTCGAACTTTCACAAAAGGGACTTGAGATCACCCTTGAGGAGCCCGGAACCTCAGCACTGATATTTATCACAAGATGCAACTAAGGAATGCCCGATCCGAAGGAACTTAAAAAAACATGAAAAAAGTACTGATAATAATATTGGCGGTGCTGTCGGCAATACTGATCCCCGGAACAGCTGCCCTTGCCGCCGGGGAGAATAACAACGAAATGATCACATACCTCAGCGATATGGAGTGGACCGGTGCGGAGATATACAACGGCGCCGTGCCGTCCAGGGACGAGAACGTTGCCGGCGAGGAGCTCTGGCTCTACGACATGTATTTTGACAAGGGCGTGTGCCTCCACGCCATGCCCGGCAAAAACGCATATATTGAAGTTGACATCGAAGGGAAGGGCTTTAAGACCTTCTGCGCCTACCCGGGAACCGCGGAGAGCGAGAAATTCAACGTCACCATGGCCAGCGTAAGGTTTATGTTCATCGTTGACGGAAAAACCGTGAAAAAGACAGACGTGGTGACGCCGAAAGAGAGACCCTCACTGCTCACTGTGGACGTGAGCGGCTGCAAGAAATTCAGAATCGAGATGGACGACGGCGGCGACGGCATCAGCGGCGACTGGGGAGCTCTTGGGGACGCGCTGTTTTCAACCTCGGACAGTGTTGAGGAGATAACAGCGGCCCTTGAGGCAAGGGATGCTGCAAAGCCGGCCGAGTCGTGGGATGACGATCCGGGGCAGAATCTTGCGATAGCCGAACCCAACGGAGGCTGCGGAGGCTTTGCCGGAGGTGCCGCGGCGCTGGGGATCACCGCCGGGGCTGCATTGGCGATGAGAAAGAAGAAAAAATAATAAACGGTTCCACGGAGAAAAGACCGGGACAAGACGGAAAGCCATGGTGCGTACCGTCTTTTTTTATTGAAAATAAAGAGACCGGATGTGCTTGACAAGGCATTGGCCAAAGGTGTAAAATGTAAGAAAAATAAGAAATGTAAGAGGAGGCAGACAATAACAATGAAGATCACCAACGAAGACCGCTTCATAGTCAGCGTAAAAGTGGGCCCCAAAGGGCAGATCACCATCCCCAACGCCGCAAGGCAGATGTTCAACATAAAAGAGGGGGACACGCTGATGGTGATGGGCGACAGGCAAAAAGGCCTTGCCCTGGTGAAAGACGATGCATTTTATGCACTGATGGGAGGTGTGTTTGCCGATGACGGCGATAAAGATCAATGATCTGAGAAAAGAATACAAAGACGTGGTGGCGGTGGAGGGACTGAACCTGGAGATCGAAGAGGGTGAACTCTTTTCACTGCTGGGCGTGAACGGTGCGGGGAAGACCACCACGATTAAGATGCTGGCAACCTTGACGAAACCCACGTCCGGAGACGCACTCATTTTCGGTACCTCCGTGACACGGGATCCGGCAGGCGTGAAAAAACTGGTGGATATTTCAATGCAGGAGACAGCCGTGGCGAGAAAGCTCACCGTGGAGGAGAATATTGAGTTCTACGCCCGCCTTTCAGGCCTTCAGAGGGAAGAGATCGAAAAAGTTAAAAAAGAGATCTACGGCGCCTTCGGCCTTGAGAAAGTTGCAAAAAAACAGGCCTCCAAGCTGTCCGGGGGCTGGCAGAGGAAACTGTCGATTGCATTGGCGCTGGTCACAAAACCCAAGGTACTTTTCCTGGATGAGCCGACGCTTGGCCTTGACGTTATTGCCCGCCGGGAACTCTGGAATACGATCCGCAGTCTGAGATCGGATATGACGATAATTCTCACCACCCACTACATGGAGGAGGCTGAAGCTCTCTCCGACAGAATCGGCGTGATGAAGGACGGCAGGCTGCTCTTTGTGGGCACCAAGGAGGAACTCTACGAAAGAACCGGCAAGGCCAACGTAGAAGACAGTTTTATTGAACTTGTTTCGGGAGGTGAGCGTGATGCGTAGATCTTTTGCAAGAACCGCTGCCCTTACGGGAAGAAATATAAAAGAGATAATAAGAGACCCGCTGTCGCTGATATTCATGATCGCGCTGCCCCTGGTAATGGAGGTTCTGTTTTACTTTATATTCCACAATCTGACTGCCCAGTTTCAAATGAAATACCTGGCGCCGGGCATAGTGGTGTTCGCCCAGGCATTCCTGACCCTCTTTACGGGGCTTCTCATTTCCATGGACAGGGCAACGTCCTTCCTCACCAGGCTCTACGTCTCCGAGGCAAGGTCTTTCGAGTTTATTTTCTCTTATGCGCTGTCGGTGCTGCCCCTGACGCTGGTCCAGTCGGTACTGTTTTTCCTTGTGGGCGGCGTGATAGATCCGTCGCTGTTCGGCCCCGGCATGCTGCTCGCGATACCGGTGAGCCTTGTGACTTCTCTTTTCTTTATCGGGGCGGGCATCCTTTTCGGCTGCATCTGCAACGAAAAATCCATTGGCGGCATAGCTGCCATTGTGATCTCGGGCCAATCGGTCCTCTCGGGCATGTGGTTCCCGACGGAGGGCCTTAACGGCGCAATGATAACCGTGATGAAGGTGCTGCCCTTCAAAAACGCGACAATGCTTGTGCAGAACACGGTGAACGGTATTTCGAATCCTGTGAGTGATTTCCTCGTTCCACTCGGCATCGTTCTCGGCTACACGGTCCTTGTGTTTGCGGCGGCGGTGATCGTATTCAGAAGAAAGATGAGAACAAAATAGATAAAAGGTGCAGACTTGCCAATGTTAAAAGCCCCCGGAGGACAAGCCCGGGGGTTTCCGTTTTTCCGGGTAAGAGGGCAAAACAGCGGTAAAAATGCGCAAAAATTCATATGAATTTTTTTTTGGAAAAGTTGAAAAAAATACTTGCATAATATTTTCAGGTGTGGTAAAATGCACGCCGTGTGGCCTGACAGACGAGGAAGTTTGAGATTGCTGCAGTTGTTTTTACGGGGATCCGGAGCGTGAAAGTCCGATCAACAGACGCGATTCCGAAGAACCGAAGAGATGAGATGCAGGTAACTCAGACGGAGAATGTCCGGTTCAGAGAAACCGGGCGGCGTGTCACTGTATAGCGAAAAGCGTTTTTTCTTTGTGCAGTAAACCAGGTTGAAATCATCCGGATAAGGTTGATAATTCAATTTGATTTTTTTATGCTCAGACGAATCAACACCCGGTAGCGTGTACAAGGTTGCCAAAGAATGTCATCTATAAAGGAGTAAAAAAATGGCTAAACAGAAATTGAGAATCAAATTGAAATCTTACGATTACCAGCTGCTTGATCAGTCAGCTCAGAAGATCGTTGACACTGCCCGCAGGACAGGTTCCCTTGTTTCGGGACCCATTCCGCTCCCCACAGAGAAGGAAGTTGTTACGATCCTCCGCGCTGTTCATAAGTATAAGGATTCCAGAGAGCAGTTTGAGCTCAGGACCCACAAGAGACTTATCGACGTCGTTATGCCTTCCAAGGCAACTGTTGACGCGTTGATGAAACTTGACATCCCCGCAGGTGTCGAGATCGAAATGAGTGTTAAACATTAATGCTTAACACAAAAAGGCGAAGGCCGTACGGAATAACCCAAAGTTCCCCGGTCGCGCAAACTGCCGCTCCCCAAAGGGACGGCAAGGTCAAGTTCGGAAGTCCGAACCAATAACCAAGGAGGTAAAAAATGGAGAAATTTGTTTTGGGAACAAAAGTCGGTATGACTCAGATTTTCTCTGAAGACGGTTCCTGCACCCCCGTTACCGTTGTGTTGGCGGGTCCCTGCAAAGTTATTCAGAAGAAAACAGTTGAATCCGACGGCTACAACGCCGTTAAGATCGGTTTTGAGCAGGTAAATCTTGAGAAGCTCAATAAGCCGGAAGCAGGCGTTTATAAGAAGATCAGTCTTGAATACGGCTACAAGTATCTTTGCGAGTTCAAACCCGACAGTGTTGATGCCTACGACGTTGGCAGCGACATCGATGTCAGCGTTTTCTCCGACGGAGATGCTGTTGACGTCAGCGGTACTTCAAAGGGCAAAGGCTTTGCCGGCGCTATCAAGCGTCACGGCCAGAAGATCGGACCCAAGAGCCACGGCTCAAAGTACCACAGAGGCGTAGGTTCAATGGGACCCAACACGGACCCCGGCCGCGTAATGCCCGGAAAGAAAATGCCCGGACACATGGGCAGCGAGAGAGTCACCGTGCAGAATCTCACGATCGTTAAAGTTGATGCCGAGAGAAATCTTCTTCTCATCAAGGGCGCTGTCCCCGGACCTAAGGGCAGTCTTCTTGAGATAACGGATTCCGTTAAAGCTTAAAAGGAGGAAGAATGATGGCTACTGCAAAAGTTTATAACATGAATGGCGAGTTCATCGAGGAGATCACCCTTGATGAAAAAGTATTCGGTATAGAGCCCAACGCCACTGCGATCCACACTGTTGTGGTTAACACGCTGGCAAACAGACGCCAGGGCACCCAGTCCGCTAAGACAAAGAGCGAAGTCAGCGGCGGCGGAAAGAAACCCTGGAGACAGAAGGGCACAGGAAGAGCCCGTCAGGGATCGACCCGTTCGGCACAGTGGATCCACGGCGGAATCATATTTGCTCCGAAGCCGAGAAGCTACAGATTCAAGGTAAATAACAAAGTCAGACGTCTTGCGATGCTTTCAGCACTTTCCTCAAGAGCCCAGTCTGAAGCTGTTATAGTACTTGACAAGCTGGAACTCGATGAAATCAAGACAAAGAAAATCGTTGAGATGTTGAAGGCTCTCAAGATCGAGACAAGCGCTCTCATCGTCACAGCCGAAGCTGACAACACCGTTGTCAAGTCTGCGAGAAACATTCCCGGCATCGACACAACGTTCGTCGGCACCATCAACGTATACGACATTCTTCGCCACGAGAAATTCGTTGTAACGAAGGATGCGCTGTCCAAACTGTCGGAGGTGTACGCATGAAAGATTATGAGATAATCATTCGCCCGCTTAAGAGCGAAAAATCTGCCGCAGCCAATGCTGAAGGCAAATATACCTTCATCGTTGCCAAAGATGCAACGAAGATCGATATCAAAAAAGCTGTGGAAAGCCTGTTTGAAGTGAAGGTCATTTCCGTAAACACCATTAATTATGACGGAAAGAAGAAGGTTCGCCGTCAGAATTCAGGTGTGGTTGAGGGAAGACAGCCCAGCTACAAGAAAGCGATCGTTAAGATCGACCAGAACGCAGGCGAAGTTTCCTACATCGGAAAAGGCGGAAAGGCCGTCAAATCCGGCAGGAAATACAAGACCACCATCGAAGATTTTGGCGATTGATACGGGGAGGTAACATAGAATGGGTATTAAAAAATACAATCCTACAACTCCGGGAAGAAGAGGCATGACTGTTTCAGATTTCGCCGAAATCACCGGAAAGAGCAGCGTTAAATCACTGCTGGCTCCTGTAAAGAAGACTGCCGGACGCAACTCCTACGGAAAGATCACCGTAAGACATCACGGCGGCGGAGCCAAGAGAAAATACAGAATCATTGACTTCAAGCGCAATAAGACGGATATGCCCGCAAAAGTCGTTGCCATCGAGTACGACCCCAACAGAAGCGCGAACATCGCACTGCTCTGCTATGCGGACGGAACAAAGTCTTACATCCTTCATCCCCAGGGACTGAAAGTCGGCGACACGGTCGTATCCGGAGCAAATGCCGACATCAAACCCGGAAACACGCTTCCTCTCGAGAACATCCCCCTCGGTACTCTCGTCCACAGTGTTGAGATGAAACCGGGCAAGGGCGGCCAGCTGGCAAGATCCGCCGGCGCTTCCGCTCAGCTGATGGCTAAAGAGAACGGATTTGCGCAGCTCAGACTCGGGTCGGGCGAAGTAAGAATGATCCCTCTTAACTGCAAAGCAACTATCGGAACGGTCGGAAATGCCGAGCATGAGAACATCAAGATCGGTAAAGCCGGACGCAAGAGATGGATGGGCATAAGGCCTACGGTCCGCGGTGTCGTAATGAACCCGAACGATCACCCTCACGGTGGTGGAGAAGGAAAATCACCTGTCGGTATGCCGAGCCCTGTTACACCTTGGGGCAAGCCTGCTCTCGGATACAAGACGAGAAAGAAGAACAAGGCTTCCGACAAGTACATTGTGAGAAGAAGGAACGCTAAGTAAGCGATGGAGGACTAATCATGAGCAGATCATTGAAAAAAGGACCGTTCGTTGACAAGAAACTGCTGGCCAGGATCGAAGCCATGAACGAGAAAAACGAAAAAGTCGTTATTAAAACCTGGTCCAGAGCTTCCACAATATTCCCTCAGATGGTGGGACACACGATTGCCGTCCACGACGGAAGGAAGCACGTTCCGGTCTACATTAACGAAGAAATGGTCGGTCACAAGCTCGGTGAGTTTGCAATGACCAGAACATTCCGCGGACACGCCAAGAGCGAAAAGTCCGGCGGCAAGAAGTGATGAAGGGAGGATATTTTCATGGGAAGAAAGAAATTCACTGAAGAGGAACTCCTCCAGAAGCGTGACGAACTGCTGGCTGCTTACAGCGAAGCAACTCCGAAGAACAAAAAGCTTCCGGTACTCACCAAGAGAGAGCGCAAGCTCCTTGGCATCGGCAGAGACCAGGGCAAGGCCGTTCTGAGATTTGCAGGCGTGGCTCCCAGAAAAGCAAAAATAGTTCTCGACCTCATCAAAGGCAAACCGATTGACGAAGCGTACGCAATTGTCCGCTACACACCCAAGGCAGCATCCGAGATGATCTACAAACTCTTGAGATCCGCCGAGGCCAATGCCGTCAATAACTTCGGTCTCAATCCTGACAGACTTTACGTTGCGGAAGCATACGCAGACTGCGGTTCGATCCTGAAGAGAATGCAGCCGGTTTCCCGCGGAAGGGGCAACAGGATAAACAAGAGGACCAGCCACATCACAGTGGTGTTAAAAGAGAAGATCGAAGAGGAGGCATAAACCATGGGACAGAAAGTTAATCCTCACGGACTGAGAGTCGGCATTATTAAGGATTGGGATTCCAAATGGTATGCCGGAAAGAAAGAGTATTCCGTATTCCTCGTAGAAGACAACAAAGTCAGAAACTTCATCAAAAACAAGTATTTTGACGCCGGAATCGCCAAGATCAGAATCGAGAGACAGAACAACAAACTCACTGTCAACATCGACGTTGCGAAACCCGGTATGCTTATCGGCCAGAAGGGCGCGAACAAGGAGATCCTCGTAAGCGAACTCAAAGACCTCACCGGCAGAGACGTTATCGTTAACATCTTCGAAGTCAAACAGAGAGATCTCAGCGCACAGCTCTGCGCAGAGGACATTGCGGCTCAGCTCGAGAAGCGCGTAGCTTTCAGAAGAGCTATGAAGCAGGTCATGATCAGAGCCATGAAAGCCGGCGCCCGGGGTATCAAAACAGCTTGCAGCGGCCGTCTCGGCGGAGCAGAAATTGCCCGTACAGAGCACTACCACGAGGGAACCATCCCGCTGCAGACCCTGAGAGCAGACATTGACTACGGTTTTGCCGAGGCGAAGACCACCTACGGAAGAATTGGCGTCAAGGTTTGGATCTACAAGGGCGAGGTGCTTCCCGCACCCAAAAAGACAGAAGGAGGCGCAAATTAATGTTACTTCCTAAGAGAGTTAAACACAGAAAACAGCAGAGAGGCAGAATGACCGGAAGAGCTTACCGCGGAAACAAGGTCTCTTACGGCGAGTACGGACTTCAGGCGGCAGAGTGCGGCTGGATCACCGGAAACCAGATCGAGGCTGCCCGTATTGCCATCAACCGTTATGTTAAAAGAGGCGGTAAGGTTTGGATCAAGATATTCCCCGACAAACCTGTGACGAAGAAACCTGCCGAGACTCGAATGGGTTCCGGAAAAGGCTCCCCTGAGTACTGGGTAGCGGTAGTCAAACCCGACAGAGTTCTGTTCGAGATCGCCGGCGTTGACGAGGCTACAGCCCGCGAAGCTTTAAGGCTTGCCGCATACAAGCTCCCCATCAAGTGCAAGATCATTGCCAGGGAAGAGGAGCCCGCTGAAAGTGAGGTAGAATCCAATGAAGGCTAAAGATTACAACGAGAAACTGGCCGGAATGACTCTTGAAGAGCTTCTGAAAGAGGAAGAAGAACTCAAAAAGGAACTTTTCAAACTCCGTTTCCAGCAGGTAACCACCTATATGGAGAACCCGCTTCAGGTAAGGCTTGTCAAGCGCGACATCGCAAGAGTGAAGACGGCTATTAGCAAGAAGAGTAAAGAAGCTTAAGAAGGAGGTTGATTACACATGTCTGATAGAAATTTGAGAAAGACCCGTGTCGGAAGAGTAGTCAGTGATAAAATGGACAAGACTATCGTAGTTGCGGTCGTTGACAGCGTTAAGCACCCCCTTTACAAGAAGATCGTTAAGACGACCTACAAGCTTAAGGCTCACGATGAGAACAACGACGCCGGAATCGGTGATACCGTTATGGTTATGGAGACCCGTCCCATCAGCAAAGACAAACGCTGGAGACTGGTTCAGATAATCGAGAAGGCGAAGTAATTTTAAGGAGGGTTCGTAATGATACAAGTACAAACAAGACTTAAGGTTGCTGACAATACCGGCGCAAAGGAACTTATGTGCATCAAAGTTATCGGCGGCAGCAGAAGAAGATACGCCAATATCGGCGACACCATCATTTGCTCCGTTAAGAATGCGGCTCCCGGCGGAATGGTGAAGAAGGGCGACGTTGTGAAATGCGTTGTCGTACGCACCAAGAGGGGCGTCAGAAGAAACGACGGCACGTATATCAGATTTGACGAGAACGCGGCAGTCCTTATCAAGGACGACCTCACGCCTCGCGGAACACGTATTTTTGGGCCTGTTGCAAGAGAGCTCAGAGACAAAGATTACATGAAGATCGTCTCTCTTGCCCCCGAGGTTCTCTGATCTGGAGGTGTGAAATGGCAAAATTAAACATTAAAAAAGGTGACAATGTAATGATCATCACCGGCGAAGACGCCGGCAAGAAAGGCAAAGTACTGAAGGTTCTCCCCGAGGAACAGAGAGTGGTTGTTGAAGGAAGAAACAAAGTAACGAAGCATCAGAAACCCCGCAACCAGAGAGATTCCGGCGGTATCGTAGAGCGCGAAGCGGCCATCCACGTTTCAAACGTGATGGTGGTCTGCCCCAAGTGCGGCAAAGCCACAAAGACCGGTATCAAGGCTGTTGAAGGAAAAGACAAGAAGGTCCGCGTTTGCAAACAGTGCGGCGCAGAGATCCCGACCGCTGATGATTCGAAATAATTCTGCACGGAGGTATAGATAATGTTAAGACTTAAAGAAAAATACATTAAAGAAGTAGTTCCGGCAATGCAGGAGAAGTTCGGATACAAGAACATTATGCAGGTTCCGAAACTTGTCAAGATCGTCATCAACATGGGTCTGGGCGAGATCAAAGAGAACCCCAAGGCCATCGAGTCCGCCACAGCGGATATCAAGGCCATCACCGGCCAGGCTCCGGTGATCACGAAGGCCAAAAAGTCCGTGGCTGCGTTCAAACTCAGAGAGGGTATGAACATCGGTCTCAAAGTGACTCTCAGAGAAGACAGAATGTACGTTTTCGCCGACAAGCTTATGAACGTGGCTCTTCCGAGAATCAGAGACTTCCACGGCGTACCGGGAAATTCCTTTGACGGCCGCGGTAACTACGCTCTCGGCGTCAGGGAACAGCTTATTTTCCCTGAGATCGAGTACGATAAAGTTGACCGTGTAAGAGGTATGGACATCGTTTTCGTAACCACCGCACAGACTGACGAAGAAGCCAAAGAGCTTCTCAAACTTATGGGCATGCCCTTTGAGAAATAAAGGAGGCGAAGAATAATGGCAAAGACTTCAATGAAAATTAAACAGCAGAGAGAGCCTAAGTTCAAAACAAGAGCTTATACAAGATGCCAGATCTGCGGCCGCCCCCATTCTTATCTGAGAAAATACGGAATCTGCCGTATCTGCTTCAGAGAGCTTGCTTACAAGGGCCAGATCCCCGGTGTTAAAAAAGCCAGTTGGTAATAAAAGAAGGAGGAATGAAAAATGCAAATTACAGACGTTGTAGCTGATATGCTTACCCGCATCAGAAATGCAGGTTCCGCAAGGCATACTTCCGTAGACATTCCTGCTTCGAATGTTAAGAGCGCGATAGCACAGATCCTGCTCGAGGAAGGCTATGTTAAAGGCGTTGAGAAGATCGACGACGGAAAACAGGGCGTTATTAGAATCACCCTCAAATACGTCTCCGGCAAGAGATTTGCCATCTCCGGCATCAAAAGAATCTCCAAACCCGGTCTCCGCGTTTACGCTTCCAAAGATGAGCTTCCGAAAGTTCTCGGCGGCCTCGGCATCGCTATCGTTTCCACCTCCCGCGGCATCATGACCGATAAAAAGGCAAGGACCGAGGGCCTGGGCGGCGAAGTAATGGCTTTTGTTTGGTAATAAATTGACGGCGGCGAAAGAGCCTTGACCGGAACGTGACAGTTCCGGAAGGGCCTGCCGCCTGAAATAAAACCTCGAATGAGGTAAAAATCTGAAATGGATCGCCTCTTGAAAGGGCGGTTCGGAATCTTAAGATCGGAGGAAAGATATATGTCAAGAATCGGAAGTAAACCGATTGCAATCCCTGCCGGAGTGACAGTTGACGTTGCCGACGGAAACGTTGTTACCGTCAAAGGGCCCAACGGTCATCTCACAGAGACCTTCAGCAACAGACTTACAATCAAAGTCGAAGGCGCAACAGTAGTTGTTTCAAGAAGTTCGGACGACAAGTTCGACAGAAGCCTTCACGGACTCACCCGCAGCCTTATCCAGAATATGGTTGACGGTGTGACAAAAGGCTTCCAGAAGACCCTTGAAATCAACGGCGTCGGCTACAGAGCATCAAAAGCCGGCAAGGTTCTTACTCTCAACGTTGGTTATTCCCATCCCGTTGATTTTGAAGAGCCCGAGGGAATCACAGTAGAAGTGCCCGCACAGAACAAGATCATTATCAAGGGCGCTGACAAGCAAGCTGTCGGAGCATTCGCCGCCAAAGTGCGCGCAACCCGTAAGCCTGAGCCTTACAAAGGCAAGGGAATCAAGTATGATTACGAGGTTGTAAGGCGTAAAGAAGGCAAGACCGGCGCTAAGAAGTAAAGAAGGGAGTGCAGCTTAAATGATTAAAAAGATCGATAAAAATGCGGACCGCAAAAGAAGGCATATCCGCGTAAGGAAAAAAGTCATTGGTACAAGCGAGCGCCCGAGACTCTGCGTTTACAGAAGTCTTGCCAACATCTCAGTGCAGATCATTGACGATTCAGTGGGCCATACCCTTGCAGCTGCTTCATCACTTGACAAAGCCGTCAAAGACGAGTTCGCTTACGGCGGAAACGTTGAAGCCGCAAAAGCAGTCGGAAAACTGATTGGCGAAAGAGCAATTGAAAAGGGCATCAAAGAGGTCGTTTTCGACCGCGGCGGTTACCCCTACCACGGACGCGTAAAGGCTCTTGCAGATGCCGCACGCGAAGCAGGTCTTGAGTTCTGATACCGAAGGAGAAAGTGACATGGAACGTAACAATCAAGCTAATAAAAGTGAGTATACAGAGAAGCTTGTCCATCTCGGCAAAGTAACCAAGGTCGTGAAGGGCGGTAAAAATATGAGATGGAATGCCCTGGTCGTTGTCGGAGACGAGAACGGTCACGTTGGCGCAGGCATGGGCAAAGCTGCCGAAGTTCCGGATGCCGTCAAGAAAGCGGTTGCTGCGGCAAAGAAAAATATGATCGCAGTTCCGATCGTAGGCACCACCATTCCCCATGAGATCATCGGCACCCACGGCGCAGGCGAAGTTCTTCTGAAGCCCGCCGGAAAAGGTACCGGCGTTATCGCTGGCGGCGCAGTCCGTGCAGTTGTAGAGCTGGCCGGAATCAAAGACATCAGAACGAAGTCTCTGAGATCCAACAACGCCTGCAACGTGGTCATGGCTACGATGGACGCACTCCGCAACATGGTGACAGCAGAGTCTGTTGCTTCGGTACGCGGAAAGAGCGTTGACGAGATTTGACGGGAGGTAATGAAATGCTTAAAATTACTCTCATTAGAAGTGTGTACGGCATCGTTGAAAAGCAGCGTGCCACGCTTAAGGCGCTGGGCCTGAACAAGATCGGACACTGCGTTACAAAACCGGACAACGAGCAGATCCGCGGCATGATCAAAGTCGTAAATCATCTCGTAAAGGTTGAAGAGATCTAAAGAGGAGGACGGAAATGAAACTTAACGAATTAAAACCGTCAGCCGGTGCGAAAAAAGCTCCTTTCAGAAAAGGTCAGGGCCACGGAAGCGGCAACGGCAAAACTGCAGGACGCGGACACAAAGGACAGAAAGCCCGTTCCGGCGGCAGCATCAGACCCGGCTTTGAAGGCGGACAGACCCCTCTCTACAGAAGAATGCCTAAGAGAGGCTTCAACAACAAAATTTTCGCAAAACATTATGCTGAAGTAAATATCGGCAGCCTGAACCGCTTTGAGAACGGCGCTGTGGTTGACGCAGATGCTCTTGTCGAGGCAGGCATTATCAAAAATGTATACGATGGACTCAGCATTCTTGGCAGCGGCAAGCTGGACAAACAGCTTACTGTCAAGGCCGCCAGATTTTCCAAGTCGGCTGCAGAAAAGATTGAAGGCTTGGGAGGAAAGGCTGAGGTGGTCTGATGGGACTTTGGTCTATAATCGTCAAATCATTTAAAGAGCCTTCCATCCGGAAAAAGATCCTGATGACACTCCTGCTCATCCTGATCTTCAGAATCGGCTGCTTCATCCCTGTTCCGGGACTTGGAGCCAATGCGCTTCAGAGCCTTTCCGGCTCCGGACTCGGCCAGTTCTGGGATCTTCTGACGGGCGGTGCCATGAGCAATGCGTCACTGTTTGCAATGGGTATCTCCCCTTACATCAACGCATCGATCATCATTCAGCTTCTGACTGTCGCAATTCCTGCATTCGAAAAGTGGCAGAAGGAAGGTCCTGAGGGCAGAAAAAAACTTTCCCGTATAACAAAATATACGGCAGCAGGTTTGGCTCTGTTCCAGGCGATCATGCTCTTCATCAACATGTCGAGAAGCGAAGGCTCCTTCACAACGGTGTTTGGATCAGGCTTCATGGCAAACGCACTGGTATTCCTGCTCATCGTAATGTCCTTCGTTGCCGGAACTTCGTTCCTCACCTGGCTCGGTGACAAGATCACCGAAGTGGGCATCGGAAACGGTATTTCAATGCTGATCTTCGCAGGTATCGTTTCAAGAGCTCCCCAGTGGATCGGAACTATCATCTCCATCGCTGCAACAGGCGAAGTTGATGGCACGAAAGTCGCCGAAAAGCTCTACTTCAGAATTCCGCTGGTAGTTATCGTACTGGCCGTATTCCTGGCAGTCATCGTTGCAGTTGTCTGGATGGAATCGGGCGAAAGAAGACTCGGCGTTGTTTACTCCCAGAGAGTTGTCGGACGTAAAGTCATGGGCGGACAGAAGAGTTACATCCCCCTCAAGGTCAACTCCGCAGGCGTTCTCCCGATCATCTTCGCAATGTCCCTCCTCCAGTTCCCGGGCACTATTGCTTCTCTCATCAATTCCAGCAGCGATGCTGCGAAATGGTTCAGCAACTTCCCGAACACCTGGCTCTACATAGTAATCTATGCAGTGCTGATCATCGGATTCACGTTCTTCTACAACATGGTCTACTTTGACCCCAAGGAGTACGCAAACAACATTATCCAGAACGGCGGCCAGCTGACTGAAGTCAGATCCAGCAACAGAAAGGCAACCGCAAAGTACATCGGAAAGATCCAGAACAGACTTACCTGGTTCGGCTCCATGTTCCTCGCAATTCTCGCCATCCTGCCCAGCGTTCTCGGAAAGCTTTCAGATCTCATCCCCGGCATCAGCGTGGGATCACTCAACCTCTGGCTCGGCGGCACATCGATCCTGATCATGGTCGGCGTTGCACTGGAGACGGTGAGAACACTCGAGACCCAGCTCATGATGAGACACTACAAAGCCGGCAAAGGCGGTTTCCTGGGTTGATTTTTGGCTCTTTTTCTCCGGACTCCCCGCTCGCGGTGCCTCTGCACAGCTTCGGGGTCGTCCAGAAAAAAATAGCTCAAAAATCAGTTA
>CAMZBI010000007.1 GCA_947304585.1 uncultured Clostridia bacterium | reverse complement strand
CTAATTTGGGCCCCTTAATCAACTTGTTAGTATGTTAGTAGAAAAGTTTAGGATTATAAAGAGACCGGGCATTTGGCTCCGGAAACGGTATCGATTTGGTGCAGATTTGCATGCGGAAATCCTTGAAAAGGATCGCCCGATTTTGTATAATAAATAAAGGTCTGTCGTCCGATTAGACATTCAAAAGACGGAGGTTTGAAATGCGTTTGTCACTTAAAATCTTATCACTGTTTTTGGCTTTAGTACTCGCAGCAGGGCTCTTTGCCGCCTGTAATACTACCAACGAAGGAAACGATCCTATGAACACTAACAATCCATCCAAGCCAACTGAGATCCCCACAGAGGAACCCACACCCGAGGGCCCGGATCCCAGAGAATTCCAGGACGAACTTGAAAGGGTGACTCCTGTCGCAAATACCCATTTTCACATGGAAGCGGAAGATACAGGTTTTAACGTATTTGCCCCTGTTAAAGGCAAATGGGGCTACCGTTATGCGCCCAGCATCATATACTATCCCGACGGGACCATGGATGCCTGGTTTGCAACACCCGGAACCACCGGTGAGTGGGACTGGTTTACTTACAAGCATTCGGATGACGGCGGAAAGACCTGGTCTCCCGAAAAAATAGTCCTTCAGCCCACGCCTGATTCCATGGATCACTACTCGGTCTGCGATCCGGGCGTCATCTATTTCGGCGGCTACTACTACCTCGGCTACACCTCCACCATCGTTTCCACAAACGGCGGTATCAACAATAACGTTTTCGTTGCCAGGTCCAGAAAACCCGACGGACCTTACGAAAAATGGAACGGCTCCGGGTGGGGCGGCGATCCGCAGCCTATCGTTTACTACAACGAGTCAGATGACGCCTGGGGCGCCGGCGAGCCCAGCTTTGTCCTGCTGGACGGGACCCTCTACATCTATTACACCTGGGCATCCGACACCGGTGACTATAAGTACGTGGCGACTGCCGACGGAACGGATCCCAACTGGCCTGCGACCATGAAATTCCACGGCAGGGCCTTCACCAGCACCGGCAACGACCAGTTTGACGTTGTATACGTTGAAGACGCAGGCCTCTTCATGGGTGTGCAGACCACGAACCGCTTCACCGCAAACAGTGCCATCCAGATTTGGGAGTCCAAGGACGGCATACACTTCCTCAAAGGAGAACTTATCAGGAAGAATATCGCCCAGTTCTGCCACAACATGGGCATCTCAAAGAGGACCAACGGTCATATCCAGCTTAAAGACACCCTTATGGTGGGCTACGCCTACTCCGACGGAAGCGCCGACAACTGGGGCAAATGGGCTACAAGGTTTAACTTCATAACTCTTACCACTTATCAGAGCGAAAAGGTGAATTCAACTCCCAAGACCGATAAGAACGTTAAGATCACCGACGGTTTCTGGCCCGCTGAGTCCGATCCTCAGCCCGAGGGCATTACCACTATCGATCACCTTGTCAAGATGCACGTTGGCGACGTCAACGAAAGCTTCAGCGTATACTGGATCGATGCCAATATCAGCCGCCACAAGATCGAAGGCGACGACATCGGCAATATCGTATTCTCGGATTACGACACGTCCCTGATCAAGTTTGAAGGCACTAAGATCACTGCTCTTAAGGAGGGCAAGACCACTGTCAAAGCTATGTACAAGGGCTTCCAGATAGTCTTTAAGGTCTATGTATACGACAAGAGTTTCGATTATGCAAAGTCTACACCGAAGATCGTTTCCGCAGAACCTGTTGAAGCGGAGATGACGATCTACAGCGGAAAGACCAACGGCGCAGTCCACAAGGTCCAGGCAAGGATTCTGGTGAAATTCGAAAACGATACCTGGGGCGAGTGCTACAACGACAAACTGTCTGCCCACAAGGACTATCCGCCAATGGTGCCCGCCGAGGATTACCCGGTGACATATGAGTCAAGCAACACGTCGGTGGCTACCGTTTCGAAGGAGGGAATGATCACTCCTAAAGGAGTTGGCGATGCGACCATCACTGCGACAATTGGCCCCGACAACAACGTCGTGACGTTTACGGTCCACGTTCTGGAGGCGCCAAAGGAGCTTCAGTGGAAGAATGAAGATTACAAATGGTAACGTTACCCGGATATCATTCTTAAGGTCTGCTTTCTAAACGCAGATCAAATTAGGCGGCAGTCCCGAAGTGCTGCCGCTTTTTGAGGTTTTTAAATGATCGGGAAAACGTAAGGTTTTCGTGAAGCTATTATCAGATCGGAGAGAGTATGATTCAGAACAGAATTGCAGATTTTCAGTCGGGATCCCACGAGAGAGGGTTTTTCATTATTGACAATATTTCCGTTAAAAACCGGAAAAACGGCGGAAACTACCTTTATTTCAACTTCAAGGACAAGTCCGGGAAGATCGGCGGCAATCTCTGGTCGCCTGTGGGATTAGATTTCACATCTTTCAGCGTTGGCGATATCGTATATATCGAAGCCACCGTGGAGACCTACAGCGACAAGCTTATGCTGAACGTCGGAAAGATCAGAAAAGCCAACGAAACCGACAACGTGTCCGCCCGGGATCTTGTCAGATCAAGTCCCGAGGACGGAACCGTCATGTACGACAGAGTCATGGCGACGCTGGATAAATACGTTTCCAATGAGGAAATGCGGCTTCTTACAAAATCGATCTACGAGGCGTATAAAGACAAGCTTATCGTTTACCCTGCGGCGATCTCTTTTCACCACGCGGAGATCGGAGGCCTTCTGCACCACACCCTTGGCGTGATAAGAGGCGTGTTTTACATGGCCAATGCCTACAGCTTTCTGAACAGGGATCTTCTGATCTGCGGGGCGGCCCTTCACGACATTGGCAAAATCGAAGAGTACAGCCTTAACGATACGGGTTTGATTAAGGAAGTCACGATCGACGGAAACCTGGTGACTCACATCATCCGTGGAGCCATGATAGTTGAGGAGTTTGGAAAGAAGCTGGGGACTGATCCCGAGATCGTAAAGCTCCTCAGCCATATGATACTTTCCCACCACGGCAAGCCGGAATTCGGAAGCTCTGTGGTGCCCAAATTCCCGGAGGCTTTCATTCTTCATGAGATGGACGATATTGACGCCAAACTCTACGAGATGGAGGAGGCGCTCCAAAGCACTCCCGAGGGGCAGATGTCGGAGAGGCAGAGAGCCTTTGACGATATAAGACTTTATCACAGTCCTTTGTTTAAACTCAGCGAGGAATTGTAATTATTTGAACCGCTATTGACCCGATGCATGTTGTGCTGAAGAGGTGTAGATATGGCTGAAATCAAAATCGTATACGGTCCCGCAGGCTGCGGAAAAACATACAAAGCCGTCGAAGATTTTTATGAATCGTCAAAGCTCTGCGACCCTCTTTTTCCCGAAAAAAACAGTTTTCTCATTGTGCCTGAGCAGCAGACCGTCGAGATCGAAAGGATATTCTTTGAGAACGACACCTCCGGACTCATCGGAAGCGAGGTCATAAGTTTTGCACGACTGGTCAACAGAATAGTATCCGAGGCAGACAGATCCTCCGGGAAGCCTATAACACCATCGGTCAGGGCCATGCTGCTGGTGAAGGTTCTCTCAGGGATTGAGGAAAAGCTGACCTTTTTTAAATCGATCGCAGGCAAGCCCTCAGCCGTGGCAAGACTTGAGTCAACTGTATCCGAACTAAAGAAATACAAAGTTACCCCGAAAATGCTCTCCGAGGCGGCTGAAAACAGCAGAAACAAACGCCCGGAGGATGCTCTTACGCCAAAGAAACTTGACGAACTGGCTCTTATTTTGGAAAAGTATTCGGAGGAGACTGAAGGGTATGCGGACGGGGTCGCTGTTGCCGATGAAGCTGCGGATATTATCCTTGGCGGGGATTCCTGCGCGGAGAGCGCTTCTTTCTTCTTTGACGGTTTCAGCGGATTTACGGACGTTGAACTTGGCATTATAAAAGCGCTTTCCCTGAGGGCTTCCGATCTCACTTTTTATGTTTTCAAAGACGACGAGAATCCGGTGTTCTCAATTCCAAACAGGACCTATGATACGCTGAAAAAAATGTTCCCGGAAAGCATTGACGTTCCCATGGACGGGTCTTTAAGGGAAAAAACAAGGTTTTCCGGCTCGGAAATGCTTTATATCCTAAGTAAAAAGTTTCCTGAAAAGCCCAAAAACGTCTATATGGTCTCCGAAGACGAAAAGAGCGCAATTGAAGTTTGGGGAGCCGTTGACGCTTACTATGAGATTGAATGCTGCGCCAAAAGGATCAGGGAACTGGTCTCGGAGGAGGGCTCGGATATTACTTATTCGGACATTGCGGTGGCCGTCCCCTCTGTTCAGGACAGCGAACATATTATCGACGCGGTCTTCAGAGAATTCGGCATTCCCTGTTTTATTGATGCAAGAACTGAGTTCTCGGGCCACGTTATAGTCAGATTTATCGACGCATTTCTCAAAATGGTCTCGGAGGACCGTTTTATCGACAATATGCTTCTCCTGCTGAAGACAGGACTTTACAGGAAAGAAGTATACAGCACAGACGACACAGATCTTCTGGAAAATGCCATGCTTCTCTATGCCTGCGACAAAAAGCAATCCCTTGAATCTTTCGGGAGATTCGTTTCGGGAGAAGAAAATAACCATAAGGATGTCGAAAAGCCCGGGTATCTTCTGCTTGCCCGTGAGATATTTGACCTGTTTAAAGGCGAAGGCGGCTATTCGGAACGCGCTAAAAAATGTTTAAGCGTGGACGCCGTACTTGATCTTATATACGATTTTGCCGAGAGATCAGGCATAAAATCCGCCAATGCATCTGGTGCAAAAGATGTTGGCGGCGTAAGAAACGACAGAGACTTTATCAAGGTCCGCAACGCCTTCATCGATCTTTTGTCAGAATGTTCGGAGACCATGGGGGCGGTGAACAGGCCCAGGGGCAAGGCCCTTGTCAGGTTT
Organism: uncultured Clostridia bacterium; assembly: GCA_947304585.1. Taxonomy (GTDB): domain Bacteria; phylum Bacillota; class Clostridia; order UBA1212; family UBA1212; genus UBA1212. Next base: position 71,657 of record CAMZBI010000007.1, on the reverse strand, counting down.
ACCGATGACGTGATCATGTCTGCAGCAGCCTCCATCAATGCGGCAGCGATCCCTTATTCCGGCGACTTTGTGCAGATAGGCGATCTGGAGAGATCAAGCTACATCAACAAAAAAGTGATGATGGCGATAGGCTGCAACGAGGGCTCCTTCCCGGGAGCGGTGCCGGATTCAAGTTTCATTGGTGATGATGAGAGAGAGGCCATCCTTGATGCGGGGGGCAATACAGCCTACAATTCATCCGACAGGGCGCTCCTTTCCCAATACAACGTTTACAAGGTGCTCACCTGTCCGAGAGAGCTTCTCTACCTGAGTTACGCGCTTACCGACGGAAAGGGCGGCGAGCTGTCTCCTGCGTCTGCAATCCTTACCGTCATGAATATGTTTAAGGGGCTTAAGATCAGAACTTATGCTCCGGCAGGTTCATTGTCGGCTGCGGTACCGGTTCTTCTGGATCCTGACGGCGTATCCCTGGATCAGGATCTTGTGAAAAAGATCCTTGGCATCGACAAGACGTACTATGTTTCTCCTTCGTCTCTTGACAGCAGCATAGCAAACTGCCCGTTTAAGTTTTATCTTGAAAAGCTGCTCCGCTTGTCAGATAGAGGGCAGGGCGACCTTACCTTTGACATCACAGGAAGTTTTGTACACTACATTTTTGAGTATTCCATCGCCAAAGCCATAAGGGAGGACAAGGTCTTTTCCGATGATCCGAAGCTTTGGGAAAATTACGTGAAAGAGGCGAAAGCGGAGTATTTCAAGGACAATGAAGCCGCAGAGAGACTTGTTGAGAATTCCGGTCGGAACAGCATATTTGTGGAGTTATCTGAAGGGTCTGCCTTGAGGGATCTGAATAACATGGCCAGGCTCACGGACCCTACAGCCACAGGAGTTCCGGTACTGCTGGAGTTTTCTTTCGGCAAGGACGGATCTTCCGTGCCGGCTTTTGAAACTGAAGTTGACGGTATCAAGGCGGTGTTCAAAGGCACCATTGACAGGATCGACGCCGGAACCGACGGAGATACTATAATACTGACGCTTACGGATTACAAAGGCGGAAGTTACACCGCCGACGGGATAAAGAAAGGCGAAAAGCTTCAGCTGCCCCTTTATGCTCTGGCTCTTTTATCAGGTGCGGCGAAGAAGACCGTTCTCAAGGTACTAAATGACAAGGGCATCTGCGGTAACTCTTTTGAGGTGGAAAATCTCAGATATTATATCTATGCGGACCAGTCCGACTCAAGGGAAAAGAGCCACGTTTTTTCGAGTTTTTCCGTAAAAGATGATCCGGGAATGCTCGACGCAGCTGAAGGAGAGACCCCTTCTGCCGAGACGCTGATCCGGGAAAGAGTGAGAGCCATGGTCGGCGGTCAGTACGGAATCCCTGAAAAGGAAATCAGTAATTGCAAATACTGCAGTTATTCATCAATTTGCAAGATCAAATGCAGAGAGGAAGATAAAAAATGAAACCTGAAACTGTTTGCGTACAGGCGGGCTACAGCCCCAAAAACGGAGAGCCGAGAGTTCTTCCGGTATATCAGAGTACAACTTTCAAATACGATTCGTCGGATGCCATGGGAGATCTTTTCGATCTCAAAGCTGAAGGCTTTTTCTACACAAGACTTGCCAATCCGACAGCGGACGCTCCCGAAAAGAAGCTGGCTGCTCTTGAAGGCGGTGTCGGCTGCATGCTGACTTCTTCGGGTCAGGCTGCATCTCTTGTTTCTGTGCTCAACATTGCAGGAGCCGGGGACCACATAATATCTTCCGCTTCGATCTACGGCGGCACCTACAACCTTTTCTACAAGACTTTGGCGCAGATGGGCATTGAGACCACCTTCGTTCCATGCACCTCAACAGCTGCCGAACTTGAAAAGTATTTCAGACCCAACACCAAATGCGTCTTTGGCGAGACCCTTTCCAATCCCTCTCTCGACATCCTTGACATTGAAGAGTTTGCCAATGCGGCCCACGCCCATCACGTTCCCCTTATAGTCGACAACACCTTCCCGACGCCGATCAACTGCAGGCCCTTTGATTTCGGAGCGGATATAGTTGTCCATTCAACGTCTAAATATTTGGACGGACACGCGGTTGCCCTTGGCGGCGCCATTATTGATTCGGGTAAGTTTGACTGGAAGTCCGGCAACTTTCCGATGCTGACGGAGCCTGATGATTCATATCACGGAGTCACCTATACTGATACCTTCGGCAGCGCCGCATTCATCGTCAAGGCAAGAGCTCACCTTATGAGAGACCTGGGTCCGGCACCTGCGCCAATGAACGCTTTTCTTCTGAACCTCGGCATGGAGACCCTTGCCCTCAGAATGAGGCAGCACTGTGCCAATGCAAGAAAAGTTGCGGATTATCTGGTTTCAAGAATGAAAGGTGACGGAGCGGTGACCTGGGTCAACTATCCGGACCTTCCGGACAATCCCAACCACAGGCTCTGTGAGAAATACCTTCCTAACGGATCCTCAGGCGTTGTTTCTTTCGGCGTGAGAGGCGGAAGAGAAGCTGCTACCAAGTTCATGGATTCAGTGAAACTGGCAGCAGTTGTGACCCATGTTGCGGATGCAAGAACAAGCCTTCTTCACCCCGCCAGCACCACCCACAGACAGCTCAGCGACGAGCAGCTGAAGGAATGCGGAGTTACGCCGGATCTCATTAGATTTTCGGTGGGCATTGAAAATGCGGATGATATAATTGCCGATATTGAGCAGGCTTTGAACAAGGCTGCAGAGTAAAAAGTTACGATGAAGGAACCCTCGGAGTTTTCAAAATTAATACCGGACTATGTTCTTTCCGCCCTTGAAATGTTGGAAAAGGCGGGCTATGAGGCCTATATCGTCGGCGGTGCGGTGAGAGATCTCATCCTTGGGAGGGCCCCGGGGGACTTTGATATAACCACATCTGCCACAACTTCGGAAGTCGGATACGTTTTCAGGGACTTCAAGGTCATCCCCACCGGAATCCTCCACGGGACAGTGACCGTCATGATAAATGACACTCCCATTGAGATCACCACTTTCCGGGTGGACGGTGAATACGTTGACCACAGGCATCCGGACGACGTAAAGTTTACAAGGAGTCTGTCGGAGGATCTTCGACGGAGAGACTTTACCGTGAACGCAATGGCATATTCCCCGTCAAAGGGTATCGTTGACGAGCACGGAGGGCTTTCCGACATTGGCAAAAAGATAATAAGGTGCGTCGGAGAACCCGAGGAAAGATTTACGGAAGACGCTCTCAGGATAATGAGGGCGGTGAGATTTGCCGCAAATTTAGGCTTTGAAATCGAGAAAGGCACACTTGAGGCAGCTGTGAGGAGAGCCGGGGACCTTCAATACGTTTCGCCTGAGAGAATAAACACAGAGCTTTCCAAACTTCTCATCAAAAGTGACGGAGATGCCCTTAAAAGAGTTCTCCTTGGCGAGTGCAGAAAGATCCTGTTTATGGTCATCCCGGAACTTGAGAGCACTGAGAAGACCCCTCAGATCAACGATTTTCACTCCTTTGACGTATACACCCACACGGTGTATGCGCTCTGTTCTGCAAGACGCGACCTGACCCTGTCGCTGACATTGCTCCTTCACGACATTGCAAAACCCGTCTGCCTTCGCTTTGACAAAACGGGAAGGACTCACTTTACCGGTCATGCCGACGTCAGCGCGGAAATGGCGGAAAGGATCCTCAACAGCCTCAGATTCTCCAAGAAGGTCGTGAGAGACTGCGTTGCCTTAATAAAGTATCACGAGCTTTTCAGGGACGAACTCGTAAAACAGGGCGAGTACAAGAGAGCTGCAGGAAAGATAATAAGACTTACGGGGGAACGCCTTGCGCCGGAACTTATCGAGGTGATGATCGCCGACGCCAACGGCAAAAACCCCGAATACTCGGAGAGCATGTGTGATAAGATAAGACTTATCGGAAATGAAGTTGAAAGGATACTGGAAGAGGGCTCCTTTGTCACGGGTCCCTCGGCTCTTAACGTTACCGGCGGAGTTCTTATGAAAGCCGGGATACCCAGGGGAAAGATACTGGGAAAGATACTTGCAAAACTGGCTGTTCTTGCCTCGGAGTTTTACGTGGACAATGAACAAAGCAGCCTGACCGATATGGCACTTAAAATTTTCAGGGAGGATTATCCGGTGGAAAGTAAAGAAACAATGGCGGCAAACCGCTTTAAAACATGGTCAAAAAACACCTATTTTGACAAAAGAACAAGAGATGAACTTCTTGAGATCAAGGACAAAGATGAGATCTACGACAGATTCTACAAGGATCTGGAGTTCGGCACAGCGGGCCTCCGGGGAGTCATGGGTGCCGGCACCAACAGGATGAACATCTACGTGGTGAGACGTGTAAGCTATGCCGTTGCAAAATATATAAAGTCCTTCGGCAAAGAGGCCTGCGAGAGAGGAATTGCAGTGTCCTATGACACAAGGCTGAACTCGGAGCTTTTCGCAAAGGAAGCTGCTGCGGCATTTGCTTCAGAGGGGATAAAGACCCGCATTTTCAGGGCTCCGGCACCGGTCCCGGTCCTCTCCTACACCGTCTGGTCCGGAAATTTTCAGGCCGGCATCATGATCACCGCCAGCCACAATCCCAAACAGTACAACGGATACAAAGTCTACTGGGAGGGCGGCGTTCAGATATCTCCTGAGGTTGCAGGCAAAGTTACCGAAATTATAGACAGTTTCGACGATTTCACAAAGATCCCGGATCCTTCGTTTAACGCTGAGATAAGGAAAAACAATCTGGAATATTTTGACGCCGATACTTCTTCAAGGTTTATCGATCGCATCGCAGCACTCAAATGCGACCGGGATCTGATCTCAAACAACGCCAAGGATCTCTGCGCTGTATACACGCCTCTGTTCGGCTCCGGCGCGAGATACGTCGGCAGGGCTTTAAAGCACATAGGCTTTGATAACGTGCACGTTGTAAGATCCCAGGAGAGGGCGGACGGAAACTTCCCGGGTCTTACGGTACCCAACCCCGAGAACCCGGCTGCTCTTGAGCTCGGCATAAAACTTGCCAAGAGGCTTTCCGCGGATCTTGTTTTCGGCACAGATCCTGATTCCGACAGGATGGGAGCCGCAGTGAGACTGAAAGACGGTTCCTACAGGAGCCTTTCCGGCAACGAGATCGGCTGCCTGTTCATGGACTATCTCATTGGCGTCAGAAAAAGGAACGGCTGCATGCCTAAAAAGGCTTTTGCCGTGTCCACCATCGTCTCCACCGATCTTGCCAAAGCGATCGCCGAGGCAAACGGCGTCGAATTCAAGTCGGTACTTACCGGATTTAAGTTCATCGGCGATCTCATCACAGAAGAGAACAAAGACAACTTCATCCTGGGATTTGAGGAGAGCTACGGGTTCCTGACAGAGGGTTATGCAAGAGACAAGGACGGCGTTGCCGCCAGTGTCATACTCTGCGAGATGGCTCTTTACAACAAAGTCGTGCTGAAGAGAAGCCTTGCGGAGGCCCTGGAGAGCATCCATCAAAAGTACGGCTACAGAAAAGAAACCGCGCTTTCCATCGAGCTTCCCGGCGAATCGGGCCACGAAAACATCCTTAAGCTTATGGCGGGTCTGAGAAAAGCAGGCAAGGACGTGCTGCCCGGAAAGATAAATGCCATTGACGACGTAAGCATCGGCAAGAAGACCGTTTTCGGAAAGAACGGAGAGATCTCAGGAGAAGAGAAACTTGATCTGCCGGAGGCGGACGTGCTTAAGTATTACCTTGACGAGGGCTGGTTCGCCGTGAGACCCTCGGGAACAGAACCCAAGGTAAAGATCTACGTCGGCATAAAAGACCCGGTCAGCGAGGAGAACTGCGTGGCAAAAGCTCAGGAGCTTATGAACACCCTCAAGAAAAAAGCCTTTGAGATAATCAACGGATAAATGCCCCTATAAGGAGAAACCAAAAGATGCGTTTTACCCATCTTCACGTTCACACCGAATACAGTCTGCTGGACGGAGCATCGAGGCTCGACGCCCTTATAAGCCGGTGCAAAGAGCTGGGAATGGATTCCCTTGCAGTCACCGACCACGGCGTCATGTACGCTGCCGTCGACTTCTATCAGAAGTGTCTTGCCAAGGGCATCAAGCCCATCATCGGCTGCGAGGTATACTGCGCACCCGGCTCAAGGTTTGACAGGACTGCCAGAGGCGTCGGGGACAGCGCTAATTACCACTTGATCCTGTTGGCGAAGGATATTGGCGGCTACAAGAATCTGATAAAGCTGGTTTCCCTTGCCCACACCGAGGGCTTCTATTACAAGCCCAGGATCGACAAGGAGATACTTGCCAAGTACCACGAGGGGCTGGTTTGCTGCTCCGCATGCCTTGCCGGGGAGATCCCGAGACGGATAATGGAACAGGACTACGATGCCGCCAAAAAGACCGCTCTTTGGTTCGACAGCCTTTTCGGCAGGGGCAATTACTACCTTGAACTTCAGAGCAACGGCATCGAGGAGCAGATTGAAGTCAACAGGCAGCTTATACAGATCTCGAAAGAAACCGGCATTCCGCTGGTGGCCACCAATGACGTCCATTTCGTGAACAAAGAGGACTCCGTCATTCAGGACATCCTGCTGTGCATCCAGACCGGCAAGAAGCTTGCGGACGAAGACAGAATGAGGTTTGAGACCGATCAGTTTTATCTCAAATCTCCTGAGGAAATGGAGGCGATATTTAAAAGCGTTCCCGAGGCAATCGAGAACACCTCGAAGATCGCGGACATGTGCAACGTTGAATTCAAGCTTGGCGTCCAGTCCATAGTTCCGAAATTCGACGTTCCCGAGGGTATGACATCCGCCGAATACCTCAGAAAGCTCACCTACGACGGTGCGGCCGTCCGGTTCGGAAGCATCCTTCCGGATGAAGTTAAGGACAGGCTTGAATACGAGCTCTCGGTCATCATCAGTATGCACTATGAGGACTACTACCTCATAGTCTGGGATTTTATAAAATACGCCAAGGATCACGGGATCACCGTTGGCCCGGGAAGAGGCTCCGGCGCCGCAAGCCTTGTGGCATACTGCCTCAAGATAACCAATATCAACGCCCTCAAATACAACCTGGCCTTCGAGAGATTTTTAAACCCGGAGCGCATCAGCATGCCGGATTTCGACGTTGACTTTTCCGATACAAGGCGGAAGGAAGTCATTGACTACGTCATAGGAAAATACGGCAAGGAGTGCGTTGCCCAGATTATCACCTTCGGTACCATGGCTGCAAGAGGCGCCATCAGAGACGTTGGCAGGGTCCTGGACATTCCCTACGCAGACGTTGACGCTGTGGCGAAGATGATCCCCAAGGAACTCAACATCACCATTGCCGACGCATTGGCGAAGAACCCCGAGCTGAAAGCCAGATACGACTCGGACATCACCACCAAAAATCTTATCGACAAGGCGATGGGCATTGAAGGCATGCCCAAGAACATCTCCACCCATGCGGCAGGCGTTGTTCTGACCCAGAACCCGGTGACCGACTACGTGCCTGTTCAGCTGTCAGGCGACTCGGCCGTTACCATGTTCCCTATGAAGAACCTGGAGGCGTTGGGCCTTCTCAAGGTGGATTTCCTCGGTCTCAGGACTCTTACGGTCATCCAGGATGCCCTTGGTCTCGTAAAGAAAAACAGGGGCGTTACAATCGATTTTGACTCAATGGAGATGGACGATCCCGCGGTGTACAAGCAGATCGCCGACGGAAAGACCACCGGCATATTCCAGCTTGAAAGCGGCGGCATGACGGGTTTTATGATGAATCTGTCGCCAAAGAGCCTTGAGGAGATCATCGCAGGCATCGCTCTTTACAGACCGGGCCCCATGGACCAGATCCCCACCTACATCGAGAACAGAAAACACCCGGAGAGCATTAAATACGACCATCCGCTTCTTGAACCCATCCTCAACGTCACCTACGGCTGCATGGTCTACCAGGAGCAGGTAATGCAGATAGTGAGGGACGTTGCCGGCTACACCATGGGCCATTCGGACCTTGTCCGCAGGGCAATGGCGAAGAAAAAGCACGACGTAATGCTCAAAGAGCGGGAACTTTTTGTGGAAGGCGCCGCGAAAAAGGGCATTGACCCCGAAATAACCAACAAGATCTTCGACAAGATGATCGACTTTGCCAGCTACGCCTTCAACAAGGCCCATGCGGCCTGCTATGCAGTGGTTGCTTACGAGACCGCCTATCTCAAGCTATACTACCCGGTGGAATTCATGTGCGCCACCTTAAACAGTCTCATCACCAAAAGCGACGAGGTCTCAGCTTACATTGCCGCGGCAAAGGACATGGGCATACCGCTTCTGCCTCCTGATATAAACGAGAGTTACACCTATTTTACCGTCGTTGGTGACAGTATCCGCTACGGCCTTGCGGCTCTCAAAAACGTTGGCGAGGGCGCAGTTCTTTCCCTTGTGAAGGAGCGGGAGGAAAACGGCAGGTATAAACATTTCTACGATTTTGCCAAGCGCATGAAGTCCATGGACATCAACAAGCGGGCCGTGGATTCCTTCATAAAGGCAGGGGCCTTTGATTCCCTTGGCGTGAACCGGAACGTGCTTCTGAAGTCATACGAGATAGTGCTGGATCTGGTGGTTTCTTCTTCGAAGAACGTGTCCGAGGGCCAGTTCTCCCTGTTTGACATGCTTGACGAGGAAGGCGCCAATGACGACTACGATGGCTACCCCGACCTTGAGGAACTCCCCAAGAACGAGCTTCTGGCCTTTGAAAAAGAGGTCTCCGGCATCTACATCAGCGGCCATCCTCTTGAACATTATACGGATTTTATCAGAAAATTCGTCACTGTGACCGCAAAAGCACTGAAGCCCGACAAGGACAGCCAGGATCCCTCCGGAGAGGCCGTGACCGGCGAAAAGCTCACCGACAATCAGAACGCTGTGATGCTTGGAGTGGTTACAGGCGTGAAAAAGAAAATAACGAAAAACGGCCAAACCATGGCCTTTGTTACTCTTGAAGATCTCACCGGGGAATTTGAGGTCATCTTTTTCCCGAAGGTTTTTGAAAAATACAGGGCCTTTGCCGAAAACGACAGGTTTGCGGTGATCGCAGGCAGGATCAGTCTGAGAGACGAGGAGGCGGCTTCCGTAATTGCCGAAGCGGTTTTCACCCCGGAAACCTACAGCCCGGGATCCGCTTCTTACGAGTATTCCGGCGGCGGCCAGACGAAGACCGGCATTGGCGCAGATGATGAGGAGAACATGCCTGTCCTGTCTGTGACCGTTGACCCGAAGAGGCTTGAAGCAGCTATATCTTTTATAAGATTCTTTAACGGCAGGAGACGTATCGAACTCAGGGACGCATACGATCCAAGCGTAATTCTCTTCAAGGGCACCTGCTCCGGCTCCAAAGTGGTGGAAAAAGAGATATCGAACTATACATTCTGAACGGAGGCATATAACTTGTCTTACATACCAGACAGGATACTGATGAAGGTGGAAAAGCCTTCAAGATATACAGGCGGAGAGCTCAATCAGATAATCAAGGACAAGTCAAAAGTCGACGTCCGTTTCGCCTTCTGTTTCGCAGATTCCTATGAGATAGGCATGTCTCATCTCGGCATGAAGCTCCTTTACGGGCTCCTCAACGAGCGGGACTACATCTGGTGCGAGCGGGTCTTTGCCCCCTGGCCGGATCTTGAGAAGATCATGCGGGAGGAGGGCCTGAAGCTTTTTGCCCACGAGTCCCAGGAAGAGATCAGAAATTTCGATTTTATCGGCTTCACTCTCCAATACGAGCTTTCCTACACCAACGTGATCAACATGATCGACCTTGCAGGCCTTCCCGTTTACGCCAAGGACAGGACCGAGGGTATGCCCTTCGTCATCGGCGGTGGCCCCGCCTGCGTCAATCCGGAACCCATTGCGGATTTCTTTGATCTTTTTAACGTTGGCGACGGCGAGGAGATGTTGCCGGAGATTATGGATTGTTACAGGCAGTGGAAGAAGGAAAAACTCCCGAGAATAGAGTTCCTCAAGAGGGCGGCAAGGATACCCGGCGTTTACGTGCCCGCTTTTTACGAAGCCGAATACGACAACGAGGGCCGCTTCAAGTCGCTTACGGTAAAGCCTGAGTTTAATGGCATTGCCAATGTAAAAATTCAGCGGCGGGTGGTGCCGGATTTTGAAAACACTTATCTAATGAAGTCCCAGGTGGTTCCCTATCTCGAGGCGATCCACGACCGGATCATGCTGGAGATATTCAGGGGCTGTATAAGGGGCTGCAGATTCTGCCAGGCGGGTTACATCTACAGACCGGCCCGGGAGAGGTCTCCTGAAAAGCTTGTGGACGCCGCTGTGGCTCTTTCGGAGTGTACCGGCTATGAGGAACTGTCTCTTTTAAGTCTTGCAACGGACGACTACTCAAGGCTTGAAGAACTGACGGACGCCCTGATCAACTACACGGAAAAACGGGGTATGAACATAGCTCTTCCCAGTCTCCGCATCGATTCGTTTACCCTTGACCTTATGGAGAAGATAAGCAAGGTGAGAAAGAGCGGTCTGACTTTCGCGGCTGAGGCGGGCACCCAGAGGCTGAGAGACGTTATAAACAAGGGCATCACCGAAGAGGACCTTTTAAGAGCCGCAAGGCTTGCCTTTTCCAACGGCTACACAGGCGTTAAGCTTTATTTCATGCTGGGATTGCCGACGGAGACGGATGAGGATCTTCTGGGCATTCCCGCATTGGCAAGAAAAGTCCGTGACGTGTATTACGAGTGCCACGAAGGTGAGAAAGTAAGGCCTCCTCAGATCACCGTTTCCGTTTCCACTTTTGTGCCGAAATCCCATACTCCTTTCCAGTGGTTCCCCCAGATTCCTTTTGACGAGATAAGAAGGAGACAGTTCCTCATAAGGGACGCTCTTGGACCCAAATACGGGTTCTCCTGGCACGATCCGGAGCTTTCTGTTGTTGAGAACTATCTCGCAAGAGGGGACAGAAGGGCGGCAAAACTCATCTACAACGTCTGGAAACAATCCGGCGGATTTGACAGCTGGAGCGAGTTTTTCGACTATGAGCTCTGGAAATCGGAGAAGGAAAAACTGGGAAATGTCGGTTTTGAAGGCTCTGACGTGCCGGATCCTGAGGCACCGCTTCCTTGGAGCGTTATTGATATCGGCGTCACGGACGCTTTCATGAAAAGAGAACTTGAAAGGGCTCTTCTTTGCGTCACCACACCCGATTGCAGGACCAAATGCTCGGGCTGCGGCGTGGCAAGGTACAAAGGGGGTGTCTGCGTTGGCTGCTGACATCCTGAGACTTAAGTACAAACGGGGGCAGCCCGTAAAGTACGTATCTCACCTGGATTTTGTGAAAGTGTTTGAAAGGGCGCTTCGCAGGGCTTCCGTTGAAGTTGCGTTTTCCGGAGGGTACAACCCGAGAATGCTGCTGGTTTTCGGCAATCCTCTTCCGGTGGGTTACACGTCGGATCATGAACTGTGCGACATTACGCTCAAGAGACCTTATGAGCCGGAAGAACTTGTTAGTGCGCTTAACAGCACGTTGCCGGGGGACATTTCAGTCATTTCAGCTGAGCCTCTCGTGAAACCCTATCCGTCGATCCTTTCCAGCGTCAGCTTTGCGGAGTATGTCTGCAGGGCGGAAGGCCTTGGCGAGGGAACAGATGTTTTGCTCAACCGGACTTTTGAAGAAAGCGAAGCGGTGTTTGTGATGAAGAGGAGCAAGAGCGGGGAGAAAAACGTTGACGTGAAGCCTATGATAAAGAAGTTTGAGGTTTCCGGGGATACTGTTTATATCACGACCGTCACGGGTCAGGAGGGCAGTCTTAAGCCGGAACTGGCTTTTTCCGGAATTTGTTCACTGGCTTCTATTGAGTCTTCACTGGTTTCGATCCACAAAACATCCATGTACTGAAACTGAAAACATATGAAAGAACTGTATTGCCGGACTTCCGGTGATATAATCGAATACATCTTTGTGGAGGGGAACCTTCCCTACGCAAGGGGCTTCTGTTACCCGGACTCCCTTGACGTTTACGACGTGATCGCGGCGGTTCCCGAGAGCAGAGACAAAAAACTGGGCTTTTTCTTCTCCCAGATCGGCGACGGAAAAAGGGCTTTCTGCGACGACAATATGCCTAAAGCCGGGAATCCGTTTCCATGCATGATCACCGCGCTTCCTTCAGGGACTAAGAGCTTTGAGATAACGCCGGTCATTTCTTTTACGGGTCTTTTCGTTCACGCGGATTTCATCCCTGAATTCTCAAGAAAACAACCCGGCTCAGGCCTTGCGGTTTCAAAAAAAATAACGAACGGCAGGGGAGAAGCCATAAAAACATTTTTTGCGGAAAAATGCGCCGAAATCAGATTTCCGGGCTACTCCTTTTACGTCATGTTCAGGACTCTGTGCGACATGCCGGAAGTGTCTTTTTCCGATATAGCGGCTGAACTTGATTCTTTCGTGAAACGGTTCGGTGAAATACTTGTCAGGTGCGGCGGAAACGGTACGCTGCCGCATCCGGGGCCGGGCACGGTTCTTTACAAGCAGACTCTTCCGGAACATATTGGCAACTGCATCCGCAAAAACGATATTTCAAAGATAGTGACAGACGATCCGGTGCTTTCTCTGCAGTTTTCGGAATATTTTGAGAGAATGCCGGAAGCGCCTCAGGTCCTCACAAGGCCGGATTTTGACAGACTTTTTGACACCGTTGACGGCCTCAGAAAGCTTCCGGCTTACCTCGGCAGGACCTTCTTCACAAGGAGCGGTGCAAGAATTGTTTACGACAGGACTGAGGCGATGCACGTCTTCGACATCAATTCCTTTGAGTCGGACCTGTCCGCCCTTGACGTCAATCTCGAGTGCTGCGACACCTTGGCAAGGGTCATATCCGTTCAGAATCTCACGGGAATCATAATGATCGATTTTATTAATATGAATTCACCTGAGGACTACGAGAAGGTGCTGAAAAGGATGAAGGAACTGGCTCTCCTTGACTTCAGACCCTTCATAATATACAATTTCACAAGACTAAAAGTTCTTGAAGCATCCCGCTCCAAGTGATTGGATACGAAAATCATGCCCTACGATCCCAAACCCACAAAATACCCTTTTCCCGAAAACACCGACGGCCATTATCTGGTAGTTAAAAAGAATGACGGCGCCGTTTTTGACAAAGATTACCCCTACATCGACAACTCCAAGGGGTACAAATTCAGAGCTGCGGTCATGCGCATCCTGGTACAGGTGATTGCAAGACCTGTTGCATATCTTGTGCTCGGACTTAAAGTAAAGGGTAAAGAGAACCTGAAAAAGCACAAAAAAGAGCTCTCGAAGGGCGTGATCTCAGTTGCCAATCACGTTCACCTTTACGATTACATTGCCGAGATGCTCGTATTCTGGAGACGGAAAACCAGAATAATCGTCTGGGACAAAAACATGCGGGGCGAGAACAAATATCTGATCAGGTACAACGGAGGCATACCGGTTCCCGTTGGCGATATGAAGGCTACAGCCGCGATGTCCAAGGCTGTCACGGACTATCTGAAGGGCGGAGGCTGGCTTCACATCGCTGCTGAAGGAAGCATGTGGGAGTATTACATGCCGATAAGACCGTTTAAGACCGGCGCCGCTCATTTTGCATATATTGCGGATGTTCCTGTGCTGCCCTGCGCTTTTTCATACAGGGAGCCGAAAGGCCTGCTGAAACTCATCTATAAACAGGGCATGTTCACCTTCAACGTGGGGGAGCCTCTTTTCATTGACAAGTCCCTTCCGAAGAACGAAGCTGTTATTGATCTTACCAAAAGAGCCCATGAAGCCTGCTGCCGGCTTGCGGGCATTGCCCCTGAGGAGAACCCCTATCCGCCGGTATTCAAAGACAGTAAAAGAGTCGATTATTACACCGAGTTTTACGGGAAATGACTCCCTTGAGCGTGTTTGCGCCTCTTGATCAGTGTTTTGCGGTGATTGCTTGATTTTATAATTAAAATAAATTATAATTAGGTATCATGCTGCATCGGACTGCATGGGGCTTTTACAAAGGAGAAAACGTAGTGAACATGAATTCGCAAGTCAAGCATAATATGCTTCCTAAGTTGCTTTGCATGCTGCTTGCCGTTTTCATGTTTTTTTCTTTTTTACCGGGAAGTTTTGCGTTTGGCGAGACCCCGGATCCCGAGACTACCATAGACCCCAATGCCGGCAGCACAGAGATTCCCGGAGACGAAACTCCTTCGCCAACTCCTTTTGATTATACGGAGGCTCCGACGGAGGAAATCGAGAATACGGAAACCCCCGAAACGGAGGATCCCGGCGCCACTCCCACTGAAGACCCGGAGGCTACGGCAACGCCTGATCCGGAAGGATGTCCCACAGAGACCCCTGAGGAGACCGAAACGCCAACCCCAACCCCTACACCCACCCCGACTCCGACACCCACTCCCACGCCGACTCCTCCCGGAGACGACCCCGGCTACGTTCCTGTCATAGAGGAGGGTGTCCTTCAGCTTTTCGACCTGACGTTTTGCGGATACGTAAAAGTCCAAATAGACAGCAGCTTGAATGTACGTGAGGGTCCGTCCACAGACACCGCCATCATTGGCCGTTTGACTTACGGAAGGATCATTCAGATACACGGAAGGGTGTTTATTGGCGAACAGGTTTGGTACTACATCAGCTACGCAAACGGCAGCGCCAGATCCTTCGGATACGTTTCCGGTCAGTATGTTGGACTTGTGTCTGCGGAGTCTGACCCGGCCTTTGAGGCTGAACTGGAGGCCCAGGCTTTTCCCGAGTCCTACAGACTATATCTGAGAGTTATCCATTATCTCCATCCAAACTGGCAGTTTACCGCTTTCCACACCGAACTCAACTGGGAGACGGTTCTTCAGGCTGAATACAAGTTCAATTCAAACGATATAAGGATCGATGCTATCTCCTCCTGGAAATCCCTCAGACCCGGCGCCTACAACTGGGACGAGGACAGGTGGGTCGCAGTTTCGGGCAGCAACTACGTCTGCGCGTCCTACGAACTCATTGACTATTTCATAGATCCGAGAAACTTCATCAACGAGTCCCATATCTTCCAGTTTGAACAGCTTTCATACAACGCTGCGGTTGCCAGCGTTGAAAACGTCGAGAAGCTTCTAGCCGGCACTTTTATGGACCACGCCCTTGTGCCGATGGGTGACGACGACGGAATGGACATCACCTACGCTCAGGCATTTGTAAGGCTTGGCGCCAAGTACACCGTGAATCCCCTCATGCTGGCTGCAAGGGTCAGACAGGAGCAGGGCGGCCTGGGGACCAGTCCTCTGATCTCAGGTAATTACCCCGGCTACGAGGGATATTACAATTATTTCAACATCGAGGCATCCGGTTCCACCAATACTCAGATCTACCAGAACGGTCTCAGCGAGGCGAAAAGAGAGGGATGGACCACACCCTACAAGGCTCTTGAAGGCGGAAGCTTCAAGGTCAGCGAAAACTATATCACCAAAGGCCAGGACACGTTTTATCTTCAGAAATTCGACGTGGACGGTACCTACTACGGCAGGTATTGGCACCAGTACATGCAGAACGTTCAGGCGGCCTGCAACGAAAGCATTAACGTGAAATCCACTTACGAACTGGTGGGCCTTTACGATTCTGTATTTTCGTTCAAGATCCCGGTTTATCTCGACATGCCTGAGACCGTCAGCCAGTGCCCTACGAAGGACGGAAACCCCAATTACAGGCTCAAAACTCTTAAGGTGGGCAAATATGCCATTTCTCCCTCTTTTGAGTCAGGCGTGTTTGAGTACACCCTTTTATTGCCTGTCAGCATTGACCGTATAACCATCACCGCTGATCCGATCAACGACAAAACGGCTGTTCTGGGACTCGGCGAGAAGGATCTTGAGATCGGCGAAAACATTTTTGAGATAATCACTGTCTCCGAGAGGGGCGACCAGGGTGTTTATACAGTAACTGTTATGAGAAGCGAGGAAGATTTTGACCCGCCAATCGAAACTCCCACACCCACGCCGACGCCAACTCCATCGCCTACTCCTACCCCCACACCTACGCCTACGCCGACGCCTACGTTTACACCGACACCAACGCCTACGTTTACACCCACACCTACTCCTACACCCACGCCGACTTTTACGCCAACGCCTACGGCTACGTCTTCACCGACGCCTACACCTACGGCCACACCGACGCCAACACCCACGCCGACACCAACTCCAACGCCCACTCCTACACCGACACCCACGCCTACTCCGACACCGGCTCCCTCTTTTGATTGCTCGCTCCCCGAAGCCGAAAACCAGGTTTGCGGAAGGATAGTTTACGGAATTACAGAGCGCATGACTGTTGATGATTTTTCATCAAGGTTTACTCTTTCCCGGGCAAGACTTGAAGTGAGGAATGCCAAAGGCACCGTCATCACAGGCAGCTCGACGGTTTCCACCGGATGCGTTGCCGACGTTATTTCAGAAAATAACGGGCAGGTCCTTAAATCATACACAGTGATCCTCTTTGGCGACGTCACAGGCGACGGGGTCATTAATTCACTTGATTTCGTTTATGTAAAGCGCCACGTCTGGAAGATCTCAGGCCTTACCGGAGCATATCTGGTTGCCGGATCCATTTCCTCCAAGGATAAATCCGCTTCAAAAGACGTGACAAGCTACGACTTTGTGCTTCTCAAGAGGCACGTCTGGGGAATTGCTTTGATCTCGCAGCCTCAGTAACTCAATTTGATCATTATCAGAGGTAACGGTTATGAAAAAAACATTTTTTAAACTGAATTCCCTGTATTTGCTGATTCCGGTCATTGCCGTCTGTCTAATGTTTTCGCTTCTTGCGATCAGAGCGGACGCCGCGGATTCAACCGTCAAACTTACTCTGAGCAAGAGCGAGACCACCCTGAACTCCGAAGTGACGCTTACCGCATCCTATTACGGCAGCGCCGACGCGGGTTTTGTTGGATGGACTCTGGAATACGACAACTCGAAACTGACTTTTCTTCCCGAGAGCGGACAGTCCGAAGCAGCCGGATATATTTCGGAGATGGTGGATTTTTCACTGAACGAGAACTCCAGGTCTTTTACAAAAACTTATAAATTTAAAACCAAAGCTGTCGGAAACGTTAACTTCACGCTGTCCGACGTTATGGCTATCAGGCTTGTTCCCGAAGAGGGCAAGGACGATATAATGGAAGTGGACGTAACCGGCGCCACCCTGAGCATCATTGAAAAGCAGAAGTCTTCCAACTGCTATCTCAGACACATCACCCCTTCTGAAGGCACACTTGTTCCGGAATTCAACCGGGAGACATACGCCTACACCGTCAACGTACCTTACGAGATTTCCAAGTGCAACATGTATTTCGGTCTCGACGATCAATCTGCAAAAGGACAGCTCTCAGGCAACGAATTCCTGAAAGTAGGCGATAACGTCAGAACAATTACAGTGACAGCCGAGGACGGCTCTGTCAAAAAGTATACAGTGAACGTTATAAGGGCCAAGGAACCGGATCCCACGCCAACGCCGACGCCTACTCCGACACCCACGCCAACGCCGACTCCGACTCCCACCCCAACTCCCACAGCTACGCCAACGCCAACACCGGAAGAGACTCCGATCGAAACCATTGCTCCTGAAACCGAACAACCGACTTTCGAGACGGAAGAACCGACGCCTGAGACCGTTGAGCCCACCTTTGAAACAGAAACCCCCGTTGAGACGGAAACTCCCACAGAACCTGAAACCGAAATGCCGACAGAGACTCCTTCTGAGACAGAAACGTTGGCACCGACTTCTACTCCCGAGGTCATAGCAACTCCCGAGGGTCCTGACGGCGATGGCGACGTTATACTTGGCACATATGCCAATATCTGCGGCGCAAAGCTCACAATGTATGACGTCTCTGCCTATCTTGAAAGACTCTATCCGGACAAAGAGTTTATAAAGCCTTCGTCCTTTATATATGCTCCCGCCAGCAATCCGGCCGACTACCACGTGCTGACAGGACTCCAGCTTTACGAGGGCAAGGAGACCCAGTTCCTGATCTATGGATCCAAGAACGGCGGTCCCAAACAGCTCTACGTCATTGATATCTCCGAAAACACTCTTCAGAGGTATCTGGGTTCCGGCAAGGTGGTGGAAGCTTTCGATATCCAATCGATAGATACAAGACCTCTTCCAACCGATACGCCTGCTCCTTCGACTGAGCCTCCATACGAAAACAAGTTCGCGGTTTCTGAGGCTGTTGACAGGTCCCTCACATTTGTTAAAGAACACAAGGTGGGAACCATTGCCATCCTGCTGATAGTGATTGTTGTTCCGCTTATGATATTTGCGATCTGCATGATTGCAAGAGACAACAAGAAGAGTGAAGAAAGTGAAGATGCTGAAGAGAGTGAAGAGTGAGGCGCCTGCGGCGCAGTGATGCGCTTCGCGCAGTGAATAGTGAATAGTTGCGGTGCGCCTTCGGCGCGATTGCTGCGGCGCTTGCGGCGCAGTGACGCGCTTCGCACAAGCCTCTTTGTCACTCTACAACGCCCGTAATTCACTTTTAACCAATCACTGATCACTAGTCACTGTTAACTAATCACTAATAACTCTTCACTAATAAGGTGGTGATAAGATATGGGTAAGATCATATTGCTGGACGACTTGACTTCGAGCCAGATCGCGGCAGGCGAAGTGGTAGAAAGACCGGCTTCCGTCGTAAAAGAGATGGTGGAGAATTCCATTGACGCGGGCAGCACCAGAATCTCCGTTGAAATAAGAAACGGCGGAATCAAATACATAAGGATAGACGACAACGGCTGCGGCATGGAGCCGGACGATTGCATCATTGCCTTCGATAAACACGCAACCAGCAAGATCAGGTCTTCCGAAGACCTTTTTTCTATTAATACCCTTGGTTTCAGGGGCGAGGCATTGGCAAGTATTGCAGCTGTTTCTAAAGTTACGCTGAGGACCAAGACCAGGGACAGTGAGAACGGGACACTCGTTGTGATCGAGGGCGGCGATCTTGTGGAGAGCGGGCCCTGCGGTGCGAAAGACGGTACCAGCTTCACGGTTGAGAATCTTTTCTACAACACACCGGCAAGGTACAAGTTCCTTATGAAGGACAGGACGGAAGCCTCCTACGTGGCCGAGGTCATGGAGCGTATTGCGCTTTCCCATCCTTCCATCTCGTTCAGGCTGATCTCGGACAAAAATCAGATACTCTACACGCCCGGAGGCACTCTGAAGGATGCGGTGTACGGTCTGTACGGCAGGGAAGTGGCTGAAAAGCTTGTTCCCTGCGGCTTTTACGAGGGGGCAGTGAAGGTCACGGGCCTTTGCGGAATGAAAGAACTGACCTACGGCAACAGAAACAGGCAGATGGCTTTCGTCAACGGCAGGTTCGTGAAGAGCAAGACGGTGTCCGCCGCAATAGACGAAGCGTACAAGACTCTCACCATGAAGGGCCGTTTCCCCTTTGTGATCCTAAATATTGAACTCCCGCCGACCCGGGTTGACGTCAACGTCCATCCCGCCAAGACTGAGGTTCGTTTTGCGGACAACAATGCGGTTTTCCGCACCGTTTTTCATGCAATTTCTTCGGCAATTTACGAGCGTGAGGTTCAGCCTCCTGAGTTTTCCGGCGCTTCCGGACTTATGCCCGGTGATCTTCCTTTTGAAAGTATTGATGCCAAAGGCACCCTCGAATCGACTGCTTCGGAACCTGAAACAGTTTCAGACAATTATTTCATGCTTGAGAAAGACGATAAGAACGACAATTCAGGCATAACCGGGGAAAACGTCAAAGACGTTGGCAATACCGGAGAATCTACGGAAAATAACGACGCAGATATTATTGCCAATTACTTAAGACCTGTTGTCGACAATGCGGATACAGCGGAGCCTCAGCAGGAGGATTCCGACGATCGCGCTCCGGGAAGTCTGATATCCAAGTATTTTGAACTTAAAGGCGAAGAACCCCTTGGCCAAAAGGAACAATCCGCGCTGCCGGGTCTTGAAAGGCCTCAAAAGAGCGGGAAACAGGATCAGGAAAAGAACAGAGATCCCCAGTTCTCACAGGAGTGTATAGAAGTATATAAAAACGGCAGAGTCATTGGTCAGCTCCTTGAGACGTATATTCTGATCGAATACGACGGTGCTTTCTATATGGTTGACCAGCATGCGGCCCACGAGAGACTGAAATACGAGGAGATAAGAAGCAGGCTTGAAGGAGCGGAAAATCCTTCTGTGCAGATGCTCCTGCCGGTGGCTGTTAGGCTTGGCGCTTCCGAAATGCTGCGGTTCAGGGAGATCCTGCCTGCCCTTGAGATGCTTGGTTTTGAGATCGACGAATTCGGCAACGACACGGTCATCATACGCTCCATTCCGACTTTGATCGACGAGTCCGTTGCGGAATCTTTTGTGGTCACTGCCATTGGAAGCCCCAGGACCGGGGAGGGCATGACCAACGTATTTCCGGACAATGCGGTTTATACAATGGCCTGCAAAGCCGCAATTAAAGGCAATATGAAGCTTTCGGACGTTGAGATCAGGTACCTGCTTGACTCCCTTGCCAATGTTAAAAACCCGGGCACCTGTCCCCACGGAAGACCAATCATATTCAAAATGACCCAGTACGAGATCGAAAGGAGATTTCACAGGGCCTGACCATGGAAGCCGCTTTAAAAATCGCATCGGAATACAGAAACGCCGGGGAGCGGACTGCGGTCATCATCTGCGGTCCCACAGCTTCCGGAAAGTCCTCTCTGGCGATGGAACTCTGCAGCCTCGTCGGAGGGGAGATCGTTTCCTGCGACTCAATGCAGATATACAGGATGATGGATATAGGCACCGCTAAACCGTCCCTTGCTGAGATGGAGCAGGTCCCCCACCATATGATCGACGTCATCGATCCCTGGGAAAACTACAACGCCTTCCTTTACAAGAGGGATGCGGAGCGATGCATTGGCGATATTTTAGGAAGAGTCAAGGTCCCGGTCATTTGCGGGGGCACAGGACTTTACGTCAACAGCCTTGTTGACAACCGCCTCTACACCGATGAACCCGAGGGAACTTTTTATTCCGAGGCTTTTAAAGAAGAAAAAGAAAAGTGTGACGGCTATTTCAGCTCCGGAGACAAAGAGGCTCTTTACAGTCTTCTCCTTAAATACGATCCCGATGCGGCTGCCGAGATCCACAAAAACAACGTCAAAAGAGTTTACAGAGCCCTCTGCCTGTATTTTATTACAGGGAAGGACAGAATGACCAGAGACCGGGAATCCCTTGTGAGCGCCCCTGACGTAAACTATCTGATATACTGCATTCAGCCGGAAAGAGATGAGCTTTACCGCCGCATAAACGAGAGAGTAGACCTGATGAGAGAAAAAGGTCTTTTCACGGAAGCCGCCAAAGTCTACGAGGCCTGCAGAAATAACGTTCCCGCTGAGTCTGTTGAAAGTCTCGACATTCTGAAACTCACCGCTCTTTCGGCCATAGGCTACAAAGAGCTCATCCCTTTTCTTGACTTTCCGGAGCTCTCTTCTCTGAGGTCTGAAAGCGAACCCTTGGACATTGATCTTGCTTTTGAGAAGATCAAGCAGGACACCAGAAGATACGCCAAGCGCCAGATCACCTGGTTCAAAAAAACTCCCGGAGTCGTATTTATCTGAACAAGTCTTTCCTGAGCATCTGAATTTTCCTGTTTTTGCACAATTTTATTCATTCGCCAATGCCCGGATGCGTCTTTGTTTCATGCTTCCGGAGCGTTCTTCATTCATTGACAAAAGCACCCTTTGAGGAGTATAATTGCGTGGCGCCGAAGATGCGGTTGCAGTACTATTTGTTTTGACCCGGAGGCCCGAAATGCCTGTCTTTCAAGAGTTTACCGATGAAAAAGCGGAACTGAATAACAGCCTTTCATTGGCGTTTATCGGCGATGCGGTTTTCGAAAGGTTTGTGAGAGAACTGGCTGTTTCAATGATCCCCGGGGCCAAAGCCCACAAGCTTCACAAAGTATCTGCGGCTGCCGTAAACTGCGGCGCCCAGGCAAAGATCCTTGAGACGGTCATCCCACATCTCAGCGAGAAAGAACTGTCAGTCCTCCGGCGGGGCATCAACGCCAAACCCCATTCGCTCCCCAAAAATGCGGAGCCTGAAGACTACTTTAAAGCCACCGGATTTGAGGCTCTTCTCGGGTATCTTGAGTTGTCAGGACAGGACTGGCGGCTTAACGAAATACTGCAACTGTGCCTTGAGCCTGTTTCCGCTTTTATATCAAATGCCAACCACTGAAGCCTGAAGACCGCAACTCTTCACTCTTCACTGACAACCAATCACTATTCACTCTTAACTATTAATTACATCATGAGCTACGGACGATACAAACCTAACACCCCGCACAAAAACCGGGACAGCGAAAGACCTTTGGTCGGCACAGACACCTCAGGCGAGATAATTTACGGAAGGAATTCGGTAATGGAGGCCCTGAAAGCAGGAAGGTCCATTAACAAGATCCATTTTTGCGGAGAGATGTCGGGAAGCCTCGGTGAGATCATTGCCCTTGCCAAAGAGCAGAACGTTGTGGTGGTCAAACAGTCGAAGCAGAAGCTTGACGAGATCTGCGGAAACGTGAATCACCAGGGCGTTGCGGCTTACGTCGCAGCAGCCGACTATGCGGAAGTTGACGACATCCTTGCCTTCGCGGCGGGAAAAGGTGAAGATCCCTTTGTCATAATCCTTGACGAGATCCAGGACGCCGGAAATCTCGGCGCCATCATAAGGACAGCCGACGCGGTGGGAGCTCACGGTATTATCATTCCCAAGAGAAGGGCGGTTCCTCTTACGGGTGCTGTTGCCAAGGCATCCTCGGGGGCTGTGAGCTATGTAAAAGTTGCAAGAGTTCCAAGCATAGTGAGCGAGATTGAAGACCTTAAGAAAAAAGGACTCTGGATCATAGGCACAGCTGCGGACGGCAAGACAAGCTTTTACAACGCCGATCTCACAGGACCGGTTGCAATAGTCATTGGCAATGAGGGAGCAGGCATGGGCAGACTTGTTGCCGAAAAATGCGACTTTACCGTCAGCATTCCGATGGCCGGAGACGTTTCATCCCTTAATGCGTCGGTTGCGGCAGGCGTTGTGCTTTACGAAGCTTTTAAACAGAGAAACAAGAAGTAACTTTACAATATGGATTACAAGAACGAACTCAACCCCGAGCAGTATAAAGCTGTCACCACAAAGGACGGTCCTGTTTTGATACTTGCGGGAGCCGGAAGCGGAAAGACCAGGGTCATTACCTACAGAATCGCCTATCTTATCGAGGAATTCGGCGTAAACCCCTACAATATCCTTGCCATAACTTTTACAAACAAAGCCGCCAACGAGATGCGTGAGAGGGTTGAAAAGATCCTTGGTGAAAACGCTGTCGGCGTCTTTATGAGCACCTTTCACAGATTCTGCGGCAGGATACTAAGAGACAGGGCGGAGCTTTGTGGCTACACCTCGTCTTTTGTGGTATACGACGAGAAGGATTCCGAGAGGATCATTAAAGAGTGTTTCAAAGAACTGGAGATCGATCCCAAACGGGAAAATCCCGCAATCTACAGGGCTTCCATTTCGAAACTCAAAAACGACATGGTGTTTCCGGACGATTTTGCAATGTCGATGGACAAGACCAGCCCCTTTGAAAGACTGCTCCTGAAAGTTTACAGACTTTACGACAAAAAGATGCTTGAGAACAACGCCATGGACTTTGACGACATGCTTCTCAACGCCGTAAAGCTGTTCAAAAACAATCCCGACGTCTGCGAGTTTTACAGAAACCGCTTTAAATATATAATGGTGGACGAGTATCAGGACACAAACAAGGTTCAGTACAACCTGGTGAGAATGCTTTCGGCCCACGGAAATATTTGCGTTGTGGGAGACGACGATCAGAGCATTTATGCCTTCAGGGGCGCCGATATAAACAACATACTGAGCTTCGAGAAGGATTTCCCAGACTGCGTCGTGATTAAACTTGAGCAGAACTACCGCTCCACCAAAAATATTCTTGCAGCCGCCAACAGCATCATTTCCGGCAACAACGGCAGCCGCAAACAGAAAAAACTCTGGACAGCCAGCTCCGGCGGAGAAAAGATAGTCAGGTTCACCGGGGAGACCCAGCTTGACGAGAGCAGGTTTGTGGCAGGAGAGATACTAAGGCTTGTCGATAGCGGAAAGTATGACTTTAAAGATATTGCCGTCCTCTACAGGGCGAATGCGCTTTCCCAGTTTCTCGAGTCCGAATTTATGCGCCGGGGCATCCCCAACAGGATCTTCGGAGGCATGAAATTCTACGAGCGTGTGGAGATCAAGGTCCTCATAAACTACCTTAGACTTTTTGACAACCCCAGGGACGCCAATGCCTTTGTCAATGTTGTCAACGTTCCCAAACGTTCTGTGGGCGACAAGGGCGTTCAGACTGTACTCTCGATAGCCGGCCGCGAGAACTGCTCGCCAATGGACGTCATTTCTCATATAAGGGACTACCCGGAACTTTCAAGGTACGCCATTGCATTGGATCAGTTCTCCAATGACTTCAATGAGCTTTACAGCCTCCTACCTGATATCGAAATTCCCGTATTTGTAGAGAAAGTCCTAAATCACATGGGGCTTCTGGCATTCTACGAGGTCACGGATAAAGAAAAGAACGAGGACCGCTGCGGCAACCTCAAAGAGTTCATCACCGTTGCCAAGGATTACGTTGCAAGCCTTGAAAACGACCCCATGCTTGAGGATTCTCTGTCAGGTTTTCTCCAGCACGTATCTCTCTCCACCGATATGGATAAGGAAGATGACGACACCAATAACACCGTGACCATGATGACAGTCCACAGCAGCAAGGGCCTTGAATTTCCCGTGGTGTTTGTGGTCGCCATGGAGGAGGGCGTTTTTCCTTCGTCAAGGGCAGTTGAAGAGGGCAATACCGACGAAGAGCGGAGGCTCTGCTACGTGGCAGTCACCAGGGCCAAGGAAAGGCTCTATCTTAGCTGCGTAAAAGAGCGGATGCTCTACGGCCAGACGAAATTTGCCCAGCCCTCGGAGTTTTTGAGAGATATCCCAAAAGAGAATTGCAAGACTGTCAATTACTTTGGCGAGGAGATCAGCGGGACGCCCCCAAGAACGGGCTATTCAGGATACCCCAGCTACGGTGAAAGAGGCGATCACCTCACCTACGGTGATTCGGAGAACCAGGGCTTTGGCTACGGCTACGGCAGACGGGGAGGATCCGGCTACGGCTCGGGATATGGTTCGGGCAGCGGATACGGTTACGGAGAGAAAAGCGGAGGCTACGGCTCCAAAAGATCAGACAGCTCTTCCTTTGACTCCGGTTTCTTTGGCAGATCAAGCGGGTCCTCATCCAAGGCTTCAAACAACAGGCCGGAGGCTTCATCGACATCTGTAAAGCTTGAAGAGGCAAGGCTTGGCGCCAAGGCCGGGGACAAGGACATTAAACCGGGAGACCGGGTGGCTCATCCCAAATACGGGGAGGGCACAGTTACTTCCATCGAGGGAGAGGTAAGCGGCGACAATGACGACAGGATATGCGAGATCCTGTTTGAAAAATATGGTATGAAGCGGTTCGCCATGAAGTATACAAAGCTGAAAAAGCTTTAGACGAACCCTTAAAAATTCTTTAAACCCGAAAAAGTCGTTTTAAGGGGTTGAAAAGGAAATAATTTGTAGTATAATTGGCGTTGTTAGCACTTGGCCACTTCGAGTGCTAAAACCAAACAAATACATAACAGCTGTGATTCCGGCTGATAAACAAGGAGGAAAATATGAATATCAGACCTTTGAGTGACAAAATAGTTATTAAAATGCTTGACCTTGAGACAAAATCCAAGGGCGGCCTTATCCTTACCGGAAACGCCAAGGAAAAACAGGACTACGCCATCGTTGTGGCAGTGGGACCCGGCGGAAGAGACGATAACGGAAAGCTTATTCCCATGGAAGTCAAACCCGGCGATAAAGTTATGATCAACAAGTATGCCGGAACCGAAGTCAAACTTGACGGAGAGACATACAGTATTATCAGACAGAGCGATCTTCTCGCGGTTGTCGAAGACTGAAGAGATCAAAGATATCAAACCTTAGCAAAAAGGAGTAATTATAATGGCTAAAGAAATTAAGTATTCAACAGACGCCAGAAATGCCATCATTGCCGGCGTTAACAAACTTGCAGATACGGTTAAAGTGACACTGGGCCCCAAGGGAAGAAACGTGGTCCTGGATAAAAAATATCCCGCACCCCTCATCACCAACGACGGAGTCACCATTGCCAAGGAGATCGAACTTGAGGACAAGTTCGAGAACATGGGCGCTCAGATAGTTAAGGAAGTTGCTACGAAGACCAATGACGTGGCAGGCGACGGAACCACCACCGCAACTCTTCTTGCCCAGGCCATCATCCGTGAGGGCGTAAGGAACCTGGCAGCAGGCGCCAACCCCATGATCGTAAAGCGCGGAATCGCAAAAGCAGTGGATGCCGCTGTGGAGTCCATCAAAGCTTCATCCGTTCCGGTTAGAGGTTCTTCCGATATCGCAAGAGTTGCATCTATTTCCGCCAATGACGACCAGATCGGCCAGCTCATTGCCGAGGCAATGGAGAAAGTGACTGCCGACGGCGTCATCACCGTTGAAGAATCCAAAACCATGGGCACAAACCTTGACGTTGTGGAAGGCATGCAGTTTGACCGGGGTTATCTCTCTCCCTACATGGTAACCGACGTTGACAAGATGGAAGCCATTCTTGACAATCCCTATATCCTCATCACCGACAAGAAGATCTCAAGTCTCCAGGAGATCCTTCCCATTCTCGAGCAGCTGGCTCAGTCGGGAAAGAAACTTTTGATCATTGCCGACGACGTTGAAGGCGACGCCCTCGCATCCCTCGTTGTCAACAAACTGAGAGGCATCTTCACCTGCGTGGCTGTTAAGGCTCCGGGCTTTGGCGACAGAAGAAAAGAGATGCTGAGAGATATCGCCATCCTCACAGGCGGCGAAGTTATCACCGAGGAGCTGGGCCTTGAACTCAAGGAGACCGCTCTTACTCAGCTTGGAACCTGCAGACAGGCCAAGATCATGAAGGACACCACCGTTATCGTTGACGGAAACGGTGACGCCGGGGAGATCAAGAAGAGGATCGCCTCCATAAGATCCCAGATCGAAGATACCACCTCCGATTTCGACAGAGAAAAGCTTCAGGAAAGACTTGCAAAGCTTGCAGGCGGTGTGGCTGTCATCCAGGTCGGCGCAGCTTCCGAGACCGAGATGAAAGAGAAGAAACTCAGGATCGAGGACGCTCTTGCGGCTACAAAAGCTGCCGTTGAAGAGGGCATCGTTGCCGGCGGCGGAACGTGCTTCATCAATGCGATCCCCGAGGTGGCAAAACTTCTCAAAACAGTTAAAGGCGACGAGAAAACAGGCGTTGAGATCATCCTTAAAGCTCTTGAAGAGCCCGTCAAACAGATCGCTTTCAACGCAGGTCTTGAGGGCAGCGTGATCGTTGACAAGATCAAATCTTCCAAGGCAGGAATCGGCTACGACGTTCTCAATGAGAAATACGTGGACATGATCTCCGTAGGCATTGTGGATCCTGCAAAGGTTTCAAGAAGCGCTCTTCAGAATGCGGCTTCCGTTGCATCTCTCCTCCTCACCACCGAGGCTGCTGTGGCTGAGATACCCGAGCCGGAACCGGCTGCTGCAGGCGGCGCAGGCATGGGCGGAATGGGCGGAATGTACTGATGCCTATAGAATAATACTGACTGAGAGGCGCCGGAAACGGCGCCTTTTTGCATGTTATAGTTCTGCTCATTTGTGTAAAGTGTTATTGGTTTAAAGGAAGCAAAGTATTTTCATTTCAGATAAGTCTGAAACCCAGTCCTTATCTTGGAGACTACTTGAGGTATAGATTTCATGTCTATGAATCCACTACCGACTTGGGAGTTCCCTTATTGTAGTTACTTGACTTATAACCGCCTTATATTTATAATATTTTATAAGGCCGGATGAGATAAAGCCGGATTTTCTTTTTTTGGAGGATTTGAAAATGAAAGCTATTGAAAATATGCCCAAGTCATATGATCCCGGACAGTCCGAGGACAGAATTTACGCCAACTGGCTTGAAAAAGGGTATTTTCACGCTGTCGTCGACCCCGACAAAAAACCTTTTACCATTGTCATTCCCCCGCCGAACATCACGGGACAGCTCCACATGGGCCATGCTCTTGACAACACCCTTCAGGACGCGATCATAAGGTTTAAACGGATGCAGGGCTTTGAGACCCTCTGGCTTCCGGGCACGGATCATGCCAGCATTGCCACTGAGGCAAAGATCGTTGATAAGATGGCTCAGGAAGGCCTGAAAAAAGAGGACGTTACAAGAGAACAGTTCCTTGAGAGGGCCTGGGACTGGAAGCGGGAGTACGGCGGAAAGATCGTCAACCAGCTAAAAAAACTTGGCTCCTCCTGCGACTGGGAAAGAGAGCGCTTTACCCTTGACGAGGGACTTTCCAATGCGGTCAAAGAAGTGTTTGTAAGACTTTACGAAAAAGGTCTGATCTATAAGGGCGAGCGCATCACCAACTGGTGCCCCCGCTGCAATACTTCAATTTCTGATATTGAAGTTATTTACGAAGAGCAGGACGGCCATTTCTGGTATATAAACTATCCCTTTGCCGACGGAACGGGAAACATTATGATCGCCACCACAAGGCCGGAGACTCTCCTTGGCGACGTTGCCGTTGCGGTAAATCCCGAGGACGAGAAGTATAAAGACCTGGTCGGAAAAGAACTTATCCTTCCTCTGGTGGGGAGAAGAATACCTGTTATTGCCGACGATTACGTTGAGCTTGGCTTTGGAACCGGCGCCGTGAAGATCACACCCGCCCATGACCCCAACGACTTCAACGTTGGCGCAAGGCACGGACTGGAAGTCATCAAAATAATGGATTCCCGGGGCGTTATAAACGAAAACGGCGGCAAATACTGCGGTATGGACCGCTTTGAGGCCAGAAAACAGATCGTTAAAGATCTCGAGGCCGAAGGTCTTCTCGTTAAGACAGAAGCGTACAAGCACAACGTGGGCACCTGCCAGCGCTGCAGGACCACCATCGAACCTTTCGTTTCCACACAGTGGTACGTGAAAATGAAGCCCCTTGCTGAGCCTGCCATAAAGGCCGTGAAAGAGGGCAGAACCTCCTTCATTCCCCAGAGGTTTGAAAATATTTACTTCAACTGGATGGAGAACATTCAGGACTGGTGCATCTCAAGACAGCTCTGGTGGGGCCACAGGATCCCGGCGTATTACTGCAAGGACTGCGGCGAGATCATTGTTTCAAGAGACGAACCCCATAAATGTCCGAAGTGCGGTTCCGAAAACCTTGAGCAGGACCCTGATACCCTTGACACCTGGTTCAGCTCAGCCCTCTGGCCTTTTTCCACTCTCGGCTGGCCGGAAAAGACCCCTGAACTCTCCTATTTCTATCCCACGGACGTTCTGGTCACGGGCTACGACATCATATTCTTTTGGGTCTCCAGAATGATATTCTCCGGTATCGAGCACATGGGCGACATACCCTTCAGGCACGTTATGATCCACGGTCTCGTAAGAGACGAGCTGGGCCGCAAGATGTCCAAGTCCCTTGGCAACGGCATCGATCCTCTGGAGATAATCAAAGAGTACGGCACAGATGCTCTCCGCTACTCCCTGATCAGCGGAAACTCCCCGGGAAACGACCAGAGATTCCTCACTTCCAAGGTTGAATTTGCCAGAAACTTCGGCAACAAGATCTGGAACGCCACCAGGTTCGTGCTTATGAATTTTGACGAGGACCCGGATTTCACAAAGGTCGACAAGTCGAAGTTCACCGCCGAGGACCGGTGGATACTCTCCTGCCTCAACCGGACCGTCAAGGAAGTCACCGACAACATGGAGCGGTACGAGCTTGGCGTCGCACTGACCAAGGTCACCGATTTCATCTGGGATCTTTTCTGCGACTGGTACATCGAGATCGTAAAGCCCAGACTCTTTGACGCTGACAACAAGACCCGTCTTGAGTGCCAGTACGTCCTCAACAAGGTTCTGGTCACTTCAATGAAGCTCCTCCACCCGTTTATGCCTTTTGTCACTGAGGAGATCTACCAGCAGCTCTTCAAAGACGCGGAGTCGATCATGATCTCCGATTGGCCTGTCTTTGACAAGAATCTTGAGGACAAGGATGCGGAGAAGGAGATAGGGCTTCTTATCGACGCTGTTAAGGGCATAAGAAACATCAGGACCCAGATGAAGGTTCCCAATTCCGCCAAGGCCACTGTTTACTTTGTGACGGAAAAGGACAATTTCAAGCTTATAAACGAGTCAAGCGGTGCTTTGAAGCGGCTTGGCTTTGCCCAGGACGTGGTCGTCACAGACGACGACAAGGACGCTCCTCCGGATTCTGTTTCCGTCATCATCCCCGGGGCAACGATCTATATGCCTCTTACGGATCTCATTGATGTTGCAAAGGAACTGGAAAGACTCACCCAGGAACTTGCCAAGATCGAATCTGAGATCGACAGGGTGAACCAGAAACTGGCCAATGAAAACTTCGTGAACAAGGCTCCTGCAAGGCTCATTGACGCCGAAAGAGAAAAAGCCGCCAAGTTCAAGGCCCTGAAGGACGAGACCCTGGCTCAGCTTGAGAGGATCAAGAAACTGGTCAAATAATCATTACCAAAAACAGGAGAACGTGTCGTTACTGTCTCCTGTTTTCTTTAAAAAGGACGGATTTATGGGCAATACCGAAGTAAAAGACGTGACATTCAGATCCGCATATTCAGGCGGAAGACCTGTTAGGCTCTCAAAGGAGACCAGGTTCTTTTGCTATGAATCCCTGAACGGAGCATACGGCGACAATGCCATGACCACACCTTTTGTGGAGATGGACGGCACCGAAGGCTTTGAAGAGATGTCCGATTACGAAAAATATGACGCTACTATAAGAAAGATCTGCGAGACCGCGCCTCTTCGGGTCACCCCTTTTGAAAAAGTGTCCGGGGCCGCAACACTCGGCAGTGCAGTCTTTGCGATGATTCCCGCAAAGTTCAAGGGTGAATTCATTTATCCGTCCATCAATCACCTTACAACTGACTTTTTTACGCCGGTATTCAAGGGCGTGGATTATCTGAAAGCAAGAGTGGACGAAAAACGGAAATGCGAAGGCCTGTCGGAGCGTCAGATATCCCTTCTTAAGAGCATGAAGAACACCATATCTTCAATGGAACTGCTTCACGCAAGATACGTTGAACTTCTTGAAAAAGAGCGGCCCGACATCCTCGAATACGCAAAGGACGTTCCTTTTAAACCTGCACAAAACTTCAAAGAGGCTGTCCAGAGCGTCTGGTTTACCTTCGCCTTCCAGAGACTTACCGGCAACTGGCCCGGCATAGGAAGAATTGACAGGATCCTGGGATCTTTCCTTGAAAAGGATCTAAAAGAAGGCAAAATCACCCTCGACGAGGCCCGGGAGTTTATCGCTTCCCTTTTCATCAAAGGCTGCGAGTGGGTAAGAGGTCTTGACGCTGGAAGAGGATCCGGCGACGCTCAGCACTACCAGAATATAATCCTCGGCGGCACCGACGAAAACGGAAACGATATTACAAACGAGGCGACTTATCTCATCCTTGAGGTCGTGGAGGAACTTCCCATTGGCGATTTCCCCATCACGGTCAGATTCAACAAAAAATCCCCGGAGAAGCTCTACAAAAAGGTGGCCGAGGTGATACGCCAGGGCGGCGGGGTGGTTGCCGTGTACAACGAAGAGACCATTTTGCAGGCACTCACAAGGTTCGGCTACAGCGGGGCGGAGGCATCGGATTTTGCCAATGACGGCTGCTGGGAGGTCCAAATCCCCGGCTGCACCAGATTTTCCTATTGCCCTTTTGACAGCCTTCAGATACTTCTGAACGATACTCTTAAGATCGGCGGGGAAAAGCCTGAATTTGAGTCCTTTGAGGATATCAAAAAGCAATTCCTCAAAGACCTCGAAAGAAACGTGGACGCCATTGCCAATGACCTTTTAAGGGGCAGTATCGAGGAACTGAAGGACGATCCATCCGAAGAAAAGTTCAGAAAACTTTTCCCCACGACGGTGATCGATCTTTTCGAAAACGACTGCATAGACAAATCCATGGGTTATCTTGAAGGTGGCACCCGGTATTCCGTGCTTCCTCCCCATATTGGCGGTGCTGCGGACGTTGCCAACAGTCTCTACGCCATCAAAAAGCTCTGCTTTGACGACAAGATCATGACGCTGGAGAAACTCCTTGAGATCCTTGCCAATAACTGGGAGGGCGAGGAGTATCTACGCCAATACGCCTCAAGCAGGTACAAATATTACGGAAACGACAACCCGGAAGTGGATTCGATTTATGCTGAGATACTTGATAATTTCTCGGATTTTTGCGAAAAGTACGGCACAAAGCATGCCCTCTGGATACCATCCGGCGTCAGCACTTTCGGAAGACAGATCGAGTGGAAGGACAGAAGGGCAGCCACACCCTTCGGCACCAGAAGAGGGGATATTCTTGCCGGCAATGCCTCACCTACACCCGGCACAGACCTTGAAGGGGCGACGGCCGTTATCAAATCTTATTGTGCGGCTGATCTTACAAAACAGGTCACCGGAGCGGCTCTTGACGTGAGGCTGTTCCCGCAAACTGTCAGCGGAAGCGACGGCGTGGAAGCCATTTCGGCGCTTATAAAAGGATTTCAGGCCCTTGGCGGATATTTCATGCAGCTTGACGTTGCCGATGTGAACGTTCTTCTAGAAGCCCGCAAAAATCCGAAAGAATACAAATCTCTCTCGGTGAGAGTCTCGGGCTGGAATGCCAGATTCGTGTCTCTTGACGACAACTGGCAGAGGATGATAATCGAGCGGGAGGCGGGAGGTCCTGTTTCATGCTGATCACCGCGATCCAAAGGTTTTCCACCCACGACGGGCCGGGAATTAGAACGGCGGTTTTTCTGAAAGGCTGTCCGTTGTCCTGCAAATGGTGCCACAACCCGGAGAATATTTCGTTTAAGAATAAGATCTCCTTTGACAACAAACTCTGCATTTTCTGCGGCGCCTGCGTTTCTGTCTGTGAAAGCGGCTGCCACAATCTGTCAACGGGAGAGCACGTATTTAACAGAGAACACTGCATCATATGCGGCGCCTGTGCAAAGGTCTGTCCCTCGGGAGCCCTTTCTCTCTCTGCAAGAGATATGAGCATTGGCGAGATCGTCGAAACGGTGAAAGCCGACAAGCCGTTTTACGGGGAGAAGGGCGGCCTTACCCTTACAGGCGGTGAGCCTCTTGTCTTCAGAGAGTCCCTTGATATAATCAAAAAATGCCTTGATGAAGGCATAAACTGCTGCTTTGAGACAAGCGGCGCAGGGGATACCTCCGTCTCAAAAGAAGCCGCAAAGCTTTGCGATATGTTCTACGTGGATATAAAGGACGGAGATCCTTTGAGGTTTAAATCCAACACCGGCGGAGACCTTGATACGATCATCAGAAACATAAAAAACATGGATGCCAACGCCAAAGAATCCTTCATTATGCGAGCGATCATGATCAAAGGCGTCAATATGGACGAGACGACTTACGACTGCATTGCGGATCTATTCAGTAGACTTAGAAACTGCAAAGGTGTTGAGCTGATACGCTACCACGCCATGTACGGAAACAAATACAGAATGCTGGGTCTTCCCGACCTGAGTTCAAAGGAATACATCCCCGGGGATGTAGACATTGGCAATGCAAAACAATATCTCCTTTCGAAGGGGGTCACAGTTATTAACTGAAAATTATGAGCAAGTTTAACGCAAAAAAGAGCCTTGCCAGGCTGAAAGAACTGGACCTTGAGCTTGAAAACGTGATAAAGGACAAACAGGACTGCACCCTGATCGACTACGTCAAGTGGGTAGGGCGTTTTGATTTCAATGAACTCCCTCTTTCAGATGCGGACGTTCTTGTGATGTGCGTGCTTTCATATTTTGAGTACACAAGGGCCTTTGAGTCTGCTGCAGAGATCCTTCTTAAAGACACTTTGTGGATGAACAAGGCGGGAATCGTTAAGCTTATGATCACCGGCGGCGACATGGGCAACACCAACATCTACAGAGCTGCCTGCGAGTCAAAGCGCTTCGGCGAGCTTCTCATTAAGGATTACGTCAATATCGCCTCGACTGAGCCCCCGGTCCAGTTCTCTGCGATGACTTTTTCCGCACCGGGCATCTTTAATATGATCTGCTACAGGGGCACGGACAGCACCGTTGCCGGCTGGAAAGAGAATTTCATGATCTCCTTTACAAGGACCAAAGCCCAGGAACTGGCGGAGAAATATGCAGAGGAACACATAAAGAAAGGTGAAAAATGGTACGTCTCAGGCCACTCAAAAGGGGGAAATCTTGCTCTTTGCGCGGCATTAAGCCTTACGGAGGAGAAGAGCGCTCTTGTGGATCACATTTATCTCCTTGACGGACCGGGCCTCTGCCCCGAGGTGGCGGAGGATGAAGCCATTAAGAATATTGACGCCAAGACCACCCGGGTCATACCCGAGTTTGACGTCATTGGCAAGCTTTTCGAGCCCAAGATCACCGACACTAAAATCGTGAGAAGCTTCCGCAAGGGCATCAACCAGCACTCTCTGGCATCCTGGATGGTGGATCACGGAGAACTTTCCACAGTCCCGCAAAATGCTCCGGGCTGCATGGTCATCAACGACCTTGTGGACAACTGGATCAGATCCATAGATCTTGAGCGCAGAAAACAGTTTGTCAACGAACTTTTTGACAGTATGAGCGTTGACGGGGTAACTGATCTTGCGGACATCACCCCGGAGTACTACGGCAAAGTGGTGGTGGAACTCATAGGAAAGAGCAGGGACACCAAAAAAATACTTGGCGAGCTGCCGAAGAAACTTTTCCTTGACGGCGTGTTTGACGAGATCGAAAGTCAGAAGAATATGTATTCCCAGAGGCAGTTCGACGTTCTATTCGCAGCCGGATTGTTTGTGTTTGGCCTTGCGACAATGCTCATTTCCGCCAAGCTTTTCGAGATAGTGTCCCTTTTGATCGTTTCGGTCATAATACTGTTCCAGCTCTTCGTCCTCATCCGCAGGATAATTAAACAGAAACGGGTCAACGAAAACTCCAGGCTTCGCATCATAATGCTGATAGGCACCGTTGGTATACTGCTTTTCCTTTTGCTGAGACCCGGGGCTCTGTCCGTTCTCGGAAGCGTCATTATAGGGCTAATATTTACAGTTTTTGCCTACGTTTCCTTTGAAAGGATAGCGCTCTCAAAAACCGTCTTTCTCAGGGTGTTTTCAGTGATCGAGGCTGTTCTGGCGTCGATTCTGGCGCTGGTCTTCTTTATCGTTCCCCAAGAGTACGTCGGAATTGCGGCGCTGATCGCCGGGGGCATTGTCATTACCGATGCGGTGCTGAGAATCGTCTTGGTTATCTATTCGCTCATAAAAGAGCGGGCCCACGGGAAATAGGCAGGTCAGCTTTTGAACAAACGAAAAGGGAGAAGGCGCCGCGTGTGCATCTTCTCCCTTTATCTTAGATTTAAAAAAATCTGTTATTTCTTGGTTTCGTCCGCCAACGGGTTTGCTCTGACCGCTTCCGCAAGTCTTCCGCTGTTTACGTGGGTATAAATCTCAGTGGTTGAAATGCTTTCGTGGCCTAATATTTCCTGTAGCGATCTGATATCCACGTCTCCGTATTGATACATCAGCGTCGCAGCGGTGTGGCGGAGCTTGTGGGTGGAATATTTCGTCGGGTCTATGCCTGCTGCATAAAGGTATTTCTTGACTGTATATTGGACCGCCCGGCGGCTGAGCCTTTTTTTGCGTTCAGATATAAACAGAGCGTCTCTGTCCGGATCGCTTTCCGGCAGTTTCGGACGTACCTTCAGGTAGTCGCCAATGGCTTTCTCGCATGCGTCGTTAAGATATATCGTCCTCTCTTTGTCTCCCTTTCCTTTCACGATGATCGTGTTGTCCTTAATCGACGATATGTTTATGCCGCAGAGCTCTGATAGCCGCATGCCGCAGTTGAGAAAAAGAGTTAATATGCAGTAGTCCCGGAGCTCGTTTTCGCCGCTGACGCTTGAGAGAAGGGCTTTGCTCTCGTCAAGCTGCAGATAGACCGGCAGCTTTTTAGTCTGCTTTGGGGATTCCAGATCCACAGCGGGGTTGGTGTCAAGGACGTGCGCTTTAGAGAACAGATACTTGAAAAATGACCTTATAGATGCCACTTTTCTGGCGCGGCTTGTGGGTTTAAGTTTTCTTTCCTTGGAAAGAAAGTTTATATACTTATACAGATCGGTGAGCGTGACAGATCTGATGAACCCTTCGTCCAGTTCGTCGATGTGATACTTCTTTTGAGATTTCAGGAAATAGGTGAAGAACGAAATAAGATCATACCTGTACTCTTTGACGGTATTGGCGGATTTTCCCCTGATGCTCTCCATGTATATGAGAAACTCCTCCGCATAGGAGGGAAGGGGTGTATTGAAAATCAGATCGTCATTGTTTGTGTCCATGAGTCAGCCCGCAAATAAAAAAGATAAAGACCTAAGTCAGTTTCATTATACCCTCTTTCCGGGGATTCTTCAAGAGATCCTTAATGGTTTTATATTATAATAAAATTAATTGCAACGGCATCGGCCAAATGCTAAAATAAAGGGTTGAAAATCCTGACATAAGGAGATCCCTAAAAGTGATCAAAACAAGAGACAACATCAGAAATATTGCAATAATCGCCCACGTTGACCACGGCAAGACCACGCTGGTGGACGGTCTTCTCAGACAGAGCGGCACATTCAGAACAAATGAAGTGGTTGCCGAAAGAGTCATGGACAGCAACGACATAGAGCGGGAGAGGGGCATCACCATCCTCTCAAAGAACACGTCGGTTGAGTATAACGGCGTAACGATAAACATTGTGGACACTCCCGGACACGCTGATTTCGGCGGAGAGGTGGAGAGAGTTCTTGGCCTTTGCGACGGAGTGCTTTTACTGGTGGACGCTTTTGAAGGCGCCATGCCTCAGACGAGATTCGTTCTCACCAAGGCCCTTGCCATGAAGCTCAAGCCCATCGTTGTGGTAAACAAGATCGACAGAGACGGAGCAAGGCCTGTGGAAGTCCTTGATGAAGTTTTCGAACTTTTCATGGACCTTGGCGCCGACGACGAGCAGCTGGATTTCCCTGTGGTCTATGCATCAGCCAGGGAAGGCTATGCCAGCCTCACTCCGGACCCCGGAGGCAGCAAAGATCTGAAACCTCTGTTCGAAGCTATCCTGAAATACATACCGGCGCCGACTGTGGACACCGAAGCCCCCTTCAGAATGCTCATCTCCAACGTCACCGGTGACGAGTACGTGGGAAGAACAGGCGTTGCCAGAATCGACCGGGGAACTGTCAGGAGCGGCGAACAGATCGCCATTTTCACCCAGGGCAAACACTTAAGGTACGGTAAGATCAATTACCTTTACAAGTTCAAGGGCCTTAAAAAGGTCATTGTGGACGAGGCTTGCGCAGGCGATATCGTTGTTGTGGCGGGACTTCCGGATATAAACATTGGCGATACGGTATGCGTGCCGGACGTGATCGACCCCATCAAATTTGTGAACATCGACGAGCCCACTCTTTCGATGAACTTTTCCGTCAACAACAGTCCTTTTGCAGGGCGGGAAGGCGAATACGTCACGTCAAGGCACGTAAGGGAGAGACTTTACAGAGAACTTGAGACCAACGTCAGTCTGAGAGTTGAAGACACAGACAGCCCCGATACCCTGAAGGTCTCCGGAAGAGGAGAACTTCACCTCACGGTCCTCATTGAGAACATGAGAAGAGAGGGCTATGAGTTCCAGGTGTCCAGGCCTAAAGTAATCTTTAAAGAAGTCAACGGCATGCTCTACGAACCAATGGAGCGGCTCACTGTGGATGCGCCGGACGAGTGCGTTGGCATCGTCATCGAAAAGGTTGGCCTGAGAAAAGGCGAGATGCTTGATATGCATCCGGGCCTTGAGGGCTTTGTGAGGATCGAATTCCGGATCCCCGCCAGAGGTCTCATTGGATACAGAAACGAGTTTCTCACCGACACCAAGGGCAACGGCATAATGAACCACATTTTCGACGGTTACGACGAGTATAAAGGCGATATGGCCGGGCGAAACAGAGGCTCCATGATCGCCTGGGAGACCGGCGAATCCGTGGTCTACGGACTTTTCAACGCTCAGGAGCGGGGCAAACTGTTCATCGGCCCCGGAGTGAAGGTCTACGAGGGAATGATCGTTGGCGAAAACGCAAGGCCCGACGACCTTGTGATCAACGTCTGCAAGAAGAAACACGTGACCAATATGAGGGCCTCCGGCTCCGACGAAGCCTTAAGGCTGACACCACCTGTGGTTCTTTCACTTGAGCAGTCCATTGAGTTTATCGCCGACGATGAACTGATGGAAGTAACTCCCAAAAACATAAGGCTTCGCAAAAAGATACTTGACACTGAGCTGAGGGCAAAAGCCGAAAGCAAAAAGAAAAAATAATTCTTTCTTTGGAGGAAAGTTTTGGAAGATAAAAACACCGGCGACAGCGGAGAAAAGTTATCCGGCATTCGGAAATACGGAAAAAAGATGCGCGAGAGGGAACGTGATGTCACGTACACCCGTCCCGTCGTGTCTTCTGATGTCGAAAAAGATCGGGAAAACGATCAAACTGCCGCCAATTCTTCGGGAAACGCCTCCGGTACACAGGGCAATGCCTCTCCCCAAAGAGTCAGGACCGTCAAGGTCAAAACAAGGACCAAACAACAGTCCGCCCAGCGCTTCGCCAGGGAAAAGAACAAGAGCTGGAAAGAAAAGAGAGACAGCCGTTTTTCCACCCACGGAAGGGCTGCAATAATCACCATATTTGTTATACTGTTCATTGCATTGGCGATATTCTCAGCCTTTTTGTCGTACACCTATCTTGTGGACAGAACAGAGAGCCCTATCTATCTCGACGAGATAGAACTTGACCCGGCCACCACCGTGAAGTTTAAAATCGAGAAGGGCGCCAGCACCAACGATATCGTTGATAAACTCGAGGAAATGGGGCTTATAAAGAACAGTTTTATGTTCAGAGTTCTCTCCAAATTTAACGGCTACGATTCGCTTTACAAGTCCGGCGTCCACTACCTGTCCCAGGGGCTGACTTACGATGAGATCATGACTATCCTGAGCTCCGACCCATTGATTACAAAGGTCACGTTCCCGGAGGGTTTCACCACCGCCCAGATCGCCGAGCGGCTTGAAGCCCACAACGTTTGCAAAGCCTCCGAGTTCCTAAAAGCGGTAAATACGGTGGACGTTTCCAGCTATGGATTCTTGCCCTCTGACAAGGGTGAAAGGGATTACATCCTTGACGGGTATCTTTTCCCGGATACATATGAATTTGAGATCGACTCCTCTCCTGAAACCGTCATTTACAAGCTGCTCAACCGTTTTAATGAGATATTTAAGACAGATTATTTCGCAAGGGCGGAAAAACTGGGCCTTACCGTCGATCAGGTTGTCAATCTTGCTGCCATTGTCGAGAAGGAGGCCTTCCTCGACAGCGAGCGGGAAACCATCGCCGGCGTCTACTACAACCGCCTCAACAACACCAAGGATTTCGGCTACATGCAGTCGGACGCCACAGTTCTTTATTCCATGAAGCGCAACGGGGACAACGGCCAGAAGGTGGGTCCCGAGCAGAGAAAGATCGACGATATCTACAACACATACATGTATCCGGGACTGACTCCCGGTCCCATCTGCAACCCCAGCGCTGCCTCGATAATTGCAGTCATCACTATGGACAGCCACGACTATTACTTCTACGTTCTTAAGAGCGACGGTTCCGGTTCCCACATTTTCTCCAGGACTCTTGAAGAACACAAGGCCGCCATCGCTTCCCAGACACCTGAAGAGTGATCCGAAATGACAGATTCCTACGCCAATATCTTAAACGATTTCAACGGGCTTCAGACAGAATCCGGCTTTTCGTCCGCTCTTCGAAGGGAAAACGACGGTGTGTATATTCCGTCCCTTAGAAATGATCACGCGGCCCTTTACAGGACTCTGCTGTTTACGGTCAAACCCCGGCGGATACTTGAAGCGGGCACCCTCTACGGGTATTCGTCAATTCTTGCAGCAGAGACTCTAAATGAGGTCTTTGGCAACGATTTCCGCATCGATACTGTGGAAGTTGACCAGGAAAACGCTCTTATTGCCGCAGAAAACATTGAAAAAGCCGGATTTTCCGGAAATATTAGGATTATTAACGGGGACGCCGAAGAAGTTTTCTCCTGCCTGGAAGGCCCCTACGATCTGGTGTTTCTCGACTGTTCCAAATCCAGTTACAAGGAGATGTTCCCGGACGTTAAAAGGCTGTTGAGACAGGGCGGGCTGCTTTTGGCAGACGACGTTTGCTACCACGGCAAACTTGAAGGGGCTCAGGGCGAGACCGTTCCTCACAAGCACAGGACCATCGTGAATTCACTCCGTGATTTTTTACAGACTGTTTCAGACGACAATGATTTCGCAGCTTTCGTCGACAAAATGGACGACGGAATGCTTGTGGCAGTTAAGAAATAAAGGTTGACATGAAAAAGATAGAACTCCTGGCCCCTGCGGGCAATTTTGAAAAACTTAGGACCGCTTTCCGCTTTGGCGCTGATGCGGCTTACCTTGGCGGGGACGCTTTCGGCTTAAGAGCCAATGCCGGCAATTTCTCCGACACAGAGATCAAAGAAGCTGTTTCCCTTGCCAATTCTCTCGGCAAAAAGGTCTACGTGACCATGAACATAATCGCAAGAGACGATGATCTTGACGGGATGATGAAATATGCCGGATTCCTGGCTGAAGCCGGTGTCCACGGGGTCATAGTTGCCGATTTAGGTGCGTTCCTGCTTCTCCGAAAGAACTTCCCGGATCTTCCGGTCCACGTCAGCACTCAGGCGAACAATCTGAATACTGAGACGATAGACTTTTTTATCTCAAACGGTGCCACAAGAGTAAATCTCGCCCGGGAACTGTCTCTTGAGGATATTAATAATATAAACTTTAATCTTCATGCAAGACATCCCGAGCTTTCAAACTGGGATGAGCCCTATCTTGAGGCTTTTGTCCACGGTGCCATGTGCATGGCTTTTTCCGGCCGCTGCATGCTCTCGGATTACCTTGCCGGCAGATCCTCAAACCGGGGTGACTGCGCCCAGCCCTGCCGCTGGAACTACGCAGTTGTGGAGGAGAAAAGACCCGGTGAGTATTTCCCTGTTGCCGAAACAGACCGGGGAACCTTTCTCTTCAACTCCAAGGACCTCTGCATGATAGAACACATCCCGGAGCTCTGCGAGAGCGGCGTAGGCAGCCTTAAAATCGAGGGCAGAATGAAAAGTGAATTCTACACGGCAACCACCGTAAGAGCCTACAGAATCGCTTTGGACGCTTATGAAGCCAATATTGACCAATACAACGACCCAAAATTCCGTCAGGCGCTGATAGAAGAGATCATGAGCTGCAGTCACCGGGATTACACCACCGGTTTTTATTTCGGCGGGAAGGGCGAGCAGATCTATTCCTCCTCTTCATACAGTCGCAACACCGACTATCTCGGCTACGTCGACTCATCCAAGTCTTCTCCTGACGGCGGTTTCGAAACCTGTGTTATCCTAAAAGGCGCTTTCAAGGCAGGTGAGACCGTTGAGATCATAACGCCTGACAGCCCGTCGCCGGTTGTTCTGACTCTTTCAGAACTGCGTGACGAAAAGGGCGGTCTCCTTACCGTCGCCAATGTGCCCATGATGAAAGTCTCCTTCAGAACTGACTGTTTTATTCCGGAAGGCAGCATGATGCGGCGGAGGTGCGGCTGACGCCGCAAGTGGTGCGCTGACGCGCAGTGACGCAGCGCAGGCGCTACAGTGAAGAGTTGTGGTGTGCTGATGCGAAGTGAATAGTTTATAGTGATCAGTTGTTGTGCGGCTTCGCCGCAATTGCTGAAGCGGCTGACGCCGCAAGTGGTGCGCTGACGCGCAGTGATTAGTGATTAGAAAATAGTTGGCGCAATTGCTTAAACCTCGCTTCGCGAGAAATGTAATGCAGCGCATCGCAGGTAAATAGTTTCCGGCGCAACGCGCAATCTTATTACCTCAACTATTCACTAAAAACTGCTCACTATTCACTAAAAACGGCTCACCATTCACTAAAAAAGTGCTTGACAGACCTTTTTTTATGCTTTATAATTGCGAAGCCGTTCGAAAAGGCACTTTGCGATCGTGGCGGAACTGGCAGACGCGCACGTTTGAGGGGCGTGTGGGAACACCCATACGAGTTCAAGTCTCGTCGATCGCACCAATAAAGAAACCGCGGATTTTGAATGATCTGCGGTTTTTTTGTTGAATAATCAGGGCCATGATGAAGTAAACATAAATGAAAAACCGGCAATTCTGTTACAGAACGCCGGTCTTCATATAAATCTGTTTAAGCTTGAAATCAGTCCTTAAAGATTCCGTCAAGAGCTTTTTTAAGCTGCTTCATTTCGTCTTCGGAAAGAGTGATTCCTTTTCCCATGCGGGAGTGGTCCTCGTTCCAGGATCTGATATCGTACTTTGCAGGATTTCCGTTCCAGGAGATAAGATTAAGCTCTTTGGCCCAGCCGCCTCTCTGGTCGCTGTCTGTAAATACTGCAAGGGTTTCAACTATTTCATAAGATATATCAGGCATAACTATCCTCCGTGGTTTATTGCCGAGGGTCTGAGGATCAGCCGCTCCGCTTTATTTATATTATATAAATAAGTATTCTTTGTCAATTACTATTTTTGCAAATTTTGCAAATCTTACAAAATTACGCTGTTTTTCCGTTAAAATAAGATTAATCTGCCGGCACAGCCTAAGTTGGATTCTTTTATTGAAAAAACCTTTACACGAGGGGATGTTGTAAAGTGACGGAAGTTGTGATATAATTCCCTTGGAGACGTTTTAAGGTGAAATTAAAGTATTCTTTAAGTTTTTGCTTAAAACAATTTAAAATTTCGAACTACCGGTGAAGCAGATGGCTGACTCAGACACGAACAACATTGGCAATAACAACGACGAAGAGCTCCAAAATCTTAGCAGGGCGGAGTGCATGCGCATACTTGGTCTTCCTGAAGACGCAGACGATGAAGCAGTGAAGTTTCGCTACGGCGCGCTCCTTCGCCAATACAAAAAGAAAGTCGATGAGTACGGATCGACTTATGAGGACCTTGCCTACTATAGAAAGATCACCGCGGCCTACGATACCGTATTCGGCTTCACCCATGATTTTGCAGATGACAATCCAACGTCTCCGATCCCCTTCAAGATCAGAAAAAGGTTCGGCAAGTTCGCCACCTGGTTTGAACAGTACCGGCTTGTGGTGATGCTTGGAGCCGTCATCATTCTTCTTGCTGTGGTCTTTATCGTGCAAAACGTCAACAGAGACAAAACGGATATGAAGCTTAAATTCGTAGGCGCATATATGCAGTCTCTTGACGTGAATCTGACAAAACAGCTTGACGAGAAGTCTGAAGTTTTTGATAACGCCCAGATCACGTTTTTCACCGTCACCACCGAGACTAACATGCTTGACGCACAGGCAAGAGCCGCAGCGGAGTCTTTCCTTGGCCAGCTCATGGCGGATGGGCAGCTGGACGTTGTCCTCATTGACAAGGAATCCTACGAGGTTTACGTAAGACAGTACGCCTTCATGGCTCTTGACGAGATTTATCAGAAGTACTGCGAGACCCACAGCGACTCCTATCTGCTCGAGATATACGAATATGACTCTTTCCTTGATGACGAGGGCATGATCGTTGTTCCCCAGGGAATCTACGGCATAGACGTCTCATCGACGAAGTTTTTCGAGGACACCGGCCTTGTTTGGCTCTACAACAGCGAAAAAGGCCAGGAAAAGACAATGATATTCTGCATTGCCAGACGGAGCAACAACGTTGAGAAGTCTGCGGAATTTCTTGATGAACTTTTGAATTACGGCAAATAAACCGCCAATAATATAATCATCTATAATAAACCCAGGGAGGAAAAATGAGAATACTGCTTGTTGAAGACGAAAAGTCGCTGTCGGATGCGCTTGTTAAAATACTTCAGAAGAATCATATCAGCGTCGATGCTCAGTACGACGGCGAAAACGGGCTTTATGCTGCCCAGAGCGGGATCTACGACGTGATCGTTCTTGACGTCATGCTTCCCAAAATGAGCGGCTTCAAGGTCCTTCAAACCATCAGGAACGAGAAA
Source organism: uncultured Clostridia bacterium (assembly GCA_947304585.1). Classification (GTDB taxonomy): domain Bacteria; phylum Bacillota; class Clostridia; order UBA1212; family UBA1212; genus UBA1212. Next base: position 27,284 of record CAMZBI010000007.1, on the reverse strand, counting down.
AACTACACACCCGTTATCCTTCTTACAGCAAAATCCACGATGAAGGACAAGGTCACAGGATTTGAACTTGGCGCTGATGACTACATCACCAAACCCTTCCAGGCCACCGAACTTCTAATAAGGATCAAGGCTGTCTCAAGAAGAAAGGGCGAGATCGAAAGTTATGTGCTTGAATACGGAGACCTTGTCCTCAACACGAAGACCTGCATTCTTTCTTGCGAAGACCCTGAAAAAGGGACTCAAAAAGAGATCCAGCTTTCCGCCAAGGAATACCAGATGATGGAATATCTGATGATGAAAAAGGGCGAAGTGATCTCCAAGGAAGACTTTATCAAAAAGGTATGGGGATTCCTGTCCGATGCAGAATACAACAGCGTCGAGGTATATATATCATTCCTGAGAAAGAAACTCAAATTTCTGGGAAGCAAGATGCTGATCAAGGCAATGAGAAGCCGGGGCTACAAGCTGACAGATGAGCCGGAGGACAAGTGATGCGGCAGCGGCTTAATGCGCCGCAACGCTGCCGCATCAAGTGAACAGTTAAGGTTGAATAGTTGTGCGTAGCTGATCCCTTATCACTGTCTGCGGCGGATCAGCACCGCAACTCTTCACTGTTCACTGATCACTGCAGCGTCTGCGTTGCATCACTTGCGGCGTCAGCCGCACCGCACACTCTTCACTGATCAATATTATCTATTAACTTATTAGGGGTTTAAAAATGGTAAGCAGACTAAAACTGAGACTGACGGTCACACTGACTCTTGGCGCATCCCTTGTGATCATGCTCATAGTTTTTTTTATAGTTTTCTCGTTCTACCGTCAAAACTCCAATTCGATCTACGCCGAGATGACTGATGTTTTCGAATGTGTTTCGGATGAGGACCTTCAAAAGATCATTCCTGATACACTGCCGGAAAAACCGGATTCGGTTTTAAACCTTGCCGCGGATCTTGATTTCGGATCAAATGTAGCGGTTTTCGTTGCGAACTTTGACACATCTTTTATTGGCAGTCTGAGGTTCCCTTTTATCCTCAGCGACGGCAACGTTCCTTCGGAGACTGTTAACCGGCTTGCCCAGACAGCCCTCAACATAGCCGAGTCCAACGAGGCAAAAGGAGTGTATGGTTTTAACCTTTACATGAAAAAGGCCTATTCCGCCGGCACGCTGGTTCTTTTCAGCGACGACGACACCTTCATTGGCAAGGTCAGAGTCCTTATTTCCGTTTCGCTTGCAATTTTGGCGGTAGGATTGTTGGCAAGTGTCTGGATCGCCAGAATCGTTGCCGACTGGCTCACTAAGCCTGTGGAGGAGACCCTTGAAAACCAGTCGACGTTCATTAGCGACGTAAGTCATGAACTTAAAACTCCTCTTGCGGTCATCACCGCCAATGCAGACGCCCTTGAGACTGAAACAGGAGAGAATAAATGGCTTTCCAGCATAAAGAATGAGTCTCTCAGGATGGCGGGTCTTATTACCGAGCTTCTTGATGCATCAAGGCTTGAGCGCAACGATGACACCAAGACTTTTACCGACACCGATCTTTCCTCCGTTGTCAATGAGACGATCATGACTTTTGACGCCCTTGCTTTTGAAAAAGGCGTTCTTATCGAGTCTGACGTCAGCGACGGCGTCACCGTTCTCGGAAGCCCTGAGAAACTAAGAAGGCTCACGGGTATACTTTTTGACAATGCGGTCAAGTATGTGAACGAGGGAGGAAGCATATACGTGAAACTCTACCATCGACTTGGCACTGCGGTGCTCATAGTCCGCAATACGGGCAGCTTTGTGAAGAAAGAAGACCGCAAGAAGATTTTTGACCGTTTCTTCAGAGCCGACGAGAGCAGGGCGAAGGAAGGCACTTTCGGCAGCTACGGCCTGGGACTTTCAATTGCAAGATCCATTGTTGAAGAGCACAACGGGGATATAGTTTGCCAGAGCGTTGCAGGCGATCCGGACGTGACCACTTTCAAGGTTACTATTTGAATATAATCGGCGACTATGCCGGGTCAGTTCGGGCGCTCCTTGCGGGGCGCTCTTTTCTTGTACGCCCGCCATGGGCAATAGCTTGGTGGTGAAAGTCCACTACACGCTTGGTAGTAGGAAGTGTTAGCCGAACGGCAAGGGTGTCCATCGTGAGGTGGAATCTGAAGGAAGCCGCAGGCAAAGTTCCGAGCCGACGAACAGAAATCGCATAAAAGGCGGGGCAGAGCGGACGAGGCTGCAAGACAAGTCGAAGTCCCATACTACCCGGACTCTGTCACGTAAATGCGGCGGCTGCATGGAAGGAAGGCTATTGCACCTTAAGCGGGGAGGTCTGTGGGGAGCGCAGCGCAAGTTGTAACCCATGTCGCAAGGCATGGCTGAGCCCACAGAAGTCAGTCTGGGCCATAGTACCAAAGAAGTCGGTGAAAGCCGACGGAGGAAAGGGCCCGGCGGTTGCTGGAAATACAGCATGTCAGGAATTGGGCGTGTTGAAAGCAGTTGCTCATGAGAGGATGTCTGCCAGAGGATAGGTGAGTGACCGAAGGTATGGCAGAATCGCGGAGCGTGACGATTTCCGACCAAACGTGCTGCCTCGTGCCAGTAACTGAACCGCCGCTTGCGGGACCGCATGAGCGGTGGTGTGGGAGGACGGGGGTTAGCCACCCCCTCCTACCCGATTATTCCGAACAAGCCTTGGTGCGAACCTGCAACCGGTAGGGGTTTTATTTAAGAATACTTAAATTAACTTTAATCTTTGACAAATAATTGTTGACAATAGAGAGATATAATGGTATATTCTCGTTAGCACTCGGAGATAATGAGTGCTAACAGGCGGGCGGCGCTTGAGAAGTGCAGGGACCGGCCAAGATTCAGAATCAGAAAGGATCCGGCGTCATGGCAAAGAATGATGAACTTGACGAGCGTAAGTTATTGATACTGAAAGCCATCATTGATGACTACATTGAATCCTCCGAACCGGTCGGGTCCAGAACTGTGGCTAAAAAATACGATATGGGTCTCAGTTCCGCCACCATCAGAAACGAGATGGCAGATCTTGAAGAAATGGGATACATTTCATCTCCTCATACTTCTGCGGGACGAGTTCCTTCAACAAAGGGCTACAGGACCTACGTTGACAAGATACTGGAACCTGTTTCAAAGGATCCTGCCCTTGCCAATGACATTATTACCAAGCTCGAAGAGAAGATGTCCGACTACGGCAAGGCCATCAAAGCCTGCGCGGAGATCGTTTCACAGCTTACAAATTACATTGCCATTGGCGTTTCACACGGCAGCACAGATAACTCAGTAAAGGCTCTTCAGCTTGTGCCGGTGGACGAGAGCAGCGCTCTTGTGATCGTTGTGACCGAGGATAATTCCGTTAAGAGCAAACTGGTTACTCTGGACGAAAAGATCGCTCCAGAGGTCCTGATCGAGATGTCAGGAATTATAAACAGGTATTTTTACGGAAAACCCGCCAATACCGTCACCCTCATGACTCTGAACAGGATCGCCGAGGAGGCCGGAATCTCAAGAAGTGCGCTTCTGCCTTTTGTTGACGCAATATTCGACTGTATCAACGAATGCGGCAAGGATGAGATCTATACGGAAGGAACAGCACAGCTTCTGAGACATCCGGAATTCGACAGCATCGAGAAGGCCAGAGACTTTATTGAGATGATCCAGGATGGGGAGATGATAGAAAAGATCGTCAGCTCTTCCGAGGATCTCGGCAACGGTCTTACAGTTTCCATCGGTACCGAAAACGGCTATGACGGGATGAGCGATTTTTCCATCGTTTCCGTAAAATTCGAAGTGGACGGTACCTGCATCGGATCAGTCAGCGTCGTCGGCCCCACCAGAATGGATTACGCCAACGTCATCTCATCCCTAGAGTTTATGAAGCGGATGCTTGAGAAAAAGAGTCTTGAAGGCGGCGGGTCGCGGCTAATTGGCGACGGCAGCGGTAAAGACGAAAAGGGCGGAAGCGGTGCTGAAGTTCCTGATACGAATGGCGACGGGGACGGAAACGCCTGACGATCTGATATTACAATTAAGCGGCGGAGAGGGTTCCGCCTTGAAAGGAGATATATTAAATGGCAAAAGTTAATGTTGACGGACCGGATAAAGATCCTGAGAAGAAGACCACAGGTTCCCCCGCAGACGAAAACTTAAACACCGAAACTGCGGTAGGAAATAATGACGGTACTTCTGAAAACGTCAATGATAAAGAAGAACCCGAAGAAACGGCAGCCGTTGACAGTGAACATCCGGACAAAGCCGAAGAGACGGGAAAGCACAAAGGCTCCGACCAGAGTTTCTTCAGCAAAAAACGCCAGAAGGATCAGCCAAAACGGGAAAAGGAGCTGGAAACTGAGCTTGAGAACCTCAAATCTGAGCTTTCCGACGAAAAATCCAGATATTTCAGACTTCTTGCAGATTTTGACAATTTCAAAAAGAGAACGGCCAAGGATAACGAAAAGCGGTATCTTGACGCTAAAGCCGATACTCTGAAAAAGATACTTCCGGTAATCGACAATTTTGAAAGGGCTTTAAAGACAGAAGTCCCGGAGGAAGCGAAACAGTACACCGCAGGTTACGAGATGATATACGGTATACTGATGAAGATCCTTGAGGAGAACGGAGTTGAAGAGATAAAAGCCCTTGGCGAGACATTTGATCCCCAGCTTCACAATGCGGTTATGCACGTGGAGGACGATCAGCTGGGACCAAACGTGATCGCCGAAGTTTTTGAAAAAGGATACAGGATGGGCGACAGAATACTGAGATACAGTATCGTTAAAGTCGCAAATTAAAAATATAAACAAGATTTCTAAGGAGGAAATTAAAATGGCAAAAGTTATTGGTATTGATTTAGGTACGACAAACTCCTGCGTGGCAGTCCTTGAAGGATCGGAGCCCGTAGTTATTCCAAATTCAGAAGGTTCAAGGACCACACCTTCGGTAGTCGCTTTCACAAAGCAGACGGGGGACAAACCCGTTGAGCGTCTCGTTGGCAGCCTTGCAAAGCACCAGGCTGTTACAAACCCCGAGAGAACCATCATCTCCATCAAGAGAGACATGGGTTCCGACAGAAAGATCCTCATCGACGGAAAGAAATACACTCCGCCGGAGATATCCGCAATGATCCTTCAGAAGCTGAAAGCTGACGCCGAAAGCTATCTCGGTGAGACCGTTACACAGGCTGTCATCACCGTTCCTGCTTACTTCAGCGATTCCCAGAGACAGGCAACAAAAGACGCCGGCAGGATCGCAGGCCTTGAAGTTCTGAGAATTATAAACGAGCCTACCGCGGCAGCTCTTGCTTACGGCCTTGACAAAGAGCAGAACCAGAAGATAATGATATTCGACCTCGGCGGCGGTACGTTTGATGTTTCGATCCTTGAGATCGGCGACGGCGTGTTCGAGGTTCTTGCCACCAACGGAAACAACAGGCTTGGCGGCGATGATTTCGACAAGAAGATCATCGATTGGCTGGTCGGCGAGTTCCGCAAGGAGAACGGTATTGATCTCTCTTCCGACAGAATGGCTATGCAGAGGATCCGTGAAGAGGCTGAAAAGGCCAAGATCGCTCTCTCATCCGTGACGTCCACGACCATCAACATCCCTTACATCACAGCCGACCAGACGGGACCGAAGCACCTCAATGCAACCCTCACAAGAGCAAAATTTGACGAGATGACTGCTGACCTGGTCGAAAAGACCATGGGACCCACCCGTCAGGCTATGAAGGACGCAGGACTTTCGGCATCCGACATCAGCAAGATCATCCTCGTCGGCGGTTCCTCCAGGATCCCCGCGGTTCAGGATGCGGTAAAGAAATACCTTGGCAAGGAGCCTTTCAAGGGCATCAACCCTGATGAGTGCGTTGCCATTGGCGCTTCCATCCAGGCAGGCGTTCTCACCGGCGAAGTCAAGAACCTTGTGCTCCTCGACGTTACACCTCTGTCCCTCGGCATTGAGACAATGGGCGGCGTTTTCACCAAGATCATCGAGAGAAACACCACCATCCCGACCAAGAAGAGCCAGATATTCTCCACAGCTGCCGACAACCAGACCGCAGTGGACATCCACGTTCTCCAGGGAGAGAGAGAGATGGCCGCTTACAACAAGACCCTTGGCAACTTCCAGCTCTCGGGCATCATTCCCGCAAGGCGCGGCGTTCCTCAGATCGAAGTTACTTTTGATATTGACGCCAACGGTATCGTAAACGTATCCGCCAAAGACCTTGGCACCGGCAAGGAGCAGAAGATCACAATCACATCATCCAGCAACCTTTCCGAAGAGGATATCCAGAAGGCTGTCAAAGAGGCTGAGCAGTTTGCCGAGCAGGACAAGAAGCAGAAGGAAGCTGTCGACACTAAGAACAACGCTGAGACCATGATCTACCAGACCGAAAAGATGCTTTCCGAGATGGGCGACAAGCTTGAAGAAGCCGACAAGAATGAGATATCCGCTGCTGTTGAAAAAGTCAAGAGCGCCGTTTCCTCAAACGACACCGACAACATGAAGCAGGCAACCGAGGAACTCCAGCAGGTGTTCTACAAGATCTCTGAGAAACTCTACAGACAGGATCCCGGAGCAGGCAACGGCGGACAGGGATTCGCTGGCGGAACTGACGACACAGTAGTTGACGACAACTGACATTCACAATGGACAAAAGAGATTACTATGAGGTGCTGGGCGTTTCAAAGAACGCCACGGCTGACGAAATAAAGAAAGCCTACAGGCAGCTTGCCAAGCAGTACCACCCCGATCTGCACCCCGGAGACAAGGAGTGCGAGGAGAAGTTTAAGGAGCTGAACGAGGCCAATGAGGTTCTGAGCGATCCCGACAAGAGGGCGAAATACGACCAGTTCGGGCATGCGGCTTTTGATCCCACATCAGGCGCCGGAGGCTCCGGCTTCTCGGGAAGCGGTTTCACAGGAGGATTCGGCGGCTTTGACGACATCTTAGGGTCTATCTTCAGCAATTTCGGCTTTGGCGGGTCCACCAGCGGTCAGAGAAGGTCTTCTGCAGTGCGTGGAGACGATCTGAAAGTCTACGTTGAGCTGACGCTTGAAGAGGCTGCTTTCGGATGCACCAAAGAAGTCAATATACAAAAGACAGTCCCCTGCGACCAGTGCGCGGGCACCGGCTCAAAGTCCAAAACAAGGGCCAAGTGTACCGTATGCGGAGGTTCCGGATACCAGAGGAAAGTCACCAATTCCTTCCTGGGCCAAATGGTACGGGAGATGCCCTGCGAAAACTGCAACGGCACCGGCTTTACCATTACTGATCCCTGCGGCACCTGCGGCGGAAGAGGCTGGATGCGGAGGACCGTCAAAATCACCGCAGATTTTCCAAGAGGAATCAACGAAGGTCAATCTCTCAAAAAAGCGGGCCAGGGTAACATGGGTCTTAACGGCGGCCCCAACGGCGATCTTTACCTTTCGGTAAAACTCAAAAAGCACAAGACCTTTACAAGGGAAAACTACGATATCTATCAGACCGTTTATCTCACGTTCCCTCAGCTTGCTCTTGGCACGACCGTAAAGATACCCGGACTTGACTCCATGGTTGATCTCAAGATACCTGAGGGCACTCCCAGCGGCAAACAGTTCCGTATCACCGGCAAAGGCGTCCCGGTTCTCAACACCAAGACCAACAGAGGAGACATGTTCGTCACCGTTGAAGTGGTGATCCCGTCGAAGCTTACCGAACAGCAGAAAGCCATTTTGCGTGAATATGACGACGCAGGCGACAAAATATTAAGGACAGATCAGCAGGCGGACCCAAAGAAAGGGTTCTTCGGGAAATTCAAGAAATAACTTTTCGCAGCCACATTGTGCTGCGAAAAGTTATTAGTGAAGAGTGATTAGTGTTTAGTTGTTGTAATTAGTTAATTTGAATTATTGCTGAGCGCAGAGCCGCTGCGCTGAGTTAACAGATGAGTAGTGATCAGTTGGCGCGCCTGAAGGCGCGAGTTTTGCGGCGGGGCCGCAGTAATCAGTTAACAGTTGATGAAAAATAAGCCGGCCGGGTTTCAATCAGATTCCCGTCCGGCTGTTTTTATTTTGTTCTGTAAAAGGAACTTTTTGCGCAGCTCACTGATCACTTGTCACTCGAGCCGATGGCTCGAATCACTCTTCACTCTTAACTGTTACAAGCGATTCATCCCAGCCTCCGGGCCCCTTTAGACCCATGAGATCAACCACTGTTGCTGCGATGTCGGAAAGACCGAATTTAAGGCTGCCGTCTTCGTTCCGGAACTCTTTTACTTCGTATTTTGAAGCGAAAGGGGTGTTGTCGTAGAAAATGCAGGGCACCGGGTTAAGAGTGTGGGAAGTCTTGGCCTTGGCGCTGCCGTCCGCATTCCGGGATACTTTGCCTTTTTTGATCTCGTACATCTCGTCGGCGTTGCCGTGGTCTGCGGTGATGATGGCCATTCCGCCAAGCTTGTCGATGACCGGCAGAAGCCTTCCAAGGCAGAGGTCAACGGTCTCGACGGCGATCTCGGCGGCCTGGAAGATTCCGGTGTGGCCAACCATGTCTCCGTTGGCGAAGTTGACGCGGACGTAATCGTATTTGCCTGTTTCCAGCTCTTTAATAAGAGCGTCGGTGACTTCGGCGGCTTTCATCCAGGGTCTTTGCTCAAAAGGCACCACGTCAGAGGGGACCTCGATATACTTCTCCAGCTTGTCGTTGAATTTGCCGGCTCTGTTTCCGTTCCAGAAATAGGTCACGTGGCCGAACTTCTGGGTCTCTGCGATTGCCAGCTGCATTTTTCCCTGCTTTGCCAGGTATTCGCCCATGGTGTTTTTTATGGAGGGCGGATCCACGAGGAAACGCTCCGGAATGTGGGCGTCACCGTCGTACTGAAGCATTCCGGCGTAGCAGACGCTTGGGATCTTTTCCCTGGTTATCTTGTCAAGTGAAGGGTTCTCAAATGCTCTTGAGATCTCTTGAGCCCTGTCGCCTCTGAAGTTGAAGAATATAACGCTGTCGCCGTCGTTTACGGTTCCAACAGGATTTCCGTCTTTTCCGATGACAAAAGCCGGAAGGTCCTGGTCTATCACGTGGAACTCGTCTCTGTAGGCTTTGATGGCTTCTTCGGCGGAGCCGAACTGTCTGCCTTTTCCTTCTACGTGAGTGGCCCATCCCATTTCGACCATCTTCCAGTTGGCCTCGTATCTGTCCATGGTGATGGCCATTCTGCCGCCGCCGCTGGCGATCATGACGTCAAAATCTTCCGATCTGAGACCGTTCAGAAACTCTTCAAATGGCAGAACGTAATCAAGGGCTGAAGTCTCGCCAACGTCACGGCCGTCAAGCAAAATGTGGATCCTGACCCTTTTAACGCCTTCCGCTTTTGCCTGACTGATCATCGCTTTAAGATGATTGATGTGGGAGTGGACGTTGCCGTCGGAGAACAGGCCAAGGAAGTGGAGGGTGGAGTTATTGGCAAGAACGTTGGCAATGATCTCACGCCAGCCTTTGGCCTTGTACATGTCGCCGGTTTCGATGGATTCGTTGACGAGCTTGGCTCCCTGAGAGTAGACTTTGCCGGCGCCTATGGCGTTGTGGCCGACTTCGGAATTGCCCATGTCGTCGTCAGAGGGAAGACCCACTGCGGTGCCGTGAGCCTTGAGCAGAATGTTGGGATAAGTTTTCATAAGCCTGTCCAGTACCGGCTTGTTTGCGGACAGAACTGCGTTGCCTTCAGCATTGGGGCTTACGCCGACACCGTCCATAACGATTGTTACAACTGGTCCTTTATAGTTCATCACTGTTTCTCCTTGATGTTTTGTGCGGGAAATGTTCCCGGGTAATTTTACATCCTTTGAACCATTCCTTCAAGCGAAAAAGCGAAAGCATTGAAACTGTCAGAAAACTTAAAAAAGAGGAGGTTTTGGTTAAAATATTGAAATAATCAGGCGGAATATTGTATAATAAACCGACCTCTGAAACGGAAGGAGCTCTATTTTAGTGGACAATCTCAGAAGGGCTATAGTGATAATCTCAACAGTAGTTCTGATCGGTGCAGGCGTCATCGGCTTTATGTTTGCTCTTGACAGTATCGTCGAATCCGCTCAGGATTCGGTAGTGGATCTTATGCCGACGGGAGAAAAATATTCTTCCGGCAGTTCCCCCCAGAACACCGCTTCGCCCGAAAAGGCCTCAGACTGTTCCACTATGCTCTTTGTGATCACGGATAAATCCGGGAATGCAGAGATCGTTTTTACAGCCACAGCCGACTATAACGGCGGAAAAATCAGTCTTATTTTTTACCCTGCTGATACCTCCGTTGCGGTCAGATCGGAAGACGGCTCCTCGGAACTCATGACCATTGCCGATTATTATAAAAACGAAGGCCTTGAAAAGACCGGTGCGGCTGTTTCCGGAATCCTGGCGCTCCCTCTCAGCGGAGCAGTATCCTGTAATTACAGTACACTTTCGGATCTTATAAACGCCTTTACAATTGAGAACGGTGTTTCCTATTTTCCTCCCTGCCAGATCAGCGCAAAGTCAGTTGACGGTACCAACGTTAACGTAAAAAAAGAGAGGGCCCGTTTCACCGGATATGATTCCATAAAACTCATCAGTTTTTACAAGACTTTCGACAATATTTACGACGCTGAGCTGATTAAGTTTTATGACGGGACAAGACTTCCTCAAAATATAGTGGCAGCCACGTATGCAGACGCTTTTGTCACCGAAAAGCTCACCGGAGATATATATGCCTATTGCCTTGACAATTATGCTGTTTTCTTCAATTCCTTCCTTGAAAAATGCGGAGGTAAAGCGGGTGAGAACTTCCCCGATAAGTTGTCTCTCTCGGTGCGCTCGTTCAAGGAGGATTCCATTGACGCCTACGTCATAGATACGAAAATAGATCCCTCGGGCTCGGTTCTTGTCTACGCCGGCACCCTTACGAAATATGATAACAATTCGGGCAGCATCGCCTCAAGAAAACTCAGCGGCGAAGCTCTTAACCAGCTTATAAAATCCCTTTACTGACGTAAGTATATTTACAAGAAGCAAAACGCCTGGTCTTCAGGCTTTTGTCTTATAATGACTGAAATGCAAAAGACGGATTCCTACAATAACGACAGTATAAAATCACTGAAAGGCGCCGAACGTGTCCGATTCAGCCCCGCATCTATCCTTGGCTCAGACGGTCTTGAGGGATGCTCCCACACCCTTGTGGAGATACTTGCCAATTCCATCGACGAGGCGAGGGAAGGTTTTGGCGACGTTATCGAAGTCACCAGATACAAAGACAAATCAATAAGAGTCAAAGACCACGGGAGAGGCTGTCCCCTTGATTTCAACGAAAAAGAGGGCCGTTTTAACTGGGAACTGGTCTACTGCGAGCTCTACGCCGGCGGAAAATACGAGAACAATACAAATCCCGGAAACTACGAATATTCTCTGGGCCTTAACGGCCTGGGCTGCTGCGCCACCCAGTACTCCTCGGAGTTCATGGACGTTGAAGTTTTAAGAGGCGGCTTCAGATACACCCTGCATTTCGAAAAGGGCGAAAACATTGGAGGCCTTAAAAAAGAACCCTACAGCGGAAATGAGACGGGCACTGACCAGCGCTGGCTGCCGGATCTTGAAGTTTTCAACGATATAAACATTCCCCTTGAGTTCTACATCTCGCTCCTGAAAAGACAGGCCGTTGTCAATTCCGGCGTCACTTTTAAACTTTTTGACGAGGAGTCGGGGGAGAATTTTACATTCTTTTACGAAAACGGCGTTGTCGACTACATTAAGGAGACAGTTGGCGAGAAGGGTTTTACACCCGTCGTAAACTACACCACCGAGACCAGAGGGCGGGACCGGGCCGACGCTCCGGAATACAAGCTTAAGATCGAGTTTGCATTCTGCTTCAGCAACACCGTCTCGCTCCTTGAGTATTACCACAACTCCAGTTTTCTTGAGAACGGCGGCGCACCGGACAAGGCGGTGAGGACAGCTTTCGTTTTTGAAATCGATAAATACATCAGAAGCATCAACAAATACACTAAAAACGAGCAGAAGATCACTTTCCAGGACATCCAGGACTGTCTCCTCTGCGTCACCAATACCGCTTCCACCAAGACCAGCTACCAGCACCAGACCAAAAAGGCAATCACCAATCCCTTTATCGCCCAGGCCATGACCGACTTCATCAAGCGGTCTCTTGAGGTGTATTTTATCGAGAACAAGCAGTACGCCGACCTGATCGTCAATCAGATACTGATAAACAAGAGAAGCCGGGAGTCCGCCGAAAGAGAGAGGATCAACACCAAAAAGCAGCTCACCGGCGGCACCGACATTGCCACAAGGGTCAAGAAATTTGTGGACTGCGACTCAAAGGACGTGACCAGAAGAGAACTGTATATAGTTGAGGGCGACTCCGCTTTGGGTTCCGTCAAGCTTGGCAGGGACTCCGAGTTTCAGGCTGTTATGCCATTAAGAGGAAAGATCCTAAACTGCCTCAAGTGGAGCGTTGACCGTGTGTTCTCGGACCAGATAATCATGGACTTGATCCGTGTTCTTGGCTGCGGCATAGAGATCGAGACCAAGAAGAGCAAGAAGGCGTCCCTCTTTGACCTTAATGCTCTACGCTGGAACAAGATCATTATCTGTACGGATGCGGACTTTGACGGTTACCAGATCAGGACCCTGGTCCTCACCATGTTTTACAGGCTCTGCCCTACGCTTATAAAAGAGGGCAAAGTGTTCATCGCCGAATCCCCGCTCTTTGAGATCGTAAGCGGCGGCAAATCCTATTTCGCCTTTGACGAGCAGGAAAAGAGCAAGATATTGGCAAATATTTCCGGAAAATACACGATCTTAAGGTCCAAAGGTCTCGGTGAAAACGAGCCTGAGATGATGTGGGAGACCACCATGAACCCCCTGACCAGGCGCCTTATAAAAGTCATGCCGGAGGACGCGGAGAGGGCCGCATATTATTTTGACGTACTTTTAGGCAATAACGACCAGGCCCGGAAAGATTACATTGAAGAATTCGGCCATCTTTACATGGATGACCTTGACATAGTGTGAGGGGGTGAAGAGATTGGCGAAAAAGAAACCACAGAAGGAAAAACCGGATCTCTTCGGCGAAAGCACCCGCTCCCGATTTTCAGAGCAGCCCATTACCGAGACACTGATCAAAAACTATATGCCTTACGCAATGAGCGTCATAGTTTCAAGAGCCATTCCGGAGATCGACGGCTTCAAACCCTCCCAGCGAAAGATCCTCTACACAATGTACAAGATGGGACTTCTCAGCGGCGGCCTCACCAAATCCGCCAATGTGGTCGGCTCCACCATGAAACTGAACCCCCACAGCGACGACTCAATTTACGAGACCATGGTGAGGATGACCAGGGGCAACGAGACTTATCTCCACCCGTTTATCGAGTCCAAGGGCAACATGGGAAAACACTATTCCAAGGACTCCTTTGCGGCCCCGAGATACACAGAGGTCAAGCTGGCTGCCATTTCCAAGGAACTGTTTTCCGAGATCGACAAGGACACTGTTGACTTTGTAGACAACTACGACGGCACCACAAAAGAGCCGACCCTGCTGCCGGTCACTTTTCCGTCGATCCTGGTAAACCCCAACAAGGGCATTGCCGTGGCCATGTCCACCACCATTGCAACCTTTAACCTCAGGGAAGTTGTTGACGCCACCTGCGCCTTTATCGACGACAACGCCTGCGACCTGAAGCAGTATATAAAAGCCCCGGATTTTCCCACGGGAGGCATCCTGATCTACAACGACAAGGTGATGGACGAGATCATCGAGAAGGGCAGAGGCACCCTGAAAGTCAGGGCCGGATACACCTTCGACAAGGCCACCCAGAGCATCGAGATCACCGAGATTCCCTTCACCACCACTTCCGACGACATAGTGAATCAGATCGTAAACCTGATAAAACTGGGCAAATTTAAGGAGATCACGGACCTTAGGGACAGCACCGACAAGGAAGGTCTCAAGATCACAATTGAAATCAAAAAGAACACGGATCCGGACCTTCTCATGGCAAGGCTTTACCAGGCCACGAGCCTTGAGGACGGTTTCTCCTGCAATTTCAACGTTCTCATCAACGCTCAGCCCCGGGTCATGGGCGTCAGGAGCATCCTTGGCGAGTGGTACGTTTTCAGGACCACTTGCGTGAAGAGGGGCCTTATTTATGATATTTCCGAAAAAGAGGACAGACTTCACCTTTTAAGCGGCCTTGAAAAGATACTCCTCGACATCGACAAGGCCATTGCCATCATTAGAAACACCGAGCGGGATGCGGACGTCATCCCCAACCTCTGCGACGGCTTTGACATCGACTACATCCAGGCCGAGTTCATTGCTGACATCAAACTCCGCAACATAAACAAAGAGTACATTCTTGCCAAGACTGCCGAGAAGGAGAAACTCGAAGAGGAAATTCAGCGGCTGACGGACATCCTGGTCTCGCCCGCCAAGATAAATGAGCTTATCAAGTCTCAGCTACGAGAAATTGCCAAAAAATACGGTATCGACAGAAAGACCCGCATTATTTCCGAGGATGAACTTGAGGAGCCATCAAAAGAAGAGTTTATAGACGACTCGAATATGAGGCTGATACTCACAAGGGACGGGTACTTCAAGAAAATACCGCTCACCGCACTTCGCACAGCACCGGAGCAGAAGATCAAAGAAAACGACGTGATCATACAGACGGCGGAGTTCCACAACAAGTCCGAAATTGCCTTTATATCCGACAAACAGGCCGTCTACAGGCTGAGACTCTGGGAGATTCCCGAGGGCAAGGCGGCTCTCATTGGCGAATATCTGGGCAATCTGCTTGAACTTTCGGAGGATGAGCATATAATGACTTTCATATGCTCCGACACCTATGACGGCATGATACTCTATCTGTTCGAGAACGGCAGAGCGCTGAAGGTGCCCTACAATCTTTACGAGACCAAGGGTTACAGACGAAAGCTCAAAAATGCGTATAACGGAACTTCACCCCTTGCCGGGTGCCTCTTCCTTGAAAAAGACCGGGAAATAGTTGTGGGCACAGAAGGCGAAAAGTTTGCAAGGTTTGACTCCTCTCTGATACCGCTTAAAACGTCAAAGAACAACCCCGGGACCCAGACCGTAAAGACCGGACCCGGCCAAAGAGCAAACCTGTTGGCATTCCCTGAGGATCTGGGTTTTCCTGCCAAGGCTGTTCAGGCGGTCAGGAAACTTCCGACTGCAGGAAGTCCGGTGAAACCGGGAAACAATTAGCAGTGAAGAGTGAAGAGTGGGATTGGCGTATTTCGCTGAAGCGCTGCAACTGTGGCTCATCCGCAAGTAATTGCGCCGAAGGCGCTACCACAACTGATCACTAATCACTGATCACTAAACACTATTACCTAACCATTATGAGCTACATCTGCGACTGTCACAACGACTCAATACTCAGGATCGGATACGGCGAATACGGATCCCTTGTCTCGACCTACAACGTTTCCTCCGAACGCAGATTTCTCCAGATATTTGCAATGTTTGTGGAGAACGGCAGCGGACATCTGAGAGATCTTCTTGCCGATAATTACGGTCTTGAAAGTACTGACCTTTACGGCGGCGTTCTGAAACTCTGCGAGATCTACGCTGACAAGACAAGAGGTGATTTTTCAAGGTGCTCGAATTTTAAAGAGATCAAAACTGCGGTCTCGAAGGGTGAGAGCATCGGAATGCTGGGCCTTGAAGGTGCCGGTATGATCGACGATCTCGGAAAGCTTCATGAAATATTTGAAAAAGGCGTTCGCTTCATAACTCTAACCTGGAACTTTTCAAACTGTATCGCTTCAGGCTGCTCAGTTTCCGGTTCAGATGAAGACAGAGGTCTTACGGATTACGGAAAAGAGTTTGTCAGGGAGTGCGGCAGGCTGGGTATTGCCGTTGACATTTCACACGCATCACTTAAGACTATGGAGGACGTGCTTTCGGAGGCGGCAGGACCTATCCTTGCCACCCACAGCAATTTCAGGACGGTATGCGACCACGTGAGAAACCTGCCGGACGATATTGCCGAAGGGTTAGTAAAAAAAGGCGGATTTATAGGTCTTAACACCTGCCTGCCATTTGTGAGGAGCGGTGTAACGCCGGAAAACTACCTTCCGGAGATGCTCTTTGACCATCTCGACTACGCGATCAAAAAAGGCTGGGAAAAGAATCTTGGCTTTGGCTTTGACATCGACGGTATAGATGACTATCCAAAGGGAATTACCTTTGACAAAAGCATCCATGACCAGTACGTGGAACTCCTGAATCAGACAGGAAATTACAGCTGGGAGGTCATTGAAGGGCTCTGCTGCGCCAACTTTATGAGATTTCTGGAGGAATTCTTTTAAATCATGTTCGGACTTGTCAGATACCTGAAAGGATACAGAGCCTGCGCGGTGCTGGGGCCTCTTCTCAAGTTTCTTGAAGCTTTGATGGAGACTTTTGTACCTTTTATCATGTCCGACATTATTGACGTCGGCATCAACACCGGGGATACCGCCTACGTTTTCAGGCGGGGCCTTCTGTTGGTGTTTATAGCCGTGCTGGGCTGGATATTCTCTCTCTCCGCCCAGTATTTCAACGCCAGGGCTTCCATGGGCTTCGGTCTGAATCTTCGAAATGCGCTCTTTGACAAGATACTTTCAATGGATATGGAGACTGTGGACAGGTTCTCAATTCCGTCCCTCATCACAAGGACAACCACCGACGTGGTCAGATCCCAGACGGGCCTCAACATGTTCCTCAGGCTCATTCTGAGAAATCCGTTTATAGTCCTTGGCGCCATTATAATGAGCGGCATCATAAACGTAAAAGTCATGATCTTTTACATAATCCTGGTGCCCGTCATATCCCTGGGCTTCTTCCTCACTATAAAATTCGCAAGGCCTTTCTACAACAAGATCCAGCAGGGCATCGACAGGATCACCTCTTTCTGCAGAGAAAATATCATTGGCGTAAGGTCGGTGAGGGCCTTTGGGATACAGGAGGACGAGCGGAAGCATTTTGAAAACGAGACCGACGAGCTGTTCGAGAATCAGGTAAAGGCCGACAGGATCGCCGCACTTAACACTCCAATAAACACGCTGCTGGTGAACGGCTGCGTCATCCTTGTGCTGGTCATTGGCTCTTCTTTCGTAAACGACGGAAGGCTTCTCAACGGAAGCATCATTGCTCTTGTCAATTATCTTTTCCAGATCCTTCTTGCGGTGGAACGTACCGCGACTCTGATCGATGCCTTCAACAAGGCCAACGTCTCCTCAAAAAGGATCAAAGAAGTGCTGGACAGCGAAAGCCCGGAGCATCTTGACAACGGTTCCGAACTTGAGATAGACGCCAATGCACCGCTTGTGGAGTTTAAAAACGTTTCCTTCTCCTACGATAAAAACGGCTCCTGCGCGCTTTCGGACATAAGTTTTACTTTGAACGAGGGGCAGACCCTGGGGATCATCGGCGGAACCGGCAGCGGCAAGTCCACGCTCCTCAGTCTTCTTCAGGGAATATATCCTGCCACTGAAGGAAGCGTTCTAATTGGCGGAAAAGACGTAAAAGAGGCAGACCCCGTAGCCCTGAGGAAAATGTTCTCGGTGGTCCAGCAGAAGCCAATGCTTTTCTCCGGCACCATAAGGGACAATATAAAATTCGGCAATCCGGAAGCTGCCGATGAGGAGATCGACAGGGCTCTTAAGGCAAGCGTTGCCGATGAGTTTGTGTATGATAAAGAGGGAGGACTTAATTTCTCCGTCGAATACGGCGGCAGGAACCTCTCAGGGGGCCAGAAGCAGAGGCTCGCTCTTGCAAGAGCCTTTGTGAGATTGGCGGACATTCTTGTACTTGACGACGCCACCAGCGCCCTTGACTATGTGACCGAGTCAAAGATCAGAAGATACGTCACGGGCCAAGGCACCAATTCAAAGACAAAAGTCATAGTTTCCCAGAGGATCTCCGCAGTGCTTCTCTGCGATCGGATCATCGTTCTTGAAGACGGATGCGTTAAAGGATCAGGCACCCACGAGGAACTTCTGGAATCCTGCGACACTTATAAAGAGATATATCTCTCCCAGACAGGGGACCTTGAGGAGGCGGAATCATGAAGAAAAAAGAACGTTCCGCAGCCGGAAGCAATACTTTAAGAAAGCTTCTTAACCTTCTCAGGGGAGATCTTTTCAGACTGATACTATCCCTTGTGCTCCTCGGCATATCCGTGGTACTCTCACTTTACGTGAACGTGGTCATCGGTCAGGCGGTGGACCTAATGGTTGGCAAGGGCAACGTGGATACAGCCGGCATCAGAAACTGCTGCATCGTAATTTCGGCCTGCGTTGTGATATCCGCGGCGTTTAACTATATCGTCAAACTGATCCTTGACAAGGTGGCCTTCAAGACCGTCAGGACCCTCAGAAACAAACTGTTTGCCAAACTCCAGAAAGTGCCCGTCTCCTACATCGACAAGCACAGACCCGGGGACATGACCGCAAGGCTTATAAACGATATCGACCAGGTCTCGGACGGCCTTATTCTCAGCTTTGCCCAGGCCTTTTCCGGCATTGTCACCATAATCGCCACCCTGGTGTTTATGTTCATGCTGGACTTTAAGATCACACTGATAGTTCTTTTCGCGTCTCCGATAACTCTTCTCGTGGCCAATTTCATCGCCCGGAGCATCCACAAGTATTTCAAGAAGCAGAGCGAGATAGGCGGCGACCTTTCGGCTGTTGCGGATGAAGCCATTTCAGGCATAACTGTCCTCAGGTCTTTTTCAATCGAAAACGTCTACAGAAAGAAGCTTTCGGAGAAGGGCGAAAACCTGAGAAAAGCCTCAAATGCGGCCGTGTTCTTCTCCTCCACGGTTTACCCCACCACAAGGCTGATAAACGGTATCATTTACGCGGCGGTTGGCGTTGTCGGCGCGATAACGGTCATAAACAACGGGAATCTCCCGGGAGGCCTCACAATAGGACTCCTCTCCAGTTTCCTTGCCTACGCTTCGAAATTTACAATGCCTTTTAACGAGATATCCGGCGTTTTTGCGGAATTCCAGGGGGCATTGGCGGGGGCAGGAAGAGTCTTCGAGGTCATTGACGAAGAGGATGAAAAAGAACTTGAGGGCGCTGAAAAAAACTTTGGTTCCGAAGGAAGCGTTAAGATAGACAATATCAGCTTCAGCTATCTGCCGGAGAAGCCTCTTATAAGAGATTTCAGCCTTGACGTCAAGCCCGGCATTCGGGTTGCAATCGTCGGTCCCACGGGCTGCGGCAAGACCACTTTTATAAACCTTTTGATGCGTTTTTACGACGTGAACAGCGGCTCCATTTATATGGACGGTATCAGATCCACTATGATCGAGAGGAAGGCGATAAGGAGGAACTTCGGGATGGTGCTCCAGGAGACCTGGCTCCGTCACGGCACCGTCAGGGACAATATCGCCATCGGCAAACCCGACGCCACGGATGAGGAGATCGTTCAGGCAGCAAAGCTTGCCCATGCCGACTCGTTCATCAGAAAGCTGGAAAAGGGCTACGATACATTGGTCTCAGACGACCTTGCCAAGCTCTCCTACGGACAGAAACAGCTTATCTGTATCGCAAGACTGATGCTCACGTCGCCGCCAATGCTCATCCTCGACGAAGCCACATCCTCCATCGACACCAGGACCGAGATCAAAGTTCAGCTTGGCTTCAAGAAGCTGATGAAGGGCAGAACTTCGTTTATAGTTGCACACAGGCTTTCAACCATCAAAAACTGTGATATAATCGTTGTGATGAGAGACGGCCGGATAGTTGAGCAGGGCACTCATCAGGAGCTTCTGTCAAGAGACGGATTCTACAAGGAACTTTACAACAGCCAGTCCAATTAAGAACAAGGCGGGCTTATGGCTTAATACGGTATCAAAATGGTGGAAATTTTTCCTGAAATCAAATATGATATTGTGGTTGCGGGTGGCGGGCCCGCAGGCATTGCCGCAGCTGTTTTTGCCGCAAAAGAAGGGCTGAAGGTTGCGATAGTCGAAAAGAACCAGAGTCTCGGCAGAAAGCTCTGCATCACCGGTAAGGGCCGCTGCAATATCACAAACGACTGTGACAGGGAGGATTTCTTCGCAAACATACCCGAAAATCCCAGGTTTATGTATTCCGCCTACAGCTTCTTTTCCAACAAAGATCTGAGGCAGTTCATCGAGGATCTGGGAGTCAGGACGGTGGTCGAAAGAGGGGAGAGAGTCTTCCCGGAATCCGGCGACGCAAAGGAAGTCAGAGACGCCCTGAGAGAAGAGGTCAGAAGGCTTGGCGTAAAAGTCTATTACAGCACAAGAGTTGAGTCTCTGATCGTAAACGACGGCCGCATCGCAGGGGTAAAGCTTTCGGAAAACGAAATGACCCTGCACGCCCAGTGCGTAATTCTTGCAACAGGCGGCATTTCATATCCGGGCACCGGTTCCACAGGGGACGGCTTCGGATTTGCCAAAGACCTTGGCCACAGAGTCACGGACCTTACGCCTGCTCTTGTGGGGATAGATACCGTTGAGACTTTTCCGGAGGAACTGGCGGGGCTGACCCTTAAAAATTGCGGGATAAAATTCCTTGAGGATGGGGCTAAAAAGCCACTTTACGAGGACTTTGGCGAGATACTCTTCACCCACACGGGTCTTTCCGGTCCCACCGTGCTATCCGCATCATTTTTCCTCGACAAGAAAGAGGGCAGAAAAGTCGCGGTTTCCATTGACCTGAAGCCGGCTCTTTCTGAGGAGACCCTTGACGCCAGGATCTTGAGGGATTTTAAGGAATTCTCGAAACGGCAGCTTGGCAACGCACTCGAGAAGCTTTTGCCCAAGAGCCTGATACCGGTATTTATCGAAAAATCCGGCATCGATCCGAAAAAGCCCGTCAGCAGTATAACAAAAGCCGAAAGGTCGAAAATAGTGTCCCTTTTAAAAGATTTCAGGCTCACTTTCAAAGGCCTGAGACCTGTGGGGGAGGCCATAGTGACCAAAGGCGGAGTTGACGTGAAGGAGATCGAGCCGGGGACGATGGCTTCAAAACTTGTGAAAGGCCTGTATTTCGCGGGGGAGATGATCTCGGTCACGGGATACACCGGAGGCTTCAACCTTACGATCGCTTTTTCAACGGGAGCCCTTGCGGGAAAGTCCGCAGCGGATTTCGTTAAGAATATAAACTGAATCTGGAGAATAGATCTATGAGAATACTTGTTACCGGAGGCACCGGATTTATCGGAAGTCACACAGTCGTAAGACTTATTGAGAACGGAATTGACGTCACCGTATTTGACAATTTGTACAACAGCAAGATCACCGTCCTCGACAAAATAGAGAAGATCACAGGCGTAAGACCCGATTTCCGTCTTTGCGACATGACGGACCGTGATTCCCTTGAAATAATTTTCAAGGAGGCCCATTTTGACGCAGTGATCCATTTTGCGGGCTACAAAGCAGTTGGCGAATCCGTCGAGAAGCCTCTTATGTATTACGACAACAACATTACCGGCACTCTTAACCTTCTGGAACTGATGGAAAAGTACAACGTGAAGAACCTGATCTTTTCCTCCAGCGCCACGGTCTACGGAATTCCCGACAAGTGCCCCATTGAAGAGTCGGCCCCCCTTTTCTGCCTCAACCCCTACGGCCGGACAAAGCTCATGATCGAAGAGATCCTAAGAGACCTCTGCATTGCCGACAAGGACTTCTCCGCGGTGCTTCTCAGGTATTTCAATCCTGTGGGCTGCCACCCGTCGGGTCTCATCGCCGAGAACCCCAACGGCATCCCCAACAACCTTATGCCAAGGATCATCCAGGCCGCCAAAGGCGAGATCCCGGAGCTGAAAGTCTTCGGCGACGACTATGATACAAGGGACGGCACCTGCATCAGAGACTACATCCACGTTGTGGACCTTGCCGACGGACACGTGGCGGCTGTTGATTACGTCATAAAGAATAAAGGCAGTATTGCCGTAAATTTAGGCACCGGAAACGGTTTTACCGTCCTTGAGCTCATCAAGACTTTTGAGAGAGTCAACGGAGTTAAGGTTCCCTATTCCATCGCGCCGAGGCGGGAAGGGGACAGCATGGAATCCTTTGCGGACACAAGGCTGGCTAAAAAAGTCTTCGGCTGGGAAACCAAGCTCAGCGTGGAAGACATGTGCAGAGATGCCTGGAAAGGGGCTCTGAGTTATGAATAAAGAAGGTTACAAATGCTTTAAGAAAAAGGATTTCGGCCAGTTTGTCTATATTGCCCTCGGCGCCGCTCTAATGGCCATGGGCGTGCTTCTGCTTGTGCAGAAGGAGATAGGCGAGACTTCCATTTCGCTGGGCCTTAAGATCACAACTCTTATCTGTGGCCTTGGCATAATCGCGGGATATTTCCTGAACTCCAGGACACGCTTCAGACCCTGCTGGACACTGCCCACCGGCATCCTGTTCACGTTTATCGGCGCCGGCTACCTCATTCAGTACGGCATCAGCTCCATCAAGGCTCCTTCCGCGACAGTCTCTACAGTGGTGATCCTTCTCACACTCATCAATGCCTCCCTGCTCCTCTCTTCCGCCATCCAGGTCTTTTCCCTGAGACTCAGGCGCTGGGCCTATTTCGGAGCTTATGCGGTCATCAACTTTATCTTTTTCATATTCGTCTACACCGACGCCTTTGGCCTCAAGACCAATGAACTCACCGGCTGCGCAATATTTATGTTTATTATTGCGCTGCAGCTAATCATTGAAGGCGTCATCGATCTTTTGAAGATCGCCAATGTGAACAAGCGCTACGCCTCGGAGGAACATTGATGTTTAACGGAAAAGGGCTTGACACATTCAAACTGAAGATCATTGGCTACGTCGGCACCGTCCTTCTGAGCCTTGCCTGGTGCGGCATCATACCTGATTCGCTTACATGGCTGAAAGTCGTCCTGGGCTTCCTCGGTGCGGTATCCATCCCTGTCTATGCGCTGCTCCTCAGCGAAGGTCTCCGTCACACAAAGAGCGTCACACTTTATATGGTGCGGATCCTGGTGCTTGCGATTCTGTGCGCTTTTCCGTACTACACCATCTACCACAACCCCGGCAGCGGTTTCCTCTTTGCAGACTACCTTTCGGGTCCTTTCACGGTCTTTTACTGCGCAGGCATCCTGCTGATCTACGATAAACTTCCCTATAAATGGCTGAAAACAGGATCCCTTTTCCTGTTTGTCGTTATGTCGGTGTTCATTGGCGTGGAGTTTGCCCCGGTGTCGGTGATCATCGCCTATATAGTCCACGTGAACCGTGACGAAAAGGCAAGTAAGTTCCGGAACTTCAACATAATCCTCTTCAGCATTGCCATTGGCGTCATCGGTGCACTCTTCCTGACCTTTGGCGGCAAGAAGTTTTACAACATAGATCTCCTGACCCTGGCAACACTCTCCGGCTGCGCGCTTTCCGTACCGCTGCTTAACCGCTACAGCGGCACCGCCAATAACTTCGAGAACAAGGCCCAGCTGTTCCTCGCCAAGTACGGCTTCTACGCAGCATACCTGATACTGATCGTCGGTATTGCACTTGCCAAGTATTTCATCGTGGAAGGCACCGCCTGAGCAGTTAACAGTGAACAACTAAGGCGACGCCAGCGTCGCAGTTAACAGAGAACAAGATAACAACTAATAAGCGGCTGCGCCGCAGTGAATAGTGAACAACTTTCAGTGATCAGTTTTTCGTGGCGCCATAGTAATTGGGCAAAGCCGCACCGCAATTGTTTTCTATACATTATTCGTTCAATTATTCGTTGTTATTCCTGCAATAGCGCCTGCGTCTCAAATTCAAATAATCTCACCAATTATTTCAAAAAAGTGCTTGACAAGCATTCCGGCTTTTGGTATATTTGCAAAGCTGCTTGAAAAGCGCTGGTGTAGCTCAGCCGGTAGAGCGACTGACTTGTAATCAGTAGGTCGGGGGTTCGATTCCGTCCACCAGCTCCATACGGGGGAGATTTCCCGAGTGGCCAAAGGGAGCAGACTGTAAATCTGTTGTCGTCCGACTTCCGTGGTTCGAATCCACGATCTCCCACCAGAAAAAACCTCTTTTGTCTTAAAGGTAAAAGAGGTTTTTTCTTGCATTTTGGACAAAAATAAAGGGTGTAAAGCTTTGTTAAAGGAGAAATATTATGAAGAAGTTTGAATACTTATCATTTTTTAAAAGATCCGCGGACGTAGAACAAGTTTATTGTTTGGAAAATTATGATGAATTTGAAGTTGTATGCGAAAAAGCCGGATTGTCCACTAAAGTAATTGATTATATGATGGCCGGTTATAATAATACGCTCGAAATCAATTCAAATATTCCCTATAAAATACTTGGTGAGCTTGGCTATGAACTGAAAACCGTATATCCTCTTATGACTGACGTCAAGTATTTTCCCAGCTCTGAAGCTCAGTATCATTTCTATGATTACATTTTTGTTTTTCAAAGAGAAACAGATCAGGAACAAGTGTAAAACTGCCAATAATATAGTATACGAGTGCTAAACTCGTTAATATTAATGAGTGGTGAATAATTAATGTGCGACGGTGAGGAGCAGAACTCCGCCTGTCATCTGTCATCTGTTATCTGCGCCGAAGGCGCTTGTTATCTTGTATCTGTTATCTGAGACAAGGAATTGCGGCGCCGACAGCAAAACAGCGCCGCACCATAACTGTTCACTCTTAACTCTTCACTGCGACGCTTGAATTGCGCCACTTGTCACTCTTGCGCCGCAGGAAGAGGAATTGCGGCGCCGACAGCAAAACAGCGCCGCACCATAACTGTTCACTCTTAACTCTTCACTGCCACGCGAAGCGTCGCCTCCGCCCTTGACTTCACTCCCTCTTTGTGTTATAAGTTCACTATATAAAAATCAATTTTCCCAATTGGAGGAGACATGAAAATAAGACTGATTTTCTTCATTCTTGCAGTGATCATGTTGATGTCTTTTGCGGCCTGCTCGAGTTCCGTTCGCTACTCCGAGCACCTGGATGACTACGTTTTCACTGTAAAGTACCACAATAATTTCAACATTCTCCAGCTCACCGACATCCACTGGAACGTTAATACCTCCACTATGTCCTCGATGAACTATCTCGACAAGCTTTTCAAAGAGGTCGACACTCACGTAAAAGACGTCTACGGTGCAAATGCGAAAATAGATCTCGTTGAGCTTACCGGAGACATGTTCATGTTGGCCAACAGCTATCATCTCTCGACTTTCATTGAATATTTCGAGAAGAAAGCTGAGGAGTACGGTTTCCTTTACGCTCCCATCTGGGGCAACCACGACCGCCACAGCCTCTACAGCCCCAATGATCTTGCCAACAGGTTCAAAAACGCTCCCCATTGCATCTATATTGAAAATTCCGACGATCTTTACGGAAGATCCAATTTCATGATCAACCTCACAGTTGACGGTACAAAAGACACGCCTGTTGCCTGGATGATCGCCAATATCGACTCCGGCGCCAGCTTTTCCGAGACCGAACTGTCCGTCTTCAGAGACTATGATTATATCCGCCCCGAGCAGACCGACTGGTTCATTGCGGAGCATGCCCGTGCCGGCGAAGACATTCCGGTTATAGCCTACTACCACATCCCCCAGGATGAGAACGAAAAAGCCTGGGTCGCCGTGAAAGAAAACGGCGCGGAGATGAAGAACAAGTTCTTCAAGCTTGAGGGCTTTGCCGACAACGGCGACGAAAAGTACGCCAGCGATTTCATCGACAGAGCCAAAGATCACGGCCTCAAGGCAGCCTTTATGGGCCATGCCCACAACGTGGACTGGACAGTCGTATACGAGGGTGTTGTTCTGGGCCTTGGCGTGAAGACGGGTGAAGAGCTTTATTTTGCCCACATCGACGCCAATACAGACGACCCTGATATGAAGGCGGGACTTGCTTCAGTAGGCATCAATGAAAACTTTGATCTCATTGGCGCGTCCCTTGTGACCTTGCTCGGCAAGGACGGCTCCTTCGAGCTTGAGCATTTATATTTTAACGAAAGGAAAGACGGAGACTTTGCCGTTTGGGTGAAATGGTGATGAAAAATATGTTTGATCGTAACAACTTTGTCTTTTCAGATCTTAAAGGGAAGCAGAAGAAGCACGACCTTATCGCTGCGCTGGCGGTTGCCGTTTTTTTCATTCTTTCGGCTTTCACCTTCATGAATTTCCTGTACTGTCTTTCCGACTGCATTGGCTCCATCGTTTGTGCGTCCGTTGACATCGCACTTCGGGATGCTCTCCGGTCGGTGCCGATATTCCTGTCCCTGTTTATCTCACTCAGCGGATTTATGACGGCTCACACCTTCTACCGCAACGAGTCGGCTGAAATTCTCCGCAAAAAAGCGAAAAAACACATTGTCCTCGGAATCGTAGTCAGCGTCGCTGTCATAGTTTACGTGATCGTCATGCTGATCATGGGCAGATATCTTTCAATCGTTGAGGGTGCGCCTTCGCTTCTGTATCCCCTTGACGCGGTGCTTTACGCTGTCTGCTACATTGCCCTCGGCTTTGTGATGCTTTCGTTATTCAAAAATAAAGGCGCTGATTTCTATCAGGGCGCCTGCAGAGCTCCCCTCCAGAAAAAGGGCAGGGGTGCCAGAAGCTTCTTCAGAACATTCTGGATGCTCATAGGCCTTTACGGATTCTGCGGCTTCTTCTACAGCTTCTTCGTTGTGGATTTCGGCAGCGGCTATCTCCCTTACACCATTGCAATGCTTTTGGTCTCTCTGGTCGCATTCCTCACTATCTGCGTCTGGGAGTTTTTCTACAACAACCTCAAACCGGAGAAGAGAAGAGAGTTTACGCTCCCGCTGGCGTTGATTTCACTTGTGGTTTCAATCGCTGCGGCCGTTTTCTACTTCCTTGCTTTGAAGGGCAATCTTGACGGTCCCTCCAATGCAGGTTTCGGACTCTTGCCAATAGCCTTCTCCGCAAGCGTCAATTTCGCAACGCTCCTTGTGGTGGCAATGCCCCTCATCGTTTCTGTGACGGCTCTTGTAAAAGGCCTGTTCAGGCGCTGCAAGAAACAGTGAACAGATATCAATTGCGGTGTACTGCCGCGCGATTTGTTGAGTGCCACAAGTGAATAATTAATACTCAAGAGTGATTGGTTGCTAGTTTTGCGAAACAGCCGGTCACTCTTTTCTATTTACCGCAACTGACCACTGACCACAGCTAACTGTCCGCGGCTAATTGTTCACTGTAACTCGTCAGGGCAATCGCTTAATGCATTAGGATAAAAAAATTTCAAACACTTTCAAAC
>CAMZBI010000006.1 GCA_947304585.1 uncultured Clostridia bacterium | reverse complement strand
TGTTTGAAAGTGTTTGAAATTTTTTTATCCTAATGCATTAAGCGATTGCCCTGGCAGCTTTTCCCTGTTTTTTCCGGGTTTTTTACGGGTTGCTCCGGAAGACGGACTGCGTTTTTCCCTTTTCCCGCCAATGCATTTTCCGTCCTCCGGGATCGGGCCCGGGCTTCCCTGCGGGGTCGTTTTTCCTTGCGCCAGGGAGGAAAATTTGATACAATCAAAACACTTGGAAATACTGTTTCCGGAGGTCAGTTTAAATGCTTTACAGGATCATTTCTTCTCTTGACAGGTGTTTTCCGGATTTGTCCGCCGGAGACTTTAAAGAACTGCGTTCCTTTTCGATGCTTAGGAATGAGCGCTATTCTTTTCAGATCTGTTACGACTCCGATTCCGGCACCAGCCTTGCATCAAGTCCAACGAATATTAGCATAGAATCACCCCTTAAAGAAGCTATAAAGCTTTACAAGGTGCGCTGCGTGCCTTCCGAGCACCCGCTGAGGGACAACTGCTGCGACGGCGACTTTGAAAGAACTGCTCCCGGACTCTTTCCGGACGTTCTCGAGCCAATGAGCGAAGGCGAGCGGATCCTCAAGAGCAATTCTCTGAACGCCATTTGGGTGGAGGTGGAGCCGGACGGAAGATTTCCTGCGGGGAACTATCCGGTCACCTTTGCTTTGACGTCCCCCGGAGGGGTCGAAAGGCTGACGGTTGACTGCGAAATCATTGGCGCCGACCTTCCCGAAAAAGATTTCATATTCACCCAGTGGTTCCACGTGGACTGCCTGAAGGACTATTACGCGACGGGCGACTACGACAGAAGGCTCTGGAAGATTATTGCCGCTTTCGTTAAGAACGCCTCAAGATACGGCCAGAACATGATACTCACGCCGGTGCTTTCTCCGGAGTTGGACACCTTTCCTTCCATTTACAGGACCAACGTGCAGTTGGCGAAGATCCGGGTGGACGGCGAGCGCTACAGTTTTGATTTTTCAAGGCTTGGCAAGTGGATCGCCCTCTGCGAGGAAAACGGTATCCGGTATTTCGAGATCAACCACCTCTTCTCCCAGTGGGGCGCCGCCAAATGCCCCCAGGTCTGGGCTGTAAAAGACGGTGTTTACCAAAGGATCTTCGGCTGGGAAAACGACGCGGACAGTCCGGAGTACATCTCTTTCCTCAGGCAGTTCCTGCCGGCCCTGACCCGCTATCTGAAACGCAAGAAAAGACTCGACAGGTGTTATTTCCACATCTCGGACGAGCCCTCCGAAAGCAACATGGCCCACTACGGAAAGCTTTCATCCGTCGTCAAGCCTCTTCTGATGGGGAGGCCTGTCATGGACGCCCTGTCCGATTACGAATTCTACGAAAAAGGGGTGTGCGACATTCCGATACCCGCCAATGACCACATCGAACCGTTCATAGCCCACAACGTGCCGGGCCTCTGGACGTATTATTGCTGCGGTCAGTGGGACGGGGTCTCCAACAGATATTTTTCAATGCCCTCCGCAAGGAACCGGGCCATCGGCGTCCAGTTCTGGAAATTCCGGATCGCAGGATTCCTTCAGTGGGGCTACAATTTCTACAATTCTTTCCTCTCTTTCACAAAGATCAATCCCTTCCTCTCCACCGACGGCGACGGGTTTGTCCCCTCGGGAGACACCTTCTCAGTGTACCCCGGTCGCGAGGAAACACCCATGCCTTCCCTCCGTGAGGTCGTCTTCTTTGACGGGCTTCAGGACATGAGGGCCCTTTACCTTCTGGAGGATCTCATCGGAAGAGACGGAACTGTGGCACTTGTGGAAGACGGGATCGAGCCTGTCAGATTCGACAAATATCCCTACAACAGAGATTTTGTGCTTGGTCTTAGGGAAAGGATCAACGCAGAGATCAAAAAGCACGTAAAATAAGGCTTTTTTAAGCTACACGCCAATGCTTCCGGGACCCCCTTCCGGTGCAATTACTGTTACAACGAAAAGGAGTTTAAGTATGTCAGCCTATTTATTGAAATCAGATCATCTGACCGTATCATATGACCCGGACCTTTTGCTTTTCTCGGCAGACAACGGTGTTGAGGTCTGGAGAACGAAGCCGGGCGTCACCCCTTATGTAACGTCAAGAAAATTCGGTTCTCTGCCCTTCAGCGACGCCAAATGCGAATCCTCGGCCTATGAGACCGGCACCGTTTCCGGAGTGAAGGCGGTCTACTCCTTCCCGGAGAGCGGCATCGTTGTGGTGACTTACCTTTACTTGGAACGATACGACAACACCCTCCATTGCGAGTTTTTCGTAAGAGGTGATATCTCCTCCGACATCGAATTCATCCACTGGCCCGCACCTTTGGAGTTCAACACTGACAACGGCGCAACGGTCCTGCCCAAGATGCAGGGCGTGCTGCTCCCCGCCCGCTGGGACGGCAAGGTCCCCTGCTACCAGGCCTGGAGGATGCTCTCAAGAGACTATTACATGCCCTTTGCCGGCCAGATCAGAAACGGTTCCGGCTGCATGATGATCTTTGAGACCCCCTGGGACGCCTGCTGCTTCGTTGACCACGTTCCGGGCGGCGACACAACGCTGGTGCCATATTGGAGACCTTCCCTTGGCCATTACTCCGTGAGAGACCGCAGAAAGCTCAGCTACCGCTTCCCGGAGAAGGCGGACTACAATCTTTTCGCCAAGATCTATAGGACCTATGTCCGGGAGCACGGGGATTTCGTGACTCTGCGTCAGAAATTTGAAGCCAATCCAAACGCCGCATATATGATAGGCACGCCAATCGTCCACGACGGTATCTGCACCATGATCCACCCGGATTCCCAGGCTTACAACAAAGAACACCCTGACTGGAACCAATGGGTCTGCAAATTCTCCACCATTGGCGAGAAAATGGAAAAGCTCCGGAGAGAGGGCTTTGAGAAGGCATATCTCCACCTTGACGGCTGGGGAAAGAAAGGCTACGACAGGCTCCACCCGGATCTCTTCCCGCCCTGCCCCGAAGCGGGAGGCCCGGAAGGCATGAAAGACCTGTCCGACAAGTGCCGGGAGCTGGGGTACAGATTCGGTATCCACGACCAGTTCAGGGACTACTATTTCGAGGCGGATTCTTTTGACCTTGACAACGTGGCGGTGGACGAGGCCGGAAACTACGAATGCTACAACGTGTGGTGCGGCGGTCCCCAGACCTTTATGTGTCCGGAGCTCTGCCCTCAGTACGTGAGAAGAAACTACAAGACCTTTGACGAGCTGGGCATACAGATCGACGGGACCTACCTTGACGTGTTCTCGGTGGTGGACCTTGACGAGTGCTTCAACGAAAAGCACACGGTCACGAGAAAGGACTGCGTCAAATACAGGCGGGAGTGCTACGACTATCTGAACAACAAAGGGATCATCACCTCGTCCGAGGAGGCGGTGGACTGCGTGCTGCCCTCCTTTGTGCTCTGCCATCACGCGCCTCTTGCGGTGGACGAGCTCTCGTCCACAAACGGCAAAGCGGTGGGCCTGCCGATTCCGCTCTTCACCCTGGTATATCATGACTGCCTTATAGTGCCCTGGTTCGGTATCGGCACAAGAGGCGGCTGGCACATCCCCGCATCCGACAGCGGCTACCTTTACGCCCTGCTCACGGGAGGAACGGTTTACGTTGGCGCGGGCATGAGCGACGAGGGCAGCAGGCTTGCCCGCATTGCCCTTGATCTTCAGGAAAAGGTCTGGGACAAAGAGCTTCTCTCCCACGAATTTATTGACGGCAACCCCAGAAAACAGCGCTCCGTATTTGAGGGAGGCGTTTCTGTTACGGTAGATTTTGACACGGAGGAATTTAATATTAGTTATGATCTCAGTTGACGTAATCAAAAGTTTTTACACGGACATAGAAAACTACGGCGAACTTGAAATAACCAAGATCGAGAGCGGCCACATAAACAGGACCTACGAGGTCAAAGACAGGACCCTTGCGGGGACTTTCCGGGGCCATTACATCTTCCAGCGCATCAACACGTCCATTTTCAAGGATCCCGAGGGCCTCATGAACAACATCATGCTGGTCACGGAGCACGCGGCAAAGAGCGCCGTTGAAGCCGGAAGAGACCCGAAGGCGGCCACCCTGACCCTCATGAAGTCGGTTCAGGACAAGGTATATTACGTTGACCCGGAGGGGTACTATTGGCGCTGCTACCTGTTCCTTCCCAATTCCGTGAACCTTGACGTTGTGGAGGTGACGCCTGCAACCTACGTTCAGGCCGGCGGAGCGTTGGCGGATTTTCAAAGGATGCTGTCCGATTTTGACGCCTCAAAACTTTGCGAAGTCATTCCCGGTTTTCACGACACCAGAAACCGTTTTAAAAATCTTAAGACCGCCATCAGCGAGAACCGGTCCGGCCGGGCTGACAATTGCAGGGAGGATATCGAATTTGCCCTCTCTCAGGAAAACATCACAGGCATGATCATTGACCGGCTGAGGAGCGGCGCGTTGCCCCTTCGTGTCACCCACAACGATACGAAACTTTCCAACATCATGATCGACAAAGACACCCGTGAAGTTATGTGTCTTATAGATCTTGACACCGTAATGCCGGGAAGCGCTCTTTACGACTTTGGCGACGCTTTAAGAGCCGGCGGGTCCTCCGCAGCAGAGGATGAGGCGGATCTTTCCAAAGTCCATTTTCTGGAGCTCAATTTCGACAAATACTGCGAGGGATACATTGGCGGGGCAAGGGATTTCCTCACGCCGGAAGAACTGGATCTCCTCCCGGAGGCAGCCGCAATTCTTACCTACGAATGCGGAATAAGATTCCTTTCGGATTACCTTGACGGTGACACCTACTTCTCCACGAAATACCCGGAGCACAATCTGGTGAGGGCCAGGAACCAGTTCAAGCTTGTCAAAGACATCCTCGGAAATCTTGACAGGCTCCACGGCATCGCCAACAAATACCGCTGACGGAGCGACAGGGAGGTTCTGTAAATGGCAAGAATTCTCAATTTCGGTTCTTTGAATATTGATTACGTGTATCACGTGGACCATTTTGTGGCGCCCGGTGAGACCATATCATCCTTTTCAAGGGAAGTGAACTGCGGCGGCAAAGGTCTTAACCAGAGCATCGCGCTGGCGGCTTCCGGAGCAACAGTCCTCCACGCCGGCAAGATCGGTCCCGACGGTAAGATACTGACTGATCTTCTGGAATCTTCGGGGGTCAGCACCGCTCTTGTGGACATATCCGGCGGTCCCTCAGGCCATGCAATAATACAGGTGGATAAAAACGGCCAGAATTCGATAATACTCTTTTCCGGCGCAAATCACGAGATACTGCCGGAAATGATCACCTGTGCTCTTGACCATCTGGAGCCGGGGGACACGATCGTTCTGCAGAACGAGATCAGCAGGATCCCGGAGATTATGAGCCTTGCCTCCGCACTGGGGATCAGGATAGTGTTCAACCCCTCACCCATTACGCCTGAGATGGAGGACTATCCCCTTGAACTGGTGTCCATGTTCGTTCTCAACGAGATCGAAGGGGAAGCCCTTTCCGGCACATCCGACTTTTCCGCAATGCCGGACGCTCTCAGAGAGAGATTTCCCGGCGCGACATTTCTTCTGACCTTCGGGAGCCGGGGCTCGGTTTACGTAACCTCAGACAGGATAATAAAATACGGTATCCACAAGGCGCCGGTGGTGGACACGACCGCCGCCGGGGATACGATCCTGGGCTTCTTTACCGGTCTTACCGCCGGCGGAACGGATCCGGAAAAGGCGCTTGAGATAGCTACAAAAGCCGCCGCTATCACGGTTTCAAGGAAAGGGGCCGCACCGTCTATCCCGACCCTTGAAGAGGCCGAAGCCTGCCCGTTCCCCTACGTTCCCTTTGATCTGTTTTAAACCTGTCCCCTTTGGGCAGAAATTCAAAAGCCGTCCCGCAACCGGTGTTTTCCGGCAAAGGGCGGCTTTCATTTTGTATTTCTAGACCGTTTCAATTCTTCTGTTCGCTCTCTTCAGTACCTGACTCTTCATCAACCGGCACCGGTTCGACCTTCTCTGAAGCCTTCGGCGCTTTATCCTGTTTGAAGGCAAAAAACCGCTGTCCGAAGTAGTTTAGGATCACGAACAGCCCCGCTCCAACAAGTGTGGCAACGTAGCCCACCGCTTTGGGCATCTCCACGTCCTGCCAGGGGAATACCCAGATGCCGGTGAAGGCAAGGCCCACCAGGGGCTTGGCAATTCCGTAGGCGATGATCCAGCACACGACGATATTGGCGATAAAACGGAGGACCTCCAGAAAGCTTTTTGAGTTGCTTTTGAAGGTGAAATACTTGTTGAGGAAAAAGCTGAGAATGCTCCCCACCACGTAGTTTCCCGCTGAGGCGATCCAGTAGGTCGGGGTGTCGCCAAGGCCGGTCTTGGGCAGCAGGAACAGCAACAGATAGTTCACGCCAAGGCCCACCACGGTGTTCAGCACCCCCACGAGGATGAACTTCCAGAAGGTCTTGTCGAGCACGGTCTTTTTCAAAAACTTTACAATCAAGTCTTTCATAGAGCGTTAACCCCTCCAAACAGTATCTGTGCCTTATCATATACCAAAGGAATGATTTTGGCAACAATGTTGACACCGGCGTCCTTTAAGAATAAAATAAGTTTTCTTAACAAAGGCACAGCGCCGGCTCTGTCAAAGCAGCCGAAACTGCGCAAAACTTCGTAAAAAGGTGTAATTATGGAAGAACCGGTCAATATTCCCGAAATATTCGGAAGTCTTGTGTTCACAGACAGCGAGATGAAATCCCGCCTGCCGGAAGCAGTTTACGACTCGCTGAAAAAAACTCTCAGCGAGGGCGGCGAGATCGAAAAAGACGTGGCCAATGCGGTCGCCGGAGCCCTCAAGGACTGGGCGATCTCAAAAGGCGCCACTCACTACACCCACTGGTTCCAGCCTCTCACGGGCATCACCGCCGAGAAGCACGACAGTTTTATTGCCGTTGGGCCCAAGGGCACTGCCGTAACCGAATTCAGCGGAAAAGCCCTGATCAAAGGGGAACCGGACGCTTCCTCATTCCCCTCGGGAGGTCTCAGGGCCACTTTCGAGGCCAGAGGCTACACCTCCTGGGACCCCACCTCCTGCGCTTTCATAAAAGACAACTGCCTCTGCATACCCACAGTGTTCCGTTCCCACAGCGGCGAGATGCTGGACATGAAGACCCCCCTCCTCCGCTCCATGGATCTCATAAACAAAGAGGCCCTGAGGATCCTGAAACTTTTCGGAATGACAGACGTGACAAGAGTCGTGCCCACTGTCGGTCCCGAGCAGGAATACTTTCTTGTGGACAGAAAAGCTGCGGAGAAAAGAAGAGATCTCATGCTCACCGGCAGGACCCTTTTCGGTGCAAAACCGCCAAAGGGCCAGGAACTTGCGGATCACTATTTCGGATCCCTCAGACCCAGGGTCAAGGAGTTTATGAGAGATCTTAACAGCGAGCTGTGGAAACTTGGCGTTTATGCAAAGACTGAGCACAACGAAGCAGCTCCTGCCCAGCATGAGCTGGCGCCGATCTACGTTGCCGCCAATATCGCCGCGGACCACAACCAGCTGACCATGGAGAAGATGAAGATCATTGCCGAAGACCACGGGCTCCTCTGTCTGCTCCACGAAAAGCCCTTTGAGGGGGTGAACGGCTCCGGAAAGCACAACAACTGGTCCCTGGAGACCGATACGGGCCTCAATCTGCTCCGCCCCGGAAAGGATCCGGCGTCGAACAAACTGTTTCTTCTGATTCTTGTTGCGGTGATCAGCTCCGTCCACAAGCACCAGGACCTGCTCCGCATTGCCGTGGCATCCGCCTCCAACGACAACCGCCTTGGCGGCAATGAGGCACCTCCCGCCATCGTCTCCATGTTTATCGGAAGCGACCTTGAGGACGTTCTGAACACCATGGCAGGTATGGCTTCGTCCAACACCAAAGGCGCCTCCAGAAAACTGGAATCCGGCGTCAAGTCCCTGCCTGACATCAACAGGGACACCACCGACAGGAACAGGACCTCCCCCTTCGCCTTTACGGGGAATAAATTCGAATTCCGCATGCTGGGCTCCAGCCACTCCGTTGCGGAGACCAACGTCATTATTAACACGATAGTTGCCGACGAGCTCCGGTCATACGCCGAGTTCATCGAAAAAGCCGAGGACAAAGCCGCCGCCATAGACGCCGTGATCGTTTCAAATTACAAGTTACACTCACCCGTGATCTTCAACGGAAACAATTACTCTCCCAACTGGAGCGAAGAAGCCAAGAAGCGGGGCCTTCTCAACCTGCCCACCACTCCGGATGCCCTGCCCTATCTCGTCTCTAATGAAAATATCGAACTCTTTGCCCGGAACAAGATCTATTCCTCCGCCGAGCTCCTGAGCAGAGTCGAGGTCCTTTTCGACAAGTACGCCAAAGAAGTCCTGATAGAAGCCAACACCATGATAGAGATGAGTAGCCGCCAGATCCTTCCCGCAGTCCTGAAATATCAGAATATGCTGGTCGATACTCTGAAGGCAAGGAGTGAATTGGGGCTCAGATACGGATCATCCGCCGAAAAACTGCTGGCGGACCGCATGGATCCCTTGTCAACGGAACTGCTTTTCCTGACGGACGAACTTAAAGCAGCCGTTTCAGCCTGTTCCGTCCTTTCCTCGTCCCGTGAGAAAGCCAATGCCTGCCGTGACAACGTGATTCCCAAAATGGCGGAACTTCGCAAGGTGTGCGACAGTCTTGAAGAGATCACAGGCAGCGAATACTGGCCAATACCCACCTATGCCGACCTTCTCTACGGGGTGTGATCCGAAACTCACGACCAACATACAAAACGCCCGGGGCGCCTGCTTGCCTAAAGCCTGCCCCGGGCATTTTTATTGTAAACGTCCCTTGTATTCAGATCATTCTCTCCTTGCTGCAGGTAAGGTATATGACCTGTCTCTTTTCCCCGATTTTCTTTATCAATTCTTTAACCGCATCGAGATTTTTATTGCTGAGGCTCATAAAAGGATCGTCAAGGATGAAGAAACATCTGTCTTCGCCGATGACTCCCTCCGCCAGAGCCATCTTGACGCAGAGAGCCACGCAGGCCAGCTGACCGGTGCTGAGATGGTCCTGAGACCTGATGGCGCCGTTCTTCTCAAACTCCACCGTAAAGTCACTTCTCAGCCTCACCTCTGCTCCTACGGCAGCGGAGAGGTTCTCCCTGTACGCTTCAAATCTTTTGCTGACAGGCCCTATATGCCTGTCCTTGAGCTGCTTTTCCGCCTTCTCTATCAGGCTGTATGCAGTGCACAGTTCCGCGTAGAAAATATTGGCGTCCGCAAGTTTTTCCTCAGCTTCACGGATCCTCGCTTCGCAGTCCCCAAGCTCACCTGCAACGCTTTCCGCAGCCATGATCTCGATCTCGGTCTCCTTGAGGCGGTTGTCCAGGTCCTCCAGTCTCTCTTTCAGATACTGTTCTGTTCCCGGCGGAACCGGCTCCGGTCTTTCGGAATCCCCAAGGCCTGTTTTAAAGCCCGCAAGGCGGTTTTTCTCTCCGGCTATTTCTGCTTCAAGTCCCGAGATCAGAAGCACGTCCGTTCTCACAGAACCGGGGTCCCCTTCAAGTTCTCTCAAATCTTTCCATGGCGTAAATCTGTTCCTGAATTCTGCGATTTTTTCCCGTGCGGCACCGATCTTCCTCTCTGCATCCTCTTCTTTTTTCAGTTTTTCCGTCAGCTGTTCGTATTCGTTCTTTATCTCCTTAAGGTCCTCAAGAGCACTCCTCAGATCTTCGAGGAAGCCGAAAATTACGAAAATTCGGAAAAATTCCTCGATTATCCCCCTCTTTTCAGCCTCTTCCTTTTTAATTGAATCTATCTCCTTTCGTTCCTCAAGTTCCGCCTCCCGCAACCTTTTGTAGGATTCAAAATGCTCTGCAAAAAGCACCTGTCCGTGCTCTTCAAGATACTCTTCACCGAATTCCGAAAGTCTTCTGTTAAGATCCTGTTTGGATCTTTCAAAGGCCTTCTCAAGGGCCAGAAGCCCTCCATCACTGTCTCCGCTCCTTTTGGAGAGTCCCCGGACGATGAAAAGCACAGCGCCAATGACGCCAATGGCCGCGCCAACCGCAATTAGCACAAAAGCAACGGTCTTGCCGGCGATGCCGAGGACGTCAACAAGTATGCCCGCAGCGGCAAGCACCACCCCCAGAGTCAGAAAAACTGCGCCAAGGATTGCCTTGGCGGTGAGGGATCTCCTCTTTTTCTCATTTCTCCGTTCGTTTTCCTGCAGCGCCTCTCTGTAGGCCGCCTCCGCGTCGTCAGCGGTCTTCTTAAGCTTTGAAAGATCATCCAAAAGTTCCTGAGCCTCTGCCTCCCGGCCGGAAAATCTGCCTGCAAGTTCTGCGCCTGATGAAGACAAAGCGCCTCTTCTCAAGTTCTCCTCGCGGCTTCGTGATTCGGAAGCAAGATCCTCTGCAAAGGCTATATCCTTCGTCAACTTTTCAAAATCAACTCCGAAAGCGCTTCCGTCACCGTAGACCGAATCCCGGGCTTTTCTGCAAGAGAAAGATATATTACTCAGCCGTTCTTTGTCCTCGATGCCGGTCCCCAGAGCTTTTATGATTTCCGAGTTCACTCTGACCGAGGAAACTGCCTCCAGCAGTCCGTCAATATCTCCGGATTTCGGAAGCCCCTTCGGATAATCGACGGCAAGCTTTTCCAGCCTTTCCTCCCTGGCGGAAAGTTCGGCCGCTCTTCTGTCGTATTCCGCCCACTTTTCCAGAAGTCTTTCCCTTTTCGAGATGTCCGAAAGAGCCGTTTCAGCATCTTTGATATCTGAGAGTATCTTTTCTCTTTTACCGTATTTTTCCGGAAGTTCTTTCTTTTTTGATTCTATCTCGCGTTTTTTGATCTTCAGAGCGTTGATCTCGCTTTCCAGAGTCGGGATCCTGCTGAGAGTGCCTGCCCTGTTGACTTTGGGCTTCAGTTCCGTTCTGGCTTTGTCGATATCATCTTTTGCCCGGGAGAAGGCCTTGGCGTCATCCGCGTCCAGTCCTCCGATCATGCTGTTTATTTCACTGTTGCCGGAGGGGGTCATGTTGAATGGATTCAGGTACAGCAGCTTTCTGAAGGTCTCTTTGCCTACGCCAAAGAAAGTAATTCCCGGCTCCTCTTTGATCACGGTATCCTCGCCGTCGACAAAAACTTTAAGGGTGTCCCTGGTGACAGTTTTGTCATCGAAGAAACGTTCGATCCTTACAATCTTTTCGTCACCGTCCCCGGTGTGGATGAATTCCAGAGACCCGCCGTATTTGCCTCCGCCGAAGGGCAGATAATGGGCTCTGGCATACAGTTCTTTATCATTGGCTTTTGTGGAGTCCATGCCGTAAAGGAGAGCTGCAATGAATTCGCAGAGGGTGCTCTTGCCCTCTCCGTTGTCCCATTTAATGGTGGTGACCCCTTCGTTGAAGTCCATATGAAAATCGGAAAGTGTGCCGAAGCCTGCAACGTCCAGTTTAACAAGTCTCACCGGAGATCACCTCTCTTTCTTATAGTCGGGGAGTTGGCCCGAAATGGCTTTAAGGCCTATCGTCAGAATTCTGCCCCGGTCGCAGCCCTCGGGAATCTCTGATGTCTGAAGAAGCCTTACGAATTCACCGGCAAGAGTTTCCTCCCGGCTGATCCTGTCAACATCCGGCTTCACCGAAGTTTTGTCCTTCACTGAAACGTGGAAAAACATTGGCTTCAGTCTCGTCTCCGCAATTGCCGCAAGCCCCGCAGTGTCAAAGGACACCTCTCCTTTAAACACAAGCCTCAGGATATCGTTTTTCGGTATTCCGCCAACAAGTTTCTCGGCAAAGGCCAGCGCCTCCTGTTTGTCCGGCTGTCCCGTGATATCGGCCTCCACAAGTCTCACGGTCCTGCAGGCAAAGGGCACAAACTCAGGCATGATCGCTTTGTCCGTGTCGATCACCGCAAAGCCTTTTTCGCCGGTCTCGTCAAAGCCCCTTCCTTCAAGGCAACCGCTGTAGGCATATTTCCCTCTGACGTCTATTTCTCCCGAAGAGAAAGAGTGGATATGGCCTAGAGCCATGTAGTCAATCCCTTTTCCCGAATAATCTCTGATAACGATATCGTCTGCGGCGCCGCCTGTCTGCCCGTGGAGCATCACTATGTTTATATCATCCGGATCGCAGCGGAAACTCTCGGCAGCCGCCCTTTTGTTTTTCTCGGGGAGCTCGATGCCGTGGACGCAGACGTTGCCGAATCTGTGACAGGTCCACTCCTTCCCGAAAGTGAAAAGATTGGGAATGGTTTCCGTGTAGGAAGGCAGCGAGTCGTGATTTCCCTTAAGATAGAGAAAATTGACATTCGGATGACGCTTTATCGTGTCGTAAAAGAACTCTTTTTCGGTCCTCGGGGGCAGATCCTGATCGAACACGTCTCCTGACAGGAGCACCAGTTCAAAGCCCCCGGCCTCCGCAAAGTCGGCCAGCTTTACAAAAGTATTTACAAGTTCCCTCCGCCTTGCAGGAATTTTATCCGCGGGAAGAGCGTTGCCGAGAGAGGATCCCAGATGAAGATCTGCAGTGTGAATAATTCTCATAAATCACCAAGCCTGTTAACGTTTTTCAGCAGTTTTATTGCCTCTTCATTATACCCCGAAGACCGCTTTTTTTCAAGGTTCAGGACCGCCCGGAAATGCCGCGGAAATACTTTTCCGGCGTTTTTTTGTTTCTGACGCTGCGCCGCTTCGGGACTGTGAAAAGGCTCACGCCAATATCATTTTAAGACTTTGCAATCTCCTGAGTCTCCGAAAAATCTTGATTTCGGTCCCGATTGTTAATAAAATATTTTTGTCCGTTAACGGATCAATAAAAAACACACGGGGGCGGCAAATGAAACCGGTCAAAACTGTTATTTCTATTCTTATATGCGTCGCGCTTATATCGGCGCTTTTTACCGGATGTGTGATAGACGGCCCGGATATTCCTGCGCCGACTACAGAAGAGATCCCTGCGGAAAGCACCGCTGTTGTGACTGAAGTTCCGACAGAGGAGGTTCCGACTCCGGAAGAGACCGCGGAACCGGAAACGACAGAGCCGACGGAAGCCCCGACTGAGGAAGTACCGACGCCCACCGAGACGCCTGAGCCAACGGCAGAGCCTACCCCCACGGAAGCGCCGACTGATACGCCCACACCTACACCGGAGCCCACTCCCGTGCCGACGCCGACACCTACGCCGACGCCGACTCCCACGCCCACGCCCACACCCACGCCTACTCCGACGCCAACATCAACACCAACACCCACACCTACGCCTACGCCCACACCGACGCCTACTCCTACGCCGACGCCCACGCCTACCCCTACTCCTACGCCCACACCGACGCCAACGCCCACCCCGGTACCCCAGGTGGACGACCCGAATGACCCCAAAGTATTCCACGACGGTCTTGCAAGAGTGACTCCTGTTGCCAATTCCCATTTTCATATGGAGCTTCAGGACCCCCAGAACCCTTCGAACAACTCGTATACGGGTTTTGACGTGTACGCGCCCGTCAGCGGCAAATGGGGCTACAGGTACGCGCCAAGCATCCTTTACTACCCCGATGGCTCCTGCGACGCATGGTTCGCCACACCGGGCATGAAGGGCGAGTGGGACTGGTTCACGTACAAACACTCAAATGACGGCGGCAAGACCTGGTCCAAGGAGAAAGTGGTCCTCCAGCCCACCGGCGATTCCATGGATCACTATTCGGTCTGCGACCCCGGTGTGATCTATTTTGGCGGGTATTATTACATTGGCTACACCTCCACCATCGTCAGCACCAGGGGAGGCATTAACAACAACGTCTTCGTGGCAAGA
Source organism: uncultured Clostridia bacterium (assembly GCA_947304585.1). Taxonomy (GTDB): domain Bacteria; phylum Bacillota; class Clostridia; order UBA1212; family UBA1212; genus UBA1212. The sequence continues at coordinate 68,540 of CAMZBI010000006.1, read as the reverse complement.
TCCGTAAATCCCGACGGGCCTTTCGAAAAATGGAACGGCAACGGCTGGGGCGGCGACCCTCAGCCCATAGTCTACTACAACGAATCCGACGACGTCTGGGGCGCAGGCGAGCCCAGTTTTGTGGAACTTGACGGCACTCTTTACATCTATTACACATGGTCCTGCGAGCTTGGCGAGTTCAAATACGTCTCCACTGCGGACGCAACAGATCCCAACTGGCCCGCCACCATGGTCTTCCGGGGCAGAGCCTTCACCAATCCCACCGGCAACGACCAATTCGACGTGGTATACGTGGAGGATGCGGGTCTGTTTCTCGGCGTCCAGACCGCCAGCCGTTTTACCGAGAGCAGCGGCATCCAGCTCTGGGAGTCAAAGGACGGCATCCACTTCATTAAGGGTGAATTTTTCACCAAAAACATTGCCAAATACTGCCACAACATGGGCATTGCCAAGCGCTCCAACGGCCATATCCAGCTAAAGGATAACCTGTTCATCGGCTACGCCTTTGCGGGAGGCGGCGGCGACAGCTACTGGGGCAAGTGGGCCACCCGCATCGCCTTCGTAAAACTGACAACCTACACCGCCGACAAAGTCAGAAGCGAATCATCGATTCAGAACGTGCTCATCAGCAACAGTTTCTGGAAAGCGGACAGCACCATTGGCGGCGTCACGGTCTATGACTCCACCAACAGCCGGACGGTCAAGATCAACGCCGGCTCGACTAAAAATGTCACCGTCAGCCTTGTGACCGTCAACATCGGCACCGCAAGCACCGGTTCCTCCCAGATCACCTTCTCCGGCTACGACAAGTCCGTCATCAGCATCACCGGCAACACCGTCAAGGGCCTCAAGGAAGGCGTCACCGAGGTCACCTGCACCTGCAGAGGCTTTTCCACCGTGTTCAAAGTCATCGTCTACCCCAAGGGCTTCAATTTCAAGCAGACGAACCCCAAGATCAAATCTGTTAAGGCTGTCCAGGACGAGGTGACCATCTACAACGCCAAGGCCAACGGCGCAAAGCACAAAGTCCAGATCCGGGGCCTTGTGGAGTTCGTTGACGGCACCTGGGGCGAGGTCTACAACGACGCCACCTCCAGCCACTCCGACTACCCGGCAATGGTCCCCAGCGAAAAATACCCGGTGACCTACACCTCCAGCGACACCTCCGTTGCAACTGTGGATTCCGGCGGCATGGTAACCGCCAAGGGCATCGGCACCTGCACCATCACTGCGGTCATAGCTCCCGACGGCAATACCTTCTCCATGATCGTCCACATCACCGCCCCGCCGGCAGAGTTCAACTGGAGCAATTCCGCTTATAAGTGGTAAAATGTCAGCCCGGCCTGTCCAGGCCCGGAAACGCGGCATGCCCCATTCGGATTACCTGAAAATGCGAAAAAAGGTTTCTTTCCTTCAAAGAGGCAAGAAACCTTTTTCATTATGTACTATTCCCTGCGGCGCGCAGCGCCGCCTCACTCGCAGCGAAGCTGCGCCCACTTGCGGCGCAGCCGCAACCATTCGAGCACGAAGGGCTCGCCCACTTGCGGCGCAGCCGCACCCATTCGAGCACGAAGGGCTCGACCACTTGCGGCGTCAGCCGCACCCACTTTCAACGCATCTGCGTTAGTGATGAAACAATCTCATCCCCGTAAACGCCATGGCAATTCCATAGCTGTTGCAGCGTTCGATCACCAGGTCGTCCCTGATGGATCCTCCCGGCTGGGCAATAAACGAAACACCGCTCTTTACGGCCCGGTCGATATTGTCGGGGAACGGGAAGAATGCGTCGGAGCCAAGAGAAACGCCCTTAACGGTTGCAAGATATGCTTCCTGCTCCTCACGGGTGAAAGGCATTGGCCTATTTGTGAAATACTTCTGCCACACGCCCTCTTCGCAGACGTCCTCTTCGTTTTTGTTGATGTATCCGTCGATGGCGTTGTCACGGTCAGCCCTGCCCAGGTCGTCACGGAAAGGAAGTTCCAGCACCCTGTCGCTCTGCCGGAGCTGCCAGGTGTCCGCCTTGGTGCCTGCAAGCCTTGTGCAGTGGATCCTCGACTGCTGTCCCGCGCCGACGCCAATGGTCTGGCCGTCAAAAGCATAGCAGACGGAATTTGACTGGGTATATTTAAGCGTTATAAGTGAGACCAGAAGGTCCCTTGCCGCGTCTTCACCGATGAGCTTGTTCTCCGTCACCACGTTGGCAAGAAGCTGCCGGTCGATCCTGAAATTGTTTCTTCCCTGCTCGAAGGTGACTCCGAAGACCTGCTTGCGCTCTGTCTCCTCGGGGACGTAGTCCCGGTCGATCTTGACGATGTTGTAGCTGCCCTTCCGCTTGGTCATGAGGATCTCAAGGGCTTCGGCCGTGTAGCCCGGGGCAATGATCCCGTCCGAGACCTCTCTTTTGATGAGCTGCGCCGCGGTTCTGTCGCAGACCTCCGAAAGAGCTATCCAGTCGCCAAAGGAAGACATCCGGTCGGTGCCCCTTGCCCTTGCATAGGCGCAGGCAATTGGCGAGTCGTCAATTCCCTCTATATCTTCCACAAAACAGGCCTTCTTCAGTTTCCCGTCAAGGGGTCTTCCCACAGCCGCCCCCGAGGGACTGACGTGTTTGAAAGAGGCTGCCGAAGCCATTCCCGTGACTTCCTTCAGTTCTTTTACAAGCTGCCAGCTGTTGAAGGCGTCAAGAAAATTGATATAGCCGGGCCTGCCCGAGAGTATCTCTACCGGAAGGTCCCCTCCTTCTGCCATATATATCCTCGAGGGCTTCTGGTTTGGGTTGCAACCGTATTTCAGTTCAAATTCTTTCATATTCAGCAAGTCCTCTCAAACGTTCTTGTTTACGATCCGCTCCCGGATCCCGCCCGTCAGAATGTCCGTGTAGCGCACGTAGAGCGAAATGCGGTTGGCGTCGTCAAGGTTCTCCCAGAGATCCTTCGTAAAGCCGTCAATGTCCTGCAGCACCCTTACGGGCTTTGGCTCACCGGAAAAAGACGGGAGCGGATTTCCGTTGCAGTTGTAGGTGTGTATAAAATGGCCAAGGCCTGCCGTTGGCGGATAGGAAAAAGTGTACCTGGCGCAGCCTGAACCATTGGCGTCAATGCTTTTAAGGATGCTCATCTCGTAGCGGTAGGCGCCATTTCCAAAATATGAAATACTGCTTATGCGTGGCGTGAAATTGGGGCTGTCGGGCTCAAAGCACCGGCTCTCCAGGGCTTCCGAAAACGACTTACCGTCACGAAGCCCCTCTGCAACCGTATCCGTCTGGTCTCCGTTGGTCACGATCAACGTGTTTCCCTGCTCTCTTACCGCGGCGTAAATAATGAGGCTGGGGTCCTCAACTTTTGACGGGTCAAAAGGCTCGGTGAAGACCGCTCCGTTCTTTTTCACGAAAATTCGGTTCCTGCTGTTGGCGCTTCTTCCCATGATAAAGTATGCTGCGACACCCGTCAGTCCGTCCGGTGTCATACCTGTTATTATTCCTCTTCCCGGGTACTCGTTAGCGGAAACGGTCTCACCCGGTGTCTTTGCTCCGAAGATATCCATCGTTCCTCCAGGCCCTTATTTCATCTTTTCCTGCTTGATTTTTTTGTCGATGACGTGACGCCCCGCCAGTTCCCCGTAGATATCGCCAATGGATATTCCGGCCTCGCACATTAGCACCATCACGTGGTAACAGAGGTCCGCAATTTCGTAGACCGTCTCCGCCTTGTCGCCGCCCTTTCCGGCAATGATCACCTCAGTGGATTCCTCGCCAACCTTTTTCAGTATCTTGTCGATGCCCTTGTCAAAGAGGTATGAGGTGTAGGAGCCCTCTTTCGGGTTTGTTTTTCTGTCCCGGATAAGCTCCATGAGACCGTCAAGGGTAAAAGGCGCCGGCTCCTCCGGGTTCTCGAACAGGGGGTATTCAAAGCATGTCTCGGTGCCAAGGTGACAGGCGGGGCCCTCGGGTCTTACTTCCACCTTGAGGGTGTCCCTGTCGCAGTCGGCAACCATCCTGACCACGTGCATAAAGTTTCCGCTCTCCTCGCCCTTGGTCCAAAGCTTTTGGCGTGACCTGCTGTAGAAGCAGGCAAGGCCCGTGTCCAATGTCTTTTCCAGGCTCTCCCGGTTCATATAGGCCAGCATAAGAAGCTTGCCCGTCTCGTAGTTGACTACGGCGGCGGGGATGAGACCCTTTTCGTTAAATTTCAGTTCGTTTATATCGATCATACCGTCCTCCCCAAGGTTTACAGCCTCACAGGAATGCCTTTTTCGGCCATTTTCTTCTTAAGATCCTGAATATTTATCTCTTTCCGGTGGAATACGGAAGCCGCAAGGCCTGCGCTTATGCCGGGCACCTTTTCAAAAAGCTCGATGAAATCATCCACAGAGCCGGCGCCGCCCGAAGCTATCACCGGCACGTTGACGGCATCCACCACTTTTGCCAGCAGTTCAATGTCAAAACCTTTTTTCACGCCGTCGGTGTCGATGGAGTTTACCACCACTTCCCCGGCGCCTTCTGAGACGCATCTTTTTATCCAACAAAGGGCCTCAACGCCGGTGTCCTCCCGGCCGCCCTTGACGAACACCCGGAACTCACCGCTGACCCTTTTAACGTCAACGGACAGCACCACGCACTGGTTTCCGTAAAGCATTGCAGCCTCCCGGAAAAGGGACGGGTTCTTGAAGCCTCCGCTGTTCACGCTCACCTTGTCGGCGCCGCAGGAGAGGACCCTTTCGAAATCCGCCAAGGACTCTATCCCGCCGCCAACCGTCATGGGAATAAACACGTGGCTTGCGGTCTCCGTAAGAAACTGCGTAAATATCTTCCGTTCCTCGGCGGAAGCGGTAATATCGTAAAAGACCAGCTCGTCTGCGCCGCACTCCGTGTAGTAAGCGGCCAGGGCCGAGGGGTCGTCCACGTCCACCGTATTCTTAAAATTGATGCCTTTAACGACTCTTCCGTCCTTGACGTCAAGGCAGGGAATGATCCTCTTGGTTATCATTTTGCAGCCTCAATACACTCTTCGATGTCCAGGGCTCCGTCGTAGTAGGCCTTGCCGATAATGGCCCCGTAGACCCCTGCTTCTTTCAGTTTCCGGACGTCCTCCGCAGAAGAAACACCGCCGGAAGCGATCACGTCGATATCAAATTTTTCCGTAATTCTGCGGTAAAGATCAAAATTCGGTCCCTTCAGCATACCGTCTTTTGAAACGTCGGTGACAACGACTGTCCTGACCCCGGCACCGGTGATCTTCTTCAAAAAGCCGTCTGCGGTGAGCCCCGAGCTCTCGGTCCAACCCTTCACGGAGACAAAACCGTCTTTTATGTCGCAGGACACCGCGATCCTTTCGCCAAACTCACCGACCGCTTCCTCGAGGATACCTCCCGCTGCCGCCGAGGTGCCCAGGATCACCCTGTCGATGCCCGCGGAGACGTATTTTCTCACGGTTTCGATGCTTCTGATCCCTCCGCCGGTCTGGCAGAAAAGGCCTGATCTTTTCTTCATCTCTGCGATGACCTCAAAGTTTGCGGGAACGCCATCCCTTGCTCCCTCAAGGTCAACAATGTGTAAGTATTTTGCGCCAAGGGCCGCAAACAGGTAGGCCTGCATTGGCGGGTCATCGGAGTACACCGTCATGTCGTCGTAATTGCCCTTGCGGAGCCTTACGCATTTTCCGCGGTATATGTCGCAAGCGGGAAAAATGATCATTTCCTTCTCCGTTTCATTTGATCTTCATAAAAGCGTCAAGGATTTTGAGCCCCTCCCGGCCGCTCTTCTCCGGGTGAAACTGGCAACCGAAGACGTTGTCCTTTGACACACCGGCGGTGATCTTCCCGCCGTATTCGCAGTAAGCCGCCAATGAACCGTCCTCGGGCACCGCCGCATAGGAGTGGACGAAATAGACGAAGGCGCCTTCCTTTGTCTCTCTAAAAATAGGGGAATCACCGGTCAGCACAAGGGAATTCCAGCCCATGTGGGGCACCGGCAGGTCTTCGCTCATAAGCTCCTTCAGAGGTCTTACGCCACCCTTGAGAAGCCCCAGGCCCTCGTGACAGCCGTACTCGAAGCTGTTTTCGAAAAGAAGCTGCATGCCGAGGCAGATCCCCAGTAGCTTTTTTCCTTTCCGGACCTCCCCTTTTACAGCGTCACCAAGTCCAGTCTCCCTTAGTTTTGCAGCCGCATCCCCGAAAGCGCCAACCCCCGGAAGTATTATCCCTTCAGCCCCTGCGATCACCTTCCTGTCCCCGGTCACCGCGCAGTCAGCGCCAATGGCCTTCAGCGAACAGGCGAGGGAGAAAAGATTGCCCACGCCGTAATCAATGACTGCGATCATCACAGGACTCCTTTTGACGAGGGTATCTCGCCCTTCATGGTCTCATCGAAGGCCGCCGCCTGTTTGAGGCTCTTGGCGCAGGACTTGAACACCGCTTCTATGATGTGGTGGGAATTGCTTCCCGTAAGCTGGCGGATGTGGAGGGTAATAAGCGCACTCCTTGCAAACGCCACCCAGAACTCCTCGCAGAGTTCTGTATCAAAGCCGTTGCCGATCTGCTCGGCAAGTATGTTCAGGGAAATGCATGAAAGCGCCCTTCCCGAGATGTCGACGGCGGAAAGTATCAGAGCCTCGTCCATTGGCAATATGAAAAAACCGTACCTGGATATCCCCTTCATGTCGCCGAGAGCGTTTTTGTATGCAGTCCCGAGAGCGATCCCGATGTCCTCGGTGAGGTGGTGATAGTCCACCTGGGTGTCGCCAACTGCCTCAAGCTCGATGTCAAACCTGCTGTGCTTGCAGAAGGCGCTCATCATATGGTCAAGGAAGCCGCAGCCGGTCTCCCCTTTAAAAATTCCGCAGCCGTCCAGCGAAAGCTTCAGCTTTATGTCAGTTTCCTTGGTTTTCCTCGAAAATTCCGCAGTTCTCATAGTCAATCCCCCGGTCGTGAAATGATATTTTTAAGTGCTTTGAGCAGAATGTCCGTCTGCTCCATCGTTCCGACAGTGATCCTCAGGAAGCTGTCGATCCTGGGTTTTGAAAAATGCCTCACAAGGATCTTTCTTTTTTTCAGTTCTTCGTAAAGGTATGCCCCGCCAAAGCCCTTCTTTTCCGCAAAAACGAAATTGGCGGAGGAGTCCGGCAGGTAAAAGCCCAGCTTTCTCAGTTCTTCCGTGAGATATGCCCGGGTCGCCTTGACGGTCTCCGCATTTTTCTTCATGTATTCATCGTCCCGCAGGGCTCCCACCCCCGCCATCTCCGTCATGGAGTTGACGTTGTAGGGATTCCGGGAATACCTGAGGGTATTGAGGTCGTTTATCAGTTCTTTGTTTCCGATGCCGAAGCCAAGCCTTCCTCCCGCAAGAGACCTTGATTTCGAAAAAGTTCCGGTGACCAAAAGGTTGGGATACTTTTCGATGAGCGGCACCGCCGACTCCCCGCCAAAATCAACGTATGCCTCGTCAACGATCACCACGCTGTCCTTTTTCGCTCTCAGTATTTCTTCTATCCGGTCAAGGCCCAGGAAAATGCCTGTGGGGGCGTTGGGATTGGCGATAAAAACGTTTCCTTTTGTATTGATCAGACCATCAACGTCCACCGTAAGATCCTCAAACAGCGGCACTTCTTTATATGGCACCTGATTTACTTCTGCGAACACCGGATAAAAGCCGTAGGTGATGTCCGGGAACACTGCGGGGCGGTTTTTGTCGCAAAACGCCGCGAAAGCAAGGTCCAGGATCTCGTCGGAGCCGTTGCCGCAGATCACGTTCTCCATGCCTACGCCAAGGCGGCCTGAAAGCTCAGCCCTTATCTTTTTGAGCTCCGGGTCTGAATAAAGGTTCAGGTTCCGGGCGGCCTCCTCAGCAAGCTTTACGGCAAGGGGCGACGGCGGGAAAGGACTCTCGTTGGTGTTGAGCTTCACAAAGTCCCGGGTGCCCGGCTGCTCGCCGGGGGTGTAAGGCGTAAGATTTTTGTATTTTTCCGAAAAATAGCGGCTCATTTGAAACCTCTCGATTCTTCAGCTTTGTTTCTTTCTTTTTGACCTTATCTCGGCGCTTCTGGCGTGGGCCTCAAGGCCTTCCTGCCTTGCAAAATATGCCACGTCCCCGTAGATCGCATCCAAAGCCTCGTCCGAGAAGCAGGAGTACTGTATTTTCTTTACAAAGTCATCCACTGAAAGAGGACTGGAGAAGCGGGCTGTGCCTCCTGTCGGGAGGGTGTGGTTTGGACCTGCCATATAGTCGCCAAGGGCCTCCGGGCAGTTTCTCCCGAGAAATACGGAGCCTGCGTTTTTCACCTTGTCAAAGCAGGCGAAGGGATCCTCCACAAGGAGCTCAAGGTGTTCAGGAGCGATCTCATTGGCAATGTCAACGGCCTCGTCAAGGCTCCCGCAGACTATCAGCAGGCAGTTGTTTTCAACGGATGCCCCTGCGATCTCCGCCCGGGGAAGCTCCCGGAGCTGCCTTTTCACCGCCTCTTCCGTCTGCTTTGCAACGGTTTCGGAAGTGGTGACCAGAATGGACGCCGCCAGCCTGTCGTGCTCCGCCTGGGAAAGAAGATCCGCGGCAATGATCTCCGGGTCCGCCTTCTCGTCAGCAATGACCAGTATTTCGCTGGGCCCTGCGATCATGTCGATGGCGACCCTGCCGAAGACCTGGCGTTTGGCCTCCGCCACGAAGGAGTTGCCGGGACCCGTGATCTTGTCGACTTTCGGTATGGTTTCGGTGCCGTAGGCCAGGGCCGCCACAGCCTGGGCGCCTCCCACCTTGAAGATTGCGTCGGCGCCGGCAACTTTTGCGGCTGCGACTATCTCCGGCTTTACTTTTCCGTCAGGTCCCGGAGGGGAGACTATGAAGACATCCCTGACCCCCGCTATTTTTGCGGGAATAACGTTCATCAGAACAGTTGAGGGATAGGCGGCCGTTCCGCCGGGCACGTAGATGCCAACCTTTTCCAGGGGCACCACCTTCTGGCCCATGACCACTCCGGGTCTGGTATTAAGTTCAAAGCCTTTGCGGACCTGGGCGCTGTGAAATTCCTTTATATTCTCTGCAGCCTTCCGGAGCACCGTTAAGAACTCCGGAGCCACCGTCTTCAAAGCCTCTTCGGTCTCGCCTTCGGACACTTTGAGGGAGTCAAGCCTTACTTTGTCGAATTTTTCGGTATAATCCAGCAACGCCGCGTCGCCCTTTTGAGCCACGTTGGCGATGATCTCCGCCACAGTCTCTCTGACGTTTCCTTTTCCGAACCTCTTCTCAAGGATGTCAGCCGCTTCTTTTTCAAAACCTCTGAAAATCTTCATTTAATTCTGCTCCTGCATTTCGGCTGCCGCCTTTGCCAGCCTGTCTGCGATGGTCCTGATCTCTTTGTTCCTGAAATTGTAGGAAGCCTTGTTGGCGATAAACCTGGCGCTTACGTCAAAGGCCTTCTCCACCACCTCCAGGCGGTTCTCCCGGAGAGTGCTGCCGGTCTCCACAATGTCAAATATCACGTCCGAAAGGCCCAGCATCGGCGCCGGCTCAATGGAACCGTTCAGCTTTATAACGTCGATGTCCCTGCCCTTTGAGGAAAAATACTCCTCCGCGGCATTGGCGTATTTCGTAGCCACTTTGAGAGGACCTGCATTGGCGTCAACGAAACCCTTCGGCGCCGCAACGCACATGGCGCACTTGCCAAAGCCCAGGTCCAGCAGCTCGTAGACGTCGGAGTGCTGCTCCGCAAGCACGTCGTACCCGCAGACGCCAACGTCCGCCGCCCCCCGCTCAACGAAAACAGCCGAGTCGTAGGGCTTCACCAGAATGAACCGGAGCTTTGCCGCCTCGTCCTCGATGCAAAGCTTCCTGCCCGCCTTCTCAATGTCTATATCCGCGATGCCCGCCTTTTTGAAAAGCTGAAGCACCTTTTCTCCCAGCCTGCCCTTGGGAAGAGCCACGCTCAGATAATCTTCCATAACTCCCTCCCCCGGTCAGCTCAGTATGTCGGTCCTCACCGCAAAACCGATGGCCTTTGATTTTTTCCCCAGTTTTGCCATAAGACCGTCGTATCTTCCGCCGGTCAACACCCCTGTGTGGATGCCCTTTACAAATCCCCGGAAGACGATTCCGTTGTAATATTTCAGATCGCCGGTGACCGAGAAATCGATCCTGAGTTTTGAACTGTCACTGCCCAGCTTTTCCTCGACCTTGTTTACAGTGGCCGAAAAAGCCTCCGCAAGACCGCCCCAGGAAAACCCGCTGCATATCTTTCTCAGATCCTCAAGCACCTCGCCGTTTTCGCCGGAGAGGAGAAGCAGGGATGAAAGACCTTTGCCAATAATTTCCGGAATCTCACCGCTTCCCGCCAGCTTATTAATTGCGGCAACGTTCTTCTGCCCTGCAAAGGCGAGAAGTTTTTTTCTGACGTCAACGTTCTCCGAAGCCGCCGTTATAAGCCTGTTCAGGATGTCCAGGTCGGAGACCACAAGCAGATTGTCTTTCGAAATAATATCCAGGCTCTCGCAGGCAAGGCAGGTCACCTCCGCAACGTCGTCCTCCGTAACATTGCCAATGCACTCCACCCCGGTCTGGGAGATCTCCTTGAAGGAATCCGCCTCGTTGGGCACCCGGAAAACGCTCTCGCTGTAGCAGATCCTGTCCAAAACCGTCGGATCGTCCGCCCTGCTCTTCACAATGGAAAGGGTGACGTCGGGTTTCAGCGCCTTCAGCCTTCCGTTTCTGTCCGTGAAAGTCAGAATGTCCGGAGACACCAGAAAATCCAAGTTGTCCGTGTAAAGGCTCAGCTCCTCGAATCTGCTCATGCGGTAGCAGGAATAACCCTTTTTCGCATAAAGAGTTCTCAAAGCCAGCGCCAACTGTTCGCTTTTCGACAAAACGCCAATGTCTATCTCCATCTCAAAAGTCGCTCCTTTGGTGTCAGGCGTCAGTTTTGTGACGGTCCCGCTCCTTCTTTTGCGGAGCGGAACAAGTTTTCATTGTAACACTTTAGTTAAGTAAAGTCAACAAAGGATTTGCTTTGGTGCCTGACCTTGTCGCCTGTCTTTTTGGCACCTGTGACCCCGTTAAAATTGACAGTGGGAAGATCCGGTGGTAAAATTTCAAAAGCTTTATTGGCGCTTTGGCTGAGGCTTCAGTTGATGCTTTAGCCTGCCGAAATCGGGACGGAACAATGGATCACGACTGGAAAAGACTTGCAGAAGAACAAAAAAGGATAATCGACCGGGGCTTTTCGTCGGGGAACGCCCTTCTCTGCGGCGACAGAAATGGCATCTTTTTTGAGAACTACGAGGGAACCAAAAGCGAAAGAGCTGATGACCCGGTTGGCGCGGACACTCTTTTTCACCTCTACTCCATGACCAAAGTCTTCACCGTCACCGCTGCTCTCCAGCTGGTCGAAAAAGGCTTGCTGGATCTTGGTGCCGACCTCGATGAATTCATTCCCGAGTTTAATAACGTCACCGTGTGGGAAAACGGCCATGAAAGGCCCGCCTCAGAGAAGATCACAGTTTGGAATCTCCTCACCATGACCTCCGGCCTTTCGTATTTTCTCACCGACGGAAGCGGAAAGGCCGCTGCATTTGCGGAGAGTTGGCGTGAAAAACTGAAGACCGGCAAGGGCCTTGACACCGTTGGATTTGCCAAAGAGATCGCAGGTATTCCCCTCTCCTTTGACCCGGGAGCGAAATATCTTTACGGGCTCTCCCACGACGTCCTTGGCGCTGTTGTTGAGATATTGTCGGAGGAAAGGCTTGACGAGTATTTTGAAAACCATATTTTCGGGCCCCTTGGCATGAAGGAGACTTTTTTCTTCCAGAAACTGCCGGCGGAGCTAAGGCCGAGACTTGCGGAAAACACCGCCTTTATAAACGGAAGATACGTAAACATTCCCCTGCCCCCGAGACCGGTTCCGATACCCGCATTTGAAGGAACGGAAGATTTCGGTGTCTTCTCCGGCGGCTCGGGACTTGTGGGCACCGCAAGGGATTATGCCCTGTTTTTGGCGGAAATGCTGGCGCCTTCAAAAGGCCTTCTGAAGCCTGAGACGATCCGGCAAATGGTCACTCCTGCCCTCACCGCCTCCCAGCGGGCCTGCTACAACGACCCCCACGGCGATCCCTCCATCTCCGGTCCGGAGCACACCTTCGGGCTTGGCGTCAGAGTCCAGGACAAGGAAGCTTCTTCGGGGGCCATTGGCGAATGGGGCTGGTCGGGAGCTCTCGGCACCTGGTTCTTTGTGTCGCCGAATGACGGTGTGTGGTTTTTGTACATGCACCAGCACTCGCCTGCAAACCATGACGCTTTTATCGCGCCTCTCAGAAATACATTCTACGACATTTTGCGTAAAGGAAGGTAAAAAATGATCGAACGGATTAAAACGGAGCCGGCAAGGATCGGACTCTTTGGCGTTGGCCACAGCGTCTACTGGGACCAGTTTGAAGGCCTTTTGGACAGCCTCATGAAGTACCATGAGGAACTCAAGTGCACGGTCGCGTCTTTTGGCGCAGAGATTTTTGACTACGGAATGGTGGACTCCAACGCCAAAGCCTTCGAGGTGTCCCGCAAAGCGAAAAGCGACGGGGTCGACGTTCTTTTCTGCAACATGCTGACCTACGCCACTTCCTCCGTCTTCGCCCCAATTATGAGGGAGGCTGAAGTTCCGGTGGTGCTGATCGCCCTCCAGCCCAAGAGTCACCTTGACTACACAACCGCCAACACAAGAGAACAGCTTGAAAACGACTGCATCTGCTCCGTTCCCGAGTTTACCGGCGTTACGGTGCGAATGGGCAAGAAGATCTCGGACGTGATCATCGGCAAGCTTCACGGCGATCAAAAGGCATTGGCTGAGATCAGGGAATGGTGCGACATCGCCAACGTGCTCCACAGCCTCCGGGGCGCCCGCTTCGGCCTCATCGGCCACGTGCTGGAATCGATGTACGACATGCATGCAGACCCCACGGCAATTGCCGCCGCCTTCGGGGTCCACGTCCCCCTGCTGGAGATCGACGATATACTGAAGGTCAGCGAGACCGTGACAGAAGCGGAAACCGCTTCGATGAGGCAGCTGATCCTTGAGACTTTTGACACCCCTGACCCGGTCTCAGACCCGATTACCGAAAAACTTACCGAAAAGGACCTGGAAAAAGCCTCCAGAACCGCCGTCACCCTCTCAAAATTCGTCAAGGAATACGACCTTTCGGGCCTCGCCTACTACTACAACGGCCTCCCCGGCTCCCCTCAGCGGGACCTTGTGAGTTCCTTCATCGCCGGCAATTCCATCCTCAACGCCAAGGGCATCCCCATGTGCGGCGAATTCGACATCAAGACCCTGATTGCCATGTTCATTATGGACAGACTTGGCATGGGCGGCAGTTTCGCCGAATTCCACCCCTTTGATTTTGACGAAAACTTCATTTTTGTTGGTCACGACGGCCCCCACCACATCGCGGTTGCCGAGGGAAAGCCGGTCCTTCGAAGTCTCAAAAAGTTCCATGGCAAGCCCGGCTCCGGCGCCTCCGTTGAGTTCAAGCTGAAAGAGGGCCCCATCACCATACTGGGTCTGACCCAGACCCGGACAGGCTTCAAGTTTGTGGTCGGCGAAGGTGAGTCGAAACACGGCCCCATCCCGCCCACCGGCAACACCAACACAAGAGGCTTCTTCCCGCCGGACACCAGGGAATTCGTGAAGCGCTGGGTCATGGAAGGTCCGACACACCACTATGCTCTTGGCATCGGCCACAAGGCCGGGACGATCGTGAAGATTGCGGAAGCGCTGGGCGTTGAAATCGTGCGCATTTAAGGCGTTGAAATCACACTTAGGACGCTTTTAGCGCACGATTTCAACGCAGTGAACAGTTACCAGTGAACAGTGGACAGTGGTTGCTGTGCGGTGCGACTGAGTCGCGATCCGCGCAGTTTCACTATAATATTCACTCTTCGCTGATTACTATTAATTGTCAACTTCCATTCGGCATTTTTAAATTTGTTCGCAGTTTTTAAAAGATTGAGAAAAGCTGAAAAACACAGCGGAAAAGGAAAATCGCAATAACACGAAATTAAACGCATATTTAGGTGAACAAACCGATTCGACATTTTTGGAAACACTTTTGTGAATGATTGTCGTGAACTGAAATGATACAATAATCACGGTCACTAATTCGACCCGGGGGACACCATAACGGTGGCGGTTGCTCCATTCTTACGAGTGGAGCTAAAAAGTTTCTTTTCCCTCCACTCGAGGCTTCGAGAAAGGAGGCGGTGCCTATGAACAAAACCAAAAGCACCGAAACTGACATGGTTTCATTTACGGACTTGATTGCAATGCTGACGCTTATAGTCAGTATTGTGACACTTATCGTAAAAATCATAAAAAAGTAAAAAAAGAACTAACCGCCTGCTACCCAAATAAGGCGGTTAGTTCATAACCAAACTATTGGAGCAACCGTCATCGGTGTCCCTTCGTTAGTATAGTACTCGATTCTGCATTGCTTGTCAAGGAGATTCGTTGTTCACTATTATCTATCATTTGTGCACTGCGTAGCAACGACGCTTGCGCGCATCACTTGCGGAGCTGAGGAGTTTTGCGCCGCAACTCCGCACCACTCACCTCCCCTTTTCTACCACTTACTTCTCAGGGTATTGACAACAGAACAGCACTCTTTTACAATCATCCCAGGGCGGCAGCAAAACCGGCGAAGAGACACCGCCCGCTTAGACAATGACGGAGGTTCAGGCAGTGAACGATACGACCTTAAACGGGATAACCGGAAAAATAAAAATCGAAGTTGATCCCGACGGGCCCGAGGAAGTGGTCATCCGCTGCAGGAAACTCACGCCGGAAATTCTTAAACTGCAGGAGCTGCTCGAGACAGGCGGGGCAGGCACGGCTTTGCGGAAGCTGTCCCTTTGCATTGGCGATGAGGAGCACCTGGTGAACGTTGGCGAGCTGCTCTTTTTCGAGACTGACGGCGGTAGCGTAACGGCCCACACCGCCAAGCGGATCTACTGCTCGGATATGAAGCTTTACGAGCTGGAGGAGGTCTTGCCGAAGAACTTTATGCGGGTGTCGAAGACCTGCATTCTGAACCTTGAGGCGGTCAGCTGGCTGAAGCGTGAGCTCACGGGCCCCTGCTGCGTCGGTTTTGCGACAACGCCAAAACAGGTCTACATCTCGCGGATGTACTACAGACCCTTCCGCGAAAAACTTGAAGAAATGAGGATGATACTGAAATGAAAAACGGTGCGATAATATTTGGAATACTTGTACTGATTGCCGGCGTAGGCCTTCTGTTTTACGCCTTCATGCCTGAGCTTGCGGTGTTCGCGATCCCGCTGTGGAAATGGTTCCTGGCCGCGGCCCTGCTCTACTGGATCATAAAAAAGGTTGCCTTCAGCAAGACACTTGCCAATCGCCTCAGCCTGTTCATACCTCTGGGGCTTGGATTCATGCTCTTTGAGAAGGAGATCGGCAATGCCATTGGCAAAAGCCCCGATTTTGTCAACAACTGGTACATAATTTTGGCCGCGGTGCTGCTTGACGCCGCTGTGTGGATCATTTTTCGGCCGAAGGCGAAGCAGTTTTTCTCCAAGAACGGCTCAAAGGGCAAGGAAACCGTGACATACGGGAGTTCGGATTCAAGCGACCCGGTCAATTTCAAGTTGGGCAGCCACATCTACTACGTGGACGCTTCGACCCAGCCAGGCGTCAACCTGATCAACCAGCTTGGCGAGCTCACGGTCTTCTACCAGAACACGGACACCGGGGACACCGAGGGAACCCTGAGCCTGAACCTTGTGAACCAGATGGGCGAGACCCGGGTCCACATTCCCAGAAGCTGGCACGTGGATCTCAGTTCCGACGTTTCGATGGGCGCCGTTAACTGCCGTCCCGACGGAGAAAACACCACCCGGACGATCGTTATTAGGGTCAAGAACCAGATGGGCGAGGTCAACATTGTGTCGGACGACTGAAGAATTGACGTATAACATGATCACAATTGCAGAAAACCACGCGGGAGTTGCGTGGTTTTCGTGTTAAATATAATGCTTTTCAAGATACTGCCCTTCTGTCCCTCAACCCTTTTTCTTCCTGCAAGACATCGGAATCAATGCAACTCCGGCAAAAATGACCGCGATTGCCGGCGTAACGATTTCGCCGCAGCCTTTGTTCTGCTTGGGAGCTTCGGTGGGATCTTCATGGGGCTCTTCTGCTGTAGGCTGGGAAGCGGTTTCCGGAGCGGCAGTGGGCTCGTCCTCAGGCTTTGGCGTCGGTTCCTCCGTTGGCGCCTCTGTCGGTTCCTCTGTTGCCGGCTCAGTGGGTTCGGGCGTGGACTCAGGCTCCTCCGTTGCAGGTTCTCCGGAGATCTCTTCGAGCTCGCCGTAATCTATAGATATGTCGTCGAATACGACCTCGCTTCCGGTGCCCTCAAGATCTAAACGGAGAGCGCTGGCGCCGTGAAAACTTTCCGGGTAATACGACATACTGCCCTTCACCATCTCTCCGTCAAGGAAGATCACGTAGTCCTGCGTGTCCATAAAGAATCCGGCCCCAAGTGTGACCGTTTTGTCCTTTTCGATCGTGCCAACGTATTGGCGGGCGGCGTTCATCAACGCGACCTTGCCGTCCTGAAGCGGCTCGAGTCTTATAACCATTCCGCCCCTGTCCGTGCTGTCGGTGGAGGTGGCCTCCTCTGTCCTGTTTGTGACGCAAAGGTCAAAGCATCCCTTCAAGTCCTTAACTTTTATCGTAAAATAGACAAGAATATCTGCCTCCGCATCGTCCGGCGCCAGGATCATCCAGAACCTCATGTCCAGAAAATCTTTGGCGGCAAGAGCGATCCCCTCAAAGTCGCTGTCGGTATCCGTCGGCATCACGTAAGAGAAGGCATTGACAAAGGGCGAACCGGAAGACTGCAGGAACGGAAGCTCGCCCATATACGTGAACGTGTCCGATTCGGCATTGGGCTGCTCGTATTCGTCTCCTGCGAACATGATCTCGAAATCGTCATAGAAGCAAAAGTCCTCGCTGTTAAACTTGAACAGTTTATTGGACTGCTCCGAGGCCTGTCCGTTCGGTGTAGCAGCAAGTCTGATATCGTCAAAATAGACCTCGTTGACGTGGCAGCTTCCCTTCTGGGAGCGGGAGATGTCGTTCTCCTCGGCCCAGTCGTGGCAGTCAAATCTGATGGCCGTGATATTGGTCATTTTTCCGATGTACTTGAAATCGCCAATGCGCTCGCCGTTGATAAAGACGACAAACTCATCGCTGCCAGAGGTAAAGACGGTCTCAACGGTATACTCGGTGTCGGCATGGAGTTCGTCCGTCACCACAACGGATCCGCCCTCAAGATTGACAGCATAGAGAACGTCCTTTCCGGTCGCATCGTCGGTTCCCGAAGAGAAAATGTTTCTGACGCCTCCGCCGTAATCCTCAACGTGGGTGGACTCCGGAATGCCCGCGAGAAGCACGGAAAAGCCGTAATTTCCCAGGGTTTTGTACATAAACTTGAACGAGAAGGATATCCTTGACCCCTCCCCGAGCGCTGCAAGATTGAGCCCCGTTATACGCATATCGGCAACGCCGCCGTCGTAACGCATGAGTCTCAGAGACTTCGACCCGCCGATCCTGTCCGCACTGATGATCGCGCCGCTCCTTTCACCGTCTCCGATGAACTCGTTGAAGCCTGCAGGTTTGTTGCCCTTGGCGTCATTGAAAACGTACTCCTCGGTGGCGCCGGCGGATGCCTCGTAGCTTTCAAAGTTTTGGGAATAGAACGTTATTTCCCCTGCAACGTCATCTTCGGCAAAAGCGCCTACTCCGGAAAACGAAAAAAACGTCAGAACGGCTATGAGAACGGCCGCAAAAGCGGAAAAACTTTTCTTCACAATAGATCCTCCTTTTTCATCAAGCGCTGCAGCAGCGACTGTTTTACGGATGTATTTCGACGCAGAATTTCAACTTCAAACAAAGCGTTAACCGATGAAACCACACGTCTTCTGTCTATGGATTATACCACTTTCTTAAGGCGGTTTCAAAAAGAACTTCCGCGCCATCTCAGGTAACATGAGACATATATAAAATATTGGCGCGTTAACCCGCAATTTCTTCAAGTTTCTTCCTGATGCGTATGAATTCAGGGTCCTCGCGGTAGGTGTCGTAGACGGGCCTGTCAAGGTCTGCAAGGGTGAGAGTGCTAAGTTTTTTGTCCGTGCCCGGTAAATAGTTTCTTGACACTTCAAGTCTGTTCAAAAGCAGCGACGTGTGCTTCACTATCTCGCTTCCCTTTGTCCAGTCCTCAAAGGCTTTGATGTACTCCACCGAATGCTTCAGTTCCTCAAGGCACAGCTCCCGATCTCCTGCCATGGCATATCTTCGCGAAAGTCTGCCGGAATATTCGCTCATCCGCAAATTATAGAACCCGAAATCGCCCCGGTGAAACAGCCCTTTATACAGTCCGATAACGTATTTCCAGATCTCGATGGCCTCATCGTGGGGATAATTGTCGGCAATCCTGTTGATCTCCTCCGCTCCTTCTGTTATAAGCTCCAATATCAGATATTGGCAATGCTCGATCCGTTCTTCTCCCTCGAGAACATGGCCAAGAAGGAATTCGCTGCTTGTGATCATGGAGGAAGCCTCTTCCGCATATGCTCTGGCCTTTTCTGTATTGCCAAGTTCATTGTTCATAAAAACCAGCATCTGCCTGGCGGAATCACGTTTACCTGTGTCAGGTGCTTTTTGAAGCAGCCACTCTCCAAGCTCAATGACTTTCTCTGTTATTGAAGGGTCATCGTCGAAACGTCTGTGCCTGAACAAAGCATGCATATAGTATTCGACAACGTCCGGTTCGTTCGGGTACTCGCCGTATGCACTTTTCCAAAGTTCGTAATCCTTTTCGAGCTTTCCCGCGTGAAGATAGCCAAGGGATTCCTCCTTCCACCGCTCGATCTTCCTGAGCCTGATCTCTTCACCGGTGCCAAGAAGCTCATCAACGGAAACGTCGAAAAACGCTGCAATACGCGGCAACATCATGATGTCCGGGTACCCCGTCCCCCGCTCCCATTTGCTGACCGCCTGGGCCGATATCACGAGATGCCTCGCAAGTTCCTCCTGGGTAACGTTTTTTGAGAACCGCAGTTCTTTAAGTTTCTTTCCAAAGCTGAATTCCATTTTTACCACTCCTTTTGAAAAGTAACGGGCGCTCGTTCTGATGTAATGATACCTTTGTTTTGCCGCCAAGGCAATAACTTTGGCGTTGCGATTTGGTAGAATTTTGCAACGAATGGTTTAGTTGTGGATAAATTGCAACAATTTGTAAGAATAGGATGCGCCAAATGTTTGGATCGTGCAAAACGTTTGCAAAGCCCTTCTTCAGTGGTTTCCCGTCACGCCAAACAAGCCGCCCTATAGAAAAAACAAGAAAAGCTTAGTTCATTTCGCTTTGTCCGGCTGGTGGTACTCGCCATTCTGCGGCGCGTTGCTTGCATCCGGCGCTGTTCGTCGTCGCCGCAAGCAACGTGGACTCCGACTTTCAAGAAACTTCCTCTCTTTCTCTCTTGAAAGTCTCCGTTTGCGTCGCTGTGGCTCCTCTTCCCCGCAAAATCTAACGATTTTACGGGGACCCCATATTTAATGTATATGACGACTTTGCGGGGGCCCCTCTTTCTTTCACGATCTCGGCTGCAAATCATCCACCGGATGATTTGCTTAACGCCTCGACCCTCTCGGGTTCTCGTCGCCGCGAACGCCGACGATTCCGTCTTCCAAGAAGATCTTATTGTTATCCCTTGAAAGACTCCATTTCCGCCGTTGCGGCTCCTCCTCCCCAAAAGTGCAAGCACTTCCGGGGGCCCCTTTCTTTGCTTGCTCCACCACGAAAAAAGACCCCTCGAAGGAGTCTTTTTTCGTGGGGTGGCTAGTGGGACTCGAACCCACGACCCCCAGGGCCACAACCTGGTACTCTAACCAACTGAGCTATAGCCACCACGGCTTTGAGAGTATAACAAAATCGACTGACCCTGTCAACAGGTTTCTTGCCTGTTGGGGATTTCCCGCGGGAACTCTAAACAGGCTTCATCGCGGCTATTTAGCTCTGTGATCTTCCTTCCTGATGCCTCCTGACCCTGCCTTCACCGGCAGATAATAATGCATGCAGCCAGTCCCATTGGCGGTTAAACAAGTCGTTCACTCGCCATCCGAAGAGCCGTCTGAAGACCCGTCCGGGAGCTCTATTGGCGCCGAGGGATCACCGGCGGGCGGAGTTGAAGGCGCAGAAATGGCCGCCAACCTTTCGAAGAATTCGGTGTGTCTCTCGTTGTACTCGGCGTTGAAGTTTTCGTCACGGCCGGAGTGGAGCTTGGAGATGTAGTCGTGGGAGTTGACCTCCAGCTTTGTCTCTGTTCTGACCACCGTTGCCACGCCTATGTTGGAGCAGACGTCGGAGATCCTTTCCAGGTCTGACATGAGGTTGGAGAAGCCGGTGTCCATGTAGACGTTGCAGCGCCCTGCCCTAAGCCTTGCGAGGTGGTTTTCCTTCAGTGCGTTCACCAGGTCGTCCACAACTTCTTCCAGGGGTTCGATCCGCTTGGCGGCCACTTCGTCCCTCTTTTCAAAAGCGAGCTGAGAGAGATCGAGGATCGCGAAGATCGCATCTTTCAAAACCTCAATTTCCTGCTTTGCGTCGGCGGAGAAGGCGGTGTTGTTGGCGTGGAGGTCTGCTGCGACCTCTTTTATGTTCATGGAGTGGTCGGAGAGGCGTTCGAATTCGGTAACCACCTTGTAATATTCGTCAAGGATCCTGGCGTGGAGATCCGCAGTGATGTGGGGCGACAGTTGGACCAGGTAATTTGAGACCCGGTCGGCCATAACGTCCACGTTTTCCTCTTCCTCTTCAATTTCCTTTGCCTTGGCGTCGTCGTATATGTCAAGAAGACCCAGCGCTTTGTGGATATTCTCCTTGGCGGCACGGAACATGGCCACAAGTACGTCGTAGCAGCTCTTAAAGGCAAGGGCCGGCGTTGAGAAAAAGGCAGGGTTCATCGCATCCAGCTTCTCGTCGTATTTGCCCTTCTTTACCTTGTCGTCCTTGATTATAAGGTAGGCAAGTTTTATCAGAAGCCCGCCGAAGGGAAGTGCCAGAAGTGCGCAGGAGGCATTAAAGATCATGTTTGTATTGGCGATAATGCCCGGGTCGGCTGTTGTATCCCACAGAGCGTTCAGCAGTCCCGTCAGTTTGGCGGTAACTACGCCCGCGATGACGAGGATCGTTTTCAGAAAATTGAACAGCAGGTTGGTCATGCCCACCCGTTTGGCGTCGGCCTTTGTTCCGATGAAGCAGACGATAAATGTTGTCACGCTGTCGCCAAGATACACGCCAACGATGATCGGTGTTATGGCGCTGAAGGCCAGCTGTCCGGAGGTGGAAAGGGCCTGGAGTATGCCGATGGTTGCCGAGGAGCTTTGCAGGATGAAGGCCACCGCTGCGCCGGAGAGATATCCCAGGAAGGGGTTGTTGCCAAGGTTAACAAAAAGATTTGTGAAAACGTCGGTGCTCTTCAGATTATCGACGGCGGCCGACATATTGAGCAGACCCGAAAACAGTATTCCGAAACCGATGAGTATGGTGCCCGTGATATCGGAATTCTTGAATTTAAGAAAAATGAGCAACGTGACGCCAATGACAAGGGCTATCGGCGCCAGCGTGGAGGGACGGAAAAACTCAAGCCACCAGGTCTCACCGGAATCCAGCTGTATAAGCCTGAGCATCTGGCCTGTTACCGTAGTTCCAACGTTTGCTCCCAGAAGGATTCCCCAGGACTGCCGAACTTTTATCACTCCTGCGGTCACAAGGCCGGCAGTTATGACGATTGTGGCGGTGGAGGACTGGATAACGGCGGTGACAAGCACTCCCAGCAGGAATGCTTTAAAGGGATTGTTGGTGACTTTTTCAAGGACCTTTTTCAGAGTTCCGGAGGAGCTTTCCTTGATCCCGTTGCTCATCAGGCGCATTCCGTAGAGGAACATCGCCAATCCGCCAAGTAATGAAATAATATCGAAAACACTCATTGTCTGACAAATATTACAGAAACCGGTTTCGCCCTGCTCCCGAAAGGCCCGCCTTTACGGGGAACAGGTGAAAAACAAGCGAAAAATCCGGCGGAAAAAATGATTTTTCCCGCCGGCAGTTCAAAATTTAATTATTTAACAGTTACAGAAGTGATATGGGGATTGGCCGATTCGTACCAGTACAAGAAACCTTCCAGGTCGATAACGTCGCCGATCTTAAGAGCTTCGACAGCCTTGTATACGTCCGTGTCCTGTCCTCTCAGGTAGGACTCAACTGTGAAGGTGTAAACGTTCTCACCGATCTTGACGTTGAAGTACAGGTCGTCGCCCCGCTCGCCGGAGTTGTTCCACTTGTACATGAAAGCGTAATCATTGGTGTCGTCTTTGACGTTGGATGCGACCACTTCGGCGCCTTTGAAGGAAACTTTTCTGTTGATCCTGTCAACCAAAGAGTCCTTGCCCATAAGAGAAGTGACGTCAAGGGCGGGAGCGACGTAGCTGCCCTCGACAATCTCAAAGGTCGCGTCGGCGATCTCAACTTCGCCGGACCATTCAGCTTTTGTGCCGGTGACTTTGATCTTTGTTCCGGGAACAAGCTTTGCCGCATCAGCCTCTTCGCAGGCCATGTTGTAGAAGAAATAACCGCCGTCGGCATCGGCTGCATAAACGGTGATCTTATTATCCCACCAGGACTGGTGATCCTGAACGTAAGCTTCAACCGTAACGGGAGCGTCAATAGCTGCCGCAGCATACTGGGCGTAAGTCATAACGCCCTCGGATTTTGCGTTGACGCTGCCTTTAACAGTAACGCCTGTGATGTGGGGGTTGACTCCGTTGTACCAGTAGAGGAAACCTTCCATGTCGACCACGTCGCCGATCTTGAGCCCTTCCACAGCCTTGTAAACGTCAGTGTCCTTGCCTCTCAGGTAGGACTCCACGGTGAAGGTGTAAAGCTTTCCGTTAAGGGAAACGTTGAAGTAAAGGTCGTCGCCCCGCTCGCCGGAATTGTTCCATTTGTACATGAAAGCGATATCGCTCTCGGCGGAAGAGGTCTCGATCACAAGTCCCTTGAAGGAAACTTTTCTGTTCATCATGCCTTCAAGTTCAGCGGTCCCGAGAAGATTTGTCACGTCCACAGGCTCGGCAATGTAACTGCCCTCTTCAAACTCGAAGGTGGCGTCGGATATCTCGATCTCGCCGGACCACTCCGCTTTGGTGCCTGTAACTTTGATCTTTGTTCCGGGCACGAGCTTTGCGGCATCTTCCTCGGAGCACTGCATCTCGTAAAGGAAGTAAGCGCCGTCCTTGTCCTGTGTGTAAACGGTGATCTTGTTATCCCACCAGGACTGATGATCCTGGACGTAGGTCTCGACCACTACCTGTGAATCCACAGGTGCGGCAAGGTACTCTGCATAAGTCATAACGCCTTCGGATTTTTTATCTGTATCATCAGGCGCTTCGGTGTTGTTTGCGGGGGCCTCAGTGGGATCGGGGGTGTTTTCGTTTACGCAGGCAACAGCCAGGCAGAACACCAGCAGGATCGCAGTGATTAAAGCCAACATTTTTTTCATCGTTATTTCCTCCTTATAGAACTAACCAGAATTAAACGACAACAGCGGTACAGGAATGCCCATACCGCCGAAAGTTTACACTATTTTCCAGTTTTTTTCAACTTTTTCTTGCTGACCCAGGAGTACAGCAGCCACCCGCAGATCAGTACCCAGGCGCACACAACGCCAATGAGCAGCGCCGCCGATTCCCCCGGCAGGGGGCCAAGTTCGTATTTGACGCTCCCGTCGTCTGTCTCGGCTCCGTTTTTGACGTCAACCACCTGCCTTCTGTCCAGCCGGTTGAGCTTCATCACCTCTTCGAATATCCCGTCAATTCCTTCATCGTCAACGGTCTGCCCTCTCCTCTCGCTTTTTACCGTAAACTCTATGAGATCCCCTGCTGCAAGCCTGAGGGACGCTGAGCCGTCGAAGACCGGCGTGATGAAAGAGTTGTCGACATTGGCAAGGAGCAGTTTCGCGGCATCGATCTTCACGCTGTAGAATTCCGTGCTGTTCTCGTCGGGTGAGTTCAGATAGTCGATGTAGCCCGGCTCGCTGCAGGCTTTTTCCGTCACGGGCACGTAGCCCTCGGTCTTTGAATAGGCGATCTGGACGTCATTGGTGAGAAGATACTGCATGAAGAGCCAGGCGGCAAGGACCCGTCCGCTGTCCCCGCTGTTGAAAAGGCAGAGAGAGGGACCCTGGGATATCATCTGGGGATTTTCGGTGTCGTACTGGGGCACAGGCCTTACCACGGTCTCAAAACTAACTATTTCGCTCTCGTGGATGTCGGAGAGCGGGGATTTGGAGCCGATCCAGGTGGCGCCGGCAGTGGAATCCACCGCAAAGATGCACCTGCCCGCGTTGAAGAAATTGCCGGGGTAACTGGAGATCTTGAATGTGGAAAAGGACCTGTTCCTGCCGTGGGGAGCGATGGTACTCAGGATGTCCCTTGTGACGTCGTTGAAGATGTAGATGTTTCCGTTGGCGTCGGAGTAGGGAGCCTTCCTCTGCTTCAGCATGGTGATCATCATATTGTCCGTTGACTTGTATATGAACGGTATCATGATCTTCTGTCCGTTGACCTTGAAAAGTTCCTCGTTGGCAGGGTCCTTCTCAAGGGCCTTGTCGGAGACCTCCCAGATATAATCCCAGGTGACAACTTCGGGTATCTCGTAGCCCATGGCCTCCACGTAGGTCTTGTTTATGTAAAGCGCCTCGGTGGAGCGCATAAAAGGCAGAGCATATATGGAGCCGCTGACAACGCACTCGTCAAGGAACTTTGAGATGACCTCCTCCTTCTTCACCGAGTCGAACCTCACCTCACTGCCTCCGAGACCGTATTTTTCGTCGTTGACCAGCTGCTCAAGGGGCACCACCACGTTTTGGCCTGTGAGATACGTTGCAATGTGGTCCGGATACGTGATGCACACGTCGGGGGTGGTTCTCGTAGCAATATTGGTGTTCACGTCGTTGAAGATGGCGGAGTAGTCCGTGTAGGACTTCATCGTCACCGTTACGTTCGGGTAGAGCTTCTCAAACTCCTCAATGGCAGTCTGATATATCTTCTTCTGGGTTATGTTGCTGTCGTTCTTCGCCCAGAATATCACCTCGTACTGTTTGCTCTCGTCGAAGGAATCGGGCACGCTGAAAGTGGCCACCGTTCTGCCCCTGTGGCAGCCGGAGGCCGTCAATATTATTACAGCCGCCAATGCGATCGCCGCAAGCCTCAGGAAAAGACTCTTTTTCATCCCTTGGTCCCTCCTCTTGCGACTCCTTCCATGATCTTACGGTGGAAGATTATGAACACCACTATCAGAGGAACGGAGATGACCACCACCGCGGCCATCATTGCCGGTATATTTTCACGGCCGAAACCGTTCTGGCGTATCTCCTGGATGCCGTTGGAGACAAGGTAAAACTCCTGCCGGTCCGTGATCAGCCTTGGCCAGACGTAGGAATTCCAGCATTCGATGACCTTCAGAATCACGATGGTGACAACGGTGGGTCTGCAGATGGGCACCATGATCCGGAACAGAAACTTGAGGTCGGAGGTGCCGTCCACCTTGGCGGCTTTGTACATTTCCTCGGGAACCATCTCGAAACTCTCTTTCAATAGATATATGTAAAATACGGAGGTCACCGACGGGAGTATGAGGCCAAGGTATGTGTTGCGCAGGCCAAGGTCTGTTATCGTAACAAAATTGGTGATGATCACAAGCTCCGTGGGTATCATCATGAGCGAGAGGAAGAAGGTAAAGAGAATGTCTTTTCCCCTGAATTTCAGCCGGGCAAAGGCGTAGGCGGCAAATATGATGACCACCAGCATGAGCGCAGTCGTCACGACGGCAAAGATGAAGGTGTTGAGGAAATACCTGGCGAGGGGCACGTCGGTGAAGGCCTTGATGAAGTTCTGCAGCGTGGGGTTGTGGACAAAAAGCGAGGGCGTGGTCTCCGCGTTGTACTCCTCATAGGATTTGAAGGAGGTCATTATCATCCAGAAAAAGGGGAACAGGACCGCAAGAGCCCATACCGAAAGCCCCACGTACGTAAGCACGGTCTTCACCTTTGAGGACTTTTTATGCTTCAGTTTCACGTCCCTGTCGGAGAATGGTTCAGCCAACCGTGTCACCCCCTTTGATGGAGAGCTTCCTGCTCACCAGAAGGTTTATAACAGTTATGGTTATGACAATGGAGAACAGTATCAGTGCCGCCGCCGAAGCATAGGACGGATATCCTCCGCTGTTGCCGTAGATCATATCGTAAACGTAACCCACAATCGTGTTCATTCCCGCGGCGTTGAGGTCTGTGCCGAAAAGGGCCACTGAATCGCTGTAAGCCTTGAAAGCCCCTATAAACCCGGTGATTATGAGGTAGAAAAGCATTGGCGATATCATGGGAAGAGTGATGCGGGTGAATATCCTGAAAGGCGGAGTGCCGTCAACTCTTGCAGCGTTGTAGTAGTTCTTGTTCACAGACGCCAATGCGCTGGTGAGTATCAGGATCTTGAACGGCAACACGATCCAGACGGTGTACAGACAGAGCACCAGCATCTTCGCCCAGTAGGGCCCGTCAATGAAATCCACCGCCTGCCCGCCGAACAGCTTTATGAACGTGTTCACCAGGCCGTCCGTGTACTCGGTCTTGTCGAAAAGGACCATGAATACAAGCCCCACCGCCAACGTGTTAGTGACATAGGGCAGAAAATAGATGGTCTGGTACATATCCTTGACCCATTTGATGGAGGAGAGGCCAAGGGATATGAGCAGCGCCAAACCTGTCGACACGGGCACGGTGATGGCCACCAGTATGAAAGTATTTTTCAGCGCCTGGATGAAATAGGGGTCCCTCAGGACGTACTGGAAATTGTAAATGCCAACGCCGCTCATGGTCTGGGACGCCGAGTTGTAGCCCTCCTCAAGGGAGTAGATGACGACGTCCACCAGAGGGTAGACCATGAACACCCCCAGAAACAGTATTGCCGGCAGCAGGTACAGCCAGGCTTTTAAATTATCTTTTCTTTTCATGGTCAGATGATCCTCAGTTCGGTAGCCTTGTCAAAAACAAACAGCTTGTGGGGCTTTATGGAGAAGCGCACCGTTTCGCTGGTCTCGTCGATCTTGTTGTCCGCGTCAACGATCGCCCGTATCACCGGCGCTTCGGCCTTCTCGTGGGTGGCAATTACCGAGATGTCCCGTCCCATGACTTCCACAGCCGAGAAGCCGCAGGTCAGAGGACCGTTGGCGTCGGGGACAAAGCCTTCCGGTCTTATCGTGACGTAAACTTCACCGTCCGGTTTCCCGGCTGCGTCCGCAACTGCCTCCTCGCCAATGTAAACCTTGCCGTTTTCTATGCGGCCGTCAAAGACGTTGATGGCGGGGGTGCCCAGGAACTTGGCGACAAACAGATTCACCGGGTCGTCGTACACCTCCTGAGGCTTCCCCATCTGCTGGAAAACGCCTTGCTTCATCACAATGATCATATCGGAAATACTCATGGCCTCTTCCTGGTCATGGGTGACAAACACAGTCGTAATGCCCGTGCGCTTCTGGATGCGTCTGATCTCTTCTCTGGTCTCAAGCCTCAGCCTTGCGTCAAGGTTGGAGAGGGGCTCGTCTAGGAGAAGCAGTCCGGGAAGTTTGACAAGGGCTCTTGCAATTGCGACTCTCTGCTGCTGACCGCCGGACATCTGGGAGGGCTTTCTCTCCATCAGTTCCTCGATCCTCACGATCCTGGCAGCCTCAAGGACACGCTCCTCCATCTGCTCCTTGGTAAGTTTGTCTTTCCCTTTGAAATTGCCAAGGGGGAACAGAATGTTCTTCCGCACCGTCATATGGGGATAGAGGGCGTAGTTCTGAAAGACCATGCCAACGCCCCTGGCCTCCGGCGGAAGATCAGTGATGTCCGTATCGTCAAAGAATATCCTGCCGGACGTGGGCTCTTCAAGGCCGCAGATCAGATTCAGAAGCGTGCTCTTGCCGCAGCCCGAGGGGCCCAGCAGGGCCACAAGCTTGCCGTCCGGTATTTCAAAATCAAAATTGTCAACGGCAACGACCTTGTCGTCTCTCTTCAGCCGCCCCGGAAAAACCTTTGTAACGTTCTTTAAAACAACTTTCATATTTTTCTCCCGATCATTATGACCGCTTACTCGCGCCGGAGGCGCGCTATTCAGCAATCGCGGCGAAGCCGCACCTCAACTGTTCACTGTCAAATGTTCACTGCAGCGAAAGCGCTGCATCACTCGCGCCGAAGGCGCGCTATTCAGCAATTGCGGCGAAGCCGCACCTCAACTGTTAACTGACCACTATTAACTGCGGAGCTTTGCTCCGCATCACTCGCAGCGTAGCTGCGCCAACTGCAGCGCTTGCGCTGCATCACTCGCGCCGGAGGCGCGCTATTCAGCAATCGCGGCGAAGCCGCACCTCAACTGTTAACTGTCAACTGTTCACTGCAGCGCATGCGCTGCATCACTCGCGCCGGAGTCGCGCTCACTGCGCCGCAGGCGCATCACTCGCGGAGCTCTGCTCCGCGCCGCTCCGCACAAAATAGTGTCTCGCGATCCAGCTTGAAAGCCCCTCAAGGCCCGGATACACTATCCTCTCGCTTATGTTCAGCTGGTCCAGCATGTCCCTCAGACGCCAGCGGAGCTTTCCTTCAATAACGTACTTTACCGTATTGTTTGTCTTTTCGTCCAGGAAGCTCTCCACGTCCGAGATGCCCATTGGCACTATTGAAAGGAATGAATACTGGTTCACTATCCTCTGCTCGATGGAGGGCGGCTCGATGACCACCATGGCGTCGCTCCGCATGTCCATATCGTACTGTTCAAGGCTGTCCGTGACGCTGCTCAGGGTTTTTACCGAGAAAATACTTGTGGTGGATTCGTTGAGGGCCTTTTTATACCTGTCCGGAAGAAGAGAATGGATCTCTGTCATGTCAATACGCCAAACCGCGCAGTCGTGGTCCTCCATCCTGTCCATGTCGCTCTCAGTGGCCGCAAAATGAAGGGCCACCAGGGCCGAATGAGACCAGTCGAGGAGCCTTGTGGGCAATCCGTAATGCTGGCCGAGGATCATCTGCATCCAGACGGACTGTTCCACCGAAGGGTCTTCGATCACCGCGTATTTCTTGAAATTGTTCAGGATGGCAGGCTCAAGAGTCTTCTGAAGGTGCTTGCAGTTCCGGAAAAGACTTGTGGTCATCCGGTAATCCGCGTCGGGCACACCTCTGTAAACGTACATGCTGCGGTGTCTTCCTATGTCCTCCCTGTATTTCTGATCGGCTATGAGCATCATCAATTCTTCAACTTTTGTGATCCGGACGACTTTTATCATGACCAACGGACCCTCCCGAAATAAAACTTGATGCCTTAATTATATAGTGACGCACCCTTTTTTTCAATCATTTCCGGCTTTCTGCATTGGCGCAAAGATTGTAAATTAAAGGCAAAAGCAGGTCGAAAATGCAAAAAACCGCATCGTTGCAAAAATCTGCGCGGGTGCGGTAAAAATATTATTGGTTATTTAGCGGAACCGACCGTCAGTCCTCGTCGTCGCCGTAGGGGCTCTCGTCGTCATCGGTTCCATCGTCGGTGATGTCGCCGTAGATGTCCGCATTGTCAAGGTCGTCGCCCATGGTGTCTTCGTCGCCGCCCAGAAGGGTCTCGTCATCGACGTAGTTTCCTTCGGCATCAGTGATGCTGAAGCCTTCGCTTGCCAGAACCTCGTCGTCAAAGTCGTTGGCGTAGCCGCCGCCAAGCATTTGCTCACCGTCTTCGTCGATCTCAGGCTGTTCCGTGTCGTCTCTGTCGTTTCTGGGCATGCCTTTATCGGATTTTTTCGGCGATCTCTGCTCGTCCTGACGTCTTTCCTCGTTCTGCTCGTCAATGAGTTTCTGAGCATTGCGGATCTCGGTGACGCACTCCGGCACGTCTCCGGTGACCGTGATGTCGTTGTACATGGCCATACCGGTTCCGGCGGGGATAAGTTTTCCGATGAGCACGTTCTCTTTGAGGCCGCGGAGAGGATCGATCTTGCCCTTGATGGCAGCTTCCGTGAGAACCTTTGTAGTTTCCTGGAAGGAAGCGGCGGAGAGGAAGGAATCGGAGGCGATAACGGCCTTGGTGATGCCAAGGAGCAGTCTTTCGGCCTTCGGAGGATTCTTGCCCTCTGCCTCGGCTTTTGCCTTTTCTTTGATGAATGTGGCATTGTCAACGGTGTTGCCGGCAATGAGATCCGTGTCTCCTGCATCGGTGATCCTTACCTTGCGGAGCATCTGGCGGACAATGATCTCCAGGTGGCGGTCATTGATCTTAACGCCCTGGCTGTTGTAGACCTTCTGCACCTCTTCGATTATGTAGTTCTCAACTGCCGAGATGTCGTCGCCTTCACGCATCACGCGCATAACGTCGTGGGGATCCTTGGAACCCTGGGTGATGCTTTCGCCCTTCTTCACTCTCATGCCGGTGCCGATAGGCTCGAAAGGCTGTTTGACAGTGCCGTCCGGGTTCTTGACTCTCTCCAGCATGCTCTCGAGGCATTTGTGGGTCCACTTTTCGCCGCTGTCGGAGGTGACAACGATTTCAACCTCACCCTTATTCCCGGTATGGGTCACTGTGAGAGTTCCGTCAAGTTCGGAGATAGTTGCAACCTGTTTCGGCTTTCTCGCCTCAAAGAGCTCCTCGACTCTCGGGAGACCCTGGGTAATGTTGTCGGCTGTAGCGATACCGCCGGTGTGGAAGGTTCTCATGGTCAGCTGGGTACCGGGCTCGCCGATGGACTGGGCCGCAATGATACCGACAACTTCGCCAAGGTTGCAGATATTGTTCGTGGCAAGGTTGGAACCGTAGCACTTTGCGCATACTCCGTAGCCGCACTCGCACTCGATGACCGACCTGATCTTGACCTTGTCAATGCCTGCAGCGGAGAGTTTGGCGATGATGGCGTCGTCGATGAGCATGTCTCTCGATACGATGAGTTCGCCGGTCTTCGGATCAAATATGTCGTCGGACACGTATCTTCCTCTGATACGGTCGGCAAGAGGAACAACCACCTTCCGGCCCGCTTCGCAGACATCGCTGAACTCGATGCCCTTGTGGGTGCCGCAGTCGTACTCTCTGATAACAACGTCCTGGGATGCGTAAACGAGACGCCTGGTGAGGTATCCGGAGTCAGCCGTTCGAAGAGCCGTGTCGGACAGAGTCTTTCTGGTTCCGTGGCTGGAGATGAAGAACTCGATTACGTCCAGACCTTCACGGAAGTTAGCCTTGATCGGGATCTCGATGGTACGGCCCGAGGTATCGGACATAAGACCTCTCATACCCGCAAGCTGCTTGATCTGGTTCATGGTTCCTCTCGCGCCCGAGTCACTCATCATGTAGATCGGGTTTGTACGGCTCATGTTCTTCTGGAGTTCCTTGGTCAGGTCATCTGTGGTGGTGTTCCAGATCTCGATGGTCCTCTTGTAACGCTCTTCCTCGTCGAATTCGCCGTCCTCGTAGAACTGGCGGAGTCTTTCAACCTTCTCCTCTGCCTTCTTGATCATCTCTTCCTTGATTCCGGGAACACTGATGTCGGCAACGGAGACGGTAAGCGCACCTCTTGTGGAGAACTGGTAGCCCTGGGCTTTGATCTTGTCGATCACTTCCGCAGATTGTGTCAAGCCGTGGGTCTTGATGCATTTGTCAATAATGGTCGTAAGAGTGCCCTTCTTGACAAGTTCATCAACTTCAAGCTTGAATATGTTTTCGTATTTTGACCTGTCCACCATGCCGATGTCCTGGGGAATGGCCTGGTTGAAGATCAGACGGCCGATAGTTGTCTCGATTCTTCCGGTGACCTTCTGGCCGTTCCAGACTGCTTCTCTGCGGACGATGATCGGCGTATGGAGTTTGATGATTCCGAGATCGTAGGCTTTTCTCGCCTCGTCCTCATCTCTGAACACAGGAGCGTTCTTGTAGCCCTCATCCGTTGTAAAGGTGAGGTAGTAGCTTCCGAGAACCATGTCCTGGGTAGGAACGGTGATAGGTTTGCCGTCCTTCGGCGCCAACAGGTTGTTGATGGAAAGCATAAGGAACCGGGCCTCGGTCTGAGCCTCGACAGACAGCGGAATATGTATAGCCATCTGGTCTCCGTCGAAGTCTGCGTTGAAAGCGGTACACACGAGGGGATGGAGCTTAAGAGCTTTTCCTTCCACGAGTACAGGCTCAAATGCCTGGATGCCGAGACGGTGAAGGGTTGGAGCACGGTTCAGAAGAACAGGGTGTCCCTTAATGACTTCATTAAGAGCCTTCCAGACTCTGGGGTCTTCGCCCTTTTCAACCAGCTTTTCGGCTGTGTTGATGGTGAAAGACTGGGCGTTTCCGGGAACGGTGCCGCCGTAATCCTTGACAAGTTTACGGATAACGAAGGGCTTGAAGAGTTCAAGAGCCATGTCCTTCGGCACGCCGCACTGATGGATCTTAAGTTCAGGTCCAACAACGATAACGCTTCTGCCGGAGTAGTCAACGCGCTTTCCGAGAAGGTTCTGACGGAAGCGGCCCTGTTTTCCTCTGAGCATGTCGGAGAGGGATTTAAGAGCTCTGTTTCCGCTGCCGGTGAAGGGCTTCGCCCTCTTGCTGTTCTCGAACAATGCATCAACAGCGGTCTGGAGCATTCTCTTCTGCTGGTTGATGATGATAGCCGGTGCGCCGCACTGCTTCTGTTTCTTCAGCGTGTTGTTCCTGTAGATGATCTTGCGGTAGAATTCCGTGAGGTCGGAGGTTCCGAAACGGCCGCCTTCCAGCTGGAGCAGCGGACGGAGATCCGGAGGAATGACGGGGAGCACTTCCAGCATCATATTGGCGGGAGAAGTCTTGGACTTTCTGAACATCTCGATGGTGTCAAGACGCTTTGAAAGTCTCAGTATGTCCTGCTGAGCTGTAGTGGTGATGCCCTGGCCGTTGTCCTTGCTGAGTTCGCCGATCTTCTTTCTGAGATCTGCGGAGATCTCGTCAAGGTTCAGTTCCTTGAGCATGTTGCGGATAGTTTCGCCGCCCATGCCGACCTTGATCTTCTGATTTCCGTTTCTGCGGTAAAGTTCCGCATAGTCCTCGGTCTTTATAGTGTCGTACTTTTTGAGCACGATGGGCTGTCCGAACTCGTCCTTCACGTTCAGAGTCTGGTCCTCTGTGACGATGTAAAGGGCATAGGAAAGGATCTTCTCCAGTTCCTTCTGGGGAATGGCGAGAACTGTGCTCATGCGGCTGGGGATTCCCTTGTAGTACCAGAAATGGGCAATAGGAGTCTCCAGTGCGATGTACCCCATGCGGATCCTTCTGACTTTTGAAGTTGTAACTTCAACGCCGCAGGTGCTGCATATCTGGCCAATGTGCTTGCCCTTCTTATACTTTCCGCATTTGCACTCGTTGTCTTTTTTGGGCCCGAAGATCCTTTCACAGAAAAGACCGTCCGGCTCGGGTTTATGAGTTTTATAGTTTATTGTTTCGGGCTTTGTGACCTCGCCGCGTGCCCAACTTCTGATCTCATCGGGGGACGCAAGGCCAACCTGAAAGGAACCGACGTTACCTAAATCTAAACTGATATCTGCAGCCATCTTATTTCCTCCCTCCATCAATCTTCAAAATCGTCCGCATCGTCAAAACCGGTGGCGGTGTCTCCGGGAGCCTCCGGCACAGGAATCTCGGGCTCGGGTTCGGTTTTTGCAGAAGTCTCTTCCGCCTTGGAACCTCTCTTGAATCTCTCGCCCCTTCTTCCTCTGAACAGGCTGGGATTCTTGACGTACTCTTCTTCGGCTTCCTTGAGGTTGATCGGCGTTCCGTCGGATGTGTACATCTTCACGCTGAGTGCAAGACCCTGGAGTTCTTTGATGAGGACCATGAACGACTCCGGAATAGCCGGAACAGGCAGGGATGCGCCGTCCTTGATGGCCTTGTAAGCCTGGTTTCTGCCGTAGACGTCGTCGCTCTTGATCGTAAGGATCTCCTGCAGCGTGTGGGCGGCGCCATAAGCTTCGAGGGCCCAGACCTCCATCTCACCGAAACGCTGGCCGCCGAACTGGGCTTTTCCGCCGAGAGGCTGCTGTGTAACGAGAGAGTAAGGACCAATCGAACGGGCGTGGATCTTATCGTCAACCAGGTGGTGGAGCTTCAGGTAATACATGATTCCAACCGTTACCTTGTTGTCGAAAGGATCGCCTGTTCTGCCGTCGTAAAGCTGAACTTTTCCGTCTTCGGGAAGTCCCGCTTCTCTGAGAGTGTCGATAATATCACTTTCGGAAGCTCCGTCGAAAACAGGAGTTTCTATCTTCCAGCCAAGTGTCTTTGCGGCAAAGCCGAGGTGAACTTCAAGAACCTGACCGATGTTCATACGGGAAGGAACGCCCAGAGGGTTGAGAACGATCTCAACGGGGGTACCATCCGGCATGTAAGGCATATCTTCTTCGGGAAGTATTCTTGAAACAACGCCTTTGTTTCCGTGGCGTCCGGCCATCTTGTCGCCGACGGAGAGTTTTCTCTTCTGGGCAACGTAGACGCAGACCTTGCGAAGAACGCCATTGGCAAGCTCGTCCGAGTTTTCCCTGTCGTATTGCTCTACTTTTACGACAAATCCGCCCTCTCCGTGAGGAACTCTGAGAGGAGTGTTCTTTGTGTCGTTGGCCATGGGGCCCATGAAAGCGTTGAGGAGTTCCTGGTAGTTGTCGTTCTCCTTGTCGCCCTTGGGAGTGACTTTTCCCACAAGTATGTCGCCGGCCTTGACTTCCGCGCCGACCATGATGATACCCTGTTCGTCAAGATATTTCTTCTGATCGTCGCCGATCTGGGGCATGTCGGCGGTTATCTCCTCGGGACCGAGTTTTGTCTCTCTGGCCTCGCACTCGTACACCTTGATGTGGATGGAGGTGTAAATGTCTTCTTTTACGACTTTTTCGCTGATGAGAACGGCGTCCTCATAGTTATAACCCTCCCAGGTCATGAAGGCGATCAGCATGTTTCTTCCGAGTGCGATCTCACCTTTGTCCGTAGACGGGCCGTCGGCAATGACCTGTTTTGCAGTCACCCGCTCGCCTTTTTTAACGATGGGCTTCTGGTTGATGCAGGTGTCCTGGTTGGAGCGCATGAACTTCAGAAGGTGGTAGGTCTCTTCGGTTCCGTCGTCGTTGTCGATGACGATCTCCTTTGCGGAAACGTCTTTCACAACGCCTGCCTTCTTTGCGAGGACAACGGATCCGGAATCAACTGCAGCCTTGTACTCGATGCCGGTGGCAACGATGGGGGCTTCCGATCTGATAAGCGGAACCGCCTGACGCTGCATGTTACATCCCATGAGGGCTCTGGATGCGTCGTCGTTCTCAAGGAAGGGGATCATGGCGGCGCCGACCGAAACGACCTGCTTCGGCGAAACGTCCATGTAGTCCACCCGCTCAGGCTCAACCTGGATGAACTCGTCTTTGTAGCGGCAGACGACCTTGGCGTTTACAAAATGACCTTCGCTGTCGAGAGGCTCATTTGCCTGTGCAACGATATATCTGTCTTCTTCATCGGCCATGAGATAGTCGATTTCTTTTGTTACCACGCCCTTCGACTTATCGTAGCGGCGGTAGGGAGCCTCGATGAAGCCGTAGTTGTTTACCCTTGCATACGTACTGAGAGAACCAATAAGACCGATGTTGGGGCCTTCAGGAGTCTCGATGGGGCACATTCTGCCGTAGTGGGTGTAGTGAACGTCACGGACCTGGAACGTGGCTCTGTCTCTGTTGAGACCGCCGGGGCCGAGTGCCGAGAGACGTCTCTTGTTCGCAAGTTCCGCCAGAGGGTTTGTCTGATCCATGAACTGGGAAAGCTGGCTGGATCCAAAGAACTCTTTGATAGCGGCGTTGATCGGTCTCGTGTTCACGAGTGCTGTAGGCGTGATGGTGCTGACGTCCATGGAAGCCATGCGGTCTCTTGCGCCCTGCTCAAGTCTTGCAAGACCTATTCTGAACTGGTTCTGGAGAAGCTCACCCACCGAACGGATCCTTCTGTTTCCGAGGTGATCGATGTCGTCAAAGGAGCCAACGCCGTCGCCAATATATAGTATATAGTTAAGAGAGGCGATGATGTCGGAGATTCTGACCGTCTTGGGGAGAAGGTCGTTGATGTTTTCCGCAAAACGCTTCTTCTGCTCTTCAATGGGCTCGTCCTTGACGTAGGGCAGCATCTCGGAGAGAGTCGTATAGTTTACTCTATCCTCGATACCGATCTCAGCGGGATCGAAATCAACGTACTTGCTCATGTCAACGGTGTTGTTTCCGATGACGCGAACAGGACGGACGCCGGGAACTTCGATCACAACGTCGTTGATTCCCGCATCCTGGATCTCGAAAGCTTTCTCTTCCGAAAGCATGTCGCCTTCCCGGGCAAGTATCTCGCCGGTGGAGGGATCCATAATGTCAAAGAGGGTCCTGTAGCCTTTGATCCTTGCGGCAAGGGCCAGCTTTTTGTTGAGCTTGTAACGGCCGACCTTGGCGAGGTCATACCTTCTGGGTTCAAACAGAAGCCCGAAAAGGTGAGATCTGGCGGATTCCACCGTAGCGGGCTCGCCGGGTTTCAGCTTCCTGTGGATCTCGAGAAGAGCTCTGTAGCTTCTGTCCTCATTGTCCATTTCCTGTTCTTCGCTGGACCTGGCGGGAGTCTCTTTCTCGATGGTATACTTGATCTTGTCGTCAAGTTTTCCCCACTCCATTATGGCTTCGGGGGTGGCCATGGGATGGCCCTTGATGGACATAAGGTTCTCAATATCCTCGTCGGAGCTGTATCCGAGAGCTCTTAAGAACGTAGTCATGCAGACCTTGCGGTTTCTGTCGATCCTGACCTGGACAAGACCGTTGTGATCTATCTCGCACTCGATCCAGGCGCCGCGGTTGGGTATGATGGTCATATTAACGGTTTCCCGGTTTTTGGCCTTGTCAACGTTCTTCTCAAAGTACACGCCGGGGGACCTGACCAGCTGGCTGACAATAACGCGTTCCGCTCCGTTAAGGACGAAGGTGCCGTTGTCGGTCATCCTGGGGAAATCGCCAAGGAATATGGGTTCTTCAAGCTGTACGTCGTTGTTTCTGTTAATAAAACGCACCATAACTCTGAGCGGTGAGGAATACGTGGCGTCACGCTCCTTGCACTGCTCGATGGTATAGTTAGTCTTCGAGTCAATGGTATAGTCGCCAAACTCAAGCTGAAGCTTTCCGGAGCTGTCCGTGATAGGGGAAATATCACGAAACGCCTCCTTAAGGCCTACTTTGCAAAAATGCTCGTAGGATTCCTTCTGAATGGCAATGAGATTGGGCATCTCAAATACCTCTTCGTTTCTTGAATAGCTGTACCTTTTACTCTTGCCGTGTGAGACTTCATGTACCTTAACCATCTTCAATAATCACCTCAAAGCTTTTCTCAACGAAAATGAAATATTAAATTTATTTTTACCCGCCGGTGGCGGATTTTCATGAAATTTCGGTAGACATACAGGCCCGTATGTGGTAGTATATCTTTGAATGCGACAGTATCCCATAATGAAAACACTGCAATGTAAAAGTTTACTAAATAATTATCAAGATGTCAACAGTTATTTTTAATTTTTTTATATTTCTTAAAATTTTTTATTTTTTTCCTTGACAGGGTCCGGAACCGATTTTATAATATCCATTTACCGACGCCGTTTTCAGGCACTGCGGCCTTCCGCCATGCACTGATTTATCCGGCTTGAAAACGATCTTTCCGACCGCTTCAGTCTGCGGTCGGTCGTTTACTCCCCGAAAGAGAACGGAGGTAACAGTATGACTTACGCCAGCACCAGAGGCGGCGATAAAGGCACTTCATTTTCGAAAGCGGTCATCAAGGGACTTGCCTCCGACGGCGGTCTTTTCGTGCCGGAAGAAGAAGTCTTCTTCACACCTAAAGAGATAAAAGGGATGTGCGGAGCGGACTACGAGGACATCGCAGCCCTCGTCATCTCCCGTTATGCCACGGATTTTGACGCCAATGAGATAAGAGACTGCGTGGTCAAGGCCTACTCGGCTGAAAAATTTCCCGAGGGGCCCTGCAGACTCCGAACGCTTGACGACGGCTTTTCTGTTCTTGAGCTTTGGCATGGTCCCACCTGTGCGTTCAAGGACATGGCGCTACAGATTCTTCCCCTCTTCATGACGAAAGCAGTGGAAAAATGCGGCGAGTCAAAGGAGATAACCATCCTCACCGCAACCTCCGGCGACACCGGCAAGGCGGCCCTCGAGGGATTCCGGGACGTGCCCGGCATAAAGATCATGGTCTTCTACCCCTCCGAAGGCGTCAGCGAGACTCAAAAGCTCCAGATGGTAACCCAGCTTGGAAACAACGTGAACGTGGTCGCCATCGAGGGGAATTTCGACAACGCCCAGACCGGCGTTAAGAAGATCTTCTCCGACAGGGATTTTGCCGCAAAACTTCAGAAGGACGGAAAGATGCTCTCCAGTGCCAATTCAATAAACTGGGGTCGCCTTCTCCCCCAGATCGTCTATTACTTCTACAGCTATTCGGTTTTGGTCTCCGAAGGCAGTATTTCTTTTGGCGAAAAGATCGATTTTTGCGTTCCCACCGGCAATTTCGGCGACATACTGGCATGTTACTATGCAAAGAAGGCCGGCCTTCCGGTTGAAAAGATCATCTGCGCCTGCAACGAGAACAACGTGGTGGCGGATTTCCTTGCCACGGGCGTTTACGACAAAAACCGGGAGTTTGTGATGACCACCTCCCCCGCCATGGACATACTCGTGTCATCAAATCTTGAAAGGCTCATTTACGACGCCCTCGACAAAGACTCCTCCGCGGTAAGCGATCTCATGGGAAAGCTTTCCTCTTGCGGGAAGTATGAGATTCCCCGGGAAGCCCTTGCCAAGATCAAGGAGGATTTTCTGTCCGGCAGTTCCGGGCAGGATGAAGTGGCGGAGACCATTGGCGAAATGTACCGGAAATACGGTTACCTTGCGGACCCCCACACGGCCGTGGGCATTGGCGTCTGCGAAAAGGTTTCGGACAGATCAAGGCACTGTGTCTGCGTATCAACGGCAAGCCCGTTTAAGTTTAACAGATCCGTTGCCGTCAGCATTTTCGGCGGCGAGATAACGGAAGATATGGACGAGGACAGGATCTCCCATATTCTTTCCGATAAAACAGGGGCTCCGGTGCCCTCTCCTCTTCGCGAGCTTTTCAGCCGGGAGATAAGATTCAAAAAAACCGTTGAACCCGAAAAGATGCAGGAAACTGCGGAGGATTTTATATATGACAGATAAATCTTTTAAGATAGCCGTTATAGGCTGCGGAGTTGTTGGTTCCGGCGTTGCCGATATACTGATCAATGAATCGGAAAAGCTCAGCAAACGGTTCGGCCGGAAGGTTGAGCTCAAGGCGATTCTCGACATCAGAGACCTTGCGGGCACGCCCTACGAAAAATATGCGGTGAAAAACCCGGGGGACGTGCTGGGGGACAGCGAGATAGACGTTGCCGTTGTGACTGTTGGCGGCCTTGATTTTGCCTATACCATCACGAAAAAAGCGCTGCTGGCAGGCAAGTGCGTGGTCACGTCCAACAAGGATCTTGTGGCGGAATTCGGCAGAGAACTGGAAAGCATCGCCTACGACAAGGGGGTCCGCTTCCTTTACGAGGCCAGCGTCGGCGGCAGCGTGCCGATCATCCGCCCTCTTCGCGTCTGCATGGGCGCAAATGAGATCACAAGCATCATAGGCGTGGTCAACGGCACCACGAATTACATGCTCACCCGCATGGAAGAGGACGGCCTGTCCTTTGAGGAAGCCCTCTGGGAAGCTCAGACAAGAGGTTACGCCGAGGCCAATCCCTCCTCCGACGTTGACGGTTTCGACCCCGCCAGGAAGATCGCCATTCTCTCGTCCATATCCTACGGCAGGTTCGTTGATTACAAAAAGATCCCCACCAAAGGGATCAGAAAGATCACTGCGGAGGACATCGCCATGGCCGACGCCCTTGGCGGAAAGGTCAAGCTCATCGCAGGCACAAAGCATAACGGCAAAAAAATCGTTTCCTTCGTCGAACCCATGCTGGTGATGAAGACCAGCCACCTTTCCTCAGTCAGCGGTGCCTACAACGGCATCATGATCGAGGGAAAGTACACCGGAAAGACCTTCTTTTACGGAATCGGCGCAGGCAAGCTCCCCACCGCCAATGCCATCTGCGGCGACATAGTGGAACTTCTTATGAATGCGGAAAACGATGCGGTGAAGCCGGGCTTCATATGCGAAGAAGCGGAGATCGTTCCCGACGACAGCGCCTGCAGATACTACATCAGACTTGACGACATCCCCGACGGCGAGTTTACGCCGGGGCTGGCGGGGCTCAAAATGATCACCTGCGGCGGCACCACCTCTTTCCTCACCGGAAAGCTGACGCCTGCAGAACTTGAAGAGACTGTCAAGTCTCTCTGCGAAGGCTTTGGCGGAGCGACCTGCGGAATAACACTCAAAGTGATCGAATAAGGCAGAACAATCTGCAATATGTTAAAAGACCGGCGCTTCGCTTTTTTGCTGTGCCGGTCTTTTTTTATCGTTTCTGCGTTTCGTTATATCAGTTGACCACGAACCTCTTTTCACCGTTCTTCCAGAGTCTCAGGCTCTCCGTCACCATCTCGATCAGTCTCGTGCGGGCTTCTTTCGACGCCCAAGCTATGTGAGGAGTGATCGTGCAGTTTTTGGCGGTCCGCAGAGGATCGTCGCCTCGCATAGGTTCGTTTTCAAGGACGTCGATGCCTGCTCCCGCAATGTCTCCCCGGTTCAGAGCCTCCGCAAGGGCCTTTGAGTCCACAACTCCGCCCCGGGAAGTATTGACGATAAAAGCAGTCTTTTTCATCAGTGCCAGTGTCTCTTCGTTCACGAGCTTCGCCGTACCCTCGTTCAGCGGGCAGTTGAGGGACAGGAAATCGCTCTCCCGGAACAGTTGTTCTTTTCCGACCTGCTCATAGGGGCAGTCGTCGTAAATCCTTCTGGAGTAAACAATGACCCGCATTCCAAGGGCCGCGCCGATATTGGCGACTTTCCTTCCGATGGCTCCGAAGCCTACCACGCCAAGGGTCTTTCCCGCAAGCTCAGTGAGCCTGTAGGGGAAATAGGCAAAAGTCTTTGAATAGACCCACTCTCCCCGGTGAACGGATTCGTCGTATTCCCGGATGCTGGTGGCAAACGAGAGGATAAAAGAGAAGACCAGCTGGGCTACGGAGTCTGTGCTGTACCCCGGGGCGTTGACCACGTCGATTCCCCGCTCTCTTGCGGCAGCGCAGTCCACGTTGTTGTATCCGGTGGCAAAAAGGCCTATATACTTTAGGTCAGGCAGGCTTTCTATGACTTCTCTCGTCATTTTGGCTTTGTTGATGATGACAGCATCCGCGCCAAGGCAGGCCTCCACCACCCGGTCTTCGGGAAGAGCGTCGTAATAACTGACCTTGCCAAGTCTTTCAAGGGGACCGAAATCAAGGTCACCCATTGTAACAGTGTTTTGATCGAGTACAGTAATGTTCATTGGCAAATTCCTTTACAATATTTCGTTTTAGGCCTGCGTAAGATCTGCGGTGACGGCGCCGAACTTTTCCAGATACACTTCCGTTTTCACTTCCGCCAGCTCGCCGACCCGTCCCGCGGAGAAGCAGACCGTTTCAAAAAGCACGCAGGTCTCGTCTATATACGTGTCAAACTGTTTTTTCATTCCCACAGGCGAGCAGCCCCCGTGGACGTAGCCGGTGGTCTTGAGGAGATCTTTTTGAGGGATCATCTCCACGTATTTTTCGCCGCATACGGAAGCCGCCTTCTTAAGATCAAGTTTCCCCCTGCACGGCACCACGAAAACATGGTGATTTCCGCTTTTCCCCGCAGTGACAAGTGTTTTAAACACTCTGTCGGGGTCAAGCCCAAGCGCCAATGCCAGTTCTCCTGCGTCGGTAAACGCTCCGGTGTACTCATGGGCATTGATAAACGCTCCTGCGTCTTTGAGAAGCCGTATTGCATTGGTCAGTTCCGCCATTTTAAAAACACCGCCGTTCCTTGGAGTCAGTTTTAACACGGTTCAATTTTATCACAACGTCCCTTTGCTTTTAAATAAAAATTGTGGAAAAAAACTGCTTTTTATGATAAATTATACCCTGACGAAAGCCGCAGCGAAGCGGAATAAAACAAACGATCAAGAGGTATCACCTATGAAAAAAACCAGAACAAGATTCGCTCCCAGCCCCACGGGCTACATGCACATCGGAAATCTCCGCACGGCTCTTTACGAGTATCTTATCGCAAAGTCCCAGGGCGGCGATTTTCTCCTCAGGATCGAGGACACCGACCAGGAGAGGTATGTGGAAGGCGCCCTTGACGTGGTGTTCAACACCCTTAAGGCCACGGGGATCGATTACGACGAGGGCCCCGGAAAGGAAGGCGACTGCGGTCCCTACATCCAGAGCCAGCGCAAGGACATATATAAGAAATATGCGGAACTCCTTGTGGAAAAGGGTGCCGCCTACTACTGTTTCTGCACAAAGGAGCGGCTGGAAGGCCTAAAGACCAGCGATGAGGCTCTGGGAACGGGCTTTAACTACGACAGGCATTGCCGGGATCTCTCTCCGGACGTCGTTGCGGTGAACCTTGCTGCCGGCATCCCCTACGTCATCCGCCAGAAGATGCCTCTTACAGGCACCACCACCTTCACAGATGCGGTCTACGGCGACATCACAGTCGAAAACAAGACTCTGGACGATCAGGTGCTTCTTAAGAGCGACGGTCTTCCCACCTATAACTTCGCCAATGTGGTGGACGACCATCTCATGGGCATCACCCACGTGGTCAGGGGCAACGAATACCTCTCATCCACGCCTAAATACAATCTTCTTTACGAGGCCTTCGGCTGGGAGATCCCCGTTTACGTTCACTGCGCCCCCATCATGAAGGACGAGCACCACAAGCTCTCGAAGCGCAACGGCGACGCCTCCTTCTTCGACCTTGTGGCAAAAGGATATCTCCCCGAGGCGATCCTGAATTACATCTGTCTCCTTGGCTGGAGCCCCTCCGGCAACGAAGAGTTTTACACCCTTGGCGAGCTTGAGAAAGCCTTCACCATCTCAGGCATCAGCAAGTCCCCTGCGATATTCGACATTGAAAAACTCACCTGGATGAACGGCGAATACATAAAGCGCATGGACGAGGACCGTTTCCTGGGTCTCACCCTCGACACCGTCAAAAAGGTCTTTGAGGACGCCGGTACAGAAGTTCCCTCTCCCGAGACTCTCAGGAAGATCGCTCTTCTTGTAAAAACAAGGATCAGCACCCTTGCGGAGATCCCCGAAAAAATAAGTTTTATCGCAAAACTGCCGGATTACGACACGGAGCTTTACTGCCACAAAAAGATGAAGACCGACAGGGAGATATCCCTGGCTTCGCTGAAAATAATTGAAGAGGCATTTGAGAACGATCCCTCCGTAAAGGATGACTTTGTTTCCGACAAGATCTACGAGTTTCTCCTTGGCGTTGCAGCTTCGAAGGAGCTCAAAAACAGTCAGCTTCTCTGGCCTCTGCGTACTGCTGTCAGCGGTCTTCCCGCCACCCCCGGCGGCGCCACGGAGCTTGCAGAAATACTTGGATACGACGAAACCTTGAGAAGGATAAGGGACGGAATATCCAGACTTTCCTGATTATTGTATTTAATCCGGGCCGGAGGAGTGCTCTCCGGTCCTTTGTATACCGCCGGCAATGTTTTCCGGCTTAAACGGAGGTTTTTATGAAATCACGCTGGTTAAAAACTGTTCTGCTTCTTTCATTTCTTGCAGTCCTGGGGCTTCTCTGCTTCGGCTGCGTGACCCCGGAGGAACCCTCCGGCACGACAACGCCCGTCATTCCCACAGCGGAGCCCGTGATCTACAAGGATTACACAGGTCCCTACGGCGATACGATAACGAAGGCTGCGGACTACGCCAATGCGGTCAACGGCTACTACGACAGCTCCTCCCGGAGTTCGTACATCCTTGAGAACAAGAACGGCAAGCTCATATACGCATTGGCGCCTCACAACGGC
This sequence comes from uncultured Clostridia bacterium, assembly GCA_947304585.1. GTDB lineage: Bacteria > Bacillota > Clostridia > UBA1212 > UBA1212 > UBA1212. The sequence goes on along the minus strand of CAMZBI010000006.1, from coordinate 24,374 downwards.
TACAGCGGCCTGAGTTCAATTCAGAACACCAAGGGCGGCGTATACATTTCCGACACCATGGACACTTTCATCACCATGGACACCGGGAATACGTTCTTTGCCGGGGCGACTCCCGCAAGGGCCAACCTCTACGACCAGGGCATCTACTATTACAATCTTCACGTTCTGGACCACACCTTTGCCTCCGGCGACGAAAGCACATATACGGAAAAGGCAAATCTTCCCCTTGACGACTGCTTTGTTCACCACGACTACGAAAGTCCCGTTGCCCAGAGCGACGGCTCCTACAGTTTTACCGTGACCAGCACCTACGACCCTTACATGTGTTTCAGAGTGCCCGGGAACAAATACAACGTTGACGATTACGACGCCTTTCTGGTCACCCTCAAGTGCTCCGGCGCCGGCAACTGCGAACTGTATTACGTGGCAGGCGAGCTGAAAACTTTTGTTGCCGAGTCCCACATGAGTTTCAAACCAATATCCGACGGCGAGTACCACACGTACATCATATATTTTGACAACAACGCCAATCTGAAAGGATACCTGACCGCCTTTCGTCTCGACTGCGGCGGCTACGTGGGCGAGCAGGTCTACGTAAAAGAATTCTCAATGATAAAGCTCTCGAAGGACATCCCGCCCTTCAAGCTGGACAGAAACTACAACGTCTATTCCGACAAGATCCACGAAAACGTGAGGTTTGTGGCCACAGCCGAGACCACCTCAGTCAGTTCCGTAGGCACCGTTACAAAGATCGATGCGGAGACCGTTGACAAGTTCGTTGTGAACGACAACCAAGGTTCCCACTACTCCCTTGACGAAGTGGACTGGGACACCGCTGCGTACGCCGGCTTTGACATAAAAGGTGTTGGCGTGTTCGGAATAATTCTTGGCAACGACGAGGAATATGCCGGAAAACTCACCGTAAAACTTGAGGACGGGCAGTACGTCGTCACCCAGGAGTTGGCGGTCAACGGCAAGAAAGTCAGAAAAGGCGGCAGCATCTACATCGCCCGCCGGATCTATACCGACGAGAGCCACGATTTCGGGGCATTCCTCGACCAGGCATATTTTGAGCGGTTCCCCCTGGAGTTCAGCGTCGACACAGCCGGTTCTTCGAAGAGATCCGCATACAAGGGTTACGACCAGCTGACCGGAGCATACATTTTCAACATCAAAGGTGCGGACAGTTTTGACGTTGCCTACAATGCGCCACTTGACGAGCATAAGGTAAAATTCACAACAGAGGCCAATGGCTCCACCAGGACAGTTTACGTAAGAGGCGAGACCCCCGACACGGGATGTCTTGAATGCGCAGTGCTTCTGGACAAAGACGGAGTGCTTCTCCCGATCACAGTTGAGGCCTGCAAAAACTTTGCCCGGGACGGCGAGGAACTCTTCTACACCGACAACGACAGCTACTCCTACGGTCTTTCCATCTTCCCCATGGTGGTGGGCCCCGACACGGACAACACTTACACTCTCTGCGATCTTTACGAGCAGTGGGGCAACTACCGTCTCAAGCAGGTGACTTCCATCAGATTCCACTCGGCATATTACCATCTCAGCCTTGGCGTCACCGAGACCAACTGCATCCACCTCTACTGCGCGGAGACCAGGCTTCCGGACCACAGAGGACTTTCGGCTCTCTACTGGGCGGACGACTACCTTGACGTGGTGGACGACAACGGCAACCCCACCGGTGCCAAGGTGAAAAAGGGTCAGCAGCCCCAGCACTCCAACAACGGTGCCCATTATTTTCTCCGTTACACCGATGCGGACGGCAAATTCAATTCCTACGAAAACGTGGGCATGACCAATATCGCCTCCAGCGGCCCCGTCCTTGCGGACATCACTCTTTACTACACCTCCTACGACGGCAAGGTTTTTGAATCCTACCGCCACGTGGAGATGCCGGACACCGACGAAAACAGGGCGTACTATGAAGTGGATTACGAGTTCCTTGACGACGTGACCGTAAACAACGTCATCGAAGACTTTTCCCTTTACGCAATGTACGAGCCTTTTGAAAAATTCGGCTACCTTGACAAGGACAACAACTGCGTCATCGAAAACGCGTCCCTTGACGAGTACAGAGTAGTGAAGCTGGGCAACGACCACCCCTATTTTGACTACTTCCACAAGGTGACTTCAAACCCCAAGGCCTATGTGGAAAGCGATTCCAGTTCCAACCTTTCCTTCCTTCTGAAGTCCAGCGACATCACCATTGGCGGCAAGGCCTACACCGGCGGTTTCGTGGTCCGGGAAGGCAGGGGCATGGCAGCGTTTACCCTTGACATAAACGGAAAGACCACCTTCAAGAAAGGCGACCATATCAGATTCAGCTGCATTCTGATGCCTTGGGGCTCCTATTTTTCCGAGAACGACGACAACGTCCGCATGGTCCGGGAGAACACTCTCCTGCACCCGGTCACCGTTGAAGCCTCGGTCGGCACCGTTCTTCCCGACAACGTCGTTCCCACTGTTAAGACGGGCGACGGAAAATCAGTCGAATTCACCGTTTCCGGCGGTCTCAACAACGTGAGAGACCTCCCCGGCTATGCCACAAAAGAGTATACCGCCTACAAGTCCTTCTGGGAGCGGGACCACAACATCACTGTGGTCGCAAGCGGTTTTACCGAGCTCACCGTTCCGAAGATATATGAAAAGATCGACGGCGAGTGGGTGCCCTACACAGTCGCTTCAAGCCTCGGCTACGACGGTTACTTTGTAAGTTATTCCAGCGACGGAACGTTTACCTACAGTTTTGCGGTAACGATGACTGAGGGAACGCCAAGGACGTTTAAAGTCGAAGCAGAATAATACCGGGCTGCCGGTGCCGGGGCTTTCCGGCAAGCGGCGCAAAATAACACAGCGGGGTAAAGTCAACGGTAATTCCGTGCTTTGCCCCGCATTTTTTATATTGGCGTATCAGACCTTCCGGCCTGTGTGCTCAGGCTTTCGAAGCTTCCTCCACCTTTTTCTTGAAGATGTCGAATACCGCCTCCACCACAGCCGGATCGTCAACGCTTATATAATCCGCAATGGAATCCCCGTTTACGTCTTCCACTTTAAGGATCGTGACCCGGCCGTCATACTTTTCTCCGGGAATCAGTACTGCGTATTCTCCGCCTTCGTATTCAATAAGGTCCAGAAGGCTGAACCTGAACTCTTTTCCGTTCTCATCCGTCAACTTTATTGAATTCTCGTCCAAAAAACTGTCTGTCATTTTGATTTCTCCTTTTGTCGTAGTTAAAGTAATCTGACTTGCGGCCAATCCGTGTTTCCTTGCGCCCAGTGTCATTCGTTTTTATATGAAAAGGCAGGCGTCTCCGAAGCTGAAGAATCTGTATTCCTCCGCGACAGCCGTCCTGTAAGCCTCCAGCACGTGTTCTCTCCCTGCAAAGGCGCTCACCAGCATGATAAGCGTTGATTTGGGAAGGTGGAAATTGGTGATAAGGCCGTCCACCGCCTTGAATCTGTAGCCCGGGTAAATGAATATCCCCGTGGAGCCTGAGAATGGCTCAAGGGAGCCGTCCTCTTTCGCAACCGACTCCAGAACTCTCGTGGAGGTGGTTCCCACCGCGATCACCCTGCCCCCGTTCTTTCTGCAGGAATTGATGAGGTCGCAGCTTTCCCGGGTGATCTCAAAGTATTCCTCGTGCATCAGGTGGTCTTCCACCTTTTCGGCCTTTACGGGTCTGAAGGTTCCAAGTCCCACGTGAAGAGTCACAAAGGCGGTGCTAATGCCCTTGGCCCTGAGAGAATCCAGCAGTTCATCCGTAAAGTGAAGACCCGCTGTGGGTGCTGCTGCGGAGCCGTTTTCTCTGGCGTACACGGTCTGGTACCTTTCGGGATCGTCAAGTTTTTCCTTGATGTAGGGCGGCAGGGGCACCGCGCCAACGGTCTCCAGAACCTCCTCAAAGGGCCTGTCGCACTTAAACCGGACTATTCTGTTTCCGTCGGGCTTCACTTTGAGGATCTTGGCGTCCAAGATGCCGCCAAAGTTAAACTCAGCCCCCTCTTTCGCCCTTCTCCCGGGCCTCAGTATGACTTCCCACACCGGGCCGTCTCCGTAATCATCCTCCGGAGCACCTGTTCCAAGGACCTCGCTGACCGCCGATTCGTTCAACCTTTTAAGAAGAACAAATTCGATCGCCGCGCCGGTCTCTTTCTTTTTGCCGAGGATCCTGGCGGGGATAACTCTTGTGTCGTTCAGCACAAGACAGTCTCCGGGTCTCAGATATTCTCCCACATCCGAGAAGTGTCTGTGTTCAATTTGCCCCGTAACTCTGTCAACGACCATAAGTCTTGAGGCGGTCCTGTCGGCAAGGGGCGTCTGGGCGATCAGCCTCTCGGGCAGCTCATAATCAAAATCTTTAACGTCCATTCAGTTCTTTCCTTGCGGCGATAAGCGGCTTCACGTTCACGGTGTCAAACGCCTGGGTCTTAAACACGTTATAGACTCCGTCGTTGACGGTATCTTCGGCAACCTGCCTTCTTATCTCGTCTCTGACTATTAACGCCAGTTCTTCCGAATTTTTGTAAAAATCAAACATGAACCTTTCTCTGACTCTGACCGCAAACACCGCAGTTTGGTCATCCACCACGTAGCAGTACCCCTCCACGGCCTTTCTCACCGCTTCAAAGAGCACCGGGTGGTCTGCGGCAACGTCCCCGGTGAGGGCCACGTTGATGCCGGAAGAGCCGAATCCCTGTTCGTTGAAATTGTCGTAAAAACTTTTAAATATACGTTCCTTGTCGTCGTCCGGGACTCCGTTAACTGTGTCGCAGATCTTGCCGGCAGTGGATCTTTTAAGTTCCGCGTCTCCGGAATCGCTGGAGCTGATGTCGAAATAGATCACGTCCGCAAGGCCCCAGCCCAGCTTTTCCGCATTGGCCTCAAAGATGGTCCGTTTCATGTCCTCGTCCGGGGTGATGCCGTCGGCGGTGGTATTGATATATTTTTCGCAGAGTTTCCAGCCTGCAAGGAAATCCCGGTAGCCCTCCTCCGTCACTCCGTAGTTTCTGATGTAGTAGGACGTGATCTCTTCGCCTTTGGGGATGTCTTCCACCTTGAAATCGATCTCCGCCCTTTCGAGAGGTGAGAGTGTGATTCCGGTCTTCTCCGCTTCCGTGGTCAGTGCGATATACTGCCGGGCATATTCGGAGGCCCTGGTCTTTACTGCATTGGCAAGGGCGTTCTCCGACGCAGTTCCCGCCTCAATTGCTTCAAATCCGGATCCTTCAATGACTGTAATGCAGAACAGCTCGAACTGCTCCCTCGACACTTCCTTCTCGCCGATCTTCAGGACACACTCTTTCCGCTTGTTCAGAGATGCGTTTTTAACGCCAACAGCCACCGCGGCTCCCGAAATTCCGCCGATGATCGCAGCGGCAATCAGTATCAGAAGCCCGAAAAAGAAAAATCTGTTCGCTTTTTTCCGACCGGCAGTCAGTTTTTTCTCCGCCATAAGTTCTCCAGTCAGCAGTGTTTAAGTGTATCTTGTACCGGATATCCCGGGTAATATCATTTGAAAACCGCCAATGCGATGATCGCAACAGTCAAAAGAGCCCCGGCAATAATGCCCAGCCCCGGCAGCGTGTCCACGTATTTTGTCTTCTTTCCTGAGTCGGTGTAAAGGATCGATCTCTCGCCCGGGAACCTCTCCGCAAGTTTTCTGAAAGGAACTGTAAAAACAGCGGAAGCGACGCCGTTTATGGATATCTTAATAAGATTGAATATAACTATGAGCCCCAGAAAATTCTCTATCAGGAGCTGTCTGTCGATCCCCATAAACATTGGCGTAAGAACGATATTCCAGAGAGTCATGAGCCCGCAGGTGACGCCAATGCCTGCAAACGTTGAAAGCACCAGTTTTACCGCCTCGCCGGCTGTTTTGTTTTTCATTCCCCGCTTGATTCCCTCTGCGGCCCTGTAGACCAGTCCAGCGGCCAGCACGTAACCGCCGGTAGAAATAATATGCATGAGAATGCCCGTAAAACCGCTTCCCGCGCTCACGGTTATGCCCTGGACCACTGCCACCACAACAGTCATGGCGAGCCCCACGGGGATGCCGAAGGCGTATGTTGAGACGAATATCAGTATGTCCGCCGGGTCGTATTCCAGAAAAGGTACTGCGGGAATGATCGGAAAGTGTATAAAGAAAGCCAGTACCACGCCAATGGCGCTCATCACAGCGCAGGTCACAAGGACTCTGACGTTAAAAGTTTTTTTCATAAACAGCCCCCTTTCCGAGCAGCTTGGGTTTTGAAAAACAGCTTTGAGTAAAAGTCGTTCGCGGCTTCGCAGGGGCCCGAAAAAATAGCCTCTGCCCGTCTTTTGAACGGGTTTATTTTACCTCCAAACCGCCTTTCAGTCAAGGTCGTCAAAGTCAGGGACCTTATAATACCGAAAAGCGGCCCTTACGGCCGCACACCGGTTCACCGGGCATTACATATCAGGACAGTCTTAGATTTACCAGATCTGCCACCTTGCGCAGAACATTACGAGATACGTCACGGAGAGGATCGCCATTGAAGTTATGAGAAGCACGCTTCTCAGCCTGCCGTTGACGTATTTGGAAGATTCGGGGGACTTTTCGGAAGGGGAACTGCCCAGGAGATATTTGCCGCTGCTCGCCGCAAGGGCCATTGGCATTATGAACAGGCCGTCCATGTATCTCATTCCGCTGAGGAGCCAGGTGACGCCGTAGGATATGACGAAATAGGCCAGCGCATACAAAACATATGAGGCCGGAAGCTTTCTGCCCTTCACCGCAAGGGTACCCGTGATCCCGAAGATGGCAACCAGATTCATGACAAAAACCGAAAATCCTACGTAGGGATTGGAACCCGTCTGGCCGCTGAGATAGCTGACCACGTCCTTGGCGCTGTATGCCGCGGTCTCAAAGAACCAGCCAAGAGACTGTCCCCACTGTTTTTTCTCGTAGTATACGAATGAAAATGGATCGCCGTTCAGGGCCTTGTTGATCACAAGGAATCCTGCCAGCCCTCCGAAGATTATAACTGCCGGTATGAGCCTTGCGATGTATTTCCACACGGTCCGGGCAACGGCGCCCCGCTCTTTTTCCGACCGGGCCCGCAGGGTCGATATTTCAGTGAGAAACTCTTTGAAAAGTTCAAACACAAAGATGCCCGCCACGATGATTCCGGCTGACCTTGTGAAGGAGCAGAACATGCCGCAGATGCCTGCCGCAAACCACTTCTTCTTTTTGATCAGATACACCGTCGCCAATGTCAGCGCGAGGAACATGCTCTCTGTCATTGGCGAGATAAAGAAGAAGGCCCCGGGCATGAAGAAAAGGAGAATAACAGAGTAAATTGCGTCTTTTCTGCTGAAATATTCCAGCATGAGAAGATAAAGAAGTATTGCCGAAGCGGTGAAGCATAGGAATGACACGATCATCCCTGCGGCAAAATAGTCTTTGATGATCATCCCCAGGAGTTTTACCGTTATCGGGTAGCCCGGGAAAAACACTATTTCAACGACTCTGCCGTAATCATCCGAGGTGGAGGGCGTGTAGCCATATTCCGCTATATATAGGTAATGCTGGCTGTCGAGAGTCCCGAACCGGAATCTTATGAGACCGTTGAAGTCTCCGCCGACTCCCATGGATTTCGAGATGAGGAAAACGGCGCCGATGGTGACCAAAGCAAACAGAGCACAGCCCGCAGCTATGAGGAGGACATCCTTCAGGATCTGTTTTTTTTCAGGTCTTTCCGGCCCGCCTGCGACCTCGACGTCCTGCTCCGGGTCTTGTCTCAGAACAGACCTTCTGATCTCCTTTCCTGCGGCAAAGACGCAGGCTATGGCGCAAAAATCAAAGAGGACAAAGGAGAGCACCGCAGCGATCACGGAATACCAGACGTTGTACTTGGTGACGGACATCACCAAAACAAATGCAACAGTCGAAAGGCAGAAGAAAACAGCCGAGACGACGGTCTCGGGGATCCGTTTTGCGAGGTACCGGCCTATTTTTGAAATCGCTTTGTTTTCCAACGTCATTTCCTCCGGAGAACTGTTTTATATAGTGTAAAAGACTTTTCCGGTATTTTCAAGTTACATTTCAAGTCACAAAAACCGGGGATAAGGCCCGGTTTCAGCGTTTAGAATGCAATTCGGGACTATTTTCTGTCGTTTGCCCTCTTCGCAAGGTTGTAGAGCACGTTCATGCACTCCATTGGCGTCATCTTCGTGACGTCCAGCTCCTTGAGTTCGGTTATAATGTCGTCCTGCATTGCGGTTGCCGCCGCAAAGGAGAACAGGTCCGGAGAGCCGCCCTCTTTCTTTTTTCCGATGTTTTTGATCTCTTTCTTCCCCAGGTCTGTCTCTTCAAGTGACCCAAGGATCTCTTTTGCCCGGAGGGTTATCGCTTTGGGGAGACCGGCAAGCATTGCCACAGAGATTCCGTAGCTTCCGTCCGCTCCGCCCCGCTTGATCTTCCTGAGAAAAGTGATCTCGTCACCTTTTTTCTTCACGTCCACACAGTAGTTCTTGACCCCGGGCAGTTTGTCCTCAAGCTCAGTGAGCTCGTGGTAGTGGGTGGCAAAAAGGGTCCTGCATTTAAGATTCTGGATGATGAACTCCAGCACAGCCCATGCGATGGAGAGACCGTCAAAAGTGCTGGTGCCCCGGCCGATCTCGTCAAGTATCAGAAGGCTCCTTGGCGTGGCGTTTTCCACAATGTTTGCCACTTCGCACATCTCAACCATAAAGGTGGAACGGCCTTGGGCAAGATCGTCGCTGGCGCCGACCCTGGTAAACAGCTTGTCAGCAATGCCGATAACAGCGCTGTCCGCAGGCACGAAACTGCCCGTCTGAGCCATCAGGACCGTCAGCGCCACCATTCTCATGTAGGTGGATTTGCCTGCCATGTTGGGTCCGGTGATCACCAGGAGCATATCGTCATCGCAGTCCAGCTTTGCATCGTTGGGCACGAAAACGTCGCAGCCCGGCATCTTTTCGATCACCGGATGGCGGCAGTTTTTCAGCCTGATCACAGTCTCTTCAGTGATCTCAGGTCTTGTGTAATTCTCTCGCTCGGCAACGGTCGCAAAAGAGCAAAGCACGTCAAGCACCGCCACTGCGTCCGCGTTTCTGTGTAGCTCCGCCGAATACCCTGCGGCAGTATTTCTGATTTCTCTGAACCTCTGCTCTTCAAGGGCCTTGAGATTTCTCTCGGCGTCCAGGAGTTCCGTTTCAAGCTTTTTCAGTTCGTCGGTGATGTACCTTTCCGCATTGGTCAGGGTCTGTTTTCTCACATAATCCGGGGGTACGAGATCCTTAAACGAGTTTGAGACCTCTATGTAGTAGCCGAATACCGTGTTGTAGCCGACTTTAAGCTTCTTGATGCCGGTCTTTTCCCTCTCCCGGGCCTCCAGTTCGGAGAGCCAGCGCTTGCCGTCGATATTGGCCTCCCGGTAGCGGTCTATTGTCTCGTCAAACCCTTTTTTGATTATATCTCCGTCGGTTATGGTCACCGGCGGGTCGTCGGCAATCGCCCTTTCCAGCAGATCCGCCAATCCGTCAAGGGTGTCAATGTTCTCACAGATATCCTTCAAAAGGCCGCTTGAAGCAGTCTTCAGCAGGCTTTTGAGCGCCGGAAGCTTCATCAGTGACTGTTTGAGGGAAAGCATCTCTCTGGCGTTGCAGCTTCCCATTGTGACCCTGCCGGCAAGTCTCTCAATGTCGTAGACCCCCTTCAGGTGTTCCGTCATCTCGCTTCTCAACATAAACTTGTCAAAAAGCTCCGCCACGGCGTCCTGCCGCTTTTCTATCTCGTCCTTGTCTATGAGCGGGGTCTCCAGCCAGTTTCTCAGCTTTCTTCCACCCATTGCGGTCTCTGTTTTGTCCAGCACCCAAAGGAGGGAACCGTATTTTTTGCGGTCCCGCATGGATTCGCTGATCTCCAGGTTTCTGCGGGACTGGGCGTCCACGGTCATAAACTCCGAAGTCTTGTAAAGCACCGGCCTGATAATGCCCTCAAGATCCGTCTTCTGGGTATCCTCCAGCACTCTCACCAGACAGCCCGCGGCCCGCATTGCAAAATCGTCCGCTTCGGAAATGTTTTTAGTCTCATTTTCTCTCTTTTTTCCTGCGTCTCTGCTTTCGAAGCTGCTCTTCAGGATCTTTTTGGCGTTTGCGATCCTCTCCACGGCTGCTTTAGCCTCGCCAATGTCAAACATCTCCGCCCCGATCTTGCTTGCAAAGGCTCCTGAATAGGTCTCCGCGGCGGCAATTATTGCATCAGCCTCTGTGCAGTCTGCATTGACCACAAGTTCTTTCGGCGTCAGCCTTGCGATCTCGTCCTTCAGATGGGTCAGGGATGCGCCAACGGTAAACGAGGTCATCCGGAACTCCCCCGTTGTGATATCGCAGCAGGCAAGGCCGTAAAAACCGCCAAGCCCGAACACTGCGGCAATGTTGTTGTTCGTCTTCTGGTCAAGCATCGCCTCGTCGGTAACGGTTCCCGGGGTGTAGACTTTTATTATGTCACGCTTGACTATTCCCTTGGCAAGGGCCGGATCCTCCAGCTGCTCGCAGACCGCCACCTTGTAGCCTCTGCCGACAAGCCTTCCGATGTATGAGGTCGCTGCATGGTAGGGTATCCCGCACATTGGGGCTCTCCTGTCCAGGCCGCAGTCCTTTCCCGTCAACACAAGTTCCAGCTCTCTTGAAGCGATCTCGGCATCCTCGAAAAACAACTCATAAAAATCCCCGAGCCTGAAAAACAGCAAGCAGTCGCGGCTTTTTTGCTTTGTTTCCAGATATTGGCGCATCATTGGCGTGACTTTTGCCATGAGCTCCTGATAATTTGCCGGTTGATCCATAGCTGATTAAAGTAAGAAGGCGGTCTTACCCGCCAATCAAAATCGCGCAAACAGCAGCTTAGCCGCAGCCTCCGCAGGTATCGCAGCTACCGCTGCAGTTTGAGGAACCGCCCTCCAGATAATGGGTAAGCACACTGTTGACTTCCTGCATCATCTGGTCAAAGGCTTTCTTGGCGTCAAGATATTCCTTGATGACCTTGTTGGAGTTGAGTTCTCTCTGTTTCTCAAGGAGTCTGGTCCTTATCGCGTCCAGTTCTTCCTGTGTGACGTCTCCGCCTGCGGCCGCCGCCATTTCCTGCTGAACCTTCCTGTACTCCACAAGAATGTTTGCCGCTTCGCTGTCGGAGAATGTTCCGGCCTCTGCAGTCGTCAGTTTCCTGTACTCAGGGCTGTCCACAAGGGCCTGGCCAAGAGCTGCCGCAGCTTCAATATAATCCATAAATACCTCTTTTTTCGGTCCAACACCGTCAGGTGAAAAGTAAACCGCCAGTAATCCGTCCGAAGGACACAATATGAACTCTATTCTCCCGGCGGTCTGCACAGTGGGCCTAGTCTAAGCTTTAGCCCTGAACGCTTTGTTCAGAGCTATTTTTTCGAGCGCGTCACCGAAGCTGTACAAAGGTACTGCGAGCGTGGCGCTCTCGAAAAGTAAACCGCCAGCAATCCGTCCGAAGGACACAATATGAACTCTATTCTCCCGGCGGTCTGCACAGTGGGCCTAGTCTAAGCTTTAGCCCTGAACGCTTTGTTCAGAGCTATTTTTTCGAGCGCGTCACCGAAGCTGTACAAAGGTACTGCGAGCGTGGCGCTCTCGAAAAGTAAACCGCCAGCAATCCGTCCGAAGGACACAATATGAACTCTATTCTCCCGGCGGTTTACGTAAATAGCCTGAACAAAGCGTTCAGGCTTTGCCGTCGCAGCCAAGGACGTCCGTAATCTTATGGGCAACCAGCCTCTTTATGTTCTCTCTTGCCGGCTTCAGATACTGTCTCGGGTCGAAGTGGGCCGGGTTCTCGGCGAAATACTTTCTGATAGCGGCTGTCATTGCAAGCCTCAAGTCGGAGTCGATGTTGATCTTGCAGACTGCCATTGAAGCGGCCTTCCGCAGCATGTCCTCGGGGATTCCGATGGCGTCGGGCATATTGCCGCCGTACTTGTTGATGGTCTCAACGAACTCCGGAATAACGGAGCTGGCGCCGTGGAGAACGATCGGGAATCCGGGAAGTCTCTTCTCTACTTCTGCAAGGATGTCGAATCTGAGCTGGGGTTTCTGGCCCGGTTTGAATTTGTAAGCACCGTGGCTGGTTCCGATGGCGATAGCCAGGGAGTCAACGCCGGTCCTCTCGACGAATTCCTGGACCTGGGCGGGATTGGTGTAGGATGCATCCTCTGCGGATACGTTAACCGCATCCTCGATGCCTGCCAGTCTTCCGAGTTCGCCCTCAACGACAACGCCGTGGGCGTGGGCATAATCGACAACCTGCTTTGTGAGGGCGATGTTGTCCTCAAAGCTGTGGTGAGAGCCGTCGATCATAACGGAGGTGAATCCGCCGTCGATGCAGGACTTGCAGAGCTCAAAAGTGTCGCCATGGTCGAGGTGCAGGCAGATGGGAAGGCCTGTCTCAATGATGGCAGCTTCAACCAGCTTTGTGAGGTAGGTGTGATTGGCGTATTTTCTTGCGCCGGAGGAGACCTGAAGAATGAGGGGAGCCTGCAGTTCCTTTGCGGCCTCTGTGATTCCCTGGATGATCTCCATGTTGTTTACGTTGAACGCGCCAATGGCATACCCGCCAGCGTAGGCTTTTTCAAACATTTCTTTTGAAGTAACTAACGGCATAACAGTATCTCCTTGTGTCAGTATATGTTGTGTTCCGGCCCGGTTTATTGCCTCCGAACGCAGGAACTTTTCAGTGTCTCTTTTTTAAAACAGGGGAAACATTGATCTCTCAACGCTTCCCCCGAATGGTTTTATGGATCAAACCCTGCTCCCGGGGGGATTATTCCTCCGCTTCAGCCTTGGCCGCGTCGATTATCGCCTGGGCAACATTGGCGGGAACTTCTTCGTATCTCACGAATTCGGAGGTGTAAGAAGCTCTTGCCTGGGCAATGGATGTCAGGTCTGTGGCATATGTCCACATCTCAGCTGCGGGAACTTCCGCCTCAACTTCCTGCCTGCCGCCGCCAACCGGGTTCATACCGAGAACTCTGCCTCTGCGCTTGTTGAGATCGCCAATGACGTCGCCCATGTACTTGTCGGGAACGTTGACTTTTACGTTGAGGATGGGCTCGAGGAGCACAGGAGAAGCCTTCGGGAGGCCGTTTTTGTAAGCCATGCTGGCAGCTGTTACGAAGGCAACTTCCTTGGAGTCGACCGGGTGATATTTACCGTCAACGAGGGTGGCTTTGAGTTTAACCACAGGGTAGCCTGCGAGGACGCCCTTTTTAACGCTCTCAGCGAGTCCCTTTTCAACTGAGGGGAAGAACTGCTTCGGAACGCTTCCGCCGACGACTCTCTCGCCAAATTCCAGCTCATCCTGCTCGCCGGGTTCGAACTCGATAACGACTTTTCCGTACTGGCCTGCGCCGCCGGACTGTTTCTTGTGGGTGTATTCTTCAGTGACTTTCTTACGGATGGTCTCTCTGTAGGCAACCTTCGGGGTGGCGAGTTTAACTTCCACGCCGTATCTGCTCTTGAGCTTGCTGACAACGATGTCGAGATGCTTCTCGCCTGTTGCGTTGATGACCAGTTCGCCTGTCTCGATGTTGTTTCCAAAGGAGAGTATCTTGTCTTCGTCTCTGAGTTTTGCAAGGCTCTGGCTGAGCTTATCGTCGTCGCCCTTCTTGAGGCACTTGATAGACTGGCTGAACTGAGCCTCCGGGAATTTGATGGCGGGCATCACGATGGATGCGCCCTTGCCGGACAGTGTGTCGTTGGTAGCGGTGTTGGAAAGTTTTGCTACGGCGCCAATGTCGCCTGCAACGAGCTGCTGTACAGGGATCTGTGTCTTTCCTCTGAGCACGAAGAGCTGGCCGATACGCTCGTCGGCGCCCTTTTCAACGTTTCTCAGGGAGTCGCCGTTCTTGACTGTGCCGGTGATGACTTTGAAGAGGGAAATCCTTCCGGAAGCGTCAACCACTGTCTTGAACACGAACAGAACAGGGGATTCGTCTGCGTGGAGAGCAACTTTGATCTCTTTTCCATCGGCGTCGAAAGCGGTTGCTTCTGCTGCTTCCACAGGGGACGGGAAGTACTCGCAGATGAAATTGGCCAGTTCTTTGATACCGTTGTTATCGGAGGCAGCGCCAAGGAGAACCGGTGCGCAGGAGCAGGATTTAACGGCTGTCGTAAATCCGGAAATGATCTCCTGTTCTGTGAACTCTTCGCCTTCGAAAAACTTCATCATGAGTTCCTCGTCTGTCTCGGCAACGATCTCGGCAATGGCGCCGTGAATTTCTTCTGCAAGGCCCTTAACGGATGCGGGGATAGCTATGTCCTCTGTGTCTCCGCCTGCCTTGAACTTCTTTGCCTTCATGTGAAGGGTGTCGACGAATCCGACGAACTTTCTGTCCTCGACGATCGGAACCTGGATGGCCACGCAGGAGTTTCCGAGCTTTTCCTTGATCTCAGCGTAGATCTTGTCAAACTCAGCTGTTTCGTCGTTCATCTTGTTGATGAAAATGCATCTGGGAATGTTTCTCTCGTTTGCCAGATCCCAGGCCTTTTCAGTGCCGACTGCAACGCCGCCTGCCGCAACGATCACCGCTGCGTCCGCAACTGCCGCGCCTTCAAGCATTTCGCCAATGAAATCACGGGCGCCCGGAGCATCCAGCAGGTTAATGTTCTTCTTATTCCACTCTACCTGAGCCATCGAAAGGTAAATAGAGTACTGTCTCTTTATCTCCTCAGGATCGTAATCAAGCGTAGTATTTCCGTCCATAATCTTTCCGAGACGGTTGATCGCCTTACTGTTGAAAAGCATTGCTTCGGCGACAGACGTCTTACCGACGCCACCGTGTCCCAGAAGTATAACATTGCGTAAATCCGCGCTTTGCATAATACAAATTCCTCCAAACTGATGATATTAGTAATGGCGAATGCGGCCGGCGTTCTGTGTCTCCCTGTTTTGAAAACGGGATCGCGCTGCCCGCTTCCCGCCGCAACACACTTACCGATAGTATATTAAAACCGCCTGTCATTGTCAATAAAAAAAGTTGCATTTCCGCCCCTTCTATGGTATTTAATTATATGTTCCCATCATTGTTCCGGGAGGTCCGTTATGAAAAGGAAAACGCTTGTAAAAACACTGTGTTTCATACTCTCTTTTCTGCTTGCTGCCGCTGTTCTGACGTCCTGTTCTTTTGAGGACATAGCCGGGAGCGTTATAAACAGACTTGTTGAAGAACTGGGCACTGCCGAGCCTTCGGACATTCCTGATGAAACGCCTTACGGGGACGAACCTTCGGATAACACGCCAACGCCCGCTCCCTCTCAAAACACTCCGGAATCCACAAAGAAAAACGACGAGCCCTCCTCTTCCCCGGCTGTCACATGGGAAGATAACTACGTGCCATCCTATAGGGGAAGCACTGTCCGCATCACCAAGTCCTACAATGCGGTGCCGGCGGATTACTATTGGCGTGAGACGTTGTCTTCAAAATACAAAAAGGCCTACGACGAGATCCTGTCCGGGGCTCTCAAATATCAGGAAAAGATCGCCATTTCAACCGACGTAAGTTTCAGCGAGATCGAATCGATCTACAGACTGTTTACCCTTGACCATCCGGAAATATTCTGGTATTACGACGGATTCTATGCCACCGGGCCCTCGGACAACATTGACGCGATAAACCTGGGACTTCTTTTCGACAAGTCCGAGATACCCGCCATGAAACAAAAAGTGGAGGCGGCTGCCCGCAAGATCGTGGACACCGTACCCTCCGGGGCGTCGGACATCGAAGCCGAACTGATCCTGTACGAATACCTGGCAAAGAACGTCAAATACGATCTGAACGCGGATAACGCCTACTCTCTTTACGGGGCACTTATAGGCAAAAAATGCGTGTGCCAGGGCTTTGCCGAGGCTTTCCAGTACATGTGTTACATGGTGGGTATCCCCTGCATCGGCATCACCGGCGAAGCCACAAACAACAAGGGCGTTACGGAGGCCCATAAGTGGAACGGCGTGAAGATCGGCGGCAAGTGGTATCCCGTTGACGTTACCTTCGGCGAAGGAGGAATCAAATCGTTTCCTCAATATTTCAACAACGACGCCAAGATCAGGACAAACCACACCGTCCACCAAGCCATTAAAAAAGATCTGCCCTCATTCAGCAGTGACAACGCGGAATATTTCAAATATTTCGGTCTGACCTTCAATTCCGGCAGTTTCTACGACACCCTCATGCGGGCTATTGGCCATTTTTCCGAAAACAGAGAGAAGGATTCTCTGATCTCATACGTCATGTTAAAAGCGGAGAGTGCCTCGGACAGATCAGCCATTCAAAAGCTTCTTGAAAGCGGCAGCGATGACTATGACTGCGAATACCTGGAGAAGATCATTGGCGACTACAATGCGGTCTTTTCGGACCGTTTCGAATTCTGGAAATATGAGTTCGACGGCGACGTTCTGGTGATACAGATCTTCAGAGTATAGTAGTGCTCCTTGTGCCGGAAACAAACGGATCGGGCTGCTTTTGAAAGTTCTTGCGGAGCAGCTCCCGATGTGTTAGAATCATTTTACAGGGAAGCATTTTAGAACAATATTTGCAGTCTTTCCGGAGGAAGAAATGGGTCTAGTTTCTATAAACGCAAACGCCAAGGTCAATTTTTCCATTGACGTGAAGGGATTTGCCGAGAACGGCTACCACCTTGTGGACATGATCATGCAGACGATCAACGTTTACGACAGGGTCGTTCTTTACACACCGGACGCAGTTGAAAATCTTAGAGAAGATCTCATTGGCGAGATAGCAAGGTGCAAAAGGCGCTATGACGAGAGGATCGCGGCGCTGATCGCAAGAGGCGTGCCCGTGCGGCCCACGGATCCCTCGGACAATATAATTTTCACCTGCACCAATCCCAGACTCCCCGCGGATTCGAAAAACCTTGCCTATCAGGCAGCTCTCATCATGAAAAACCTTGCCGGATACACCGGTAAGCTGGGGATCCACGTAAAGAAGAACATCCCCGTTGGCGGCGGCATGGGAGGCGGAAGCGCAGATGCAGCGGCGACCCTTGTAGGACTCAACAAGCTTTTCGGCCTCTCCCTCACAACGGAGCAGCTGATAGAGATCGGAAAACCCCTGGGCTCCGATATACCGTTTCTGATCATGGGCGGAACGGCTTTTGCCACAGGCACAGGCACCGACCTTCGCCCCATTCCCTCTCTCACCAACGGATATCTTTTGGTGGTCAACCCCGGCATCTTCATATCCACGGAAAAGGTCTACGAAAAGATCGATCAGATGAGGCTTTCCCCGGAGAGCCATCCTGACACAGAGCTGCTTCTCGAAGCCATCAAAAACAACGACGTTTACACTTTTGCGCCGAACATGAAGAACGTGCTGGAAAAGCCCGCCTTTGAGCTGGAACCCGAGCTGATGCATCTCAAGAAGAAGATTTTGGCAACGGAACCCCTCGGAGCAATGATGTCCGGCAGCGGCTCCACAATCTTCGCCATCTACGACACCAGAGAGGACGTGCAGAAGGCCTTCAGGCTTTTCAGATCGCCCCAGATGTTTACGGTGATCACGGATCTTCACGTAACGCCAAAATTCTTCAACGACTGACGGCCTGTTATCAACGGCCGATCAATTCCGCCCTGCTCTGCGCAGGCGGCACACGGTATTTAAAAATGGACTGGACTGACCTTACAATAGTTATTTCACCTGCGGACCTTCCCTCCGCAGAGGCAATTGCGGGAATGTGCATTTCCCGCGGTCTTTATATTGAGGACTACTCGAACCTCGAGGAGGATCTGGAGCTTTTCGGGCCTGTCGAGGTGATCGACGAGGAGCTTCTCAATAAAGACAGAAACATCGCCAAGATCCACGTTTACGTGAGTCCCGAGGAAAACCCCTCAGAATACGCCCAGTTTATCAGCGAGCGGCTGAAGGCCGAGGGCATCCCCTTCGAATTTGAAAGCGACCAGGTGAAGGAAGAGGACTGGGCAAACAACTGGAAAAAGTATTTCAAACCTGTAAATATAGGCAAAATGCTTCGTCTCGTGCCCACATGGGAAGAGGCGGATGACAAAGTCTCCCCCGAAGGGATCGAGGCGGATCTTGAGGGCAGGAAAAGGCTTGTGATCGACCCGGGAATGGCTTTCGGCTCCGGTCAGCACGAGACCACCAGGCTCTGCATGGAACTGCTTGAAGATTACGTGGATAAACGGACCGAAATGCTGGACGTGGGCACGGGCAGCGGGATTCTTGGCATAGCGGGGCTGCTGCTTGGCGCGGGGAACGTCACGGGAGTCGACATCGACGCCCTTTCGGTTAAGATCGCCGGCGAGAACGCGAAGCTCAACGGTGTCGGCGACAGGTTCAAACTCATTTGCGGCGACTTGGCTGAGGATGTTCAGGGACGTTTTTCGGTGATCTGCGCAAATATAGTTGCAGATATAATAATCCGGCTGCTCCCGGATACAGGAAGGCTTCTCGCACCCTCCGGGGTGATCATCGTGTCTGGTATAATCGACGTCAGGCTTCAGGACGTGCTCTTTGAGTGCGAGCGCTGCGGCCTCGAAATGACTAGGGTCCTCAGGGAAAAGGGCTGGTGCGCAGCCGTGCTGAGGAGAAAGGGTTCCCGATGATCTATTCAGACAAGCCCCACCTCTACGTGTTCACGGGACATTTCGGCAGCGGCAAGACCGAGGCGGCCGTCAATTTCGCCATGGATCTGAAGCGCCGTAAGCCCTACGCCAACGTCGCCCTCATCGACATGGACATCATCAACCCCTTTTTCCGGAGCGCCGACGCAAGGGAAGACCTGGAAAAGCTTGGCATTCAAGTTGAGACCATGCTCTTTGCCAACACCAACGTTGACGTTCCCGCCCTCACCGGACGGATGGGCCAGGTAATATCCGACAAAGAAACCTACGTGATACTTGACGTGGGCGGTGACGACCTTGGCGCCAGAGCCTGCGGCTATTACGCGGGAAACATTGGTTCCCGTGATCACACCATATTCTTTGTTCTAAACCCCTTCAGGCCCTTCACGGCAAACGTTCCCGATACTCTAAAGATCTTCAGAGAGATCGAGGACGCCACCCTGCTCAAGATAAACGGGATCTTCGGCAACTCCAACCTGCTGCAGTACACGGACAGTTCGGTCATCACGGCAGGCGAGCTCAAAATCAGGGAATTTGCAAGAGAGGTGAACCTTCCGGTCCTCTGCCACGGGGTGTTGTCGAAGAACTGTGAAGCAGTTGCCGCCGCCAAAGCCATCTACAGCCCCGACGAGCTGCTCCTCATGGACGAGCACGTAAGGCTTCTGTTTTCGAGGGACTGACGTCTTATGATATATATCATCAAAAGGGGACCGGCCGGGTCCCCTTGTTTGCATTTTATAACAATTCCGGCTGCGCTTTAAGAAGCCGCCATTCGCCTGTAAGCTGCAATAAAAGCCGTTCACGTCTTGTCCTTTTTTACGATCCGGTTCTTCTGGGGCCTCAAAGTGATCTCGGTCACGCACATGCCCTCTCTTGCGCCGAGCACCGCTTCTGCAAAATCCGCCACGTCCTCCGCAAAAAGAGTCGAATCCGGCTCACCGGTCACCGTAAAGTCCGCATTCCTGTAAAGATCCGTATCGGTGAGATCCGGGTGGATATTGATCACCCTGACCCCGTGCTTTCTCTCCTCTTCGAACAGACTTCTTCCGAAGGAAGTGAGGGCCGCCTTGGTGGCTCCGTAGGCCGCTCCGTGGGGACTTGCAAAGTTTCCGGCGGTGACCGACGATATGTTGATGACTGTTCCCTCGGCCTTTCTGATTTTCTGCATCAGCGCAGAAGTTATCATAAGTGGAGCCTTGACGTTCACGTCCACCATATCTGAAATATTTCCGGGGTCCATGCACTCCGAAAGGCCGTAAAACGCCAGTCCCGCACCGTTGACCAGAATGTCCACCCTGTCCTCCTTCACGGCGCCAAGCACCTTCATTATGTCCTCCCGCTTTCTGAAGTCGCAGGTAAGGACCTCTGCATTGGCGCATCCGAAATCAACGCCCTTTCCCGAAGGACCGCAGACGCAGTAGACCTTGCAGCCTTCACCGAGTAGCCTCAGTGCCACCGCCCTTCCGATACCCGAATTTGCTCCTGTTACAACACAGATCTTCATCGCTTTTCCTCTTCCCCGCCGTACACGAATATCCTGTCTTTCGGTACTCCGGCGCTGTTTTCAAGCTCATTCAGCACAAAACTCACCAGCAGCTTCTCCTTTGCCGGAGGATAGCCCGCCGTCCCCTCTCTTACCTCGTAATCGTCAAGGGCTATAAGCGAGTCAGGCATGTTTCTTCTCAGTATCTTCAGGTAGTCCGCCGGAATGCGAAAGCCGCCCGTCATCACCGCATCAATTTTTTTGCCAATGCCCCTCCGCCCGATCTCCCTGCAGAGTTCTTCGTATCCTTTTCTCCAGTTTTCTCCCGCAGCAATAACCGGATCAAGGGCCAATCTGACCCTGAACCCCTTTTCAAGGGCGTATTCAGCCGCATCAAGCCTTGCCTTAAGACTTGATGTTCCCCTCTCAAAGCGTTTTATATTCTCCGCGGAGGACACCGACCAGGTGAACACCAGACTTTCCGGCGCAGGAGCCGCTTTGTCAATAAAAATTTTGGTCCCGCACTTCGTCCTGATCTCAAAAGTCAGCCCCGGACGTTCTTCCGACCGCGCAAGATCCGCCCACATTCCCACGTAGCCGAAAAGGCCTTCAAGGGCATAGACGTCGTTGTCGTAGGACAGAGCAATCAGTGTTTTTCCCTCTTTTTCCGCGATTTCACGGACCTCTTCAAAGCAGTCCTGCATATTGGCAAAGGCCAGGAGATAGCCGCTGCGCAGCATCCCCCGGAGATAGCAGTAATCGCAGCCGCCGATGCAGTTTTTCGCAAAAGAGCAGTAATAGAAGGCCTCGGAGCCGGCGCTTTGGCAGTTGTCCGAGCCCTTCATGACAAAGTTCTCGCGGTTTACGCCAATGATGAGCTTGCGGTTTTTCATCTGAAGAGCGTAGTTCTGTTTCTTCCTGTAGAACACGTCTTCCCACCGGTCGATCACTATCACCCGGGCCCGTGGAAGTTTGGGTAGCACCTGCTTCGTAAAAGGGATGTCCAGAGCGTCTTTTTCGACATAAACGATGTCAATCATCCGTGCCCCACCCCCATTCTGCACCGAAGGCGGTCGAAAGTATCCTCTCCCGGCTTTTTTTGTCCTTGGGAAGACTTTCGTCGGGAATGGCCAGAATGGCTTCCAATTTCTCACGATCGGATCTTCCGCTGAGTTTGTCTCTAGTTATCCGCCTCAGCAGAATGCCGCGGCTTGAAAAAGAGAGTGAAAGCCTTTCGCACACCTTCTCATACAGTTCCTTAAGATCGCCCAGGAGCGCTCTTCCGGAATTGTTCAAGGCTTTCTGTGCATCCGCGTGGATCATTTCAGCCTCTTCAACAACCACGGGAGCCGCTTCTTTTATCAGTTTTGCAGAAAAAGCTTTGTCGATCTTTCCGCCGTTTTTTGCAGTCTCCTCCGCATAGTCCGAGATCACCTTGAAGGAGGACAGGGACTCGGGGCCCAGGAACATATTGGCGGATGAAAAGGCGTAGTAAAGCTCCATGTCGACAGCCCTTGGCACCGTCTGACCGGGCACAGTCTCTTCAGGGAGTGAAAAAGGATCTTTCACAGTAATTATCTCCGCAAGGTTTTCCGCCCTGCCGAATATGATATCGGGATAAAAAGGCCTCTTTTCTTCGCCGCCAAGGGTGCTTTTGGCGCATCTCACCACGTCCCCGGGTCTGAGCTGTTCGCTGAAGTTTTTGCCCCAAAGAGCACCCGCCATTCCGAAATTGACAAAAACGTCCCCCTTGGAAACGTTCAGGAAGGTCAGGCAGGAGGCCACACCCGCACAGGCGTTGACCGCTCCGGTTCCCGTGACTATAACCGCAACATCCCGGGCATCCAAAGAAAAAAGCCTTACGGGAAGGTTCCCGGCTTTGATCTCTTTTAGCCTGTAATGGTCAATTAAAAACTCTGCCTCAGTGAACAGTGCGGTCTGAAAAACTATCATATGTCACCAGTCGATTTTGTTGTTTTTGAAAAGGGTCGTGTTGCGCCGGACTTCCTTGTTATTGGCGATCATCAGCGCCAGGTCCTCCGGACTTCCTAGAATCACAGCCATCTTTTTCGCACGCGTTATGGCGGTGTAGAGAAGGTTTCTGGTCATAAGAGTCTGGGTGACGTTGCAGATGGGTATAATGCAGTAGTCAAACTCACTGCCCTGGCTCTTGTGGACCGTTATCGCATAGCAGAGTTCAAGCTCGTTCATGTTCTGCCGGTCGTAGCAGACGTAGTGGTTGTCCGAGAACAGGACGTACACGTAATGCCTTGCGGTGTCGATCTCCTCGATCCTGCCCATCTCGCCGTTGAAGACTCCCTGGCCGTCCACAGCGGGGTCGTCGTAATCCACCCACTCGAGCTCGTAGTCGTTCTTTGTGTGCATCACCCTGTCGCCAACCCTGAACGTTTCGCCTTGACTTTTGATTTCCGGAGCCTTTCCTCTTTCGGGCGGCGGATTCAGGATGGCCTGGATCTCTGAGCTGAGGGCCTGGCTGCCGCACCTGCCCTTCCTGTTTGGCGTGATCACCTGTATGTCCGTAAATGGGTCGATTCCATAGGCATCAGGCAAACGTTTTGAGACCAGAGATTTGAGCAGTTCGACACAGTCGTCGCTGCCTCTTACGCTCATGCGGAAGAAATCGCCCTTTTCCCTGTTCATTTCCGGCATTTTTCCGTTATTCACAAGGTAGGCGTTATATGATATCAAGCTGTCCGGATTCTGCCGGTAAATGTTCTCAAGTCTGATGGTGTCAAAAAGTCCCGAGCCAATGATATCCCGCAGCACCCGCCCCGGTCCCACCGACGGCAACTGATTATTGTCGCCGACAAGGACCAACATGGAGCCCCACTTCATTGCGCTGAGCAGGCAGTGCATCAAAAGCGTGTCCACCATCGACATCTCGTCAACGATCACACAGTCCGCCTCCAGAGGATTCTGGGCGTTTCTCTTAAACCTGATCTCCCGTTCGTCGGACAGTTCCCCTGACTCCGGCGCCATGTTCTTGAAATCCGGCTCCAGCAGTCTGTGGATGGTCTTTGCCTCCTCGCCGCAGGCGGTGGCCATTCTCTTGGCGGCTCTCCCCGTGGGTGCGCAGAGAACGGTTTTGACCCCCTTGTCCCCCAGTATCCTGATAAGAGCTTTAATTATCGTTGTTTTACCGGTTCCGGGACCTCCTGTAATCACAGTGACACCATTTCGGGATGCCGAAAGCACCGCCCTTTTCTGTTCTTCGTCCAGTTTCAGGCCGTTCTCTTTTTCAAAGGCCTTCAGCACTTTGTCTTCCCGGTTCGATCCGTCGCCGTGGGGTACCGAACTGAGTATTTTGAGTTTTTCCTCAATGCCGCGCTCCGCCTCGTAAAGGTCTCTGAGGTATACCGCCTCGCTGCTGCCAGAAGGCCTTGCAACGGTTTGGCGAACGATGAGTTCACCGTCTTCAAGGTATCTGAGGGCCTCCGCAAAGTCATTGTCCCCGGTCCCGACAGCCCTTCTAAGTTCCTCTTTGATATCCTCTGCGAAAAGGAAAACGTGACCGTCTCCGTAGGAAGCGGAAAGAATATGCAGCACATAGGCTCTCACTCTCTCGGGACAGTCATGGGCAAATCCCAGCTGCAGCGCTATCCTGTCCGCAGTCCCAAAACCGTATCCCGAAACTGCACCGATTATCGAATAAGGGTTCTCCGTAACGATTTCCCTTGCCCCGTCGCCAAAGTGCCTGTAGGCGTCCATCGCCACACCCGTGCCAACGCCAAACCCGGCAAAAAACATCACCGTGTCGCTGCTCTCCCTGTGGGCGTCAAAGGCGTTTTTGATCTTTCTGATCTTTTTTAGGGTTATTCCCTGGACTCTTTCAAGGGCCTCCGGATTGTCGGCAATAACGTCAAAGGTCCTGTCGCCAAAGGCCATCACGATCCTTGCGGCAAGAGCCGGGCCAATGCCCGGAATCAGGCCTGACGAAAGGAAGGACCGCATGCCCTCCTCCGACGAAGGAAGCCTCACAACAACAGATGAACTCTTAAACTGCCGGCCGTAATTCGAATGGTCATTCCACTCTCCCTCAGCTTCGATGACCTCCCCGGTGAAAACAGGAGGCATGATTCCGGTCACAGTCTCATAGCGGCCGTCCTCGCACTCAAGGTCAATGACTCTGTAGCCTGTTTCATCGTTTTGAAACACTATTCCGTTGACGATTCCTCTGATTGAAGCCA